>DFGJ01000024.1 GCA_002372375.1 Ruminococcaceae bacterium UBA3753
TTAATCATGATGTCACTGGTTCGAGCCCAGTTGGGGGAGCCAAATACCCACTACTTTTACAGTTGGTGTCAATGACGCAGGGGGTCCACCCGTTTCCATATCGAACACGGAAGTTAAGCCTGGCAGTGCAGAAGATACTTAGTTAGTGATGACTGGGGAAAATATGTAGGTGCCAACTTTTTTTATGTAAAAAAGTTATTTTTTGAGCAATCTTCCTGTTGGGCGCGGAAAACGTGCCCAGTGGGGTTTGTTTTTATATTTTACATAAGTTAAATGTAAAATATTTTTGTTTGAAAAATTTTATCTATATTAATGTATAACGATTGATGTTTACTTTTTTAAAAATATGTTGACATTTATAGTATTGTTGTGTATAATACAAGTACATATTTTTTTGACGCCTTCGTGGACTGCGTTATAGTCGTCTAGGTGACCCTACATTTCACCGGATTTGCTTCTATTTTATCGCCGAACGCATTCATCAAATAGTTTGCTTGTTCAGTCACAGCTTCGCTCGTTTGGCTCGAAATGTCGTCTAAAAGCCTTGGACACTTTTTTTGAAAATTGCCAAAGGTGTCTGGCTTACTTTTTTTTATGCAATTGTAATCAAATTCAGTGACTGGTGCTGTTAAACTTATGTTTAGCGGCTCGTGTGTGTCTTTAACTGTATCCCCGACGTCCGTAATATGTCTAAGTTGGTACCTAAGGTATATAAAATTTTAAGTTTGGAGTTTTCGTCAAAATATTTTTACTAGATTCATGTTTTTCCGCAGGAAATACTGACGTTGGATCGTCAAACTTTTATTTTTGGGAAGATGACTTTACAGGATTACAATTTAACTGTAATGCTTTTATAAAAAATTGTTGTTCAAATGTTAACATAACGGCCGGAAATGTTTTACACAAAAAAGTGGTTTTAGTTTATCAGGCGGTTTTATAGGAGGTATGGAAGAACTTGATTTAGCAGGTAGCAATAGTGTAAAACCAGAAATGACATAAGATGCTGACAAACTTGTAAACCACTTAGCGATTGCATCTGACGGTGTAAGTGACGCAAACGCTATTTGCACTGATTTTACGACAAATAACTGGATGGGTACTTTGCCAGATATTCTTTATTAACAAACATAAACATACCGGGACGCACGATTCGAGACCTAAAAATGCGTAAGGGTACATCCCCAGTACTGTATGATTGTGCTCATTGTCAACATTGGTATATGAATGAACAACTGGAAAAAGGTGTATGTTATTTTGACATATGCAGTGACGAAAAGGGTCTTATAAATCATGGAGGGTTTGAGTGCCTGCTATCTGACAGCGGTAGTGACAGACTTTATTTTGGACATATAGTAAAAAGGGTGGTAGAATTTTTAAAAAATAATCCCACAGAAACCGTATTATCAGATATAGCGCACGAAAACCAAGAAAGCAGTATAGAGCCGAAAATAAACGCCGATCTTAAGTGGTAGCGATTTCGCTAATATTCGCTAATTCAACTAAAATCTCCTTGTGCTATATTCAAAATGAATATTTACCGGATAGTCCTCAACATAAATTCGAGATAATAAAAAACTTCCACAAGTACGGCCCAATAAAATTGAGATCTGCTAATGCGGATAGATTATCGCTTGATTATACAACTTTTTGGATTTTTAAGTTATGCATAGGTCTAAAGTCTTTGTGAATCAAACACGATGGATAAGTGCGGCTTAATTCTTTACTTAAGGTCAAATAGGCAGGAATATTGTCTTTTGATTATCTAGGTCTTATTCGAGATATATGCCATGCGAATAAAAGTAGAGAAAATTTAGATGAATAAAGGTCTACGTGTAAGTATTTATGAAAAAAATAACTAAAAAAGCAAATCGACGGAGCTGTGGGCGGGTTTGCTTATCGTATTTAAGGTATTCTTGGCAAAGTCGGGTTTATGTTTACCGACGATGAAGTTGAAGAAAATAAAGATAAAAAGAGATTAGCTTGGAAGCACATAAGGAATACTGCACAGGCGACTTGAAAAAAAGGGACCAATAGATTATACCAGCGACTCTGATTTACGCGATAAGCTAAAAAAGATTTTGGATTTTTGTTACACACTTTTAGTTTGCCAAATTTAAAGAAAGGAAAGTGATAATCTATAGAAACAGAGAAGTGTGGAGACACAAAAAAGTGGGGCTGAAATTGGAGACTCCGAATAAGAAGGTGAGCAGGTGGATTCCCTCATACAGGTTTATGTCTAGTCCTGGGAAAGTAATTAAAACTAAAAATAAACTTCACATTGGTTTAGTTCTGGATGAAGTATACCACAGATCAAAGCTTAATAAATTAGGTATAAAAAGAGGCTCTGATGCTAAATTGATGCAATTCTTGCCTGAGAAGGCGGATGTTCATCCGTCATATTAAGAGAGTGACTTAAGATTTATATAATATTGATGTACTTTTTTCTCTGACCGTGTGCTTTCTCGACTATCCAGCAAAAAATGGGATTAGCCTGGAAGTATACAAAAAAAGATTTTAGGTTTGATGTTACACATTTTTAATTTGTATTTTAAAGGTAGGTTATAGTTTATGAAAAAGAAAAGTGAAAACACAAAGGGCAGCATCCTGCTATTGGTGACTCAGCTCTAGAAAGCGTGGCAGTTAAGTTTGAACCACATAATCCTTATTGGTTTAGATAATACAGGTTTAAATTTGATTACGAGGAAGCAAATAAAATTCTAAACAAACTTGATATAGATTTAGTCCCGGAGAGAGTGTACTATAGGTCAGAGCTTAATGATTTAGGCATAAGGTGGAAGCGGAAATGGTATTAAGAAGGGGCAGGTGTTTATGTATTAAAAAATAAAAATTCTTAGAGCACAATTGAGGAATTTCTTTCTCCGCCTGTTTTTTAGCCTCTCAAGCGGGAGTGGACTTTGTAGCCTTGCCAAATTCTACCCCTTTGTAAAATTGGGTAGGAAATAGCTCTTTTTCTTCCATATATAACTTTTATTTGTATATTTCACTACCAATGCCTACGGTTACGTTTTCTGTAAGCTTAGGTTATTCTGAAAACCTGTCGACTAAAATAGCAGCTATGGATCCACACATTAGAGTCTGCAGTAACTCTTTTTTCAACTTTTGTAAACTTCAGATTACACATGTGCCACTATTTTTTGCCTCGGCAAAAAACTATCGTAACTACTTTTACAAAATATCTCAATGTAGCTGAGCTGCCGCTAATTCAAAATTAGTTACGACGGAATTACTACGTGATTTCATTTAATTTTTTTGCTCAGTAAATAAGAATTCCCAGCTCTGTCGTTGCAATTGCCGCAAAAAAGAGGTATTCTGTGAAGCACATGTAGAAAATAGACTATCGATAAGTATAAAAAAGTACGGAACAAAATTACCTCACGAAATTTTGTTGCGATGTGTATAGTCTTTTTACTTAATCTTTTTTGCTTTTTTTAAACTGATTGCTCCTCCGTTTTTCAAAAAATCTACATTACTTAAGTTTTTAGAAACTAAATAATAAACAGGCTCTTGGTATAAAGGATAGAATAGTGCGTTTTCTAAAATATAGTTTCCAGCTTTTTTTATAAAACATTCAGCCGGAAATGCGTCTGTGCTGAGTGCTGAATTCAAGTACGAGCTGTATTCAGCAGAATCTATTTTTATAAAGTTTGAGGAATTATTCGCGCTCAATACATTTAAAATGTCGTTGGCGTACTCACTTTCACAAAGCACAGGAACTACAGCAATTTGGTAATCTTTGTGCGCTATTTTAGCTTTAAATTCGCTTTCTGGTAAGGGCAGCATATTGAAATGGTGACCTAAGTTGTCGTTTAAGTCTTCGATAATATCGCTTACCAAATCTTTAAAAACATCACTGTCTAGGCATAAAATAGTTGGAGCAGTGAATTTTTTTATTTTTGTTTCGCTAAAAAAAGCATTTAAAAATTTCTTGGGATTTCCGAAATATAGTTTTTTTACCTCTTCATTTCGTTCTTGTGAGCTTATAATTTTACCGTTTTGGAGTAATTTACCGGCAATTATGTCATCTAAAATTTTCAGATCTTCATTTTTACTTATGGCAGATAGGATGCTTTCTCTATTTATCGAAAACACTAGACTTTTTCTGAAATTTAGATTTTTGCAATATTCATCTTCCAAATTGAAAAATAGTCCCCAGTGGATGTATCTGCCACTTTCAACTTTTTTTACCTTTTTAATTTCTACATCTGGTATTTTTCCATTAAAAGCAAAACTTATGTCTAATGTTTTGTTACTAACAAGTTTTAGAGGGTCGTCATTGACTTTTTTTATAATAAATGTCACTCCTTGTGGGATAGTTTTTTCCTTACTGGCATAGTTTTCATTTCGGATTAAATTTATAGTGTTAAAATGATCCCAACCATACTTTGTTTTGATACGAAAAGGTCCATTGCTTAAAATTTTAGTGCCTTCCATTCCATACTGTCCTTCACATGCTTTAAAAAAATCTTCATTACAAGGTCTCGCAATAGGTTCGGCAAGGATTCGAGGAAAATTTTCAACAGGATACTCTAAAATAAAATTTAAAGTGTAGTCATCTAACATTTTAATCCCCGTAATGTTATATTTTTCACGTGATTGAGCGTAGTCTTTAGCACCTTTTATACAGTATAAAAGGTATGCGTCTTTGGCCTGTGTTTCTTTCCACAAAGCTCTTCTGATAGCAAAAATAAAGTCTTTTGCCAAAACGGGTACCTTCTCTTTGCAAGCCCAATAGACACCTTTCTTTAAACGAAAAGTATACTCTGTGAAATTACTGTTACTTTCAAAAGTTTCTGCTACACAAGGTATTACATTACCGGTAGAATCTATTTTTGTGAGTCCCTCAAATAAGTTCTCTATTACTATTTTGGCAGAAGTATCACTGCATACTTGCGGATCAAGGCTAGTAGGTTCTGATTCTAAACCACAAATTATGGTTTGCTTTTCCGGAGAATTTTTACTACCGCTGCACCCTACAAATAGAAAAGAACCTAAAATAATAAAAGAAACAATACATATGACTCGTTTTATGTACACAAAAACATCTCCAAAAAAACACTTAAAGCAAAAAAGTCAAATATCGACCGAATGTGACTACAGGATATTCTAAATCAAGTAAAAGGCTTGTGAGTTCAAAAAATATTAAATTGCATTTATCAAAAAATATAAAGAAAAATCGATATATTTTATTTCTAGTTTAAAGTTCTGTTACAAAAAATCTCAAAATACCGTACAAAAATCATCTAACGTAGTTATAGGCTAAACCTCATGGCTAAATTACAGATTATTACAAATTTAATAGTCTTTTTTACAAATTTAAATCCTTATATTCAAATAATGCTCATTTTAACCACGCAGTTTATATGAATTCAAAAATACACAAAAAACTAGCTGAACAATTCTTCATTTCCTTTAGAAATTAGGTCTTGTGCGCTAGTATTAAGCACTTTCGAAAAAGCAAGTAGTTCCTTATCGGAAACAGACCTGTCTTTAGATTCAATTTTCGATATCGTGGAAGCAGTTACCGGCAGGCCTTTTAGCTGCAGTTTTGTAGCTAAATCATCTTGACTATAATGCTTATTTTTCCTTATTTCTTTTATATTCTCTCCAGAAATATTACTTTCGTGCTTTTTTGTTTCGTTTTTCATTTCCATATAACACAAATCCCCCTTACGGTGAAAAAAAGAGAAAAGTATAATTTAAATCTATATTTACAATTATTATACAACATTTTAGCAAAAAATTCAATTATTTTCTTTTTTATTTTACTAATATATTCCAGTTCCTACTCAATTAAGAATAATAAGTTTAAATACTTTCAAAAAAATGTTTACTTTTTTCATGGTTTATGTTAAAATCCTGACGTAGATTGAGAGTTTTGTGTATCTTGGTGCTAGGCATTAGTATTTGGTTTTCGGATTCGTAGATATTGCAGCTTTATTTCTCTCGTTTATGTTCGGTGTTAGTTTCGTTTGCTTCACTTGCTTTGTTTGTTCTGTGTCCCTGGTTGATTGTAGTCTGTTTGGACTTTTATCCTCGTTCTTGTTCGTTTTTGATGTTTAGGTTGTTTTTTTGTAATATATTTCTTGTATTTTGTTTTGGTTTTAAAGCTATTTACCCCTGAGCCGTATCTGATTTTATTGATGTAGAGTGTAGTGCCCTCGGATAGTTGAGTGTGGATGTATAGTGCTGTAGTTATGTTTATGTGTTAATGTTGATGCAGTTTTTTAGTGTTCCGTTGATGTTTTTGTTTTTTGCTGTGTGTATATTTTTTATAAGGAGTGTGCATGTTTTGAAGAAAGGTAAAGGAATAGCAGCTAGTGTACTTCTTGCAGGTTTGGCGTCAAGTGTGGGGGAAGCTGTAAACCAATTGCCGGAACAGAAATCGCCAAGCCAAAATGTGGGAAAAATGTTTCTGGACGAAGCTAGCGCTGGGGTGAACGTCAGTGAACGCCTCTCCTCCACTGAATCAGGAGGTAATGAAAATGGGTTAGAGTTTTTGAACTCTTTTGATGATCTGAACAGCGACACTGTTTTTCAAGATAAAAATGAAGTCAACTACAAGAATACTGGAAAAATTAGAGGCCGCGGGTCATATAAATTTAGAGGAAGATCGTCAGCTGGTGGTATTTTTCCTTATTTGAGAAAAAAAGGATTAATCGCATACGCAAAAAAGACAGTTCTTCCTTCCATTAAAAAAAATAGTAAGTTGCTATCTGGAATACTTTCTGCTGTTGCTTGGCCTTTCTTTAAGGTTTTTTACCTTTTTAGAAATAAAATACGGTCCGTAGGTCTTTTCGATAGTGAGGCAGATGTAGAGGGCATGGCTGAGGATTGTAGCCAGTGGTATGCATACGATAAGGAAAATTTTGCTGGCAACATTAAATATGCTGAATTTTACCAGCTGTACAGTGCATATAAGGTTGGTTACAATGGCTTATTGTTTATAAATGAATCTGAAAAGAAAGATTATAAGAATACTCTTCTTAGAGAGCTGTTGTCCCGTCTGTCTGCGGGTGGCGAGGTGGAACAATTTCTTAGGAAAAGAATGCGTGGTGGAGTGGAAATAGACATTGTCATAAAAGAAACTCTACGTTTTATAGAGGACCTTTTAAATTACGATCCAATAAAATCGCGACAGGTTCCCGTGCTTTTTTGTTTAGGAATTGGCGGAACGGGTAAAAGTAAGTTAGCAGATCATGTTTATGAGTTGCTTTCTGGTTGTAAGAACGGTGCACCTCAATTAAATGTTTCTGGTAAAGATGCGACAGAGGTTGAAAAAAGTATTTCAGGATCTGCACCGTCTTATCAGGGGTCTCACAAAGAACCTCAGGCGGTTGCGTTGACTAAAAATATTAACAAAAAATACACCGTTATTCTTATGGATGAAATCGAAAAACAGGTGGAAAATCGTAATGCCCAGGGCCCTATACTTAAGCTTATAACGAATAAATATGTAACGTGGAATTTTGATAATCAACCTTATCCAGTTACGTATGGTGTGATAGCCACATCGAATTTTCAGAGCCATCAGTTGTCCTATTCTTTAAATTATCTAGTGAGTGCCATCTTCGGTTCCGGTTCTCTTGAGGGAGCTCTGAATGCAGTCCGACAGAAATACATCGAAGATCTGAAAGCATGGGGTGGCGACCCGATGTATTCTCGTGCTTATATTGCTCCTGTCTTTGTCGCTCCTTTGCGTAAAAGTTCATATGAGATGATCGAGGACGATTTGTTCGGTCATCCTGAAGATAAAACGAATAGTTTTAGTGTAAAATATAGCGATACGGTTTCTAAAGATGAACAACTTAAAAAGAAGGTACTTAAAAATATTCTAGAGAAAATACAGACTAAAGCGGCAACGGTAGATACACCAGGGAGAGTTATATTTACGAATGCAAGGGATGTTGTAGAAGATATTTGCAAAGAAAAGTTCCCGCATTTGAATTTAAATCCAAGTCATGTTGTTATACTAGATTGGGATGAGAAGAAGAATACTATTGATATAAAGTTTGATTTCAAGAAGTAAAATTAGATTTATTTTCACATCAAATTAATACTCTTAATAAATTGGTATTACATGATACTTTGTTTATTAGGAGTTTTTTTATGCGGGGTATAGCAGGATGGATAGATATTGACAATAAATTTAATGAACCGTCTATTTTCAAAATGGCGGACAGTTTTTTCTTTAATAGCGGGAAATTTAAAAGTGAGAGTGGTATATATAGAAGCACCAATGCAAGATTGTTAAACAGAAGTATTGCTAATTCGTTGGGCTATGAATATCTACACCCGTTGTGTGTAGATGTGCCAAACAGGGGGAAATATGTTATTTTATATTCTGGAAATCTCTACAATGCACAAGATGTTAGGAATAAGCTTTCAGATCAAGGTGTTCTTGTAAACAGTAAAAATGAGAGCGAATTGCTTATTAAGGCTTTCTTAAAATGGGACAGAGATTGTCTTAATAAGTTTAATGGGATTTTTTCTTTAGCTATTTGGTCAGATGAAAAAAAGGAGCTCTTTTTGGCACGAGATAGAATAGGCGTTAAGTCCCTATTCTTTTATAAATATGGAAATGGAATTATATTTTCTTCCTATATTAATGTCCTTCTTAGCAATCCTTTAGTTAAACCGGTTATAAATGAAGAAGGCCTTAAGGAAATATTTTTTATAGGGCCTGGAAGAACCCCTGGATTCGGTGTACTTAAGGGAATATATGAAATTCTGCCAGGCGAATATGCGGTGTTTTCCTGCAAAGATAGGACTTTGAAACGCAAACGTTACTGGAGATTAAAAGCTAAAGAGTTCACGGATTCATTGAGTGTAACCATCGAAAAAACTAGATTTTTAGTAGAAGACTCTATAAAAAAACAGTTTCCAAACAATCAAGCATTTTGTTGCCTGCTATCGGGGGGATTAGATTCCAGCATAGTGTCTAAAGTGGCTGCAGATTATTACAAAAATCATAAAAAAGAACAGTTAACAACATATTCTGTAGACTATTTTAATAACGATAAGTATTTTCAGAAAAGTTTTTATCAGCCCAATTTAGACAAAAGTTTTATAAATACTATGGTGGATTATATTAAATCCAAACATAAAATGGTTACTATTGCCAACGGAAATCTTGCAAATTCACTATATGATGCCACTTTAGCAAGAAGTTTACCAGGCATGGCAGATATTGACTCTTCTTTACTTTTGTTTTGTAAAGAGATAAAGAAAGAATATGATATTGCTTTTTCAGGCGAGTGTGCAGATGAGCTATTTGGTGGATATCCGTGGTACCACGATAAAAATGTATTAGTTAAAGAATCATTTCCATGGGCGGGCTCTTTAGAACTTAGGAAGAGCATATTAAGAGAGGGTGTATTAAAGGGAGCAGATGAATATGTATATCAAAGATATAAAAATGCTATAAAAGATGTAGAAAAATTACCAAAAGAATCCAAACTTTCTTCAAGAATGCGTGAAGTGTTTACTTTAAATCTAAATTGGTTCATGCAAACACTTTTAGATAGAGGAGAGCGAATGAGTTCATATTCAGATCTTGACTTAAGAGTGCCTTTCTGTGATTACAGAATTGTGGAGTATACTTACAACATGCCTTGGGAAATAAAAGCACTGAATGGTAGAGAAAAAGGTATTTTGCGCGAGGCAATGAAGGGAATTTTGCCAGATAAAGTTGTTTTGCGAAAAAAGAGTCCGTATCCTAAAACACATAATCCGGTTTTTATGCAGGCAGTTTGCGCAAAAGTAAAAGAAATCTTAAAAGAAAAAACTTCCGTTCTTTCTACCATACTGGATTATGAAAATATAACGTCATTGATGCAAAAATCGGAAAGTTCTATATCCGAGCCTTGGTATGGGCAGTTAATGAAAATTCCACAAATCATGGCATATATAATACAGATCGACTGTTGGTTTAAGAAGTTTAGAGTGAAAATAATTTAACAATTTTTCCTAATTTTAAACTGATGAGGGCAAAAAGATTTGAGACTGTACAATCTACACTTGTGGGAGTTTGTAATAAAATGAATTGTAGATATGTTTCCTAGAAACAAAATGAGATCGGCCGTAACTGATGTAGTTTAGTACAGCGTTGCCACCACCGTTTTTTTCTTAAGTAGCAAATCGGTGCAAAATTCGCTACTTGAAGGAGGCGACAATATTGTGCTCCAAAATAATAAAAAACAGAACATTTTAAAAAACAAGTATGGTATGTCAGCGCTACATGCCTGTAATTGCAAAACTATGCGCAGAAATAATAGCATAAAATGACTTTGACGTGGAAGGAATATTGAAGTTTTGCGAAAACTGGTATGCGCCTTTAATTGATTTTACTTACAGGTTCTAAAAATATTTAACTTGACAATAAGAAAATTTAGGTCAACATTATGAACTAGTATGTAAATAAAAATTTCTGGAAAGAATTTAAAAAATAGAAAATTCGGGGGAGCGGTTTTTGTGCACTAAATTTAATACTGTTGAACAATTTCCTTTTCCGGTTTCTCGATTTAATTTGCAATACTCCTAATGTTGTTTGCGGTAGAGTTGGCGGTTCGAGAATTATATATTTGGGAGCAATATTTAAATGAAGGCGAATATCTTTAAAGGGTCTGGTGTGGCCTTGATTACTCCGATGGATAAATATGGAAACGTAAATTTTAAAGAACTAGAAAGACTTGTGGATTTTCATTTAAAAAACGAGACCGATGCAATAATAGTTTGTGGTACGACAGGTGAAAGTGCTACGCTCAGTGATGAAGAAAAAAGCGAAATAATAAAACTTGTTGTGAATAAAGTGAATGGAAAAATTCCAGTCGTTGCTGGAACAGGGAGTAATGACGCCAAACATGCAATAAAACTTTCTATAGCAGCCGAAAACCTAGGAAGCGATGGAGTTTTGGTGGTAACACCTTACTACAACAAAACTTCTCAAGAAGGTCTTTGTAATTATTATAAGTTAATAGCGGAATCTGTAAGTTTACCTGTAATACTTTATAATGTACCTTCCAGAACCGGTATGACCATTGCTCCCGAAACATATTTACGGCTTTCAAAGATAAAAAATATAGTAGCGGCAAAGGAAGCAAGTGGAGATATTTCCCATATCGCCGAGGTGATATCACTTTGTGGTGAAGAACTTGCGGTATATTCTGGAAACGACGATCAGGTTCTGCCAGTTTTGTCGCTAGGTGGAATAGGCGTGATATCGGTTTTTGCTAACATTTTTCCGAAGGTGGTGCACGACATAACTAATTTATTCTTTTCAGAAGAAATAGAAAAATCTAGAGAGCTGTTTTTCAAATATTTTAAGATCATGAATTTATTATTTTGTGATATTAACCCCATCCCTGTAAAGTCTGCACTGTCTATTCTCGGTTTTGAAAGCGGAGAATGTCGGCCTCCGCTTTTTCCACTAAGTAAAGAAAACTACGAAAAAATAAGGCTTGAATTAAGTGAGCTCGGACTTCATGAAACGCCGGGCCAATAGAGGGTTTACTAAGACTTTATTTTTACACCCCTCACAGGGTCACCAGTCTTAGCCTTAAAGATAGAACAAACTAGGAGCTACTCGGCTAGCGTGTACTGAAGCAAGATAATATGGTCTGAGAAACACTGGGCAAACAAAGATGAAGCCTGCAGTGTGTCCGGAAACAACACATTTAAGCGGGTATGGACATTGGATAAAAAGTAAAAAACGTGGTTTGAAAACGCCCAACCTCTGGAACCGCTCAGCAAGATGAACGTGACTGCTTTCTAAAAAACCAGAGTTGGCGAATCGTTGCATTCGTGCTCACACATAACCACTCCCAACAGCAACGTAAAAATAACGGCATCTAACCAAAAAAGAATCAGCCAAAAATAACGAGCAACTTCGCAAATGCACGAAACAATCGCCTAATGCAAATACAAAAAAACACCAGATACGTGAAGCGAAACCTGTTACAAGGCGGACTCCACTACACAAAAACACCCGGATAAGAGCGAAAACACAATGCCATGAAAAAAAACACTACTGTCACACTTTTTCTAAAGAGCAAACACCAGAAGACAGCACGCCAAAGACCAATTACTACTCAACGTCCCCTACTATTACGGTCCAAACCAAAAAGCTTTAAGGCTATATCTACAAAGTACATTGCTCTCAATCCCACATCCGTAACTAAAGTATAAGCGTTATAATAATTGAGCATTTTTTCCTTGGTTTCATCAGAGGCGTTCACAACTCCATAAGTAACCGCACATGTTGCTCCCAAAAATCCAAGTAAAATAAGTAACTTTGACTTCCAACTTAGGCCTTCATTCTTGGCATTAGTATTATCACCCTTTGTGATAACAATAACAGGTCTTTCTTTCCTTGTGTTATAACTGCAACTCTTTCCTCCAGCGGCACCACAACCAGAACTAACAACTGAGCCTAACATACCAAAAAATACAGTTCCAGTGCCAGCGAAACGTAAAAACCTACTCATGAAACAAACCTCCATAGATAAATGATATAAATAGTGCCACTATTATAAAATATTGAGCAGCAGTTTTCAATATGAAATTATCAAAGATAGGGTAATTCAACGAAAGCCATATAAAACAGTTTCCAGATAGTAATATATTAGTATATTTTATCATACGTTTATATAAATGAAAAAGGGAGTATTTCAGTGAATAATTTAGAATCGTGTAAAAAACTAAATATACTTCCACACAATCTTTCTTTAAAAAATAGATCGTTTTTACAAATAAGTGGTATTACAGATATTGAAAATTTTAATGATCAAACTGTAACTGCATATACACAGCAGGAAAGTCTTTTGATAACAGGCGAAAATCTGCATATAAAAAAGCTGAACTTGGAGCAAGGAGAGCTTTGCCTAACAGGCAAAATTTTTGCCCTAACTTACAGAGGAAAAGGTAAGTCAGCTAAAAGTAAAAAGAGTTTTTTTGAAAAAATTTTTAAGTAAGAAAGTATCCTAAAATTCATCAAAAAATAAAATGGAAAACACACTTAACAACCAAGTATTTAGTTTTTTTGCTTCATTTTCACTAGGCGTAATTTTTTCTGTGCTTTTTGATCTACTTAAAATTATAGAAACCATTTTCAATAAAATAGATCAAAATTCTATAGATATTGTATATTTTATAATAATCTCTTTTTGTTCCTTCTTGCTCTCTCTTCCAATCAATAGCGGTGAAGTGTCTTTCTATATCCTTTTTGCTGAACTTCTAGGTTGGATAGCGTGGCATTTTGTAGTTAGCAAAAAATTCTTATGTAAAGCATGTGCCACAATACTTAAAATAAAAAAAATAGCCCTAACTCTTTTGAAAACAAAAATAATCTACTCATCGATAAACTTTAAGAATACGGTTAAAGAATTCATAAAGAAATCTGTAGACAACAAAAAACAAAACTAACAAGTGCTACCCGAAGCATCGCTTTTATAATTCTAAAAACTAAAAAATCGACAAGAACACAACTTCAACAAGAAAAAATCTACTCTCGTGATGATTTCGCAACCCAATACTGCAATTCTTCTAACTGACACAATAATCCAAAAACAAAAGCTAAAAAAGAGGTTCCGATAACAAAATTAACCAAGTTCGCTAAGTGGGTTATACCTCGTACCATTTTTCCATGTCTCGAAGTGTACGTGAGGCCCCGTGGACCTTCCTGTACTACCACTAAATCCAATAACTTGAGCTGAATCTACATGCTGACCAGGGCCTACAGCAGCCCTAGAAAGATGCGCGTACAGAGTAGCGTATCCACTACCGTGGTCTATCATAACATAGTTTCCCCAGCCATATCTATCAAAGCCCACTGTTATTACATTCCCGGGAGCCGCTGCATGGACCGGTGTTCCCGTACTGACACCTACATCTATTCCATTGTGCATTCTGCCCCAACGTCTACCAAATGGCGACGTCAATGGGCCATTAACTGGCCAACTATATCTACCACTGCCACGTTTGAGTGTAGACTTTTTATTATGTCGAATCTGTATTTCCCGCAACTGTGCTTCTAATTTTCGTTTCCGCATTTCCAAGAGGTCTAGCTTGGCCTTCTCAATTTTTTCCTCTTTATATAAAGAGCTCATGAGGCTATCGTTAACTTCCTGTTCTCTTTTCACAGAATTTTTTTGGTCATCAAGCTCATTGCGCAAACTACTCAAGCTTTTTTTGTTTTCTTCAAGTTGCGACTTACTAAGTTCCAGATTCTTTTTTGTATGATTAATCTCTTCGACTATTAATTTCCCCCACTGGGCTAAACTGGCGTAAACAATACAAATATCATCATCGACATCTGAAGGAGTTTCTGTTTCAAAAAATACATCTAGTCCATAGCCCCCTTCACCCGATTTATACATTTTGTTAAGTACTTCACGTAAATCCTCATAGCATTTTGCTAGTTCCAACTCAGCCTTCTTTATTTCTTCTTCGTTTTGGGCTATAGAACTCTTCACTTTGCTGACTCGTTCAGAAACTTCCGCGACCTTACTCTCTAAACGATTAAAATTTTTTTTAAGATTTAAACCAATGTCTCTGCTTCTATTTATATCCTTTACACGCGCATTATGTCTTTTATTGTAGTAATCTATCTGACGTTCTACCTTTTTTAGCTCACTTCTAGCAGACCCAGAAGCTACTCTAGCAAAACAAGGAGTAGAACAACGGTAGATCATAGTTAGCCCCGCTAAAAACGAGTAAAAGCTTTTGCAAATTATCCCCGATTTCTCTCTAACAATTGGACACACTTTCGTCACCATCCTTAATCCAAATTACAAAATTGTAAACATTTTAGCATAGCAAAAACCAAAAGTGAAACCGAAATCTCCTAAAAAAAGTCTTTAATTAAAAACTTTTTACTAACAATCACCGGGTGTACTTCGCCAACCACGTGCTTGCAACGTCCAGCGCTTGGTAAAGGCCTACTTTTTCAGAAACTCTCACTACTCTTTCTGGCACTGGTGTTTCCGGGTCGGTGTCAATCAGCTGAACGGAAACTTTGCCAGAGATCTTCAGGTCATCAATGTCTTTGGTGCTTTTAATACGAATTTTTGCTATGCAAC
This sequence comes from Ruminococcaceae bacterium UBA3753, assembly GCA_002372375.1. Lineage (GTDB taxonomy): Bacteria > Bacillota > Clostridia > Oscillospirales > Acutalibacteraceae > UBA3753. The sequence continues at coordinate 15,096 of DFGJ01000024.1, forward strand.
CATCGGACATATCACCGTAATAAATTATCTCTCCACATCTTACCAAAGGTTTATTCTTATAACAAAAAAACGGTCCTGCATTTTGCTTCTCAACTTTTTTTCCACTCATATACCAAAAGCACCCCGAATCATCAGTATAATTAATATTAATCAAAGGTCAACTGTAGTTTAAAAATCGGCGAAGCTTACTGTTTATTAATGTTGACATCAACCCATATCCTCATCCACATCTAAGTAAAACTTTAGTATCACTTTCAAAAGTTCATCACGCTCAATTTTCCCGATCAGTGCTCTGGCTCCGTTTTGATTAGTAACATAAGTGGGATCGCCTGAAATAAGGTATCCAACAATCTGATTTATTGGATTATAGCCTTTTTTTTTCAATTCATTGTAAACTTTTTTTAAAGTTTGCCTGAAAAACTTCTCTTTTGTTTCGGTTACCGAAAACATCCTTGTCCCATTTTCCAAACTACACACCTCTACCTATTCATTAGCTTAAAGCCTTTGCATCTGAAACAACGTACCGACGGCAAGAATTTTACAATATATAGATTTTATTGGCAACTCTGGTATTTAAATCTTATCTGCTCAATTTAAATTATTTATTTTAAAAGATATTGACAACTTTAATTTAATGTGATAAACTCAAGCAGAGCTCTAAAGTGAAATAATCTATTAAAGAGGTGCTGTATGAATAAACGTTTTAGTGCGGGTGGCCTTTTTTTGGCAGCCGTTGGCAGTATGACAGTCAGCGGGGTCGCTAGTGCAGAACAGGATAATGACAGTAAAAAGGAAGATTACGATGTTTACAATTTTGTGAAAAATTATCTGAACTATAATCAGAAAGAGGAGCTTTATGGGCATTTAGTTAAGAAATACTCATTTGTGGGCCTTAAATTTGGGAGCAAAAGCTTTGATAATGCTGACATAGATAAGCAGTTGGAAGAAGCAATAAGGGACGGAAAAAACGAAGGATATGCAAAAAGATATATAGAGAGTAATTTTTCGTCAGACTTGGCGTCATATAAGTTTTTTAAAAGAGAAGGAAAAAATGCTTTTCGCGATGATTTAATTCAGAAAGAAGACATTTTTGCTTTAAAAGAACACCTTAGGAAAGCAAAGATTGATGTTACCCGGAAGGATAATGAAAAAAAAGCGGCTATGCTTAGTATACTAGATGGCGCTGATTTAGAAAATAGAAATTCTTATTTTGGAATTGAGGGTATACACAAGTCCAGCGAGGAGGAGTTTAAGAAAAATCCTCTAAAATTTATTGATGCTGTTTTTAGACATGGTACTGGTCCAGCCAAAGGCAAGGATAAAGAGTACATTGACGCTAAAGTGAAAGAAAAAGCGCGTTGGTTTGGGCTCAGAGCAAACGAACTTGATTTTTCGACCATGGGCTATGAGGATATATATAATAAGATAAGCGACGTTGGGTATAAGGAAGAGTTTAAGCGCTTCATTATAGGAATTTTTTTTAGTGAAGATTTACCATTTTCGAGATTTTTTCGTTTTAAGAACGAAGTGTTAGATTACGTTCTCAAAGCGGGTAGTTTAACATGGAGTGCAGCGTCTTGGGCAACAGTGGGTGGAATTGCATATGCCGTGTGTGTTGGAGTAAAAGGTGCGTGGAACTGGGTGAGAAGGGACGGTTTAAGCAAGGCAAAGGAACTTATTTTTGGCACAGAAGAAGATGACGTGGAAGATAAAGAAGAGGTAGATCATGAAGATGCAGGTCCCAGTGATATTTGGACTTCTTACGGTGATTGGGAAAGACAGAAGAGGATAGAGAAAATTAGGAGAGATGCTGCTGAACACAATGAAAAAAGTGTGAACGGTGCGGGCGATGATGTTGTGAAGGGATAGTTGGGTGAGGGGTAAAAAATGATCAGTTGTATTGAAAAGTTTTTAAATTCCGACCTGCTTGTTATTTTTTTGCCTTTGTTTTTTATGACGCTTTCAAGTTAGTGAACAAGGATGTGCTTTGGTATTCGGTGTGTGTTAGGTATGAGGATAGATTCTGTGGCAGCTCGTTAAGAGCGGAGGTGTTCGGGGTGTCTTAGATAGGGTGGTAAAAGGCGAAAAGTTAATTTTAGAATTTGACTAGAAAGTGTGAACAGGAAAGTTTTGGTCCTGGATTTGCGGATTTTGGCGGCGATGTTTTGTTTTTTCCTGTTTTCTTTGATTATAACGAATACTGTTATAATGAATTTAGTAGTATGTGATAGAATGCCGTACACGTTGCTTGGACTTACTCTACCATGTAACTGGTTTTTATTGCGCGATGGTTGATTGATTTTTATATCTTGGGAATTCATGGATGTTTTCGGGAAAATTTTAAGCGATTATGATAAAAAGATTGGATGCAAAAATAAAAACAAATAGAAAACAGTCTCTGGCAAAAGGGACATTTATTTTGACCTTAAGTATTTTCCTCGTAAAAGTTCTTGGAATGATGTTCCGAATTTTTGTAACAGGCATGATAGGCCCTGTTGGGGCAACTTGCTTCACTATAGCTTATGAAATTTATAATCCACTCTTCGCCCTGGCAACAGCCGGTTTGCCTGTAGCAGTGGCACGGCTTGTTTCCAAAAACATGGCATTGGGAAGATACAAAGATGTAAAACGGATATACGAGGTTAGTGTTCCGATATTCTTTTTAACGGGATTAGTAGGCACGTTTTTAATGTTAGCAGCATCGTTATTTGTACCGGTGCTGATGAAAGTCCCGGAGGCTAAGTTTGCAATAATTGCCCTTTCGCCTACAGTTTTATTCGCTTGCCTTATGTCAATATATAGGGGATACCACCAGGGGCTAAGAGATGTCGTTCCCACGGCTGTTTCTGAAATTATAGAGGCGGGATGCAAGTTTTTTATTGGATTTTTGATGTCTTTTTTTGTTATAACTTTTGCCAAAAGAGAATTTTTGACGAGTGGCACATTATTTGGCATAAAATTCAATTCTTTGCAAGAAGTAATGAAAAAGGTCATTCCACTAGCGTCAGCAGGTGCGATTTTGGGCGTTACCATCGGAGCTATGCTAGGGTTTGTTTATCTCTATTTTGCACATAAGAAATTAGGTTATGGGTTTACAAAAGATGATTTACTAGTTTCATCTGGTGCAGAAAGTAAAGGAGATATAGTAAAAAGTCTGTTCAAAACTGCCATTCCAATCGGTGCGGGAACTATATTTTTTAATGTGGCAAGTTTTATTGATGTTACGTTGATCTTAAAAAGAATACAGCATGTTATGTATGTGGATCCCAATACTTTACTTTTGCAGTATAAGGATGTTATTCCTGCATCTAATTTAGATAATGTTCATGGTTTTCTTTTAGGATGTTTCTCTTTTACTATGCCTCTTGTTATGATGATCCCAGCGATAACTCAAAGTTTGGGTACTGTATCTTTGCCTGCAGTTACTCACGCTTTTACCAAGAAAGATAAAGAAAAACTAAAAAATAGTGTAGAATCTGTCCTTAGAATGACTCTCATTTTTGCGGTTCCAGCAGGGGTTTTTTTGTCTGTTTTAGGTCCGAACCTTTTGAGACTTATCTACCCACATAGACCCGAAGCGGTATTTGTGGCTTCAAAAGTAATACCTTTTTTAGGAATAGCTACTATATTTCAGGCTGGCAGTCTACCGGTAAGTAGTATGCTGCAGGCCATAGGACGAGTGGATCTACCTTTAAAAGTTGTATCTGTTGGTTTGATTATTAAAATGATAACTAATTATGTTTTTGTTGGAATTCCAAAAATCAACATAGGTGGTGCGGGGTTGGGGACTTTTTTTGGATACCTTTTTATCTTAGCTGTATCACTCTGTATGCTAATTAAAGAAACAAATATAAAACTCAATTACTCAAAAACATTTTTTTTGCCAAGTTTGGCTTCGTGTGTTTTCGGATTCAGTTTAGCTGTTTTTAAATATTTATTTGGACATATCTGCAACAATTTACTAATGATTATTTTTTCTTTGATGATTTCTCTTGTTTTATACTTTGTACTTTTAATAGATTTAAAGATTGTCGAAATTAAGATGTTGAAAAAAATACCTTTTCTTGGCAGAGTTTTAACTGAATTTTTAAATAAAATAAGCCCTTCAACATAATTTTTTTATCGATATCGCTGGATATACTTTTTGATTAAGTTTCAATTTTATTTTATAATATATTAATAAAATCATTGACAAATATATCTAGTTTTGATATAATATGAACGTAAACTTCTTTAGTTTACAGACAATACATGATGCCATAGGAGGCAATTTTATGGGTATAGAAGCAAAAAAAGGTAATGAACTTTCTGAAGAAAACTTGAGTGGTGCAAGTGGAGGATGGGTCGGAGTTAGGATGAAAAAACCTTTGATTGGAAAGGCGTATAAAGTGTACGAGGTATTTGATGATAATAGCGGTGAAATGGTAGACGATTTTAAAGGCAAAGACGCTGCACTAAACGCTAAATTAAGCAACTTGAAGCACAATTCTCAATATTATAGCTTAGATAAACCAAATGCTATTTTAAAAAAAGGCAGAGATTGGGGACTTCTTCATTAAGAACATGGGGAGTTATTTAGTTTTATGTTTGACTTTTTATTAATAATTTTCAGTGGATCTAGAGAAGCTAAGATTATTCTTTAGTTATAGGTTTTACCTAAATATTTTTTTAAATTAGTATATTAACTTAAGAATAGTGACGTTTTTTTTTTTTTATATGTTATTAGGTTTAACTCTTAGTTTTAAAATTCTATATTGGAGGTGGTTTCTGTGAATACAATGAAGAAGGGAAGAGCTCTTTCTGAAAGAGATTTTGATGTCGTTAGTGGGGGTAGAATTGGTCACAAAAAGTCCGATTGGCTTGAACAGGACATTTATACCGTTTATGATAATGAAACTCATGAGATGGTGAATAGATTTCAGGGAAAAGGTGCTTTTGAGAAAGCCAAAGTGTTGGATGCAAGCCATAATAGAGGAAAGAAATGGAAAACGTTGAACGATTTGGAAGGATTTGATTATGGTGGCGTTCAGGCTGCCTATAATCAACGTAAGTGGAAATGAGAATGAAGCTAGCTGGTGGAGCGACCAAATAATAGAGGTCTCGAGTAGAGCAGAGATAGGACATCTTACCCCTTAGCTAGAAGTGTGGTCCATAAGTTTCTTATGATCTGGACTGCCACGTGCCCTCTGGTTTGCATGTATGCAGATTTAGGCAGGCAAAGGCTCCTTATGCCTGCCAGTTTGTGGAGCCGGCTTAATGAGCGGGCGACTTTTAAATAAGGATAAAAATCGTGTCTCCACTGCATAGTAAGATATCGTAGAAGCAAATGAGAGGTAAAGCGGGAATATATAGGTCTGTCTAATGGCGTACAATCTACATAGGTTGCTTGTTGTACCTGGTCCGGTATATTTTTACGGATGACTAGCTCGTGCTTCTTTTTGACTTACATATTATATTACAGCTACATAAAGATTAATTTTTAGGGATGTAGTTTTTATAGTTTGAAAATAAAAAATAAAAACATTGATGGAAAAAGTTTAAGTGAAGTTAGTGGTGGAGTAAAACCTTACCTTTATGATGGTCGTATTCGTACTTATGAGTCGAGACCGCACAATTTTTATGAGCCGCCGCAATATTTTTCTAGTCCGATTCCTAATTTGAGTAGACCGCGTTTTTCTTATAGTCCGACTAGGCCTGTTATCTAAACCTGTTAAGCCGCCAGTATATACGGCTGACTAGCTGCTTGTTCTTCTTTGTACTATCTATCTATACATGATTTATTTGAGAAAATTAATTTTTATGGGTGCAGAAAAACAAAATAAAAAAAGCATTGATATTGAAAGCTTAGACGAAGTTAGTAGTGGAGCGACCAAATAATAGAGATCGTGGGTGGAGCAGAGATGGGACGCTCTGCTCCAAACGCCATGAGTGTGGACCATCTGTTTCTTACGGCCTGAGCAGCTAATATGATGCCCTTGGTTTTGCGTGTACGAAGATTTAGGCGGCTAGAGGATCGCGCGAACTAGTTTATAATGCCTCCGTTTGTGGAGCCGGTTTAATAAACAGGCGGCTTTTAAATAAGGATAAGAATCGTGTTTCCGCTACATAGGAAGATATCGTAGAAATCGAACGAGAGGTAAAACGGAAATACATAGGCTCGCTGATGTACAAGTTCACATAAGTTGCATGTTGTATCTGGTCCGGTGTATTTCTACGGCCAACTAGTTTGTTCTTCCTTAACTTGCATACTACGCATGACTGATCTTAGGATACAATTTTTATAAGTGTAGAAAAGCAAACTCTTATATGGATCCAGTTGCCATGTGCCCTTGGTTTTGCATTTACGCAAATTTAGATGGCAGAGGGTCATGTAAGTCTCTTATAAGGTTGTGTGCTTGTGCAGCCGGCTTAATAGGCGAGCAGCTTTTAAATAAGGATAAGAATTGTGTCTCCGCTGCATAGTAAGATATCATAGAAATCGAACGAGAAGTAAAACGGAAATACATAGGCTCGCTGATGTACAAGTTCACATAAGTTGCATGTTGTATCTGGTCCGGTGTATTTCTACGGCCAACTAGTTTGTTCTTCCTTAACTTGCATACTACGCATAACTGATCTTAGGATACAATTTTTATAAGTGTAAAAAAGCAAACTCTTATATGGATCCAGTTGCCATGTGCCCTTGGTTTTGCATTTACGCAAATTTAGATGGCAGAGGGTCATGTAAGTCTCTTATAAGGTTGTGTGCTTGTGTAGCCGGCTTAATAAGCGAGCAGCTTTTAAATAAGGATAAGAATTGTGTCTCCGCTGCATAGTAAGATATCATAGAAATCGAACGAGAAGTAAAATTAAAATACATAGGTCTGCTGAAGTACACATTTATATAGATTACACGTTGTATCTAGTCCGAGATTAATTATCACCAAAAATGAAGTGGAGTATGGTTTTAAAAATGTTTTTAAAAGTGGCCTTTTTACATTCGTCTTTTGCAACGATGTTGAAGCTTATTATATCTTTATCATTTAGTTTGTAGGTGAGCCTACCAAAGACTTGCCCTTTGCTTACAGGGGCTAAAACTTCGTCTTTCAGCTCCAATACTGTTTTTATTTCATTTGCATTATCTTTTGGTATTAAAAATGATTTCACGTTAGCAACTTCTAGCTCTATTTCTTTTTTTAGCCCTTTTTTTACCTTTGCATGAGAAAGGTTTATATTATCTATTTTTGGTGTAACTTTAATAAAGTTATTAAAACCGTAATCTAAAAGATTTGCTGCATCATTAAATCGATCATCAGAGTTTTCAGCTCCCAAAATTACTGATATAAGTCCTACATCTTTTCTTTTAGCTGTTGCACAAATACAGCAGCCAGCATCGTCAGTAGTTCCAGTTTTCAGGCCAGTTATTCCCTTGTAGCTCTTTATTAATTTATTTGTATTTACAAGTTGTGTTTTTTCGCCCCTTAAGTAATCCATCCAAACCTTGGTGTATTTAAAAATATCTCCGTGTTTTATTAATTCGCGCGCCATAATTGCTATATCTGAAGCTGTCGTTAAGTGACCTTCTTCATCTAATCCGGTACAATTCTTAAAGTTGGTGTTGAGCATTTTTAGTTCTTTTGCTCTTTTATTCATGGCTTTAACAAAATCTTCTTCAGATCCACAAATGTGTTCAGCTAGCGCTACGGCGGCATCGTTAGCAGAAGATATCATTACGGCTTTAAGTAACTCGTCTACGCTCATGCTTTCGCCTGCTTTTAACCAAATTTGCGATCCTCCCATAGACTGAGCATGTTGTGTAGCAGTTACTTTATCTTTTAAGTTTATCTCTTTTCTAGCAAGGGCTTCTATAACTAATAGTACAGTCATAATCTTTGTTATTGAAGCACAATGTCTAAGTTCGTTTGCCTCTTTTTCATATAACAATTGTCCAGTGCTTTCTTCAACTAAAACAGCTGAGGGAGAAATTAAGTTTGGCTCTTCTAAAGAGAGAAGAACAGGTGGGCATATATTGAAAATGCAAACTAAAGTAAGCGTAAAAATTATGGGTTTTCTTATATATTTTTCAAAACTGCAGCGCATAGATTGATCCTCATAAAACTTAAAAGTCATATGAAAATCTATGCGACTAAAAACTAAATATAACTGAGGCCATACATCTAACTACAACATGTACAGTTTTATGCTAAAAACGACTAAAAAATAAAAGTAGTGTGCAAAAGATTTGCACATTTTTTCTACTATTTCTAATAAAGACAGTTTTGCTGCACAGCAAAAATTAATGTAACATATAAACTGTGAAACGTTCACTTTTTTATATAGATTTTAGAAAATCCTTTAGAACTATCATCGTGTGTATTATAAAATAATCCACTATAAAAGAGCACTCTTTAACTATTTCCCCACAAATTGCTCTTTAATTCATCGTACGTTATTTCATTTACTTTCCCATCTGTGCTGCCGGTTTTTGCAATATCGTATGCTTCTTGCTTTTTTTCGGAAAAACCTAAATTTTCACCTGCACTGTCATATGCGCACCACCCCTCGTTTTCAAAGTGAACAAGGTACGATGTTCCCCCACTAGCATTCTTCAAATCATCATCGCTTAATGCAGCTGATTTATTTCTTGCCACAACTTTACCTCCTAATTTTCTACTTAAAAAATACAGTAAATTTCTGATATTACTATATAGTTTTTGCGATCTTGCCAACTTGTTTTTCCACTCTGTAAAATTGTAAAAAATAGATTTTATTACATTTCATTTTTTATAAGGTTAATTTTAATTAAATAATATAAAATAACCAAAACACACCGCAGCCAGGCAAACAGCTTGCCTGGCTAGAAGTCAAGGTACAGCCTCCATCTTCCTGAGGGCCATTATTAAACACCTACACCCACTAAAGCCGTAAGAAACTACCTAGAATTTAAAAAGAGCCCTCAATTACAACTCACTAAGTGCACAGAAAATTGTACACTTGCGAGATAGAATATAGTTTTGCTATTTTAATAGTGTAAATCCCTTATTTCGGTACTTAATCCTAAAAGTTTTGCTATCTTTATAGCGTTCTCTTTCTTAAAAGTACTTGCTTCAGGTGTCCAACCATCATCAATTACTTCACCAGTTGCTTCATCAATAATTCTATTTTCTTCAACAAATTCTCCTACAATATAACTCCCATCTTTTGGGTCATGAAATATCAGTCCCCCACTTGCCTTGTTTAAATCTTCCTCAGATAATGCATTAAAATTTTTCATAAAAACTTCCCCCTCTAAAATAAATTAAAAATTGTGATATTATTTAAACATCACATAAAAATTATACCATATTTTTAAAAATTGTCAAGTTTTTTTTAAAACTACCCCTTGCTATTCCTAAATGTTACCACTTTTCTGTTTTTTCGGTACTTCATTGCTTAACACATCCGATTTATTTCTTGCCACAATTTCACCCCTTAGTTATTTACTTAAAAACATCTTTTAAATTTCTAATATTACTATATAATTTTTGCGATCTTTTTAATTTGTTTTTTCGCCCTGAAAAATTGTAAAAAACAGATTTTATTACATTTCATTTTTTATAAGGCTAATTTTAATTAAATAATATAAAATAACCAAAATAAAAAACAGCCAGACAAACACAGCTTGCCTGGCTAGAAGTCAAGGTATGGCCTCCATCTTCCGAAGAACAATTATTAAATTAAATATCTATTACGTTACTATCTAAATCGAATGTCTCGGCTATTCTTTGAGCATTTTCTAAACTATTGGTTTTTGCAACAGTCTGCCATTCTATAGCATTAGGCCCATATGAGTTATCTGCTTCATAATCTTTGTTTCTGCGCGCGCTACCTACCATGTACTCACCCGTTTCTTTATCGTGTAATATCGTTCCTCCACTTGCCTTGTTTAAATCTTCCTCAGATAATGCATTAAAATTTTTCATAAAAACTTCCCCCTCTAAAATAAATTAAAAATTGTGATATTATTTAAACATCACATAAAAATTATACCATATTTTTAAAAATTGTCAAGTTTTTTAAAACTACCCCTTGCTATTCCTAAATGTTACCACTTTTCTATTTTTTCGACCCATCATCGTTATTTTAGCTATAGTTAAATGCAAAAACAATATTATATGATTCATACATTACTTATAAATTTGTTCCAGTATGATTTTGTACCACGAATGGTTGAAACCAGTTGCAGCTGCGCCTAAGTTTATGTCCTACATTTAAGAACGTTTTCGTCTGTAGATCCATAACAATTATCTATATAAAACAAATTTTAACGTTTAGTCATTACAGTCTATGAAGTTGGAAAAGTATTCATCTTTGTAAAGTTTCAAGTTTTATATATTATTTTGTAAATTTTCTCCTACTGTGCCATTTTTGTATCAAATTTTTTCTTTTACCTCCAAGTACGGACTTTTAATGGGCACTGTGATTGTATAGATAATCTTAGATTCATATCTTTGATTTTTTAATTTTTAGCGAGAAACCGTATTTAGTTGTTAACATTTTTTGTGATAGCAAGATTGTCAGCCACGGTTTGTTATATTTTTACAACACCTGGGGCAAGTACCATAACTTCATCAACCGCGTTATAAATTTCACCATTTAGTTTTTTGTTACTTAAATTCATAAATCCCACCTAAAACACCTTGATTTTTAATGGTATTCTCTACTACCAGTGATATATTTTAAATATAAAAGGCTTTAATTTTTATTAATTATAATCTACTTAAGAGTCTAGAAAGCGCTTCCCCAACTAGCACACCAGAGTACACTGCCTCCTCTAATGTGTTTGCATCCGTTCCAACTTCAATCAGTGTAGAACCATTGGTCAGGTGCTGATTATATCGAGCGTGCATAAACAATAAAGACCTAGTTAAATTAGGATACAAGGTCTCTAATTCTCGTTGTAGTTTTAAAGTAAACTTTAGATTCTCTTGCCAGTTTGGATGCTCTAGTGTCCCCTCTGTATCACAGCCAGAAATGATCATTACTTGTGCGGCTTTCCTACCATTTACTTTGATTGTCGGTTTTACTTTTCTTCTATCTTTATATTCTATGGTATCTCTGTGAATGTCTAAGACTACCTTAACCGAAGGATTTTTTTCTAAAATTTTCTCTATTGTCTGTGCGGACCTTTTATAAGAGCCGGTAAACATAGGAACGTCGTGATAAGTAGAGTCATGGATGGTTTTTATATCGTTTTTCTCTAAAACTTTGCAAATTGCATTACCTACTGAAACAACATTACGTTTATTGTTAGTGCTATGAAAGTCAGTACTTTTATAGTAAAATCCTTGATCTTTATCCATATATGATTCACTAGTATGCGTATGCACAACAAGTACTTGAGGAGTACTATTTTTTTGTATACTGAAACCAAGTTTGTCGTTTAATTTTTCTTTAAAATTTATATTTAGATTAGTTTTATCATTTATAAAAAAATTATCACATTTGATTCCTGTTTGCCCAAATATACATTCTGTTATTTTTAAAGTTTCCTCATTGTCTTTGTGTTGAAAGCTATATTTAGGAACATTTTTTAAAATACTTTCTATACTATTATCTTCGTTATTACCGGGCTCTACCTTGATTTTAGCCTTGCTTTTTAATGAAAAAACATTCAAGTAAACTTGATCTTTTATGCTTTTTTCAAAACTATTATCGTTAATATAAGCGTCAGCATTTTGTTGTTCTTTAAAAAAGGGTACAGCCACTTTTAAAGCTGAGATATGGAAGAAATTATAATCCTTATTCAGTTTGTAGTGCAAATTGGTAAAACAGATTATGGCTGCTAGAGCTGTAAAAAAAAAATTAAAACAATATAGATTTTTTGGAGTTTTTTTCTTTTAACCATAATTTTTATAGTCCCATAAATTTTTTTAATTTATTCTTTTACTTTTTGCATGCTTGGACCTGATATTTATACAATATGCCAATGTGATTGCTAAAATACAAAAAATACTTTAGAAAAATTCTGAAGTTTTATTATTAAAACTTGTGAAAATAGAGTTTAGATCTTTTGACATTTTTTTCAATCTAGTTATTCTAAAAAATGAGAAGTTAAAACAGCATTTCTGTAAGTGTTGTGAAGTCTGTAGTTATTTTTATCTATAATTTTGATTTTTCTGTTAAGCCTTTATTGAAAAGTAAGTTTCTGCAATAATTGTAAATCATGAATTGAAAGACTTATAACAATAGTATTGATTTTATTTAGAAAATATACTAAAATAAAGTCGAAGTGCTATTGCAGAAGAGGTTACTAGCATATCGGAAAACTTGGTTGCACTGCTGAGTCCTTGCGTGCGTGCTTTCTCTGTGCTTCCTTCATTCTTTTTTAATTTAACTGGGGAAGAGCTTTAGGCCACAACTTACTTTGTGCTTTAAAAAATAATTTATATGCATGTTATAAACTTGCGCTTACAGCCGAGGTCTTGTTTATGTTGTAAGTTATTTTAGAATTATCGTTTTCTGGGGCTCTGTTTTTTGTAAATCCGCTCATAAATCCACCTAGTTCTACCGAGCATATGTCACCAGCAATAACTTTCCCATCATAAATTAAAAGATTTACCCTTACTCCACTTTTTTCACCTTCATAATTTAATACTTTATATGTGTATCGGGTGCATGTTTTGCCTTTGTGTTTTTCTAGATTTAATCCGTTCTCTTTTTGTATATTATTATAGTTCTCATAAACTCTGTTGAATTCTGTTGGAATTCTTATTTGAGTTTCTTCTAGAGGTTCTGGGTCTACTTCGAGGTTGAATTGGCTTAAAAATTTTATTCTTTCTTCGTTATCTTGTGCTAATAGACTATATCTGCCACATGCTTTTGATGTAGCAGTATCCTTGCTAATAACCTTTTTTATAGAAATAGCACTAAATACAACTAAAACTATTAACAACAACACTAGTATGATTCTTACTTTTAAAGACTTAAGTGAAATCAAAAACACGAATTGTACCTCATATTTTGAAAATATGTATTGCTGATTTCATTTATATTCCTTTCTGCAGAAAAAAATTACGCTACACGCTATTTCCTGGTGGTGTCGTGCAGGAAATAGGTAAATTTAAACAACAAGTTTTTACTCCAAAAAAGGCTTATAAAAAAATCTCGGTAAAAGGCGTATATGTCACGATAAAGATTATGTCTCATGAA
>DFGJ01000038.1 GCA_002372375.1 Ruminococcaceae bacterium UBA3753
GAATCTTCAAAAAACATTGCAAAAAACTGATGATTTAAATCATACCAAATATTAAAAGGTAGAGCTTACAAAGTCAAAAGCACTTATCACTAGGCTTTAGCACATACTAAAATATTTTGGTGTGTAATCATAACCCGACTAGAACACATATACAAGACAAGCCAGCAACTAACTACAAAATTATTTTTATAGTAACTGCCATAATTTTAAATATGAATCTTCAAAAAACATTTCAAAAAACTGATGATTAAATCATACCAGGCATTCGAAGGTAGAGTTTACAAACTAAAAAGTGACCATTTTCAAAATTTAGTCTTCGTAAGCCAGAATAATTTCCGACATGATATCCTGAATTCTTTCATCACTGCTTATTGTACCTGTCGCGAAATCTTTTTTTCCCCCACCCTTGCCGCCTGAAACTTCTAAAATCTTTTCAAGAACTTCATCGGCAAAAATACCCTTATTGATTAAAGTTTTACTCACAGAGACAGTCACTACATTTCTTTCTTTCTGTTCATTTACTAACACAACAAGATAATTCTTCAGATCTGACTTTACTTTATTCAAAATTTCTTTAAAAATGCTTGAAGGGCAATCCTTTAATACGTCGACAACAACAGATACCCCATTAATATTTTTACTACACTTTAACAATTCCTTTACCCTTAAGTCCTTTAGTTCCGTACTCATTTTTTTTATCATTTCATCTTTTTTGCTGATGCTCTCGACCGTCTTACTGCAAACTTTTACCGGGTCTTTGCTATTTTTGCTACCCAAAATTTCAAGACATGTTTTAATAGATCTTTCAAAATTCTGGAAATACTTTATAGCACCTCTTCCTGTGACCGCCTCGATTCTTCTAACTCCAGAAGATACAGCACTCTCAGCCACTACTTTAAAAATACAAAGCTCCGAGGTGCAATTCACGTGTGTTCCACCGCAAAGCTCGCTGGAGAAATCACCAATATTTACTACATTTACGATATTACCATATTTCTCATTAAACAAAGCTATAGCACCTGAGTCTACAGCTTCCTTAAGAGACATAACCCTAGTCTCTACCTTCATATTTTCTAAAATTTTTTCATTGATCAAACTCTCAATTTTTAACAAATCCTCATCTGTGACTTTTCTAAAATGCTCAAAGTCAAAACGAATCTTATTATTCGTAACGAGCTGCCCAGCCTGCTTTACGTGACTACCTAAGACAGAACGAAGAGCACTTTGAAGGAGGTGCGCACCCGTATGGTTCCTTTTTATATCATCTCTACGACTTTCAAATACTTTAAGTGTAACTTCATCGCCCACTTCTAGTTCAATATTTTTATCTAAAACTTTATGCAAATAGATCCCGTCATTTGTCTTTATTGTATCTAAAATATCAATACAAAAATTATTGAAAATGACTTCTCCTGTATCACTAATTTGACCACCACCTTGTGCATAAAAAGGAGTCTTATCAAAAATTAGAAAAAGTGCAGCCTCTTCACCTTCCGTAGGTACTTTGCCTAAAAGTTTTGCTTTTTCTTCTAACTTTTCATAACCAACAAATTTCGTTTTTTCAAAATTCAAGCCATCAGTTTTATTGATTCTCCAGGTCTCAATATCACTATTTTTTCTAGCACTACGAGCCATATTCTTCTGTTTTAACAAAAGTTCGTTATATCTTGCTGAGTCTACTTTTATTCCTTTTTTATTCAAAACCTCCTTTAGAATATCTAAAGGCAGACCATATGTATCTGTTAATTTAAAAGCATTTTCACCGCTCAGAACGTCGTTTTTTATATTTTTTGTCAAATCATCTAAGATTGCTAGTCCCCTACCTATGGTAGAAGAGAAATTTTCTTCTTCCTCATGAACGATATTAAAGATGCGCTCCCTGCACTCCTTTAAGTAAGGATATGCTTCCTCGCTTTGATGCATAGAGCACGGGAGAATCCTTCTCAAAAAAGGTTCCTGTATGCCCAAAAATTTACCGTGAACAATTGCTCTTCTAATGAGCTTTTTTAGGACATAGCCCCGTCCCTCGTTAGACGGAATTATTCCGTCGGCTAGCATAAACATTATACTCCTAATATGATCCGTTATTATTCTTATGGAAACGTCATCTTTTTCGTTTTCACCGTACACTTTGTTTGATAATTTGCAAATAAATTCCAATATATTTTTGACAGTATCTACTAAAAAAATATTGTCAACATTTTGTATAATGCAACCCAGGCGTTCCAACCCCATACCTGTATCTATATTGAACTGTTTTAGTTCAGAATAGTTGCCTTTGCCATCATTTTGAAACTGGGAAAAAACAAGATTCCAAAACTCCATGTAACGATCACAGTCGCACCCAGGCTTACAATTTTTTGAACCACAAGAATATTGCTCACCTTTGTCAAAATAAAGCTCAGTGCATGGTCCACAAGGTCCTTTGCCATGCTCCCAAAAATTATCACCTTTTCCTAATTTAACTATCTTTTTCTCCGGTATTCCAATTTCATTCTTCCAAAAATTAAAAGTTTCTTCATCTTTTTCATACACAGTTACCCACAATTTTTCTTCCGGCAGACCTATAGTTTTCGTGCAAAACTCCCAAGCCCAGAGAATTGCCTCTTTTTTAAAGTAATCACCAAAAGAAAAATTGCCGAGCATTTCAAAGAAAGTGCCATGTCTTGCGGTTACCCCCACGCTTTCCAAGTCAGGAGTCCTAATACATTTTTGACACGTGACTACTCTATTACTTGGAGGGACACTTTCCCCTGTAAAATATTTCTTCATAGGTGCCATACCGGAATTGATTAAAAGAAGACTTTCGTCATTTTGAGGAATTAAAGAAAAACTTTCTAAACGCAAATGTTTCTTACTTTCAAAAAAAGATAAAAACCTTTCCCTGATTTCATTAATTCCCATCCACTGCATAAACAGACTCTCCTAAAATCAATAATGCACTACAGCTAAAACTCCCACATAAACTAGACATAACATCATTCTAAATAACCAGTTTTTCTTTTTGGTCAACACAAATAACCCCTTTTTTCCAACACTTATGGCACATTCCAATATATCTTTCGTTACCACCCAATTCTATCTGCCCCCCGCTGTATACGACTTTATTGCCTACATATTTCGCATTCATTATGGCCTTTTTGCCACACAAACAAGGTGAAGGTATTTCACGTATGCAATCTGCCAGCTCAATGAGCCTTTTGCTCCCTTCGAAAAGTTGGCCCATATAATCTGTCTTTAAGCCATAGCACATTACCATCGCAGAGAAATCAGCTATTTCACGTAGCTCATTAACTTGAAGAAAAGTCAAAAACTGAGCTTCATCCACTATTATAACATCATAATTTTTCACATGAGGCACTCCGGATTTTATACTGTTCTCAGGTTTCAACACCACAGCCTCTTTTGAAAGCCCTATCCTAGATCTGATCAAAGCCTTGCCATCTCGCGTGTCCAAAGACGGCTTTAGGAGCAGAACCTTCTTCCCATGCTCTTTAAAGCTAAATTCCTTTATCAAAGCACACGCCGTTTTGCTTGAACCCATCACACCATAATAAAAATACATCTTCATAGGAAAAAAATTACCTCTTGGCCAAACCAATTTTATACTCTGTATGATTTTTTATTCTTTTAATGTTGCTCGAATGCTTATAGACAACCAAAACCGATATAAAACACAAAAGCAAAGTTGTAGCCGCAATATAACGAAAATCACGCTTTTCCACAAAGCCCAAGATAAAATTAAAAACAGGTAACGAAAGCGTGCCTACGATAGAAGAAAGTGAAACTATTTTAGAAAGCATTATAACCATGAGGAATGTAAATAATGCTAATAAAGAGACCCTAAAATCGAAAATAAGGGTCAAAGGGAGCAGACATAAAACAGCCTTTCCACCTTTGAAATGAAAAAAGCAAGGGTAAATATGTCCAAAAATAACAAAAATACCAGTCAGAAGTATGGCGACGGAACCAAAAAAAGACGAAAAAGCGGAATCCGCGTCGACCTTAAAGAGATAAGCGTTAATAATCGCTTTAGCCAAACACAAGGGAATCACAGTTTTTAAAGAGTCGCCAAAAAATGTTAAAACAGCAGGCCAAAATCCAACAGTTCTTAAAACATTTGTAAACCCCGCATTGCCACTCCCCATGGATCGGATATCCTTTTCGACGCCAAAAAGCCTCGTAACGACTATCGACGAATTGAAACTCCCAAACAGGTAGCCCACTATCGGCAAAATAAATAACAGCAAAACTGTTCCCATCAAAAACGGTGACATGAAAAACAACACCTACGCATAAAGTTCCTGAATACCAACATATTATACAGACATAATAAAACTTTTTAAATTAAAAGTAAAGTCACAAAATTAAATAAACTGACATTAAATGCAAAATTGCGGTAAAAAAACAGTAATTGACACTTTTTGTATGTTTGTGGTATATTGTGTATTACTGCTGTGTGGAACACAAGTTTTGAGTTGGTGATTTTTGTGAACAGATTGATAAAAAAGTGGTGCAAAACAAATCTTATCTTTAGGATAGTTTTTGCTTTGATTTTAGGGTCTGTTCTCGGTGTTTTTGCGCCAAGCTTAAGTGGAATATCGCATTTAGGTGAGGTGTTTGTAAGTGCGATGAAGGCGATAGCGCCGATCTTAGTCTTTTCAGTTGTCTGCTCCTCTGTTGCGCAAGCAAACGAAAATATAGGAAAACGATTTAGAACGGTGTTACTTTTGTACCTTACGAGCACTTTATTCGCTGCTGTAATTGCTGTTTTAGGATGTACTTTATTCCCTGTAAAAATAGATTTAAGCTCCGTACAAAGTGTTGCTGTAGCTCAGGAGGCGCCGAGTAGCCTTTCGGAGATCTTGATCCACTTTTTAAAAAATATAGTTCAAAATCCTATAGTTTCTATGTCTAGTGGTAATTATTTAGGCATATTGTTTTGGGCAGTGGTCATTGGTTTTAGTATTAAGCAAGTTGCACGCGAGACTACTGTGCAAATGCTTGCAGATTTATCTGGTGCTGTGTCTAAAATTGTGAAAGGTATCATTCAGTTGGCGCCGATAGGTATCTTGGGCCTTGTGTACAAAGCGGTTTGTGAGAGTGGGATAGAAGTTTTTAGTAATTATGGAAGGTTACTTTTATTGTTAACCGGCTGTATGTTGGCGTCAGTTTTTGTGGCGAATCCTGCAATTGTCTGGTTTGCTTTGAAGAGAAACCCATTTCCGCTTATCATGAAGTGCTTAAAAGAGAGCGGCATAT
Source organism: Ruminococcaceae bacterium UBA3753 (assembly GCA_002372375.1). Taxonomy (GTDB): domain Bacteria; phylum Bacillota; class Clostridia; order Oscillospirales; family Acutalibacteraceae; genus UBA3753. The sequence continues at coordinate 5,263 of DFGJ01000038.1, forward strand.
CGGCATTTTTTACAAGAAGTTCGGCGGCAAATATACCTGTTAATATGCAATTATGTCAAAGGCTTGGTATCGACAAGGACTTTTATTCGGTTAGTATACCACTTGGGTCGTCACTTAATGTAACTGGTGCGACTATTACTATAACTGTTATGGCTCTCACGGTGTGTTATTCTGTTGGGATGAAAGTGGATTTTTTTTCCTCGGTCTTGCTAGGCTTGTTAGCTTCAATAAGTGCACCAGGTACACCAGGAGTTACAGGCGGGTCGCTGCTGTTGATTCCAATGGCTTGTTCGCTGTTCGGAGTAGGAAACGATATTGCAATGCAGGCTGTAGGAGTAGGTTTTGTCATTGGAGTGGTCCAAGATTCTTTTGAAACTGCTCTTAACTCAAGTGGGGATGCGGTTTTTACAGCCACTGCGGAATATTACGATAGAAAAAAACAAGGTAAAGCGGTAAATTATTTGTGTGACGAAAAAGAAGAATAGCAGTGTCGATTTATAGGTGACTGCGTGTCTGTCCTTGGATTTGTAGCATAGAAGTTAGATGTGTTTGAAAAGACGGCAAAATACTAAGAGTTAAAGGCAGTTTTAGTGATCAGATTCACAATTTTTTGTTCACGAGGTGTAGTTTGGCTCTTGCACCTATTTTAGTACTGCATAAGGAGTAGTAAAACTGGCGGGGAAAAACGGGCAACTGAAATTTTAAGTGTTCTACATATTTTAAGTACTTTTATATTATTTGGATGTTTGTCTTTTGTAGTCTCATCTTACCTATCCAAACACAACCAATTCATTTCAAATAACTAGTAATGTAAGGTACAACCCTTTTGTTTGATATTCATAGTGGCTACGAGATCTGCCCCTGTGTTTAGTATGTTTTTTATTACCACTTTACCTATATGTACAGGAGCTTCTACGGAACAAATTCTCACTTCGTCCATACATTTTTTAATCATTTCTCTATTGATAGCATAGCTGGTTTTCACGGGGACAATATCGTACACGCCATTGTGTACTTTTACTGTTGAAGTTAGTATTCTCTTTGGATGATCGACTTCAGCTAAAGCAAACGCTTCACCCATTTTACAGCAGTTCCCGATGACAACTTTCTTTGTTGTATCTGCTACAATACGGCAGCTTCTGGGACAACACAAGCAAATTACATTTTTTCTCAAAAATATTCTCCTAAAAAAAAGATGTCGTTAAGAACAAATTACTATTTCACACTAACATTTTTACTATTTTTTAATGAAGAGGGCACAATTTTCCTCCCCACAAAACCATTTTTTAAACGAATTATAGGAGAACGATACTGTGGAAACATTTTAGCAAATTTAGGTGAAATTGTAACGAAGAAATTAATTTGGACTGATTGAAGAAAACACACAAAAATTTACTTTTAGAATTATGAATTTTTTTAATATGCTTCTATTTCAAAAAAATATTGCACTATTTTTGTTTTTGTTAATAGATATATGATTTATTGCTAAATTTATGAGTAAATTAAAAACCCGGTAGGACTAGAATTACTTTAAAAAATTTATTCATAAAACTGTTCGCTAATTGTTCGGTTAGACTTGAGAGCACAGCAATTTATATCATAGTGTACTCTTATTATTACTTATTTAAATAAAAAATAAATCTATACTAGGATAACGAAACTAGTATGAATATAACTCATTTATTGTATTTTTTATATATTAACCAATTTTCCTACATACTGTCTCTTAAATAGTTCTCGAATAATTCAAAATTTTATTTAAAGCTTTATTGTGAAGGATAGGAACCAAAAGATTCGGTTTACAAACATTCTGATAGGCTAACGCATAAATTATCACTGTCAGTGTTTTCAAAGTCTTTTATCAGCAGCGTGAATTTCTCAATATTAGAAGGTACCACATTAGTTCTTATTTTTTTCACAATTTTTTTGTCAGAAAACTCAAAAGAAAAAACGACCTTACCTAGGGGCTTTTTTACTTTTACAAATATTTCTATCAGTTTATCACTATCTTGGTTAATGGTTAATCGTTGTGGAACAATAAATTTTATGTTATCACCGGGCTTTAAGTATACAATTTTGCCGTTTTCCAAAAAAGAATGTGGAAATTTTTTTATAAATTTTGCAACACTATATCCTAATTTTAGAGCATCTTTTGTTACGAAGTCAACTATATTGTGAATATAAACATTGTTTCCACATGCATAAATTCCAGGGATCGATGTTTGCATGTACTGATCTACAATTGGGCCATTTGTTAAATGATCTAATTTTAAAGAATCATTGCAGCAAAAGAGACTATTTTCAGGAACCAAATCTATAGCATATAGTAAGGTATCTAATTCGATGTAATTAAATTTTTTTGAACCTGATGCTGTTTCACTGACTTCTATTCCTTTAATTCTTTTTTTCCCAATAATACGTGATATATTTTTTGAGTAAAAAATAGGTATAGTGTAATCTGTACGACATAAATATTCGTCACGCAAAGGACCTCGGCAATACGGAAAAGGTTCTACTACACAAAGAACCTTAGCGCCTTCTTGTGCTAGTCTGCGTGCTACCGTGAGGCCAACGATATTACTACCAAAGATGGCCACACTTTTTCCAGGCAAATATCCATATCGGTTTACAATTTTTTGAGCTGCCCCCGCGCTCATTATCCCAGCGGGACGTGAACCTGGAATAATAAGGTTACCTAAAGGTAGTTCGTAGCAACCTGTAGCTATAACAAGCGCCTTAAAGCTAATTCTAAAAGTACCAAATTTTGTATTGACTGCATATACCGATCTATTTTTAAAATCAATGTCTAAAACAGTGGTATAAAAAAATATCTTTGTATAAGAAAAATTGAGCATATTAAACAAGTGACTTGCATACTCTGGTCCGGTAAGATCTTCTTTAAAAATAATAGAACCGAATCCAGAATGTATACACTGGTTAAGTATGCCACCAAAACTTTCCCCTTTTTCCAGTATAACAACATTTTTAACACCATGTTCCGTTGCCGCGTATGCACTTGAAATTCCGCCGGCGCCAGCACCAATTATAAGTAGATCAGTATTCATAACTTTTTTAAAATTCCCTAGATGTATTTATCTAATTTTTTCTAGCAAAATCGTGCTATCTGCTGAATCAAAGCAAATCTCACGTTTATCTAAATTGCATCTTCTTGAAATTATATCAATAATTTGTGGTGTACAATAGCTTCCCTGACATTTTCCCATACCTGCTCTGCACCTTCTCTTGATGCCACAAATTGTAGGAACAGAAAAAGACCTATCTATAGCGTCCAAAATTTCACCTTCCGTTATTTTTTCACAACTACAAATTATTTTACCAAAAGCTTTATTATTTTTAACTAAATTGTGCTTTTCTTTATTCGATAATTCTAGGAAATTTATCCTTTTACGAATAGGATTAAAGTTAGACTTTTTATTAAGAGTAAGACCAGATTCCTTTAAAATCAGAACCACATCTTCAGCTATTGCTGGAGCGCAGGCTAGGCCAGGTGATTTTATTCCTGCAACATCGATAAAATTTTTTAATTTTGTATAATTTTTTATTATAAAGTCACCAGTAGATGGTATAGCTCTTATACCAGCATAATTTTTCAAGGTTTCATTAAAATCAATTTTATTACTAGTATTCTTTGCTGCTCGAAATATATGTGTTAAACCAGAATTTTTTGTGGACACATCATCTTTGTCAACAACATCTTCAGCATCGGGACCAATAAATAAGTTGCCATGAACTGTTTTACTAACTAATACTCCCTTACCTCTTAAAGTAGGACACTGAAAAATAGTTCGACTGAATAAACTGCCTTGACTTTTATTGAATATAATATACTCTCCTAACCTAGGAGATATTGAGAAGCTTTTTTGTAAAACCATGTTGTGTATTTTATCTGCATAAATTCCAGCAGCATTGACTAAAAATTTTGTTTGAAAAACTTTCCCAAATCCCGTATAAACTAAAAAAGTTTCTTTATATTTTTCTATTTTAGTGACTTCGCTGTTTAGAAGAAGTTCACCCCCGTTAGCAATCCCATTCTCAAAGAGCGCAATAGTGTATTGAAATGGACAAACAATAGAACTGGTTTTTGCACGCAATGAAGCAATTATACTGGTACTTAAATTTGGTTCTAACTGCAGAGTTTTATCTTTTCCTAGTATTTCTAGTCCTACCACGCCATTTTTTTTACCGTTTTTATATAAATTTTCTAAAGTTTTAATATCTTTCGTGTTGAAAGCAATAACAAGTGCCTCATTATTCTCATAGGGAACATCTAATTCCGCACAACTGTTTTTGTACATTTTATTCCCACTAACGTTGTACTTAGCCATAAAGCTACCGGGAGCAGGATCAAAACCAGCGTGAATAATAGCTGAATTTGCTTTTGTTGCTCCCATTGCGACGTCATTTTCTTTATCTAAAACAAGTATGCTGAGATCGTATTTAGTAAGTTCCCTAAAAATCGAACCACCTATTACACCTGCACCAATTATTATGACATCATACATGAAAAATACCAATTCGACCTATTATTTTTCTAATATTTATCAAAAGTAATCTTAAACTACATTAAGAATGATATCACATAAATACAAACACAAACGGAAAAAAATATACCTTAAATGTGACAAACCAACCTAGGTAACCATACTAGTTAACGCAATACTATTAAATAAAAATTTTCGAAAAATTATTCGGTTTAAGCCATAAGAATTACCGACGCACCTACAAAAACACAAGGCAGAAAGCTCCATAACTCTAAACATTCACACACCATTAGCGTTAGACAAGAATTACAAACACCTGGAAACTATAAAAGCATATCGCCACGGCTGAGCTGCACCAATATAACAAAGACAAACGTACAGCAGAATAAGGGAAGAGCCTGCATTAAAAAATATTTAATAAACACTAATCAAATAAGACAAACTTAACACTAAAATCACCCTACGAATATGGCTTAATTAATGAAAAATCTACTGGATAAATTTTGTTCGAGAGCTTCTCGAATGAAAAACCCTGTTCTTTTAAACCATCAATAATTTTCGGGAGTGCCTCGACAGTAGTCGTTTTTGGTTTAGAATCGTGCATAAGAACAACAGCAGTGTTATAATTCTTAGAATTTTTCAGAACACTATCTACACATTTACTAACTGGGGTAACAGTTCGACTTATTGCATCATTATTGCAGAGATTCCAATCAAAGTAATCAAAACCACGCCTTACCATCTCAGATATTATCTCTCTGTAATTTCCTTTGTTAAACCCATTTTTTGAACCGCCTGCAAACCTAAATATACTTGGTTTCACTCCTGTTACATCATGTATTAATTTGTATAGTTTATATATATCTTCTAAATAACTTTCTACATTTTTATAAATCTTTTTGAAATCGTGCGTGTAGCTATGCATTGCTATAGTGTGGCCTTCAGCCACTATTCTTTTCATACACTCTTTCCCAAACTGACTGAAATTTCCAACTACAAAAAAAGTAGCCTTAATATTGTACTTTTTTAAGATATCCAAGACTTCTGGAGTCCGCTCAGAAGGGCCGTCGTCAAAAGTCAGATAAACTGTCTTTTCTAAAATAACTTGCTTCTCAGGACGCTGAGTATAGAAATCAGGATATAATTTCGAATAATCTTTTATCGAGACACCTGTGGGTTTAAAGGCTCCAACTTCTTTCGCTTTTGAATTTAAGTCGACGCCTTCCTTACTAGAATTTTCAATCATGACATTTTCGTTTTCATTTGGCGGGACATCTTCTGACCTTGACTTAGCTACTTCTTCAGTGGAAACTAAAGGAGTAACGACACCTGATCTATTTTTTCCCCCCCTATAAACAAAACACACCACTGCAAAAGTGACAGAAATCAGCAAAAAAAGAACTATAGCAAAAAATGTAAGCTTGTGTGCAAAAAATTTTTCTTTAAAAAATAACACTACCTTGTTTTTAGAAGACTCATTGACCATAAGCAAACCCGAAACAAAAAAAGATTTAACGCAGTACCAACAACAGTATTATAGCACAAAACAACACTACTTTTCAGATACGAAAACACCATCAGCACCTTTTTCTTTGTCCCAATGTAAAAACATTTTTTTAACTTTTGGGTTCTTACTGTAAAATTCATCGATAATAGGTGTAAAATGTCCGGTCAAAGCTGAAAGCGACCTACCATTCAGTCTCAAATTTTCTAAAAATTGTGCATACGATTTTAGGCTGTCTTCATCCCAGACTATTTCTGCCCCATTAACTTTTTTGTAGTATCTACCGGTAATATCTTCGAGGGATTTTTTTACAAAAGCCGCACAAGACTCAGCGTTAAATGGTTCAAATTCTACAATGCAGTCATTGTAACGGTTTGCCAAGCTGCTTTCCAGATCCTGTATATCGTTGAGAGTCTCATTAGAAGTTATAACCACAACTGAGTTATTAGTGGATTTACCGTCAAGTTTTCCTGTGTCAACAAACGCCCGCAAAAACTCATCCATGGAGCTACCAGGGAGCTTCTCACCTTTTCTTCTCAATTCTCTCCAGTCAATTCCCTGCCTGTTATAATCCCAATACCGCATCTTATCCAGTTCATCAAATGTATACAATGTTGATTTTTCATAAGAAATTACTCTTGCTAAGTTGCTTGCCACTTCTTCTTTCATGTATCCATAGTCTTTTGTGTATGGCTTCATAAGACGGTCTCTAGCCGTCAAAGCATTATTGCCCCTGTCTTCATTCACATCGTCTATACCTAAGGTTACAGATGTTAAATTTAAAAAGCTATTAATTGTATCTAAAATAAGTGACTTTCCAACGCCTGGTGGGCCAATAAAATAAAGCATTAGCCCTTTATTGTACGGAACACCAAGTTTCTTGGCTTTTAGAACATTGGAAAAATGTGAACGCATTATCTTTATTATCTGATCTATTGCCTTATTTTGCCCAATAACCTTACTTTTTAAAAGTTTGCCTAAATCATCTAGCATTTGGTTATAATTGGAAGCATCCATAGTTTTAAAGAGAAGTTTTCTTACAGGTTCGGTAACAACACTTACAAAATTTGCTATTCCCTCCTTTACAGCAGATCCAGCTTTACTTAAAAACAATAGCAAGCCTGCTGAAAAACCATAGGCAAGATTCTTAATTTTTGTCGGTGAAAGTGATTCACTAAACAAACTAGCATAGTACAGAAATTGTGATTCACTGTTTACGCCCGAAATGAAATCTGCATAAGCCTCATCAATAGCTTGTATTTCTTCTGATCCCTCCGCAAAATAATTCCCTATTTTTTTTATCTATTGGCAAGTTTCTTCTCTTTTTCTAGTTTTTCCACATTTTTGTCATGTAAAACCGCATCAGTCTCTACAATTCTGTTTCACTCCCACCTTTCGCCTCTATATAGTCTAGACAAATTCTTCAAGTACAGTTCATCCCCTGACTTTTTTCTGACACTAGGCATTGACTTTCTGTAATATGGCGTTAAAGGCAAATGGCTGAGAATAAATCTCCCCCATGAACTGTTATCGACACTATTCTCCCTTATTATTTCATTCACTTCTGCATTACTAAGTTGTACACCACCAGAATCATTTTCGAAGGTAACTTCCTTTTTAAAAAGTGTTTTGACGAAGTCGTACATTTCCTCTGAGGTAACTTTATTTCCATTATTACCTTTTCTTAAAGTTACAGCTTTTTCAAAACTGTTACTCATATTGTAGATATTATTAAGATTCAGTATGTCAGTAAGTTTTACGCGAAGTTTTAATTTAACAAGACAAAAACCATAAATTGCTTTCTCAAGCTCATTTACGCCGATTATCCATTCTTTGGCTTTTTTCTGGACTTTCTCATCTATCTTTACATTTATTTAAAGTTTTTGCATTCACAGCACTACCTGAAATCAGTGAAACCGCAAAAGCCCCATTAACGAATTTCATTAATGCAGCACCAGACTTTTGCATTTCAAATCACTTCATACATAATAATTAAATCATTGTTCTATGCAATATAAAATTAAAAAAATTGCAAATAGACAACGTTTTTAGCAAAAAGCTCCGGTCTCTATTACAAAATCTTGCTTTAAAAACAATACTATTTTCCAACTGCAAAAACGCCATCGTCTCCTTTATCTTTGTCCCAATGCAGAGTGATTTCCTTTACTCCATTATCTTTTTCATAAACATGATCAACTGCTGGGGTCCACTTCTGAGAGATAACTGACAAAGTTCTACCACTGGTACCTTTTTTTGCTAAATACTTAGAATAAAGTTCCAGATCTTTCTCATCCCAAACAATTCTTATACCTTCTTTCTTTTCATAATATTCCCCTACTAGATCTTTCATCGCTTTCAAGCAGAAAGCCTTGCAATCCTGTTCATCAAAATCCTCAAAGTCTATGACATCATTTAATTCACGACTGGCAATACTAGACTCGTTATTATTTATATCCTCTCTAGTCTCATTTGTAACCTGGAAAACAATACAATTTTCCGTATCGAATTTACCAATTTTTCCTTCATCTACATAAACTCTAAGAAGCTCCTGCAGACTAGTACCCGAAAGCTTACCGCCATTTTTAAGAATTTCTGTGGTATTAATACCTTGTTTTTGTCTTTCCCAAGCGTTCATCTTGTCAGTTTCATCAAATACAAATAATCTACCTGTCGGATTGGTCTTGAGTAGTTGGGTTAGATCAGTATCTTCTACTTTTTTACCAAACCAAGTTTCCTTAATAACCGGTTTCATAAGTCTATCTACAACGGTATCCGTTTTTAAGCCCCTATCATCAACTATATCTTTCATACCAATTACAGCGGAAGAAACATTAAGAAAATCAGCAATTTCTGAAATCATAACCGTTTTACCCAGTCCAGGGTTACCACGCAGTATAATTCTACAGCCTTTTTTAAATGGTTTGCCCAATTTTTTTGCTTTAACAGCACTAGAATAATACTGCTCTAATCGACTAATAACCTGATCGATCGCTTTTCTTTGACCAATAATTTTTACTTGTAATCTCTTTTTTAGTCCATTTAACATGGATTTATAATTTTTGGCATTTATAGAACTACGGAACAGATTTTTAACAAAATTTTTTGTTTCGTTTGCTGCTTTGCCAATAGTCTTAAAAATCGGCAAAAATCTGTTTCCAAATATAGTTAAAAAGGCATATCCAATATTTTTAGCAGTATTGGGTGAAAATAGCGTCGTGATGACTTTATTTATTCCAAAACTTCCATGATTAACGAGCATGTCCTCCATTTGAATTTTTTTGACTATATCATTAATTTCCTTTACTAATTGCTTGTCTCCGTCGGCAAAGTACAAAGCCAAGCTGACTTTACGGTCGAGCTCATTTTTTTTTAATTCAGCTTCATCAAACGTCCCTCGCATGGTTTCCTTATTTATAATCGCTTGTCGTTGCCAAAACTCAGGATATATTTTATGTATATTGCTATGGTAATAATATTCGCCTAACTCTTTTTTTAACTCCAAGAGTTCCGGTTTTGCGAAATCAGTTAGAGGTAAATATCTCCAAACTTTACTAAGTAAACTCTCTTTATACTTTTTTAGATAATCATCAATAATTTTATCTGCGTCTTCATTACTTAAATCAGGTTTATCTTTAAGCGGCTTATCTTTACCAGGTATAACACCCAAAATGTCATTTACAATTGGCATAATAAATTGTGTCGCAAAGCTTATTGGTCCAGCGTAGTGAGTTGATCCTGTTTTTTTATTCAAAAGTTCCGTAAGTTCCTTAAGTTCTTCAGTGTCGTAAAGATCCTCGCCTTTACGAGACAGCATGGCTTTAAAAGCATAAGCCAAAACTTTCTTCAGTAAATCTAGTTTGATTTTTTGATTGGCACCTTCGTTCATCTCAGATAAAACATGTTCTACCTTCCTATCTATTTCTTCTTTATCTTTAAACCAGGAAATTTTACTAACATCTATGCCGCTTACAATATTACTAGATATTATAGAACAAGCAAGTGAGCCGCACACGGTCCCAGTCAAAACACGATTAAATTGTCGCATAAGCAAACCCCCTTTTTTTACCTTTATAAAAATAATAACGGCGACGAGTATATATTATAACATAATAGAGAAAAAGTCAAACAATTTGTTTGTATAGTATACTTAATTTTTATTTCGTAATATCTTTCTGGCCCTTGCGATTTGCTTGTTTATGTATAACCTACTGTCTGTGTTATTTGTAGACTTCGAAAATTTGCCAAAAAATATATATTGGGAGTCATTCAAAAAATAGCTTAGATCTTTATTACAAAATATAGCTTTAAAAACAACATACACCTTCTTAGACTCAACACACAGCTCTTCCTTTTCCACTAAAAATGAGTTTTTAGCTAAATACACTCTAAGAAGTTCTTCTTTTGTCATAGGCTGCAAGACTAAACTTTTTTTAGGGTTCTTTAACCAAGGTGCTTGTTCGATAATATTAACAATATTTTCTGAACCGATACCTGCCATAACAACCGTATCAGCTTCGTTTGGTGAAACTTTACTTAATCCTTCAGATAACCTTGGTGATATGGATGCCTCTACACCATACTTTTGTATATTCTTTTTAGCATTCAGTAAAGGCCCGGTTAATCGATCTAATGCTATGCATGATTCAACAATACCATTTTCAACCAAATAAATCGGCAAATATGCATGATCTGTACCAACATCTACTAAATGCTTAGTCCCTAAATCCACCATTTTTGCACAGAGTGCTAACCTTGGTTTTAATTTTATAATCTTTGTTTTCTCCTGGTGTGTAAATCATCCTAGTGAAGATACAACTGTACAGTAGTGTATCACTTTACAGTCTTACTTGCAATATATTCTGGTTATAATATAATTTTTTTTCACAATTAAAGAACAGAATATAAAATAAATAGATTAGAAAACTCTATACTCACCCGGCAAGGCTTAAGTGCTTTAGGTTGTACATTAATTCTGAAATTACTAAAATTATTGATATTTATCTACTGATATTAACCTTATTAACAACAAAAGACACAACAAAGTGTAGCTTGCTGTGTTTTAAATGGCACAAAAAATGTCTATACGCTTCTCACATTGCCGGAAACTTACGCTCCCTTTACATAAACCCCATCTTTTTCTGAATAGCACAAAACCATCTTAGAAAGCTTATGATCCTGAGTGTTATTCGATTTATAAAATGTACCCACTGTATCTACCAAATCTCTTAAGAAAACCTTAATAGTACGTCCACTCGCTTTTTTATCTGCTAAACTCTTTGCCACCTGTTTTAAAGAGCATTCATCCCAAACCAGATCTACACCCAATTTTTTATAGAAAGCGACTAAATTTTCCTCAAGGCCTTTAACCAAAAATTTCTCACATGCAGACGAATCAAAGTACTCGAAACTAACAATACAGTCTTTGTAACGATCGACCAAACTTTGTTCCAAACTGTTAAACAAACCCTCTTTTGTCTCGTTAGAAGTCATTATAAGAACGGAGTTTTTTAATTCGTATCCCGCAAAATTACTGGTGTCCATAAACTGTCTGGCAGCTTCATCTATAGAAGAACCCACAAGTCGTCCCTCACTGTTTAATTTTTCCATTTTCTGCAGATTGTAATCGAGAAAACGCATTTTATCTACTTCATCAATGTTTAACAAAGTAGGGTAACCGTACGAAAGCAAGGTAGATATTTTGGTCGGAATTTCTCTCTTTTTGTCGTCCAAAGTTGGTTTTAGGAATCTTGAAATAACGCTAACAGCATTATTACCTTTGTCCTCCACCGCAAGCGGCATGTTCATAGTGATTGTATCTAAATCAAAAAATTCCTTTATCTCATCCATAACAAGGGTTTTACCCACACCAGACGGCCCAACAAAATATAAAACCATGCCATTATTGTACGGCACCCCCGTCTTTTTAGACAGAGCCACATTCGCGAAATGCGCGCGAAGCCGTTTAATTATTAACTCTATTGCCTTATCTTGTCCGATTACCTTGGATTTTAGACGTTTTTCTAGTTCTTTTAAACGCTGATCGTAATTCTCAAATCGCAATGGCTTAGTAAGAAAGCGCTTAACCTGTTTCTTTAAATAATTGAAACCGTCCTTAAATAAACTTGTCACATAGGAAAACGGTGAACTTGAAAACCACAAGGTAGCAGCGAGCCCAAGTGCAGAAAGATTCTTAGCTTTGTTAGGATTCGCTACCAATATCTTAAAATTGTACTTAAGTAAGTCCCAAGTGTCAAAAACGACATTATTAACCAAATTATGTACAAACTTCGAGTTTGCTTCCAATTTTTTCTTAGCATTATTACCAGCAGCTTTTATTTCACTTTCATAAGCTTCGCTAGATAAAAAAATATTCTCAACAATTTTCTTAGCAGAAAGTTTATTTGTAATCCTACCAACTTCTAACATTCTGTTGTAATTATACAACTCTCCCTTAAATATTTCACCTATATATTTAATATAATTTTCCGTACCTATTCTATCTTCTAGTTCCCTTAACGAATAAACATACGGATCGTAAAAAGGTATATAGCTGAGAAGGTATTTAAGAGTATTTCTAGAATCTCCATCTGTCGGTGCATACTTTTTTATCTCCTCAAGAATTTCTTTTTCTGTCAATTTTTTATCTGTCTTATTCTGCGCTGAAGCGCTTACAACACCACTAAAAAACATTTGAGTCAACAAACAACCTGATATGACTTTCTTGAACTTTGTAAACATGTAAACCTCCAAAAAATTAAATAAATGTCCTAGGTTCCATTGTACTAAAACAGCTTCTAAAAAACAACTATGTAGCTAAAAAAATCTAAAAAAAGCAATCTACGATCTAATTAAGCTATTTCTTGTTTGTAAACATGTAAACCTCCAAAAAATTAAATAAATGTCTCAGGTTCCATTATACTAAAACAGCTTCTAAAAAACAACTATGTAGCTAAAAAAATTTAAAAAAGTAATCTACGATCTAATTAAGCTATTTCTTGATCGCATCCAAAACAAAATCTTTCAAGGTTTCCTCCCATCGACGCATTCTATTTTTTTTGCAAACCTTAAGCATCAAATTACAAAGTGAAGAATTTCTCGGCCTTTTTGCTGCTCTGAAATCAATTTTTTGATATTCCAATGTAGTTACTGGAGCAACTTTACAGGATAAGTCAGCATAATCTACAATTTTAGCTGCAAGATCGAACCAACTACAGCACCCTTCACCGACACAATTATAAATACCGTAATCTTCGGTGGTTGCTATATCTAGTATATGGTAAGCTAAGTCGTTAACATTAGTAGGATTGCCTATTTGATCGTTGACAACCTCTATTTTGTTCTTCTTTTTTCCTAGATCAATAATAGTTTTTACAAAATTTTTTCCATTTTTTCCATAAAGCCACGATGTCCTTATTATAAAGTATTTTTTTGCAAACTCCCTTACATACCGTTCTCCTAAAAGCTTGGACTTCCCATAAATAGTCTTCGGATTACATAGATCCCACTCGCAATAAGGACTTTCACTTTCTCCATCAAAAACGTAGTCTGTCGAGATATGTACTAATTTGGAGTTAATCCCCTGACAAATAACAGCCAGATTTTTGGCTCCCACGGCATTTACCGCCATAGCTTTTTCAGGATTGCTCTCACATTCGTCAACATTCGTATATGCTGCGCAGTTTATAACTATATCTGGTTTATTCACTTCTAAAATTTCTTTAGCCTTTTCAAAGTCTGTAATATCGAGATCCGTCGACCCTAATGTTAAATAATCACAGTTATCATAATCTTTCCCGATAGCTCCTATGGAACACTTTTTTTCAGTCAAAACTTTTTCCAATTCGCTTCCTAGCTGTCCTTTAGCGCCTGTAATTAAAATTTTCATAAAAGACTATACCCCACCAGGTTTACTGCTTACACGATACTAACCCATTTGAGGAAAAACATCACGGAGAAATTAGGCTTTTAAAGTGCCCTGGATAGGTAAACTACGGTATACACTTTTTAATTTTTTTAAAATGACATACATTTGTAACAGTTAATAATACGCGCAGTACATGGTACGTTAAATCGCAAATTCGTGGTACGACTTTAAAATCTGAAGGAAGAATACATCTAAACTTTTTAGTCGAGAAATTACAGACTAAGAATTCCTTTGTATGAAAAAACAAACAAAGCGCGTAGCAGTCTACTTAAAAACAGTACACAACAAAATTGTCACGTTACTAAATAGGACCACGCACGACGGCTTTAATAGAAACATAAGGCAGAAAGCATCCTAAATTTTCAACCGAAACATTAAAGGCTGAAAAATTTTTTGTATGACAAACACAAACAAAGCACGTAGCAGTCTACTTAAAAACAGTGCACACTAAAAAACACACTGTTATCAAATAGAGTTACGTAAGGCAGCCTTAATAGCAACATAAGGCAGAAGGTTCCCGAAATTTTCAGCCGAAAAATTACAGACTAAGAATTCATTGTATGACAAACACAAACAAAGTACGTGGCAGTCTAGTACACAACAAAACGTGTCACGTCATTAAATAGAGCTACGCACGGCGGCTTTAATAGCAAGATACGTGAAAAATATAGATAAAGCCTACGTCTGTACACAAAAAAACACAAACTTGCTGAAAAAACCCAAAGCAAGCTACGGGCAACTTTTAAAAATACCAACCCATTAAAAATCAAAAACAAGCAGAGCTAATTTTTGTCAGGATCTTCATTCGAAACAGATTTCTCTTCACTATTGCGATCGCACGAACCGTTAACATCCTTACTACTAGGTGTATGGTACGACTGGTCGCCACAATTGCAGACTGGTTCACAATCGCAATAACTACCACTACAAGAAGCACCGTCATCGTCACAGCAAAGGTCATTACAAAACTCCGTATCACCCACATTATCGCAATAGAACTTTATATCACAGCCATTCTTAATTTCCTCAAGTTTGCACCTTAATTGTTCTATCTCGCGAATATTGTCGTCAATAGTTGAACAGACTCTTTGCATCTCCTTGTTCGGTACACCCCTAAGCTCCTTGTAGTAGTGCTTTCCTAAAACTATGTAACCTTTCACGACTGAACTAGTTTCTTGTTTTATACGCCTTTTTATTCTGCTTATCTTATCAAATCTCCTCTTCTTTTCAGACATATACTCAATTGCGCCATTTACATAATCACTGATGCTCTTGATAATCCCCATAAATTACCTCCAAGTACAAAATCAAAACGTGCTCTATTTTAACATAAATTTTAGAAAAGTTCAACACTATAAATTTATTTGCAATACTATTTTAGTCTTTTATAGCGACATTTATACTCTGTATTGAAAATTGGCTAAGAACTAAGTTATACCGTTTAGTGGAACAGTGTCTGTGGGAGTATGCGACGAATTAGATATTATTATTCTTATGTAGAGGGTAGTTCGTGTGTTACTTTTAAGTTTTAGGTGTTTTTATTAAAAACTCTAGTTTGTGTGAATTTTGGTTTTTGTATTAGAACATCTGTGTTACAATATTGCGACAGCAGAGTGTGGTTCGTGAGTAGCGATGGTTTTCCGCCCGTGGCGCAGTTGGATAGCGCGGCAGATTCCGATTCTGGAGGTCGGGGGTTCGAATCCCTCCGGGCGGACCAATTTAGTGTAAAGTTTGGTTATAATGTTTTTTGACTGTTTATACGCTTGTTATGTTGTGTGAGATCATTTTGTTACCCGCTTGTTTTTTATTCACCACTCGCTTATGCCTGATTTTGTTAGAGCATAAAATAATCTATCTTTTATGTCAGGGCAGAGCGTACTTTCAATAACTTTTAGTATTTTTTTCACTGATTCGCGCTTGCTTTTGCCATCGAATGGGCACAATTTTTCTGAAAGAGGTAGACAGATTTCCTATGCACAGCTCAATGTTTTTGGCTCTTTGCAAAAAAATCGGTGACCTTATTGTGGGCAAATCTTTTTTGATAGCTGAATTGCCAGTAGGTGCTTTTTATTCACCACTTACTTATGCCTGATTTTGTTAGAGCATGAAATAATTTATCTTTTATGTCAGGGCAGAGCGTACTTTCAATAACTTTTAGTATTTTTTTTACTGATTCGCGCTTGCTTTTGCCATCGAATGGGCACAATTTTTCTAAAACAGGTAGACCGATTTCCTTTGCACAACTCAATATTCTTGACTCTTTGCAAAAAATCATTGGTCTTATAGCGGTCAAATTTCTTCTTGATAGATAAGTTACTGGCGAAAAGCACTCGAAAGTTCCGTTGTAGAATAAATTTAGTAGTAAAGTTTCAACGGCGTCATCAAAATGATGGCCAAGTGCCACTTTATTGCATCCAAGACGTGTAGCGAAATCATTGAGTATGCCCTTTTTTATTTTTGAGCAGAGACTACACGGACTTTTTTCTTTTCGTTTAACAAATATTAAATCCCAGAGGAGAGAGACTTTGATGTAATGACTGACCCCAAGCATCTTGCAAAAGGAACTAACCTGTGAAAAATCAGTGCATTTATTTTCGAAGCACATATCCAAAGTTATAGCAATCAGGTCGAAACTTAAACACAAGCACTTTTTTATCTCACAAAGAATGTAAACCAACATCAACGAATCTTTTCCACCGGATAAATTAACGGCTATTTTATCGCCGTTTTCTATCATTTGGTAAGTTTTTATTGCGGAAATGGTTTTTCTTGTTAATGTCTTCATATAATTTTTCACCCTATTTTTCAGACCTATAACTTCAATTCTGCTTTAACCACGCTTTCAAAAGCATACAAATGTGGCACAACAGCCTTGGTGCCCTTAATACAGAGCAGTTAAAGTATGCAAAAAACCGCCCTTACCAACTTCAGGGTAAGCTGTAGCGCAAATTTACTTTATTTTAGTTTAAAATACAACTAAAGTTTTCACTGCGAGTCTACTCGGAAGCATCTATTGCGGTGAATGTCCATTAAAAATATTTAGAAAAAGTGCTCTTGCCTAAGTACAATTGAATAAGGAACACTATGCACAAAGATTTAGCAAGACTTCTATATGTTCGCTACATCTACTTACGTTAATGGGCCATGATGCAAATTGTTACAAATGTGGTTAATGATATTTCTGTATCGGGCGATGAAGTCAGACTTGATTTTTTAGAATGTTGTGGTTCTAAAATTAAATTTTTCTTAGCAAAGGTGTAGGATATTGAAGTTTGTAAGACATTGAGTGTAGCATAAATAAAACTATTTAGATATGCGAAATATGTTGAAAATCAGAAAATATTCACGAAAAGTAAAATATAATATGTGTTTTTTATTTAGATACTGGAAAATGAACTTCGCAAAACACAGTTAGGTAATGTAAATAAATGGTTATGAATTTTAAAATTGTACATGATATAAAAAGGTATTGCATTTTGTAGACCTTTTTTTCGAATTTAAAGCTTGCTTTCAATTTTATCCGTTTTTTATCATTGCTAAAAAAGTATAAATGGTTAGGTATACTTTTTGACAAAAATATAGACTGGTTGTTTCAAGTTTTTTATATAACAGATAATTATGTGTACCGCAATTGTATTTGTATAAGTATTGAAATCTATTTTTTATAGCCAGAAAATAGAGAAGAGATATATATAGAATTTAAAAAATCTGGGAAGAAAGTCTAGAATTCATGTGATTTTTAAGCAGTAAAATAAAAAACTAGATACTAATTTTTGCACGTTTTTCGTTTAGTCTTAATACAAAATAAGGCGTTTCAAAATTAGGATAGCTGAAAAGTAGTATTTAACATTTGCCTACAATGTAAAATTAGAATAATAAATCTAAACGTGTATATGTTATCTAGCAGTGCCGTATTGACTTTGCTCTTGAAGAGGTGTACAATCCCAACGTTTGTATTGTTTGTTAGAGGTTTTTGTTTTGCTTCCGGGTGTTGTTGCTATAATTGGAAGGCCAAATGTTGGAAAATCTGCTTTATTCAATAGATTGGTGGGCAGACGAAAGGCGATCACGTCTAGTTTAGCTGGGACTACTAGAGATGGTGTTACCGGTGAAGTCTCTTGGGGAGGAAAGTGCTTTTCGCTGATTGACACTGGTGGACTGTGTGATTTTTCTAGTGCTGAGGCTTTTTATTATCCGTTTGTTGAGAGTTGTGTTCGTAGTGCACTTAGATCTGCACAGTTGGTTTTATTTGTTGTTGATGTTAAGGAAGGGTTAACTCACGTAGATGCTGAGGTGGCGCTTCTTCTAAAGAAATCACAGAAGCCGGTTTTGATTTGTGCAAACAAATGCGATGCAGTCGGTAATTTTGAAGCGGGTATTTATGAGTTTTGCTCTTTGGGCTTTGGGGTACCGGTGGCTGTTTCTGCTGTGCATGGTCACGGGACTGGTGACTTGCTTGATAAAGTTTGTTTACACATTGATTCTGGTAGAGAGTTAGGCGGATTAGACGATGTTACTATAAATGTTGCTGTTGTGGGCAAGCCGAACGCGGGGAAATCCTCTATCGTTAATAGGGTTACGTCCAGTGAAAGATGTACGGTTACTGAGATTCCTGGAACAACGCGTGATAGTGTGGATGTGTTGTTTAGAAATGAGGTAGGATCTTATATTTTTGTAGATACAGCTGGTATTAGGAAGCAGAAAAAAGTTAGTGATGAAGTTGAGCGCTACAGTGTTATTAGGTCGAAGAAGGCAATCGAAAGCAGTGATGTTTGTCTTCTTATTGTAGACGCAGTTTGCGGATTAACTGAGCAGGACTTAAAAATATTGGGGTATGTGGAGACCGCCGGGAAAGGTTGCATTATAGTGGTAAATAAGTGGGATTTGTTAGAAAAAGACACGAATACTATGAAGATTTATGAACGTGCTTTGTTGAATCAGATTAATTTTGCTAAGTATGTTCCGGTAGTTTTTGTTTCTGCAAAAACTGGGAAGAGAATAAACGACATTTTTCACTTGATAAATATGGTGCACGGTTCGCACAGATTAAGGATATCTACTGGAAATCTTAATGCCTTTTTGTGCAAAATCATTTCTAAGGTTCCTACGCCTACACATAAGGGGAAAAAGCTGAAAATTTACTATGTTACCCAGGCTTCTGTTGCCCCGCCAGTTTTTGTATTTTTTGTGAATAATTCAAAATTGTTTCATTTCTCTTACAGGAGGTATATAGAGAACTGTTTGCGTGATTATTTTGAACTTAAAGGTACACCGGTTAGGTTTGTTGTTAGGGAGAAAACTAGTTTTAAAGAAACCGTCAGAATTTAAGTTGGATTTCAGGTTTTGCAATAAGGGTAGAGTAGCTTAGGTTTGAGGGAGTTATGTTTGTGAGATTGCAACAAGTGGATTTTGAGAAAAAATCAGACTTTGATTATCCTCTCTATCGGCACTTTGTTTGGTAATAGTTATGGGAAGTTAGCACGTATGAGAATATATGTGGCGGAGTTGCTTATTCTAGGTGCGGTAAATTTTTGGTGGAGGTTCTGTCTTCGTCTGACTGTGGACAGCTGTTTCGGGAACTGATTTTGTTGTATTCTCCTATCTAGATAGCAAAAATCTGTGAGATTTTTAAAACGTTTCTAGTGCTGAGGACTTTTGTTTAATTTTTCTGGGCTGCAAGGTGGTAGTGATTTTTTTGTTGTTGCCGGGTGGATCGTTTTTGTGTAATGGGTTTGTTTGAATAATAGAAGTTTTGTCATGTTTAATCAAAGGCAAGTTGTTAGGTAAACAAAGTAGTACGAGAATGATTTCTGATGAGTTGCTGTTAAATTGAAATAAAGTGCCGTGAATAAATAGATGTTTATAATAAAAAGGCAGAGTGTATAACCCCACACGTTACTGGAACATATTACTGTGCGAAAATTTTTTGGATGTGTGTAGGTTAGCCCTGATGGATTGCCATTATTGTGAGTATTAAAAATGATAGATTCGCTATAATGTATAGTATAATATATAGTAAAACATCCAGAAAAATAGGAGACAATAATTATAAGAAAATATAAATGTGGATTTAACAGAAATTGACGGAGGTTTTAGTGACAAAGTTGTGTTTGTGATTATTCCCTATTTTGTTGCTGCTCCACTAGGAGTGTATTGCCGGTTATGTCTTATTGCGATGCAACAAATGAAGGTAATTTTTAAGATGCGCGACAATGTAGTTATAATTTTTGTGAGTTTTGAGTTTTCAGACATGTTTTTTAGTTAGTATGTTGTGGTGTGCTATTTTCTGCAGAACTACCTTGTTTGAAGGGCATTTTTATGCGAACTCAGTTTTCGGTTGTTTGATGTAATTTAATGCGGTGTAAAAATTTGATAGGTGTGTTAAAATAAAATGCACTGAAAATAGGAGGGATCGCCTTTGCTGTAGGTCAGTTTAAACAGCTGAAAAGTGTGATTGTTGCCTAATCTTTCTGCCTATGAGACGTAGTTTTATCTAACGTGTCTGTTTTAGTATTGAATACTTTGCAGTGGTATTGAGCTGACATGAGGTTTTTAGTATTTTTGGGATATGGAGAAACAATTTTTAAATAAAGTATCGTACTAGTGAAATAGAAATATATGAAGACATCTGATTTCGATTATTTTTTACCTAAACAACTAATAGCGCAAGTGCCTGTTGAGCCTAGGGATAGTTCTAGGCTATTGGTTTTGCACAAAGATAGTGGTGAAATAGAGCACCGGCATTTTTATGATATTACAGACTATTTGGATTTTGGAGATTGTTTGGTACTTAACGATACAAGAGTTATACCTGCTAGAGTTTTTGGGAATATTGAGGGAAAACAGTCAAAGATTGAGTTTTTGCTTTTGAAAGATATGGGAGGCGACGTGTGGGAGATCTTAACAAGACCAGGTAGGAAGGCAAGAACAGGCACGAATATAGTTTTTAAGCAAGAGGTGCTTTATGGTGAGATTCTGGACGTCCTTCCTGGCGGTAATAGATTAATAAAGTTTTCATTTGAGGGAAGTTTTTACAATATCCTGGATGAAATAGGTGCTGTGCCTGTTCCGCATTATATAAAGAGTGAACTAAAGGATAAAGAAAGGTATCAAACAGTTTATGCTAAAGAAAGAGGTTCAGCGGCTGCACCTACTGCTGGTTTACATTTTACGAATGAACTTATAAGCAGAATAAAGCTAAAAGGTGTCAAAGTAGTATATGTTACCTTGCATGTTGGACTTGGGACGTTTAGACCCGTTCAAGTTGATGATATTGAAAAACATATGATGCACTCGGAGTGGTATACGGTCACGCCGGAGAGTGCCAAAGCAATAAATGCGGCTAGAGCTTCAGGAAAGAGGGTTGTATGTGTTGGTACAACCAGCTGCAGGACTATTGAATCGGTTTATAAAAAATATGGCAAGGTTACTGGGGATAGTGGAGAAACTGACATTTTTATTTATCCAGGTTTCGAATTTAAAGTCACAGATGCTTTAGTAACCAATTTTCATTTGCCAAAAAGTACACTTATGATGCTTGTTTGTGCTTTTTCAGGTAAAGACCGTGTTATGAATGCTTATAAAATCGCCGTTAATAATTGCTACAGGTTTTTTAGTTTTGGGGATGCTATGTTAATTCTCTAGTGTATACTTAGTTTGCCATCACTACTCGTTGTTCTCGTCTGAAATTAAAAGATTTAGACCACAAGAAAATAGAAGGTTAGTTGATATCGGGCGGAATTTAAGGTTTTTACTATGGGAGAAAGTTTTCAGGCAGTAAGATGACCTGAA
Source organism: Ruminococcaceae bacterium UBA3753 (assembly GCA_002372375.1). Classification (GTDB taxonomy): domain Bacteria; phylum Bacillota; class Clostridia; order Oscillospirales; family Acutalibacteraceae; genus UBA3753. The sequence goes on from DFGJ01000038.1 coordinate 26,984, forward strand.
TAAATCATAAAAATTTTCTTAGCTTTAAACAACAGTATGTTAATTAATACAAAATGGTAAAAAATATGGTGCTTGCCTTGCTTTCTTTTTGTATTCTACTTATAATCGTAAGTGCGATATATTTCGTATGGTTAATATATTTTTATTAAGTAATAACTGGGGGATGTTTTTGTATGAACCATAGTAAGAAAGTTGTTGGGATGTTTGCAGTTTCGGGAGTGCTTACGAGTTTTGTGCCAAGTGCTGGTGGATTTGCGGACGATACTTTAGCAAAAGCTTTAAGCTTTGCGAAAAGAATTGTGGAGTATAGAAATCAGTTAGATGGTTACAGAAAGGTCGCTAATGATTTTGCTTCGTATCGCAAAGATTATCTTTCTAATGACGACGCCCGGCGTGAACTTAAGGAAAAAGAAAAAGTGCTTAGAGTAGTGGTAGAGATGAGAGAACGATGGGATGAACTGCGTAGTAAATTTTCAAATTTGGAGAAAGACGGTTGTCTTTCCGTTTTAAGGCCAAAGGAACTGCAGGCTTTTTTGTCTTCTTGTGATGATTTTTTCAGATTTTTGGATGTAAGGTGTATGGGGGTTTTTGGTGATTTTGAGAATGATTACGTGCAGCGTATTGGTATGCCGCTTTCTTATCTTTGTGGTATTCTGAAAATGCTGAGATATTTAGAAATTTTGGATCAGATGCATATAAATTTAGATGACCATGATTTTGACTTTATTAAAAGTGATTCCTTTAGTCCAGACGAGCTAGACGATATTTGTAAGCTCATGAGAACTAAAGTTGAGAACCTTTTGTTGAGGGCGGATCCAGAAGACTGGACGTATGATAAAGACAAAAAAGATTGGGTGGTTAAGCGTCTGACAGATGAAATTTTAGAACTGAGTTTTCTTGAAAAATATTCATATATTGTTAATGCGGATACTGGTTTGTATGTCCCAGAAATATTGATTAAATATGGTTGGGGGAAGAATATAACTGAGAGTTGGGAAGTTATGGCAGAGGACGTTGGGGAGATGTTGTATAAGCAGGAAGCAGTACTGCGTTTAGACTGTGTGAAGTGCCAGAGAACGATTGATAGGACACAGCTAAAGGCTCGTGAGTACAAACGGTACATTGATTGGCGTAGGGGAAATGACGGTGATGGAAGCGATGGAATAAATCATAGCTTGAAGGAGCCTCAGAAATTTATAGAGGATTTATTCGAAAAAGAAGGTTTTGGAGAAGTTTTAAGTAAGCTGCAGTCGAATAAGCTTGGTGACACTCGTGAAAATAGTACGGGAGATTGCCTTAGCGAGCATTCGAATGAGTTGTTGGAGTTGCAAAAATTGGCGAAAGATCCGATGAAGGCAGAAGAAAATTTACTTGAGCAGTTTAAGTTTGATCATGCAATTAACTTTGATTACAGGGTTTGTTACTGAGATGGTGTGATTAATATATTTTTACTAAATAATAACTGGGGGATGTTTTTATATGAGTCATAGTAAGAAAATTTTGGGAGTATTTGCAGTTTCGGGAATTCTTACATGTTTTGTGTCTAGTGCTGTTGGGTTTGCGGACGATACTTTAACAAAAGGATTAAGCTTTGTGAAAAGAATTGTAGAGTATAGAAATCAGTTAAATGGTTACAAAAAGGTCGCTAGTGATTTTGCTTCGTATTGCAAAGATTATCATTCTAATGACAACGCTCGGAACGAACTTAAGGTAAAAGAACAAGTGCTTAAAGTGGTGTTAGAGGTTAAAGAACGGTGGAATGAGTTCTGTAATGAAATGTCTAAGCTAAAAAATCAAGATATTTTAGAACCAAAGAGATTGCAATCCATTTTGAACATTTTTAGTGAGTTTTGTAGGTTTTACAGAGATAAGTATAAGTCTAATGACCATTTATTTGCTCACGACGATTATTTTAAATGTGCGAAGTCAAATATTGTGCCTTTTTGTGGGTTATTGAGAATTCTTAGATATGTGGAAATATATTTAGAAATTTTGGACAAGCCGGAGTATAATGAAGGTAAGAAGTTAAAAAGCGATGATGAAAAGTACGGTCTTCTTCAAGACTTTCTTAAATGTGATATTATTGATATGAAAGATATTGATGGGTTTTGTAAGAGTTTTAAAGTCAAAGTAGAATGCTTTACATTGGGTAAAGCTTCCGATGAAGATTTTTCTTATGATGAGGCAGCGCGTGAGTGGGCGGAAACATCTTTTATAGATGAAGCTTTGAACTTAGAGTATTATAAAAGATATTTACCAATTATCAATGCAGAGAGTGGTTCAAAAACTCCAGATTTGCTTTCTAAGAATGATTGGGGTAGTAAAGTAATTAGAATTTGGAATTCTGTGGAGCATGCCGTTACCGAAATGTTGTGTGATGAAGAGAAAAAATGGCGCTCAGAATGCGAGAAATGCCAGAAAACGATTAATGAGACACAGCTAAAGGCTGATGAGTACAAAAGGTATATTGATTGGCGCAGAGATGATGGCGGCGGGTTTTCCAGTGGAGTAGTACAAGAGCCGTTAAGGTTTATAAAAGATTTATTAAGGGACAAATCTTTTATATCGGTTTTAAATGAGCTTGGACTTTCTCGTCTCGTTCGTGCAGCTGATACGAGAGATTACCTTTACGAGCATGTAGAGGAACTGTTAGTGTTGCGGAAATTGCTGTACAATCCCGAGGAAGCAAAAAAGGAGTTACTTGAGCAGTTTAAGTTTAATCACGTGTTGTCCCCCAACTACAACATGCATTACTGATATGGGGTTGTGTCTAAAAATAAATTGTTCGTAGTGACGTTTGTTTTACGTGCATGGCAAAAGTGTCGCTTGCTCTAAGAAAGCTTTCAGTTGCGGAGCATTTTGAATTGCTCTCCCCCTCTTTTTGTTGGTAAAATGAGCTTTATATGATCGACTTTAGAGTTGGTTTTGTGAGTTATCGATTAGCTCTTTTCATAGCCTTTTGTAGCTAGCGTTGCTTAGAATGATGTATAGTGCTTATTATGGAAAAGGCCTTAATTTGTTTGAAAGGAATCTAGACATGTTATACCGTCCTACATTGATTTGCTGATATATTTTAGTTTTTTAGTGTTTTTATTAGCATGTGCGGCTGTTATTTTATTTGGATTTTGCGGATTAAACGCTAGTTTCGAATTTTGCCGTTGTTTTTGATGTAAATTTAACTTTTTGGGTTCAAAAATTTTAGTGGTTTGAGTGCATTTTTAAGTAACGTTTCGCTTGCTTTTTTTTGCCAGGCAGTGGTTGCTGGTTTCTAAACTATTTTTAATCAGTTTGAATGATGATGTCAGTCTTTATTTCGTATATTTTAATCTATTTTACTGATTTAATTTTTTTAACGTATGAATTTTTCAAAGTACAATGTAAATTAGTTTGCTACGTCCCTCGTTGATTATTTTTTCTATGGCTTCTTTGAGTTTTTCTATTGCAGCCATAAATTGTGTTGCAAGGCATGCTCTGAAGACCTTTGTCAGCAAATTTATTCGAGATTTTACCTAAGATATTATATTTCAAAATTTTATTTTGCTTTTTAAATTTTTTGTAAAGAACTTCTACACTATAATGCAAATCAGTCCATTACATCCCTCGTTGATTATTTTCTCTATGGTTTCTTTAAGTTTTTCTCTTGAGTCCATAGGTATTCTGTAAAGCTTGTTGCGAAGACCTTCGTTGGAAGGTTCGTTCAAAATTTTACTTAGAATATTTGATTTTAAGACTTTGTTTTGCTTTTCAAATTTTTTGTAAAGAACTTTTACGTTGTAATGCAAATCAAATTATTGCTATCTTCGGTATTTGCATTTTCTGTGTTTTCTCTTGCGTCCATGGGCATTCTGTAAAGCTTGTTGTGAAGACCCTCGTTGACGAGTTCGTTCAAAATTTTACTTAGAATATTTGATTTCAGAATTTTGCCGTAATAGCTCAATTTTTTTGTAAATATTTCTTACAGTATAATGCAAATCAGTCCATTACATCCCTCGTTGATTATCTTTTCTATGGTTTCTTTGAGTTTTTCTCTCGCGTCCATAGGCATTCTGTAAAGCTTGTTGCGAAGACCTTCGTTGGAAGGTTCGTTCAAAATTTTATTTGAAATATTTGATTTCAGAATTTTGCCGTAATAGCTCAATTTTTTTGTAAATATTTCTTACAGTATAATGCAAATCAGTCCATTACATCCCTCGTTGATTATCTTTTCTATGGTTTCTTTGAGTTTTTCTCTTGCGTCCATAGGCATTCTGTAAAGTTTATTGTGAAGACCTTCGTTAACGAGTTCATGCAAAGATTTTCCTAAAATATTGGATTCCCAAATTTTACCTGGGCTGGATTCAAATTCTTTTAAGAGGTAGTTCACTAATTCTTCCGACTGCTTTTCGGAGCCGACTATGGGTGTTACCTCAGTTGAAATAAGTGTTTTTAGCATGTGAATAGATGGTGCTGTAGCCCTTAGCCTTATACCGTACTTACCGTTCTGCTTGATAATTTTTGGTTCTTCTAAGGTTAGTTCGTCTTTGGTCGGTAGAACTATGCCGTATCCGGTATCCATTACATCGTTGTAGGCAGAGCTTATCTTTTCATATTTTTTCTTTATATGCGAAAGTTCTAGCATGTATTCAAGTAGCTCGCCTTCGTCTTTTATATCCAACCCAGTTTTTTCGCTCATCACTTTGTAAAATAAGTTATCGCCTAAGTTTACAGATATTTTACTTGTTCCGTTTGAAAGATCTATTTTTTCATTTCTAGCGTTTTTTATGTTTTCACAGTTGATTAGGCTTTTAGTAGTAGATTCTATTTCCCTTATCTTGTTTATATTTTGGAACGCATCTTTTATTGCAGAAATCACGCTTGATTTAAGCCAATGACCTTTTTCTAAAGATATAAGCCACTTAGGAATATCTATTTTGATTTCTTTTACAGGAAACTCCTTTAAGGTTCCAGAGAGTATCTTTTTTATTTCCTCTTCGTTTAATCTGCTACAATCGGTTGGGATTACGCTAACGCCATATTTTTTGGTTAATTCTTCTGCCAAAATCATTGTCTGCTCGCTGCTAGGGTACATACTGTTTAGCAAAACAATAAATGGTTTATTTATTTCTTTTAGTTCTGTAATTACCCTTTCTTCGACCTCTTCGTATTCCTCTCTTGGAATATCACTTATAGTGCCATCGGTTGTGACAACAAGACCTATAGTTGAGTGCTCCGATATTACCTTTTTTGTTCCTATTTCAGCCGCCAAATTAAAAGGAATAGGTTCTTTATACCAAGGGGTCATAACCATCCGTGGCTGATCATCTTCAATGTATCCCAGAGAACTAGGCACTATATATCCAACGCAGTCGATTAATCTAACCCTGAAAGAGATATTGCCGTCCATATTGATCTCAATAGCATTTTCTGGCACGAATTTAGGCTCTGTCGTCATTATAGTTCTGCCGGCAGCCGATTGAGGCATTTCATCTATAGCTCTGTCTTTTTTAAATTTAGTATCCATATTAGGTACTACTAAATTTTCCATAAATTTTTTTATAAATGTAGATTTCCCGGTTCTGACTGGGCCCACAACCCCAATATATATATCCCCGCCAGTTCTTTTAGATATATCTTCGTATATATTATTAGTTTTTTCCAAGATACTTCCTCCTTAGGAAATTTTATTTAGTTGGTATAAGAATCATAGTTTTAGAGCTTAGAGACTCTTCATCAGTAAGTTCGTTTTCTTCTCTAATAGCTAGCTCAGAAATATAATATTTTTTAGCGATGTCCCATATTTTTTCTCCACTATCAGCGTAATACAAAGTTAGAGGTGCTTTATTCTCGTTACTTACGGGACTTTCTTCATCACAATCCAGTTTTTCGATAGAGCTTATTTTTTTAGATTCGTAAACTATGCTATCCAGTGTAATATTTGTATTTATTTCTAAGTTTTTATTTTCTTTCAACTTATAATCTATGTATTCTATGTTTATTCTCGGTTCAATAACTAGATTTTTTTCGTCCTCGCTAAAGCTATGTGTATATTCAAAGTCGATTACTTTTTCAAAATAAGCAGTTTCATTTTCAACATTAATGTAAAAAACGCATATATTATACTTGCCGGTAAATTTTATATTTTCGCCATCATAAATTGCCTTTGCACTAGAGAGTTCATTTCTGAGGTCAATTATTCTCGCTGCGTTTATACTGTTCAGATCGATAGTAGTCTCATGGATGTAGGTTGGGGATATTTGTTTTAAAAAAGTGTTTAGAGACATGTCTTTTTTCTGAACAATAGATTTATACGAAGTAGAGTATGCATCTTTTAGAACACAGGTTTCTTTGCTTTCAAAATAGCAGGCACTAGCAAGAACTTTAGCATCCAAGGCGATAAGTCCGGTTTCTCCCGTTGTGTCCGATTTAACATTTATGTCATGGGTAACGGGTGTTATACTTATGCAGCAATTGCCTTCATCTTGTAGATCATCAACATCAATTATTTGACTGAATTCCAGATCATGACTTAAATTGTTAATTTCTCCGGTTTCAATATCACTTATATACAGCAAACTCAATTTTGCGGTGCAATTTAGTATAAGTTTGTTAGTTATAGCCCTGTAATCTTTTAACTTCACGCTTAGACTGCTGTTTATTATGGTTTCTATGGGTAATAAATCTTTTTCTAGCTGGAAAGTTTCTGCTATAGAAAATTCTTTTTGAGTCATACTACGCAAGCTATTTAAGCTTATAGTGGAAGTCTTTTGCTCGATGTTTTCCCCATCTATGTTGGAGGGTATTTCTTGTTCATTTTTTGTTTTTAAGGTCGTTTTAACCGAAAATTCACCATGAATGTCTAATCTTCTTTGTGTGATAGCTCTACAATTTATGTACTCAATGTTGGTCTTGGAGAATATTAACATATTGCTGTCGATATTTTTTGAATCTAATGGCTTTTTTAATTTGTAATAGACGTTGAAAGGACTAGTATATTCGCAGGAATGGATAACCATTTTTTCAGCGTCAAGGTATATTAAACTTATTGTAAAGATTCCTTCTACATCTATTTTGTCGTTTTCTATTTTTTCCCTTAGTATTCTTGGATATGCTTGACACTTTAAAATTTTTTGAATATCCGGACAGTAATCTGGTAAGTTAAAGTCTAGATCTATGGGTTGGGATACATTCCCTTCAAATATTGTAGAGCATATTCCGATGGTATCTTTGTTAATAGAATACTCCAACATTTTTCACCTTTCCTTTAAAACGTTGCTTTGTTTCATAAAATAATTTTTATTCACTGATCTTTTTGTTTATGCAAAGACAGTGCGGTTCAATTTTGTGCAAGGCTGCTTTATTCCAATGCAGATGTTAATAGTAATAAAAAGAAACAAAACTTAAATGTTTAGCTAAAAACTACATATTGGATGTATTTTTAGAGTTTAATAATAATAATCACAGGATATTTTATATTTATGCTAAGTTTTCTACATTTATAAATGTATTTAATGTCTATAATTAGCTGATTTATTTTGACGATTACTGCAATTGATGTATAATCAAGTAAGTCTTATATTTACACAGAGCGTCGTTATTTATGGCTACTTATGTATCTAAAAAGCGTATTTTTTTGGAAAGAAAGAGGCGGATATATAGAAGGAAGCTTTTTCTGCATAGATTGAGTATATTTCTTATTTCACTTATCTTTTTTGCATTGATCTTTTTAGCGTGGACTTTTTTTAATAGGTTTTTTTCTGTCAAAGAGGTCTGTGTTGATATGGATACGCCTCTTTATAGTCAAGAAGAAATTGTTGAAGTGAGTGAGTTAAAAGAGGAAAGTAATATATTTTTTTGCCACAAAGATGAAATAAAATCTAGAATTGAAAAAAAATTGCCCTTCGCTAACGTAATTGATATTAAGAAAAAATTTCCGAGTAAGATATTAATAAATGTTGGGGAATTAAAAAGATTTGTGACGTTTAAGACCGATTTCGGTTTTGTTACAACGGATAGTTTATTTAAGGTTTTGGAAATAATTCCTAGTTTAGGTTCAAATGTACCTATAGTTAATGGTGCAAGAATAGTAGATGCAACTCCTGGAGATACATTGTGTTTGGAATCTTTAGATCAGAAAACTGCTTTGGTGGATCTAATGAATTCTTTAGGTAAGGATATAATGCACTCAATTGTCGAAATCGATATTAGTAATTTAGACGATATAAGGATTATGTATGAGAATAGAATTTTGGTTAAGCTGGGGAGCATTGGTGGCATTGAAAAGAAAAAAGAGATTATGCAGCACATATTAACTGAAAAAATACGAAGTGATGAAGGTGGAAAATTAGATTTATCCCTTTTCTTGGCCAGTGGTAAGGTGCATTTTTTGCCTTCCGAAATGCAAGTTAAGTGATTAGTAATTGGCTGTAAAAAATAAAGCGGTATGGCGTTTTGGATTTGGGTTCTCTCAAGTTGCTAGGTAACTTTAGCGGAAAAGTTACACGCTTTATTTTGATTAAATTGTTTTTTATTATAATTTTTACTTTTTGCTTAAACTTATAAAACACAACAATATTATTAGCGTTTTTATTGTATGTAGATATGTTTTAAATATAAATCATATGGATTTTATTTTTTATATCTGAATTTGAATTTTATAGTTCTTAATGATTGTTTATTTGCTTTCATTTTTGCAATTAGTATATTGAAATGATTAAAAATAAGTGTTAGATTATAAACAGGTTGTTTTGTTATAGTATGATTAAGTTTAGAAGATTATTCGTAAAAAAGTTCAGGGAGTCGTGGTTATGTCTTTTGATTATGGTTATGGAAACGAAGCAGATAATGGTTCGTTGGTTCAAATCAAAGTTGTTGGTGTGGGAGGTGGCGGCGGTAATGCTCTCGACGGCATGGTTTCTGCAGGGGTTAAGTGTGTTGATTTTGTAGCGGTCAATACAGATAAGCAAGCTCTTTTGCGCTCTAAAGCTGGTCAAAAAATACAGATCGGTGAAAAGATAACTCAAGGTAAAGGTGCTGGGTCAAGACCGGAAGTTGGTCAGAAGTCTGCTGAAGAAAGTAGGGAAGACATTTCTCAAGCAATAAAGGGTGCCGATATGGTATTTATTACTGCTGGTATGGGTGGTGGCACTGGCACTGGTGCAGCACCAGTGGTCGCCAAAATTGCTAGAGAGATGGGAATCTTGACGATAGGAATTGTTACTAAGCCGTTTGCTTTTGAGGGCAAGAGACGAATGATGCAGGCCGAAAAAGGAATAACAGCATTAAAGGAACACGTGGATTCTTTGGTTATAATACCAAATGAGCGTTTGAAGTATGCCAGTGAGCAAAAGATTACACTTATGAACGCCTTTGCCGTTGCTGATGATGTTTTACGTCAGGGTGTGCAGAGTATATCTGATTTAATTTTAGTGCCAGGACTTGTCAATTTGGATTTTGCTGATGTTACTGAGATAATGAAGGAGGCCGGTTATGCACATATGGGTGTTGGAAGGGCGTCTGGAAAAGAAAAAGGAGAAACAGCGGCAAGACTCGCTATTACCAGCCCGTTGTTAGAAACTGCTATTCAAGGTGCGCGCGGTGTTATAATAAACATCAAGTCTTCACCTGACATTAGCCTTGAAGAGATAGAGTTAGCTTCTAAGCTGATTTCGGAGCAAGCCGATCCTGAAGCTAATATAATTTGGGGTGCAGCGATTGACCAGAATATGGATGATGAAATGAGTGTAACGGTTATAGCAACGGGCTTCACTGACGACGGATCCTTTTCTTCGAGGAATGTCGCGTCAGATTTTCTTTATAATGAAAAGAGGGAACGTCCACTAAGAGGCGTAGAGGAGAGGGGTTCGTTTTCAAGGACTTCAGAAAATTCCTTTGGTAGGGCCGGTCAGTCGGGATATGGTGGAGATGCAGTACGTGGCAAGGGCAGTTCCGAAAACTTTGGTTCATTTTTGAGGAATTCTGATGGTTTGTCGAATGATAATAGAACAGGAAACTCAAAAAGTTCTTCTACATCTGTGGAGGATGCCTATTATGATATAATGTCCATTTTTAATGGCAAGGGCGATAAGTAAGCGTTGATTGTGGAAATTATGTAAAAAAGTTTTAAAATTTAGATCTTGATTTTTGGGTAAGTCTTGAAGTTGTAGGTTTTCGTTTTTTAGTTGGGTAACTTTGTTCGATTGGGTTGTGTCTGTAGCTGAATGTTTGGAGTTTAGTTTAAGCAGGTAGTCTATTGAGTAGCTTGTGTAGAAGCTTCGGTGTTTAGTTTTTTTGTCTTGGCTATTGTTTAAGTTTTAAAGTTTTAGATTTTTGTTTTTGCTGGGCAATGTAGTAGTTTTGGGTATAGCTGGAGCTGAGTGTTTGGAGTTTAGTTTAAGCAGGTAGTTTGTCGTGTGGCATGTGTAAAGGCCTCAGAGTATGCTTTTTTGCCCTAGCTATTGTTTAAGTTTTGGAATTTTAAACTTTTGTTTTGTTGGGTAGTTTGACAGTTTTGGGTGTAGCTGGAGTGGAATGTTTGGAGTTCAGTTTAAGCTGGTAGTTTATTGAGTAGCTTGTGTAAAGGCCTAAGTGTTTAGTTTTTTTGTCTTGGCTATTAGTTTTGAAATTTTAGATTTTTGTTTTTGTTGGGTAAGTTCGACAATTTGGGGTGTAGCTGGCGCTGATTAGTTTAGGCAGGTTAGTTTATCGAGTGGCTTGTGTAAAGGCCTCAGAGCTTGGTTTTCTGTCTTGGCTATTGTTTAAGTTTTGAAATTTTAGATTTTTGTTTTTGTTGGGTAATTTGATAATTTGGATGCCGAGTGTAAAGGTACATTTTAGTTGAGTGATTGATTGTGTGACCTGTGCGGAGGTTTTGATACTTAAATTTTTGCCTTGTCTTTCAGTAGAGTTTTGGAATCGTAAATCTTTGTTTTTTAGCTGAACAACTTTTGCGGTTAGTGCGTGACTGATGCTGCGTGCTTAGGGGGCAGTTGTTGCTTTTTTGTTCCGTACTTCCCGGTGTCTGTAAAGTTGCGTAATTGAGTGTGTTTTTTAGTGGCTCGCAATGGTGATTGTTTGTGAATATTTTTGCGATAGTAAAAGAACAAATTTTAATTTTTTTCACAGTTATTGGCTGAGTTTTAGAAAATTGGTCTACCAGCTTACTATTCTGGTTTCGGGGCTGTCCTGTGCTTGTGGTTTTTCTTTGTACGCTAAGCCTAGGAGTTTCTTACTTATGCCTTTAGTTTATGTCGTCTAGGTTTGTTTGGAGCTTTCGGGACTTTTTGGAAAACAGTTGTTGTCAAAGTTTCTGTATTTTTCTTTTTATTTTGCGGTATCTGCGTTTTTGTATTGCAAATTATTTACTGTTATAAGTATTTAGCTCTGTAATAGCTAGTCCTATTATGTCTAAATTTTGTTTTACCAAAGTACTATGTATTAGTTTTTACCGTAATAATAGAATTTTAAGGTATTGCGATTTAGTATCGGCAACAATTGTAAGTTCTGTTTTGTGATTTTAGTATTGTGTGTATAATTTTGCCTATTTATGTAAAAGGTTGTGTGTTATAGAAGAATATCCCTTAATTCCTTGATTTTATTTTTATTTTGTGCTAACATCGAGGAGTGTGTTTGTATATGTTTTGAGCTTTGTCGCGAAGTGTAGCCTGATGTTTTAAGTTTTCGTCGTTTTTTGTTTACGTAATTCGCACGAAAAGTTAGTTTGTATTCAGGTATTATGCAGCTAAAGCGAGATTCGATTAGGCACCCATTGCTGTTTTTTAGCAATAACTTGTGAGTAAAGGAGGCGAAATTTTAAAGCTTGAGCACAAAGAAGATAAGTGTCAAACTCAGAGGTTATGATCATCAGCTTTTAGACAGTGCGGCAAAGAAGATAGTGGATGTAGTTGGTCGTACGGGTGGACTGGTTTCTGGACCTATACCGTTACCGACGAAAAAGAAAGTTGTTACTGTACTCCGTGCTGTGCATAAATATAAGGACAGCAGGGAACAGTTCGAGACACGCATTCATAAGAGGCTGATTATTGTAATCTCGCCTTCGGCTAAGACTGTCGATGCGCTCTCGTCTTTGGATATTCCACCAGGAGTAGACGTTGAAGTAAAAGTCTAGCTGTACTGAGTGTGTTTGTTTGTGCCCTTAGGGGTCAAGTTGATTTGGGGTCAACCAATAACCTGCTTAAGGAGGAAAAAGTTTACTTGGAAAAAGCGATTCTGGGCAGAAAAGTGGGGATGACGCAGATTTTTGACAAAAGCGGTAATGTAGTACCTGTTACTGTTCTTAATGTTGGTCCGTGCGTTGTTTCGCAGATTAAAAGTAGGGACAAAGATGGGTATGATGCTGTTCAGCTGGGTTTTGAAGATATCAAGCTTAAATATCGTAGGGGCGCGCGTTCCACAAAGTTTAAAGGAAAACCGATAAATATTACTATGCCTTTGCAAGGGCATTTTCTCAAAAACAATGTTGCCCCCAAGAAGGTGCTTAGAGAGTTTAGGCCTTTAGATGTTTCTAAGTATAGTGTGGGGAACATTATTAAGGCTGATGTGTTTTCGGTTGATGAACGTGTGGATGTTGTGGGTACTAGTAAAGGTAAGGGATACGCTGGTGTAATTAAAAGATGGAACTGCAGAAGATTAAAGGAGTCTCATGGTAGTGGACCGGTTGTTAGACATGCTGGGTCCAACGGTGGATGTTCGGATCCTTCAAGGGTGTTTAAAGGTAAGAAACTGCCAGGACATTTGGGATCCGAGAGAGTGACTGTGCAGAATTTAAGAGTTGTTTTGGTAGATGCTGAAAGTAACGTGATGGCATTAAAAGGAGCTGTCCCTGGGCCGATCGGTGGGATTGTGTTGGTTAAAGATAGTGTTAAAGCTTAAAATTATGAAAGGAGGGTGGATTAGTGCCGAAAGTCAAGGTCTTTAATATGCAAGGCGAAGTGGTCGGCGAACTGAGTCTTAGTGACGCTGTTTTTGGAATAGAGCCGAATGTTAATGTTATGCATGAAGTTGTTGTGAATCAGTTGGCTAATAAACGTCAGGGGACGCAGTCAGCTTTAACGAGAGCGGAAGTTTCGGGTGGAGGCCGAAAGCCGTGGCGACAAAAAGGAACCGGCCATGCTAGGCAGGGATCTACGCGTGCTCCACAGTGGAGACATGGTGGTGTTGTTTTTGCGCCAAAGCCCAGAGATTATCGATATACTTTGAACAAGAAAGAAAGAAGATTGGCTTTGAGATCAGCTCTTTCCAGCAAATGTAGAGATGGCTCGATCGTTATTTTAGATTCTGTTGACCTCGAGACTTACAAGACGAAAGCTGTTGTGAATATGTTGACTGCGTTGGGAGTTTCGAGCAAGTCTTTGTTGGTACTTGCCGGGCCTAGGAAAACAGTGGTAAACTCTTCAAGAAATATACAAGGGATGCAGACCTCGCAGGTTAACACTTTGAATGTTTACGATATTTTAAGGGCTAAACATTTGATTTTAGAAAAAGAGGCCACTCTTAAGATTGAGGAGGTTTACGCTTAGTATGAAATTTTCACACGATGTTGTAATTAATCCTATAATCACAGAGAAATCGATGAGGTGTGTTGGTGCGAAACAATACATTTTTGAGGTTGCAAGAAGCGCTAGCAAACATGTGATTAAATCTGCTGTGGAAGAGTGTTTTGGTGTTAAAGTCCAAAAAATTAACACCCAAAATGTGCGAGGCCATTTTAGGAGACAAGGTAGAAACTCTGGTGGGTATACGTCTTCGTGGAAAAAGGCGATCGTTAAGCTGACCCCTAGCAGTAAGTCGATAGAGTACTTTGAAAGTATAGTTTAAGCAGTGATCGTGTGGTTTTAAACGGAGTGTTGGTTAGTTAGTATATTGGGAGTTATTTGTGGCTGGAGAGCTGACCGGTTTTGTTTTTTGTAGGTGTTTGTGCTTGATGTGAGAGTTTGATCGGATCTTGGTGTGGGGTATCTGCTGACGGTTTTGGCAGTTTACTGTGGTGTGTACGGGTTTTTCGAGGCTTAGGTCTTTAGTTTTGTCTGGTAGTGTTTTGTTTTTTCTCTGTTGCTTAGTAACTTGTATGTAAGGCACAGTAAGGCTTTAAGAATAAAATTTGCAGGAATCGTTAAGAAAGTGCGTATGTTTGGTAAATTAGTAAAGAAAATTGAAGGTGTTGAGCTGCCGTTTTTTTCTTATGTGTGTGCTTCGTTGTTTTTCTTTGCATCGAGTTTTTTTCTTATTTGTAAAGGGAAGCACAATGGCATATATGGTATTTCCGTGCAGCTGTTTATTCATCTTGCTGTATTTTTGCTGATTTTTACCAAGAGCAAGTCCTTTGGTTCACACATTTCAAGGATGGTTGCATTTTTAACTTTTTGCACTTTATCTCGAACTTTGCGCTTTGTTTTACCTGCGGGTGAGAGCAGATGGCATGGAGATTGCTGGGTCTCTGATGGCGGCTCGCTTGAGATAGAAGCTTTTTTTAGTTTGCTTCTTGCTTATGTGAGTTATTTTGCTGTCAGGAGCACAGTTAGGAAGAACTTTTTACCAGACTGTTGTAGTGAAGTGATAAATACCTCAGGGCAAAATGGAATTGCAGATATTGGTGCAGCTAATATTCATTCGTCCATTGTTTTGAAACTGATTTCGTTTTTTGATAAGTTTTGCCTACCAAATAGGTTTGGGATAGGTTTGTTTATTATATGTTGTTTGGGGCATGTGTTTTTTGGGTTTACGAATGCTCATCTTTATAATGCTAGCCTCTACTATGCTAACCCGGCGGGAGTAAGATCTGCAGTGGGTGACATATTTGCCTGGCATATTATGGATGTAGTATTATTTTTTGCTTCCATATTGATTGGTATTTTGTCATTTAAATCCAGATATTTTGGTGCCAAGTTTGTTAGATTTTTTACTTTTCTTGCTTTTGTCATCTTAAATGTAATCGTAGGATATTTTTACAATTTAAATTTACAGGGAATTTTGACAGTTTTAGGTATTACTGCCATAGTTTATTTGCTGATTAGGTTTTTCTTAACCAGGCTTTCTGCTAATAAGTGCGGCGGTGTTTGTAATTTTGTGGTGTAGGTTTTGCGAAATTTTTTTACAAGAGCGTTGTTGTTTTGTAGTTTATTTTAGGGCTGCGGCGAGTAAAATAATGGCATTTATGGAACCAGGGTTTCCGAAAAGCTAAAAAGAAAGGAGATTTTATATGGCAATTAAGACCTATAGGCCTACTACGAAGTCGAGAAGGCATATGTCGGTAGTCGATTATTCTTGTCTCTCGAAGGTGAAGCCGGAGAGGAGCCTTTTAAAGCCTCTGAGCAATAATTCTGGGCGCAATAGCTACGGGAGGATCACTGTTAGGCATAAAGGTGGTAGGAATAGACGTAAGTACAGACTTATCGACTTTAAAAGGACTAAAACAGACATTAGTGCCACTGTTTTAACCTTGGAGTATGATCCTAACCGTACGGCTTTTATAGCTTTGATTCAGTACGATGACGGTGAAAAAAGTTATATTATTGCACCGAAGGGACTTAATGTTGGCGATAAAGTGATTTCTGGAGATTCGGCTGACATTAAACCAGGTAATGCTTTAAAGCTGAAGTTTATCCCTGTTGGTACTTTTGTTCACAATGTTGAACTTATTCCGGGTAAAGGTGCGCAGTTAGGGCGGTCTGCTGGCAATATGGTTCAGCTTATGGCTAAAGAAAACGGTATGGCGCTTCTTCGATTGCCATCTGGTGAACTTAGGAATGTGCCCGAAAGCTGTATGGCAACTATCGGTGAGGTTAGCAATTCAGACCAAGAGAACGCAAAGCTTGGTAAAGCTGGAAGGAAGAGACATAAGGGTATAAGACCGACCGTCAGAGGTTCTGTTATGAATCCGTGCGATCACCCGCATGGTGGTGGTGAAGGCAAAAGCCCGATTGGTAGACCTGGACCTGTTACTCCTTGGGGTAAACCAGCGCTTGGTTATAAGACGCGCAAGAAGCATAAATTATCTGATAAATACATCGTTAAACGCAGAAACAGCAAATAATAGGGAAAGGGGTATGTATGAGCAGAAGCGTAAAGAAAGGTCCATTCGTTCAAGAAGTGCTGCTTAAAAGGATTAAGTTACTTAATGAGAAGAAAGAAAAAAAAGTTCTTAAGACATGGAGTAGAGCTTCTACGATTTTTCCGGACTTTGTTGGGCACACCATTGCAGTTCATGATGGCAGAAAGCACGTACCTGTTTATGTAACTGAAGATATGGTTGGTCATAAGCTTGGTGAGTTTGTGCCAACGAGGACTTTCAAAGGCCATCCTGGAGCTAAGACGACAAAGTGATCGGTGATGAAAATATTTTAAGAAAGGAGAGTACAGATGGAGAAAACTATAAAAAATAAAGCAGTGGCGCACCTCAGATATAAAAGGATATCGCCTAGAAAAGTTGGGCTTGTTCTGAATTTAATTAGAAATAAACCTGTAAAACTCGCTACAGCTATTTTGAAGCATACACCTAAAGCAGCCTGTGAGTCTTTAGTTAAATTGCTTAAATCAGCTAGTTCAAATGCGGAAAACAATAATCATATGGACGTCGATAAGCTTTATGTTTCGGAATGTTTTGTTACTCCGGGACCCATTATGAAGAGGTTTCGTCCGAAAGACCATGGTCGAAGTCATAGAATCGAGAAAAGGACTTCGCATGTAACCATTTGTTTAGAAGAGTCTGAACAATAATTTTTGAAGTAAGGAGGTAATTCATGGGTCAAAAAGTTAGTCCACACGGGCTTAGAGTTGGAGTTATTAAAGGATGGAGCTCCAGGTGGTTTGTTAAAGATGAGAAAGACATTGCTCCAACTGTTTACGAAGATTACAAAATTAGGAAATTTTTAAAAGAGAGTCTTTCGGTTGCTGGCGTGCCAGAGATTGAAATAGAGCGAGATTCTTCTAGAATAAAAGTTCATATTCATTGCTCAAAGCCAGGTATAATTATTGGCAAAGGTGGATCGGAAGTAGAAAAAATAAAAGCTAAATGTGAGAAGCTATTTAAAAAGCCGATATTTATAAATATTGTTGAAGTGAAGTCTCCGGAAAAAAATGCCCAGTTAATAGCGGAAAATATAGCACTTCAGCTTGAAAAGCGGATGTCTTTTAGAAGAGCTATGAAGCAAGCTATAAGTAAAGCTATGCGGCAAGGGGCAAAAGGTGTCAAGGTCAGAGTCTCTGGTAGACTGAACGGGGCAGAAATCGCAAGAGCTGAGCATTACAACGAAGGGACTATTCCCCTTCAAACTCTTAGGGCCGATATTGATTATGGTTTTAGTGAAGCTAGTACTACTTATGGAAAGATTGGCGTTAAAGTCTGGCTTTACAAGGGTGAAGTCCTTAGAAGAGCAGTTCCTCTGGTAAGCAGATCAAGCGAGAATAATAATAGAAGGAAAGTGTTTACCCGAAAAATAGAAGGGGAGAGGAGGTAGTTGACTGATTATGCTGATGCCCAAAAAAGTTAAATATAGAAAGATACAGCGTGGTAGAATGACCGGGAGAGCTACGAGGGGAAACGAAGTTAGTTATGGCGACTACGGCCTTGCGACTACAGAGCCCGCCTGGATAACAGCTAATCAGATAGAGGCTGCGCGTGTTGCGATGAATAGATATTGTAAACGAAGTGGTAGAGTCTGGATAAAGATCTTCCCGGATAAACCTACTACTAAAAAGCCTTTGGGTACCCGTATGGGTAAAGGTAAAGGTGCACCGGAGATTTGGGTTGCAGTTGTTAAGCCGGATAGAGTCATGTTTGAGATCGCTGATGTTTCTTTGCCCATCGCTAAGGAAGCGCTGAGGTTAGCCGCTAATAAACTTCCTGTAAAATGCAAGTTTGTGTATAAGGATCCTAGTAGGGAGGCGACTTTAATATGAAGAAAAGTAAAAAAACAGATTATAAATCGCTTTCTGTTGAGGAACTTAATAAAAAGCTAAAAGATTTTAAGATGGAGCATTTTAATTTGCGTTTTCAACAAATAGCTAATCAGCTTGAAAATCCTGCTAGATTTAGGTTTGTAAAAAAAGAGATCGCCCGAGTGTTTACAGAGTTGAATAAAAAGAACAGAGTGGCAGGATTGTAGGGCGTTTGCTTTTTGGTTTAGTGGTAGATATAACTTAATTGAGTGTGTTTTAGTTTTTAAAAATGTTCTGAAAGGAGTAATTTAGTGGCAGAGAGTGTTGTTCGTGGAAGGCGGAAAGAAAATGTAGGTAAGGTAGTTAGTGATAAAATGGACAAAACTGTCGTGGTTTCTATTGAAAATAGCGTTAAGCACCCACTTTATGGTAAAATTGTTAAGCGTAGTGTCAGGCTTAAAGTGCATGATGAAAACAATGAATGCCATGTTGGAGATAAGATAAAAATTATGGAAACAAGAAAGCTCAGCAAAGATAAGTACTGGCGGTTAGTTGAGATTTTAGAAAGAGCAAAATGATTTTTAAGTTTGTTTGTGTGAAAGGAGGTAAAAGTTATGATACAGCAACAGACTCTACTAAAAGTGGCGGATAACACTGGCGCCAAAGTTATTATGTGTATTAGAGTTCTTGGTGGTACCAGGCGTAGATATGCTCGCATTGGCGATGTTATAATTGCTTGTGTGAAAAAAGCTAATCCTGGTGGTATAGTCTCTAAGAGTGATGTTGTGAGAGCGGTTGTTGTCAGAACTAAGGAGCCTACTCGTAGGGCGGATGGTAGTTATATCCGCTTTGATGAAAATGCTGCTGTAATTTTAAACAAAGATGACAGCATTCGTGGGACACGTATTTTTGGGCCAGTAGCAAGGGAACTTAGAGAGAAAAATTACAACAAAATACTTAGTTTAGCTCCAGAGGTTTTGTAGAAAGGAGGGTGAATGTGTGGCTTTGAGGATAGGTACTAAGCCTAAGGTATGCAAGTGTAAAGTTCATGTAAAAGTGGGCGATAGGGTCATTATTTTGAGTGGTAAAGACAAAGGAAAGAAAGGCAAGATCCTTGCCGTTAGTCGTAAAGAAGGTAAAGTCATTGTTGAAAAGTTGAATGTGGTAACCAAACACGTTAAACCGACCAAGGTAGGCCAAGAGGGCGGTAGAGTAAAAGCTGAAGGTGCGATATATGCTTGCAAAGTCCAGCTAGTTTGCCCTGAGTGTGGGGAAGGTACTAGGATAGCGCATACATTTTTAGAAGATGGTACCAAAAAAAGAATGTGTAAAAAGTGCAAAAAAGTTATATAGTGCAGTGAAAGGGGTGAGTGTTAATCATGGCAAGAATGCAGGAACTTTATAAAGAAAAAATAGTTTCGGCGCTGATGGAAAAATATAACTATAGGAATGTTTTTCAGGTTCCGAGGCTCTTAAAGGTAGTTGTTAGCGTTGCTACAGACGAAGTAAAAGATAACTCTAAAGTTATAACTTTTATATCCGGAGATATCGCGAAAATTACCGGTCAGCAGCCTGTCGTTTGTAAAGCAAAGAAGTCAGTTGCGAACTTTAAGATCCGTCAGGGGATGAACATAGGTGTAAAGGTTACTCTTCGAAGAGATAAAATGTATGAGTTTTTAGATCGTTTGTTTAATTTTGCTTTACCGAGAGTCCGTGATTTTCGTGGTATCAATCCTAAGTCGTTTGATGGCCGTGGAAATTACAATCTTGGAATAAAAGAGCAGCTTATATTCCCGGAGATTGACTATGATAAAATAGATAAGATTCGTGGTATGGACGTTTGTGTAGTGACTACTGCTAAGACGGATGATGAAGCCAGGTCTTTGCTTGAAATGTGTGGAGCGCCGTTTAAGAAATAATAGTTGTTTTTAGAAGGGGGGGATTTATTTGTGGCTAAGACTTCGTTGAAAGTTAAGCAAAAAAGGGAGCCTAAATATAAAACCAGGAATTACACTCGGTGCAATATTTGTGGTAGACCGCACAGTGTGCTTAGAATGTATGGATTGTGCCGTATATGTTTTAGAGAACTAGCACATAAAGGTCAGATTCCGGGTGTAAGAAAGTCGAGTTGGTAGGTCAATTAGTCTTAAAAAGGAGGTAAATATATTTTGCAGATTACAGATACTATTGCAGACTTATTAACAAGAATTCGCAACGCATGTATTAGTAAGCACGAGTTTGTGGATGTCCCTGCGTCTAGAACAAAGAGAGCTATAACTCAGATTCTTATGGATGAAGGGTATATTCATAAATACTTTTTGCTTGTTAAGAATAAGCAGCACATTATAAGAATTCGGCTCAAGTATACTTCCAGCAAAAAGCCTGTTATAACCGGGATAAAAAGGGTCTCGAAACCGGGGCTGAGAGTCTATACAAATGTTGAAAATATGCCTAAAGTTATTAGGGGGTTGGGAATAGCTATAATTTCCACTTCGAAAGGTATAATGACTGATAAACATGCACGTAAAGAGAATGTTGGCGGAGAAATAATGGCATATGTTTGGTGATTTTTGTAAGAAAGGGGGAACGTTTTGTTATGTCCAGAATCGGTTTAAAACCTATTAATATACCGGATGGTGTAACTGTTAATTTAAAAGATCGGTGTGTGTCGGTTAAGGGCAAAAAAGATGAGCTTGTGTGCTGTATTCATCCGAATGTTAGTGTAGATGTGAGCGATAAAGTTGTTACTGTTTTAAGAAAAGACAACAATAAGCTAAGCAGGTCTTTGCATGGGCTTACAAGAAGCTTGCTCTTTAATATGATCGAGGGTGTGACAAATGGCTTTAAAAAGGTTCTGGAAGTTAATGGAGTTGGTTATAAAGTACAGAAGCAAGGCAAAGACCTTGTGATGAATTTGGGATATTCTCACCAAGTTAAAGTGTCTGAGGTTCCGGGGGTTAGCTTTGCGGTCGAGGGTAATAACAAGATTATTGTTACTGGTGCAGATAAACAAAAAGTTGGGCAAGTCACTGCGGAGATACGGAAAAAACGTCCACCGGAACCCTATAAGGGCAAGGGTATAAAGTACGAAAATGAGCACATTCGTCGTAAAGAAGGTAAGGCTGGTAAAGGTAAAAAGTAGTTAATTTTTTGATTTTTGTGAAAGGAGGTTTTTTTGTGGTTAAACTTCAGTCAAGGAATGAATTAAGGAAAATAAGGCATAAAAGGGTAAGAACGAAAGTTCGAGGAACGTCCAGTGTGCCGAGGCTCAGTGTCTTTAGATCCAGCAAAAATGTTTTTGCCCAGATAATAGATGACGAAAAAGGGATAACTTTGGTGTCTGCATCTAGCATAGACAGAGAGTTTAAAAAGCCTGAAGGTCCAGGTAAAATTAGTTCTGCTGTGGAAGTTGGGAAGTTGCTTGGTTCAAGAGCTGCGGCTAAAGGGATCAAGAAAGTTGTTTTTGATCGTGGCGGTTACGACTATCACGGAAGGGTTAAAGCTTTAGCTGAGGGTGCGCGTGAGGCGGGACTTGAATTTTAATTTAGAAGTGTGAGGTGATTTTTTGGCACAGTTTGGTGGTCCTTCTTTGAGGGAAAGAGAAGATGGATATAAAGAAAAGGTAGTTTCTGTAAATAAAGTTTCTAAGACAGTCAAAGGTGGTAGGATTTTTAAGTTTGCTGCTCTTGTTGTTGTTGGTGATGGTAAAGGGAAGGTCGGGTTTGGTATTGGCAAAGCTGCGGAAGTTTCAGGTGCTGTAAAAAAAGGTATTGATGAAGCCAAAAAAAATTTGGTAGAAGTTTCTCTGAGAAAAAGCACTATACCGCATGAGGTTATTGGTGAATTTGGTGCCGGGAGAGTATTGATGAAGCCGGCAGCACCTGGTACTGGAGTCATAGCCGGCGGAGCTGTTAGGGCGATAGTAGAGGTTCTTGGCATTAAAGACATTAGGACGAAAGCTTTGCGTTCTAATAATCCGTATAACGTTGTCAGAGCAACTATGAAGGCACTTCGCGCTCTTCGCACTGCCGATGAAATTGCGACGATTAGAGGCAAGCTAGTTAAAGAGATTTTATACTAATTTGTTTTCGAACCTTGAAAATTTAATGTTGTGGCACTTGGGCTGTTTTGTTAATTGGTGAAGGATGCCAAGTAGTTGTTTTTGTTACTAAGCTTATGCTGCCTTTTACTGTTCGGGTTTGTTTCGAGCTGTTTGGGTTTAGCTCAAGTTTTTGGTGCTTCAAGGTTTAGATTTATTGCTCAGTACTTGTTTTGTTGAATTGTTTGTGCCCAGATTGTTGTTACAATCAATTGTGTCATGGTAACTGAAGAATTTCTTGTAGGTACAGTGCTTGCCAATTATTTTTTAATCGTTTGGCATTTCTGCTTAAGTATTTGTTGATTGGTTTGGCTTAGAAGATTTCGGTTTCAACTCGGACTTTGTGATAGTTTTTGTTTTTTAAAATTGCTTCGATCGAGAGCTGTTTTGAAAGTCGTTTGATTTAAGTGAGTAAGGGGACTTTTGTAAGTGACGTTGTAAATGTGTTATTTGCTGTTTGATTTTGAGCCGATTTCTTGTGTTTTTTCGTATTTTAATGTAGTTCTGCACATCCTGTATTTAATAAATAGTTAGTGTTGTGTTTAGTGGAGAATTAGTAATTCCTGAAAGTTTAGAAAGTTCGTGCTTGTTGGTTTCTGATAGTATCGGATGATTTTTTAAAAATAGTTTGTTTTTCACGGCTATCGTCCTTATTTAAATTTGAGTTTCATGTTTGTTGAGGTCATGTGGGCAGAAGTTGGATAAATTGCGCTATTTGGTTTTGAGTTTTTGGATATCATAATGTCTTCAGTGGACTCCTTTGATGTATGTCTGAGTTTACTTTAGGGCGATTTAGTTTTGCGAAGGAAGGAGAGTAGGAAATTCTATGAATACTGTTACTGTCACATTGAAAAAGAGTCTCATAGGGTATAAAAAAGACCAGATTTGTACAGCGCATTCTTTGGGTTTGAGGAAAGTTGGGGATTCATGTGTTCAGCCACTTAATGGACAGACGCGAGGCAAAGTTCAGAAGATATCCCATTTAGTTAGTGTCGTTGAACACTAGTTAATTTTAAAAGTAAGGAGGTGAGTAGTGTATGAATTTGTGTGATCTTCGACCCGCAGTTGGTTCCAGAAAAGTTGCTAAAAGGATTGGTCGGGGGATAGGCTCGGGCCAAGGTAAGACTGCTGGTAAAGGTCATAAAGGGCAAAAGGCCAGAGCGGGCGGAGTAAGGCCTGGATTTGAAGGAGGTCAAATGCCGCTTCAAAGGAGGGTACCAAAAAGGGGCTTTAACAATATTTTCCGTAAGGAAAAGACTATTGTTAACTTAGCTTGGTTGAATAAATTTGATGATGGTATTGTGGTAGATGCTGAAGCTTTGATAAAATCAGGCATTTTAAAAAAAGCAAGAAACGGCATAAAGGTTCTAGCAGATGGTAAATTGTCTAAGAAATTAACTGTAAAAGCTGATGCGTTTTCTAAAAAAGCTCTATTGGAAATAGAGAAAATTGGAGGAAAGGCTGAGGTGGTTTAAGTTGTTTAAGACGATAATTAATGCGTTCAAGGACGCAGATATGCGTAAAAAAATGCTATTTACCCTTATGATCATAATAATTTTTCGCATAGGTTCTGTTATTCCAGTACCGTTTCTCGATGCTGAGGCTTTGAGGCAACTTATGAACACTGCAACAACGGGGCAAAACTCTGGCTCTTTCTTTAGCATGATGAATATGATGTCTGGTAATGCATTTTCTAAGGGGACTTTATTCGCTCTTTCCATTCAGCCTTCAATAAATGCTTCCATAATTATGCAGCTTTTAACTGTTATTATTCCTTCTTTAGAGAAGTTGAGTAAAGAAGGCGAAGAAGGAAGAAAACGTATGGAAGCCATACAGCGATATCTGACGGTTGTTATTGGTATTTTGCAGGCTTTCATGTACTACTTGTGGCTCAAAAATAGCGGCGTTGCATTGTATGGTGATAAAGATGGCTTCGCGGGAATACTAACTGGCTTTATTATTGTTTTGACGCTAACAGCAGGTACGGCTCTTATCATGTGGATGGGTGATCAGATTAATGATAAGGGTGTTGGCCAGGGTACCTCTATTATTTTGTTTGCCGGTATGGTTGCGCGTGTGCCTATGTTGGTCCAAGTATTAATGGAATATATTCAGAAAGCCGGTACTCCCAAAGAACCTGCGGCTGTGTATGAAGCTGTGAAGTATCAAGTAAGCGGCGGAAGAGATCCTTGGCTTTTTTATATTTTCGTGCCGCTATTCTTGGTAATATACTTTACTATGATGTGGTTGATAGTATTTACAAACAATGCAGAGCGTAGAATTCCAATTCAGTACGCAAAGAGAGTTGTTGGGAGAAAGATGTATGGTGGACAAAGTACGCATATACCAGTTAAATTTAGCGGTTCCGGAGTTATGCCGGTTATATTTGCGCAGTCAATATTGTCTTTGCCGTCTGCTGTCCAGACTGTTATGGGTGAAGCTAGAGCTCCAGAGTGGCTAAGAAATATTAACAACGCTTTATCGCCGTTTGGTTGGATTTATCCGACTATTTATTACGTGTTAATTCTGTTTTTTGCGTATTTTTATTTGTCTATTCAATATAACCCAGTAGAAATGGCTAACAATTTGCGGCAAAGCAGTGGGGTGATTCCAGGTATGAGGCCCGGTAAACCGACTAGTGACTTTATAGAGCGGGTACTTTCTAAGATCACTTTGATGGGTGCAATTTTTCTTGGAATAGTTGCTGTCATTCCGTTCATTTTTGGCGATTTAACATATATGCATCAAACTACATTCCTGGGTGGAACGTCTGTGATAATTATGGTTGGTGTAGCACTTGAGACGGTTAAGAACCTAGAATCGCAAATGATGATGCGTCATTACAAAGGGTTTTTGGATTAATAGTTTTTTCCCTTTTACTTAAGTGGTATGAAAGATGTTGATATCTTCGGCAACATTGTTTTTGCGATTAGCGTAGCTTTTTTATTCTGCTCCTTCGGCGATTAGAGGTGACCAATTTGAGGTTGCTCTCTTGGCTTTGATAGTTTTGGATGAATTTTAGTAACTTTTTGTTGCTCGGCAGGTGGGATTGTGTGGCACATTTTGCAAAATTGATGTATGAAGTTCTCTGTTAATTAAATGTTGAGGATTATGTTATTGTTTTTGTGCATTAAAAATTCGGCAGCCTGGTGTTGATGATGTAGTGTGAGCTGCTGGCTTTCAACAGACTTGTTCGTTTATCTTGGTTTTACTCTAGTAAGTTTCGTAGCAGCCTTTGCGACTTAGGTTTTTAAGTAAATGTGATTTGGAAAATTGAGATATATCTGGTTTTTTGACGCAGTTTGGCGGGCTCGTTTTGTTGGATTTTTGCATTCCGGCTATGGCTTGCGAGGGCTTGATGCCGTTATTAGCTTGCATTTGAAATTGATAATTTTTAAGAATTTTTCTTGTTTAGTTGTTGATTTGATGACATAGGTGGAGTTGGTATTCTTTTTTTGATGTTTTTGGTATATGGCCTGCTGTTTTTACGGATTTAAATTACATGGTTTGCCGTAAGTATGTTCGGTTTATTTTTTGTTGTAGATTTTAGGTAGTAGTCGTTTTGACTTGACGTAGAAACTAAAGGCTTTTAGAAAAAGTAAAAGGTATGTTTAGTATGAACGTTGTTTTTCTTGGTCCACCTGGTGCCGGTAAAGGGACCCAGTCGGTTATGGTGGCGGAATATTTTGAAATGGGTTATATTTCAACGGGGAATATCATGAGATCGGCACTTAAGAGCGGATCTGAGCTTGGAAATTTGGCAAAATCATATATTGAAAAGGGAGAGCTTGTGCCGGATAGTTTAGTTATTAAGCTAATCAAAGAGGTTTTAACGCTCAATCCTGTTGAGAACGGGTATGTTTTGGATGGTTTTCCTAGAACTATAGCTCAGGCCGAAGCGCTGGATAATATGGGTATGGTTGTTAATAAAGTTATATTTTTAGATGCTTCTGAAGATACAATTCTTGCTCGTATGTCTGGTCGCCGTGTCTGCGAAGCTTGCGGTAAGAGCTATCACTTAATTAGTAAGCCTGCGAAGGTTGATGGCATCTGCGACAAGTGTGGTGGCACCCTCATAAAGCGCACTGACGATAATTTAGAGACTATAGTTGAGCGACTTAAGGAGTATCATAAAAAAACGGAGCCCCTTAGGCAGTTTTACTTGAACAAGAAGATGCTCAACTTCATCAACGGGGATGGAACAATTGATGATATCCAGGGTAAGGTAATTAAAGCTATAAAAGAAGGTATTTAGCACTTGATTGTATTAAAAAGTAAAAGAGAAATAGAACTTATGAAAGCTTCGGGTGAGATTGCTGCTGCTGCTTTGCATCTGGCTGGCGAGAAGGTAAAGCCCGGTGTTTCTACCCTTGAGCTCGATAATATAATAAAGCGTTATATTGTTAGTCAAGGAGCAGAACCTTCTTTTTTCAATTATGGAGGTTTCCCTGGAAATTCTTGCATTTCCGTTAATAACGTCGTCATTCATGGTATTCCCAGCAAAGATTTGATTTTAAAGAGGGGTGATATTGTAAGTATTGATGTGGGGGCCTTTTACCGGGGTTTTCACGGTGACACAGCGTTCACCTTTAAATGTGGTGATGTGTCCGAGGAAATCCAAGGTCTTTTAGATACCACTTATGGAGCTTTAGAAAAAGGAATCGAAAAAGCTTTGTGTGGTAACAAAATAGGTGATATATCTAGTGCAATTCAAGAGTACGTAGAAAGTAGAAATTGTAGTGTAGTAACAGATTTTGTTGGTCATGGTGTTGGGGTGGATCTTCATGAAGATCCATCAGTCCCAAATTATGGTAAAGCACATTTTGGCCCTTTGCTTGAGGCTGGCGTAACTATTGCGATTGAACCGATGGTTATACTGGGTAGTTCTGGTGATGTTGAAGTTTTAGACGATGATTGGACCACTGTTTCAACATCTGGTGAATACTCTGCACATTTTGAGCATACAGTTGCTGTGACGGAGAATGGACCAGTTATTTTAACGAAGGTTTAACTGGTGAAGGGAATGTTCTGTTTGTGTTAGGGGAAATCAAGAGAGTTTTTTCTGGTTTATCGGTAAGCGGTATATAACTAATTTGTGGTTTCGATTGATCTATGGATTTTGTGCCTTGTACGTTTGTTAGTTGGGAGTTTTAGTTCAGGTTTATTGATTAAGTTATAGAATTGTTGGTATAGTTCATTATTGATAGTGCAGTTTGTGACGATTGGTTATGTTTATTTTGGTTGTAGTTTTTTGATGCGGTTCTGGTAGCATTTTGTTGGTGCTTTAGTTTCTTAAGTATGAGCAGATTTTTAATTATGTTGGCGTTGAGCATTTGATATTAATTTTTTAGGGAAATATGATGTTGGAGCTAGTGAAAGGTTGTGTAGTAAAAGCTAAAGCTGGGCGGGACAAAGATAAGTTCTTCGTAGTAATAGATTTTAATGACAAGGAAGCGTTTATTTGCGACGGAAGGAGAAGAAAAGTGTCGAAGCCTAAGAAAAAAAATATAAGGCATTTGGCGTTAACTTCCACCGTAATTTCACCGGAAGATATGACTTGTGATAAAAGACTACGATTAGCTTTGAATAGGTTTTTGAAGATTTAGTTTTTGTTTTCATGTATGTTGATTGTTGAATGATTCGCATACATTAGTCAGATGTTGGCGGGCTTAATTTCATTGTAAAGTCTGTAGGCCGTTTGGCTTTAAATAGTTTTGTAGTTTAACTTGTAACGATGTTTAGCGCTAAGGATTTGTGTTTTTAATTTTTAATTTTGGTAAATTCATTAGTCTTTAGTTTTTGTTGATTGTGTATCTCAGATTGCTGTGGTAAGTACTGTGATAGTGTGAAGGTGGTAGGGGAATTTTTAAGATAAAAGTCAAAATTTGTTGAATTAGGTTCGGTGTCTTTTTCTCTTATTGTAATGGTGTGGCTTTTGTTGTGGAATATATCTTGGCTTAGAAATTTGTAGTTTCAGTTGGAATATGTGCTTTTTAGCGTGCTTTGATTTGCTAAGGTGAATTTTGAAAGTCAAAAAGAGAAAATATGGAGTTTTTAGTGTTGTTTTCTGCGAAAAAATATGTTTCCCGGGAAAAAGTTGAGGTTCAGTATAAATAAGTTTGAAAAAGTGTAGTTTTTCATGATACAATCTGACAGCGTGTATTTGTTTTTAAAGAGTGGTGGTATGTTTGGCTAAGCAGGATGTTATAGAGTTAGAAGGCGTTGTTGTTGAGGCGCTGCCGGGGACCCAGTTTAGAGTAAAACTTCCGAATAATGCCGTGATTTTAGCGCATATTTCTGGTAAACTTAGAATGAATTTCATAAAGATTTTACCTGGCGATAAGGTTACTGTGGAGATGTCGCCTAATGATTTGACAAAGGGGCGGATCACGTGGAGAGCAAAGTGAGGTATTTTCGATGTGATTTCTTTGTGGTTTTGTAAGAAAGGGGTTTTTGTATGAAAGTTAGACCTTCTGTGAAAAAGATGTGCAATAAGTGTAAGGTAATTAAGCGACACGGTAGAGTGATGGTTATATGTGAGAATCCAAAGCATAAGCAAAGACAAGGATAGTATTTATTTTAGGAGGTCGTTTTTAGTATGGCGCGTATTGCCGGTGTGGATTTACCTAGAGACAAGCGTATAGACATCGGTCTTTCTTATATTTTTGGAATTGGTAGGAAGACAGCAAGTAAGATATTGGCAGAAACTGGGGTGGAGCCTTCTGTAAGGGTTAGGGACCTCGATGAAGATAGTGCATCGAAGATTAGAACTTATATAGACAAAAACTGCAAAGTGGAGGGTGACTTGAGGCGTGATATCGCTTTTGATATAAAGCGGTTGGTAGAGATAGGGTCCTATAGGGGTGTGAGGCATCGTAAAAATTTGCCAGTTCGTGGGCAGAGGTCTAAGACGAATGCTCGGACTAGGAAAGGTCCGAAGAAGAATGCCATTGCTGCCAAGAAATCTTAAAGATAGGGGGATTCAGTTTTAGTTTATGCCTGTGCAGAAGAATGTAAAAAAGTCGGTAACTGTAAAGAAAAAAAAAGAAAGGAAGAATGTTGCCTCGGGCCGTGCCAGCATTCAGGCGACGTTTAATAATACGATAATTACCATATCAGATGGTGCAGGTAATGCGATTTCGTGGGCTAGTGCGGGTGAGTTAGGGTTTAAGGGCTCTAGGAAATCTACTCCTTTTGCTGCGCAATCCGCTGCGGAGGCCGCTGCTAAGGGTGCGGTGGAACAAGGAATGAAGTCGGTGGAGGTTTATGTAAAAGGGCCGGGTTCAGGTAGAGAGGCCGCCGTTAGGGCTTTACAAACGGCTGGACTTAATGTTACTCTAATAAAAGATGTAACTCCCATACCGCACAATGGTTGTAGACCGCCCAAGCGTAGAAGAGTTTGAGTTTTTTTATTTGTATGGAGGTGTTTTTTTAATTAATGGCTAGATATACAGGTGCTGTTTGCAGATTGTGCAGACGCGAGAATCAAAAGCTCTTTTTAAAGGGTGACAGGTGCTTTACGGGGAAGTGCTCCATTTTGCGTAGGGCTTATGCACCCGGGCAGCATGGCCAAGGACGGTCAAAACTTTCCGACTATGGTGTCCAGTTGCGCGCAAAACAGTTAGCTAAGCGATATTACGGTCTTTTAGAGGGGCAGTTTAAATCCTCTTATGACAAAGCCAAGAAAAGAGAAGGAAAAGTGGGTGAGCAACTTTTGGTTGTTCTGGAGTCCCGTTTAGACAATATAGTGTATCGGCTGGGCTTTGCTGATTCAAGAGCTCAGGCGCGACAGTTGGTTAAGCATAACTTTTTTTTGGTTAATGATGTCAGGGTGAATATTCCGTCGTTTTTGGTTAAGCCTGACTCTGTTATTTCTGTTTCTGAAAAGAAACAACAGTCTGGTATCATGAAAAAAATTCTGGAATCAAATTCTGGTAGGGTTGTTCCCAAGTGGCTGGAATGTAGTAAAAGTAAATTTGTAGGGAAGATGTTATTTTACCCTGAGCGGCCTGATATTGACCTAGATGTGGAAGAAACCCTTATCGTTGAGCTTTACTCTAAAGTTTAGTTCTGATTGTGGTCTTTGTAGTGCGTTCTGTACGTGGCTGCTGGCAAGGGATAGTTTTTAAGGGGGATTTTGTTTTTAATGATTGAAATAGAAAAACCTACTTTTACGACGATCGATGGGTCTGAGGATGGGTCTTATGGAAAGTTTGTTTTAGAGCCCTTAGAACGTGGTTTTGGAACAACCCTTGGTAATTCTTTACGTAGAGTTCTTCTATCTTCATTGCAGGGTACAGCGGTTACTTCTATAAAGATTGATGGTGTTGTACACGAATTTTCAACTATTCCTGGGGTTAGGGAAGATGTTACTCAGATCGTTTTAAATGTTAAGGGGATAATTGCGAAGCTGTTTTCCGAAGAACCTAAGACTCTTGAAATTTTTGCAGATGGTCCGTGTACTGTAACTGCTGGTGACATTAGAGTTGACTCCGAAGTTGAGATTATAAATAAGGATCACATTATTGCAAATTTAAATGAAGATGCAAGAAATTTCCATATGGAGTTGATTTTAGAAAAGGGTCGGGGTTATGTTTCGGCAGAGAGAAATAAAGAACGTTTAAAGAGTAGGGTTTTGGGCCAACTTGCGGTTGACTCTATTTTTACACCTGTTTTGAAAGTTAATTATAATGTTGAGAATACTCGTGTAGGTAAAATCACCGATTATGATAAGCTCACTTTAGAAATTTGGACTGATGGCGTAATAAGTGCAGCTGAGGCTCTTTCTATGGCGGGTGCTGTTTTAGTGGAGCACTTGAATTTGGTGGTTAATGAGAGCGATTTTGAGAAAGTTGTAAAAATTACAGAGAGACCAGTCACTGAGAGGCGTCTGAATTTGTCGTCAGTGATGATAAATACCATAGATGATCTTGATCTGTCACCAAGAGCATCTAACGGGTTGCGTCGTGCAAATATATTGACATTAGAACAGCTGTTGAATTCTACCAAGGAAGAATTAGAGCGTATAAGAAATTTTGGTAGAGTTTCTATAGAGGAAGTAATAAAAAAATTAGGTGATAATGGGCTTTCTTTGAAGACGGCTGGTCAGTAGATGATGTATATTTTAGAAGGTGAGGTTTTTTGTATGCCTGGGACGAGAAAGTTAGGCCGTTCGTCTGCACACAGATTGGCGATGCTTAGGGCTATGGTTACATTTCTTTTTGAAAAAGGTAAAGTAGAGACGACGCTTCAACGAGCTAAGGAAGTGAGGTCGTTGGCGGAGAAATTTATTACCTTGGCCAAGGTGAGTACTCTTCACAACAAGCGCTTGGCTTTGGCTTTTATAACAAAGGAAGACGTTGTTTCGAAATTATTTAATGAGATTTCTCCCAAATATTCCGATCGTTCGGGTGGTTATACTCGTATTGTTAACGTCGGTGTACGGCGTGGTGACTCTGCTAAGATGGCTATCATACAGCTAGTTTGATTTTTTCTGTGATCTAGTAGTGTTGTACTTTATTTTTTGTAGTATTAATTATAATCTTTAATTGTTGTTGCAACTGCGTTTTTGTAGTTGCCTTTTTAGTAGGTTATGTAAGTTTTCAAAACTTTTATTGATTTAGCTTATTTTGTATGGTATAATTTATGTTACCTTGTTTGAAGCTATCTTGCACAACAGTAATCTAATTACTATCATATATTCAGTAATACTTCAAATTTATTGTGACCGGTTTTACACTATTTTTTGCATGCTTTCTGCGAATCATTGGTATTTTTTTTTCGGTTTTATCTTTTTACGTAACCATTTGTTGCGTTTCGGAAATTTTATTTTTTGTTACTAATTTTTATAATTTATTTTACATTTGTTGTTTTTGATTTGCATTCTTTTATTGTTTTAAGAAGTATCATAAAAAAGGATGCTCTTTTTTTATGGTGCCACGGTAAAGGCAGTCTAATAAAATTCTGTGAATAGATTTATTACCCTAATTTTTGCGTTTTTTACGTTACTGATGGATTTGATATTACCAGAAAGTGTTTAATATTTTTATATATAACATATATGTCTTAGGTTAAATGAAGTAATTGTATCGGGAAAGTATGATAAAATTGGTAGGTATGCATTTGATATAATAAAAATTTGGTTACTTTATTAATTCAATGCTTTTGGTTTAACGCAATCCGTGGACTTCTGTCAACGTTCTGTTATTGAAACGTTAAGACTTTGGGTTATTTATTTTTATAAGAATTTGAATAAAAAATTATGTATAAGGGAAGGGTATATGGTGGTCTCAATGAATAAAGAGGGAGTTTGATTATGTCATTCAGGACTGACTTAGCTTTAGAATCAACTGATAAACTCGATTTTAGTTCTTTGCAGGGTATAAAACAAAAAATAAATAAAATATCGGGATTAACTGTAACAGAAATAAAAGTAGAAGACGGAAAAATTGCTAAGCAAATTGGCAAACCTGTTGGAACTTACGTGACAGTAGAATTTTTATCGCTGAGCAAAGAATATGATAATTTAGATGAAAAGATTGAAACTGTTGCAAAAGAAATACAAAAATTAGTGCAAAACGATGGATTAAAATTTGTTGTGGGTCTGGGTAACTCTAGTATTACACCAGATGCTTTAGGTCCAAAGGTTATAGAATCTATTTTTGCAACTAGGCATATCAAAAATAATGCAAATAATTCGGTAAATTTGCCTAATTTGAAACCAGTAGCTGCACTTGCCCCTGGGGTTCTCGGCCAGACAGGCATAGAAGTAAGCGAAATAATTTGTAGTATATGTAAAGATATAAAGCCTAGTACAATTTTGGTAATCGATGCTTTGGCTGCGCGTGAACTTTATAGGTTAGGTTCTACCATACAAATATCCGATACTGGAATTTTACCTGGATCTGGTGTAGGGAATAAGAGGTCAGCCATAAATAAGGAAACTATGGGGGTGCCTGTAATTAGTATAGGAGTCCCAACTGTAGTGGATGGACTAACACTAGTCAAAAGTATCACAGATAATCATGAAAATATTGAAAAAATAAATAATTTTAAGCCCAGA
Organism: Ruminococcaceae bacterium UBA3753; assembly: GCA_002372375.1. Classification (GTDB taxonomy): domain Bacteria; phylum Bacillota; class Clostridia; order Oscillospirales; family Acutalibacteraceae; genus UBA3753. The sequence goes on from DFGJ01000038.1 coordinate 60,016, forward strand.
TTAAACAAAGATGTTAAGTCCATGATTGTAACGCCGAGGGAAATTGATATTTTAATTGAACGTGCCGCAAATATTATTTCTATGGCAATAAATTTAGCACTTCAGCCGTATTATTCATTAGAGGATTTGAAATTTTTAGTTAGCTAAGCTATCCACACTTTCCAGCTGTAAAACATATTGCACAAATCAAGTACAAAGTTATGATGCTTAAAACAGGTTATTGTTGGCGATGATTTAAAGTAAATACGTTTTTGTGAAATTACCACATATACTTTCATTTACATAATAGACTATAATCTGAAAGTATGTAGATGTAATTGTTTCGCAAGTAGATTAGGTAATATATTTACCATGTACTTTATACAATGCAATTTTTTAGTCATCTAAGTAAACAGTGCAGTAATTTTATAAAATGTCTTAAAAAATTATGTATATTACCCTTTTTGTTGTTTTAAGCACTTTGACATTAATGTGATGCGTAGTTTGATTTTTAGTACTGTCAGTCCAAAAATTAGATAGATGTGTTAAAATACCAAGCACTAAAAATGAAGAAATTGTCCTAATAGTGTGAATTTTGGGAAAATTAAAATCGTAATTAGTACCCCAATTTTCTGTCTATAAGGAGTGTTTTATTTGTAATGTTTGTTTTTAGCATTTTTTGTTACTGAATATATTTTGCTAGATCAAAATATTTTGAAAACATGTGTTGTATATTTTATAAATTTGTAATAGAAAAAAATACGCACTTATCTTTCTACAGCATGTGGTGTATGTCTGTGCTGCATGGCAATTTGGCACTTGTTACTTTGCCCGTAAACTATTAATAAAAAGTATGATAGTCGAAAAAATCTGTGTTAATAAATCCGGTAGTTATGTATTATTCAAAGCTTTTTTGTGTAGGGCTAAATAATAAAAACTTGGTAAACAAAAACCCAGTTTAATTAAGATGTGGTAAAAACGATGTGGTGACTGCGAACCTAGTATGTGTATTTAGAATTAATTCTGTAAAATTTTAAAATATTTGGTTTAATATAATTTTTGATTTCAAAGACGGTTACTCGACGTCCAAATTTATACAAAAAGTGTTCTACTTGAGTTTTAGTGGTAGCACTTTTAATTTCCAGTCGATACACTATTTATTACTATTCATATAAAAATTAAGTATCCATTACCCCTTATATTCAAAAAGATGGTTGAAATCTTGTACGAGAAAATCAGTTAGCCTGTAACCATAGTTTTCCAAAATTTTCTTAGTTTCTTCAAATTTATTGGCTTAATATAATTTTTTGATTTCAAGCTCAGTTACGCGACGTCCAAATTTATACAAAAAGTGTTCTACCTGAGTTTTAGTGGTGGTACTTTTAATTTCCAGTCGATACACTATTTATTACTATTCTTATAAAGATTAAGTATCCATTACCCCTTATATTCAAAAAGGTAGTTGCAATATTGGACGGGAAAATCAGTTAGCCTGTAACCATAGCTTTCCAAAATTTTCTTAGTTTCCTCGAATTTATCAGGAAAGCTCTCAATAAAAACATACTTGGGTTTATATTTTCTGAAAGTCTCGCTTGCCCCGTTCAACACTTGCACTTCGTGGCTTTCTACATCTATTTTCACAAAATCAATACGATTTTCTTTTATCTCTATGTTATCCAACTTGTCTACATCCATGTCTCCGTCCGGAGTATCTTTTATGTGTGTTCCACCTATATTCTCTTTATGAAAAATTTCAATGATGGCTTTCGTCTTTTGGTCACTAAGCCCTATATTTAATAGCTTTACTTTATTATTAAATTCATTTAAATCCACGTTAGTTTTTAAAACTTCAAAAGTACTCTTCACAGGTTCAAAAGAATAAACCTTTTTTATTTTGTTCTGTTTCGCCCAGTATAAAGTGTGGTTTCCAATATTCGCTCCAATATCTAAAATTACAGCATCTTCTGGTATGTAACTGTCTAATTTGCGTAAAGTATCCCCTTCAAAATAATCATGCCGTTCAACTATTAGCCTCTGTATGAAGTCCTCTGGATAGTTTGGTAAGAAAAATCTAACACCGTTAATGCCATAAATAAACTGTTGGCCTTTTATTTTCACCAAAGGTTCTTTTTTACTGACGTTTCCGATCGCGCAGCACTTTAAGGCAGGAGCCATTTCATTACTACGGCTTTCACCTATACTAAGAAATTGGCCAATACATATTGTACTGATGGTAAAAAAGATAGAAAATGCTCGTTTAAGAAATTTTCTAGTAAAATTAAAAAAAATTTCCATATAGTGAATTCCTTTCATACTAAAATAATAGTGTTGCAGGTACATAGTCATAAAAAACATAATACCTATTACCTTCAATCTATAAAAAACTGGTGCTGAACACATATCTTGTAATACGATTCATCAACAATATCACCTCCTTCAGTTGCGATAGGAATGAAAAGTTATTTAGGCAGAAAAAATTTCAATTCATTGTAGGTCGCATGAGTTTAATACTATACTACTTAAATATAAAAACTCATATGAGACTAACATGAAATGTGGATTTATACAAGAGTTATAATTGAGCTTTTGTCGTTTAAACTTGTAATGCAGTGATATAAATAAAATGCTTTAATATTTACGATAGAGCTTGATTCACTTGCAGATATTCTTGATTTGAATTATTCTCGTGATGGTGTTAACCTCTGCCCTGTTATTCTAATGTGAAAATAGGATTTAAACTTTTAAAGTATATGAGAGCTCTTTCTATAGATTTGGGAACAGTCAGGACGGGGTTTGCAATTTCAGACTGTACTGGTTTTTTGGCGTCTCCACTTTGTGTTGTGAAAGAGGCTGATGTTATGAAACTGTTACTGAAAGTGATGGAGTTAATTGAAAAGTACAAGATAACAGATGTTGTTATCGGATTGCCGAAAAATATGGATGGTTCTGAAGGAGAAAGTGCCATAAGGGCTAGGAAATTTAAAAGTAAGCTTCAGCAAATGGTGGATATCTGTATATCTTTTGTTGACGAACGATGGTCCACAAAGAGTGCGCAATATTATTTAAATATTGGAACTACTAAAGCTAAAAAGAAGAAAAGTATAGTAGATGAGGTAGCAGCTACTGTGATATTGCAGCAGTATTTGGATACAAAAAGAACCTGCAAATGCTGAAGGTACATCTGCACTGCAATTTTTCGTAATAAATTAGTGTATATATTATTGAGCATTAAGCAAAGTTAATGTTTATACCGTTGAATGTATTCTATTTGTGTGTGCCTTGTTAGACGAAAATGTTTTGGCCTTACGTTTGTATTTTGAAGATACTTGTTTGGCGGTAGTTATATTTTACTTAAGAAAAATAAACAATTAAATAAAAGGTTATGTGTCTTAAACTTTAGTGACTTTATAAAGTAGTAATATTTTTTAACTTTTAGGAATAGATATCTTTCTAGTTATGAAAAAATGGCCAAATGAGGTATAGTTTTGATTCTGATTTTAAAGAAGAAGCAAATAATAGCTGCCGTCGTTTGTTTACTTTCCACTGTTGTTGTTCCTATCACATATAATATTCTATCGCAAAGAGTAATGAATACATCTGTGAAGGCCAATTTGTGTTCGAACTGGGGATTGGCATTCAATAAAGATAACGTTCCTCAGGGGAATGCCACGAGTGAGTATTTGAAACAGTATAATTGCTATTTTGTGGGTAATCAAAATGAAAAGAAGATCTATCTAACTTTTGATGCTGGGTATGAAAATGGTTACACCTCAAATATATTGGATGTATTAAAGAAAAATGATGTTCCTGCGGCTTTTTTTATAGTTGGAAATTACATAGAAACTAGGCCAGATTTAGTAAAAAGGATGGTGGCAGAGAATCATTTGGTTGGGAATCATACGCTTAATCATCCGGATATGTCCAAAATGCAAACATTAGAACAATTTAAAAAAGAAGTTATTACCATGGAAGAACTTTACAAAAGCGTGACCGGAAAAGACATGATAAAAATTTATAGACCACCACAAGGTAAATATAGTGAAGATAATCTTAAAATGGCAAAAGAATTAGGATATACGACTTTTTTTTGGAGTCTTGCATACGTTGACTGGATCAAAACTAAGCAACCTACAAGGGAAACTGCTTTTGAAAAACTTTCTAAAATTCATCCAGGAGCGATTGTTTTATTACACAGCACCTCTAAAACAAATTCAGAGATACTAGATGATTTAATAAAAAAGTGGAAAAGCGAAGGTTATATTTTTAGTTCTTTAACTGATTTCATCGAATAGAATTTCAAAAAAATTGTTATAATGCGTGAAAATTAGGATATACGACTTTTTTGGAGTCTTGCGTACGTTGACTGGATCAAAACTAAGCTACCTACAAGAGAAACTGCTTTTGAAAAACTTTCTAAAATTCATCCAGGAGCGATTGTTTTATTGCATAGTACATCTAAACCAAATTCAGAGATACTAGATGATTTAATAAAAAAATGGAAAAGTGAAGGGCATATCTTTGGTTTGTTGGCGGACTTTGTAAGATAACTTTTATGAAACGAACTATAAAGTACCTCACCCTCTGTCTTTGTTAATAGAATAACCCCCAAATAGAGAGGTCGAGATTTTATGTTGTCTTTTAGGGTTATATAAAACTTACTAAAAAGGTGCAACCACTCAACCAAGCATTGACTTTAAATCAAATGTATAAATTTTAAGTTATTTAATTAAAAACAGTGATAAAAATAGTCTGTATTTTTAATTTTCTTAATAGAGATTACATCACGTTTTATAAAAACAGATAAATATCAAAAAAATGAAGCAGATCGTACCACTTTTTTATCTTTCATACTCCGACAGACCTCAATGAAGAGAGCTTCGTAGGGTATCATTGTTCAGAATTATATGAAATTTGCTAAAAAAACGCAACTGCTTAAAATAAGTGTGCGTTGGAGGTAAATTCAAAAATATTAGTTAATTTAATAAAAAGTAGAAAAATTAAAGGGTATATTGACAATTGTTCAACAAAATTTACAGTTTATCTCTGCTAAAAACGATGCTTTTTTGAAATAAAATACATGTTAATTTATATTTTAACTCTAACTAATAATTAAAAATTACAGTATTTTAAACATATAAAGTGGATTTTATACGAATCGGATTAAAAACACAAAGCTTCTATTGATTATTATATGAAAATTTTGACATAAATCAGTCTCAAAGTATTGGCTATTTAGATGTAAAATAATAATGTTAAAAACTATAATTTATTAATAAACACGAACTCATATGTAATACACACTTAAATTCAACCTTAACTACACTTTTTTATATTGACTATTAATAAAAGATTTGATAACCTTGTATCTGTGAAATTTGAAGTTTAGTTTTTAGGCCTACCTTATCTCGTAAAAGAATTGTTTCTGACACATTATTAATCGTAGTTCGAGATGTTTTAGCAAATTTATAAAAATCCAGAGCATACTAAACTGTAGTTTAAATATGTTTAGGGGATGTTAATTTTGCTTAATATTGATATTTATAATTTGAAGAAAATAAATGGTGGAAAGAATACAATATGCTCATGTCCAAGTAAGTTTAAATTAATAAAATTTAATAAAGAATCTTGGGAGAAGGGTGGCTGTCACAAAACGTGTAAGGACTGTTGGCATTTGGGTTACAAAAATGGTTTTTTCTGTAATGCTTGAAGATAGTATTGCAGTTGAGCCTGGCCTCATTTTGTTTTTATTGAATAAGGTGGTTGCTCCTATTTAAAATTGAAAGTAAAAGTAAACATTGTGTACGCAATGGTAATTAATTTATGTCGGTTTGAGACAGTTTTTTGGAATTTTAAGATGAAAAATGTTTTAAGTGACTTCGTGGGCGTGCATGGAATGTCTTTATAAATGCAAAGGAGTTAATAGTTCGAAAATTTAGTTATATTTATGATGCTATGGGAGAGCTTAAACCGACAATTTTTTGTTTTTCATGCTATAATGCAGTTTTGTTACTTTTGTTAGTTTTGTAGTTGAGAAACTGGATCTATATTTGAGTTTTTTGCCGGATATTTAGGTTATTTCTGAAGTCTTTTTATATAGTTGGTGTTTCGTTGAGTTTCTGTACTCGTTTTTTGGTACGACAAGTGAAGGTTTTTCTTAATCTTACAATTCTGACATATACGTATGTTGTTTGTGGGACCGTACACCTTTTGTGAGTCTAACAGTTGGTGTTTTCTGAAAACGTTTTTGTAGATACTTGCTGTCAGTAAGTACCCGGCGAGACTGCGAGACAACTTTTTCCCGACTCGACTGGTATAGATTATCTGTGTTTTATATATCCTGACTACTTTGTTTAACGTGGTCAAAAACTCGGTTGAAAGGCCACCGTGCCGACTTTTTTCTGACTCAACTGTTATAGATTGTCTGTGTTTTATATATCCTGACCAATTTTTAAACGTAGTCAAAGGTTCGGTTACATAACGGGCAAGGCTTTATTGTTGAATAAAAAGTATATAGAATTGCTTTCAAAAGATCTTTTTACGAATTTTTGTGCCAGTAGGTGTTCTAACAAGGGCGCCTGGCCCAGTTTCTCTTGATCCGATTGGTGTAGAAGTATCTGTATTTTGTACAGCCCAATTACTTTGTCTAACATATCAAAAAATTAGCTATAGAGAGTGAAAAGTGTTTTTATTGGATAAAAGTATAGATAGTTATCCTGAAAAGACTTTTTTGCGGATCTTTGCCACAGGTGGTGAGCGGAAAGGCCCCCGTGCCCACTTTTCCCGACTTGACTGGTATAGACTATCTGTGTTTTATATATCCTGACCAATTTTTAAACGTAGTCAAAGGTTCGGTTACATAAAGGGCAAAGCTTTATTGTTGAATAAAAAGTATACAGAATTATTTTTCAAAGATCTTTTTACGAATCCCTTGCAACAGTAGGTGTTTTGGCGAGATAACAAAGCATATTTTTTCTTGATCCGGCCGGCATAGATTGTATATGTTTTGCACAGTCCAATATACTTTACCTAATATAGGCAAAAATTCGATTGTGCGAATGAAAAAGTGTTTTTTCTGGATAAAAAGTATAGAAAATTATTCTCCAAAGATATTTTTGCGAATCCTTTGCACCAGTAGGTGTTACAGCAAGGGCGCTGAGCTCAGCTTCTCTTGATTCTATTGGTGCAGAATTATTTGTACTTTGTATAGCCCAATCACTTTGCTTAATATAGACAATAACCCGGTTATGCAAATGAAAAAGTGTTTTTATTAGATAAAAACCATATATAATTATTCTCCAAATATTTTTTTCAAATCTTTGCACTAGTAGGTGTTTTGGCGAGATAACCAAGCATGTTTTTTCTTGATCCGGCCGGTATAGATTGTATATGTTTTGCACAGTCCAATTACTTTGCATAATATAGCCAGAATTCCAGTTATGAAAACGGGAAAGTGTTTCTATTAGATAAAAATTATATACAATTATTCTCCAAATATTTTTTTGCGAATCTTTGCACCAGTAGGTGTTCCGGCAAGACCGCCGAGCCCAGTTTCTCTTAGTTCGGCTGGTAGAGATTTTCCTATATTGTACATAGCTTCGACTACTTCATCAAAAGGGACGATACATTCGATTCCGGCAAGAGCTAAATCTGCGCATAAAAGTGCATTAACCACACCAATTGCATTCCTTTTTGCACATGGTATTTCCACAAGTCCCGCTATTGGGTCACATACTTGACCCATAACATTGGTTATGGTCATGGAGGCGGCATGAAAAATTTGATTTATTTTACCTCCTAACATGTACACAAGTGCACCTGATGCCATTGCGGCAGCACTTCCACACTCAGCCTGACAGCCTCCTTCTGCTCCAGAAAGAGTAGCATTTTGCTCTATAATATCACCTATAGCTGTAGCTGTTATGAATGCATTTTCTAAAATCTCCTCTGATATATTTTCTTTTTCTTCTACTGTAAAAAGGCAGGCCGGTAGTATGCCACAAGATCCAGCTGTCGGAGCAGCCACGATTTTGCCCATTGAGGCATTTACTTCAAAGCATGAAAAAGCTCTTGCTACGCTGTATAATGTGTCTTGGCAAAGGATTGTTTTACCTCTCTTTATGTACTCCATGAGCCTTTTTGCTGTCCCAGATGTTAACCCGCTAACAGACGGGACAGCTTTATTTAATGTCTCTAAAGAGCTATCTCGCATTATCTTAATCCTATCACGGTATATCTTTCTTACTTCTTCTTCCTTTAGCCCAGTAAGTCCTTTTTCTTTTTCTAAGGCAATATCATGAATTTTTTTGTTATTTTCTTTGCACAAATCAATAAGTTCAGAAGCATTTTTATACATAAAACTCCCCACTATTATTTTCTGATTATTACTATCAGTATTATTTAAAATCAAACCACATTATACTTCAAAGTATAAAACACTATGAAATAATAAATTTTAGTCTGATCAGCTAGAAGAAATATCTCGTTGTATAGTTCTTTTTCGCTTTAAGCCCAGTAAATTTTTCTTTTTACAGAAATTCCATAATTTTTTGTTATTTTGCATATTACTATAAGTTTAGAATAATTTTTATATATCAATCCTCATTGCAATATTTCTTGTTTATTACTATCAGTACTATTTAAAACCAAATCACATTGTACTTCAAAGTATAAAACATGATGAAATAGTAAATTTTAATTTGATTAGCTAAAGGAAATATTTCGTTATATAGTTCTTTTCTACTTTAAATCTAGTAGTTTTTTACATAAATTTCATATTTTTTTGTTGTTTTGCATATTACTATAAGTTTAGAACAATTTTTACACATCCATCCTCACTACAATATTTCTTGTTTATTACTATTGGTGTTATTTAAAACCAGGCTACGTTATACTTCAACGTATAAAAAATAACAAAACGACAAATTTTAGCTTGGTAAGCTAAAAGAAATGCCTCATTATGTTTTTCTTGTCTTTTCTTCTTTAAGCACAGTGAATCCTTCTTTTCTTACGGCCATTTTACGAATTTTTTTACTTTTTGCGTATCTCCGTAGGCTTAGAAGCATTTTTATGTATTGGTCTTTGTTACAACATTTCCTTGTTTATTACTACCAGTATTACTTAAAATTAGGCTAAACTATACTTCAACGTACAAAACAGCAAATAGGAAAATTTTAGTTTGCTACGTTGCAAGCAATTATACCACGTCCAGAAGAGTAAAAACCTTATGGCAGAGTAGCTGTTTTATTGCATCAGAAGGGTATTTAGCTTTATAAAGGTGAGCATTAAACTAAGCACGTTTTCCTGTGGATATACTCAACTATTCTCAATAACTGATCCATTTTAGTATAAAAACAGCGCTCCGTAAATCGATAATTGATATATCGGCCTTAATTTATAGTGTCATCACAAGATTATTTTGCATATTTTTACTAGTTCAATGGCAGTAATCACTTTTTTGTACCAGTTTCTTGATGATACTAGGTCCAACGTTTTGGAACAGCACTGTTTAACTACTTGCTTGCATGGAAAATTTGGCTACAACAGCACTGTATACCTAGATGACGTTCATCCCTTTATTATTACTTGTCTGGTCAACTTTTTATGACTTTATTTGGCTAGACTGTGTATTTTTATGTCCCTTTATAAGTTTTATTTTTTAAAGACGCTCCAGTTACAGGAAAGCTAAAATATTTATCCGGGAAAGGTTCATCTTTTAATGAAAAGTGCCACCACTCTGTTTTTGTTGGTATAAATCCGTTATTCATCATCGTTTCCCCTAGTAACATACGATTATCAAATTGTACCTTTGTTATGTTTTTATAACTTGGATGTGATATTTCATCAAAGTAGTCATATGGTCCTCCCATGTCTAAAGAGCGTCCTGTCTTTATATCAATAAGCGTGATGTCCACGGCGCTTCCTCGACTGTGGCTAGATTTTTTAAATAAGTATCCTAGGCTAAAGATTTCATCTCGAGTTAATTTTGGGTAAAAATATGGTTTCATGATGTCACTTCCAGTTTTGGTCCATTGAATAAATGAGTCAACTGAAGTCTGTGGGCGATAAGCATCGTATATTTTTAAAATTAAATCTTTTTTTCTAAATACGTTTGATGCATTTTTTAGTTTAAAGGCAGCTTCTTTTGTCAGCAGTGCTATTGGTTCTAAGTAGTCTTTTACTCTTTGGCCGGTAAAATTAAAACTTGAAAAATACCGCATTTCCAATACAATTGCTGGTATTACATCTGTTAAAACCACAAAATCTGAAGAGTCTTGCTCTTCCATTAGGTTCGTCATTGTTTTAGCACCTCTTTTTAAGTTAAATATATTACAATATAATAATAAATGTGTTTAAAATTGTCAATAAAATATATTTTGTTAACAAAAACAAGATACAGTCAAAAAATGCTTTATATTTCTATAAAATTATAGGCACCGTGGACTGTAAGTATAGAGATAAAATATTTTAAGTTAGAAAGCAGCACCCCGAATCTCTGATGATCTGAATAGGTAAACGGCTAGCTAATTTGAATTCTTGTACATAAACCTAGCACTATAAACAGCCAGGTAAATCACCTTGTCCACATAGCGAGCGCAATAGCAATAAAAGTGGAAAGGTTTCTAATCAATTTTTAAACGTTCTAATATCCCATAAGCTTTAAGACTTCTTTGGCTGCCATTTGTTCCGCCTGCTTTTTACTTTTCCCAGTGCCAATTTGCTCACAGAACGAGTGCAGTGGCACTAAAGGTGGAAAGGTTTCTAATCAATTTTTAAACGTTCTAATATCCCATAAGCTTTAAGACTTCTTTGGCTGCCATTTGCTCTGCCTGCTTTTTACTTTTCCCAGTGCCAATACCAAGAACATTAGAATTTATTTGAGCGCTCATTTTAAACAACTTATTGTGAGCAGGACCACTTTCCTCCATTAGGCTATAGGTAATCTTCTCCCCTTTGTTCTTTTGAACGATCTCCTGAAGAATAGTCTTGTAGTCATCAAAAATAAATGAAGCCATGTTCAATAGTTCATGTTTTATAAACCTGAGTATAAAGCTTCTGGCTTCCTCTAAACCACCATCGAGATAAATTGCTGCGATAACAGCTTCAAAAGCATCTGCTAAAATGGATTCTCTGCATGCACCGTTGCAATGTTGCTCACCGTGGCTTAATAGTAAAAAAGAACCAACGTTTATGTCCTTAGAGAATTTGCAGAGTGTTTTTTCACAAACTAAACTAGCCCTAAGTTTCGAGAGTTTTCCTTCGGGAAGATCGGGATAGTTTTTAAAAATATGCTCTGTGACTATGACACTAAGAACGGCATCTCCTAAAAATTCGAGTCTTTCGTTGTTTTTTAAGTTTGCTTTAGCCTCATTTGCAAAAGAAGAATGAGTTAAGGCTGTTTTTAATAGAGAAATATCTTTAAAACTGTAATTTAAAATTTTTTCAAAATCTTCTAATACATTACATTTCTCAGTTTCTTTTTTTTGCATGACAACTTAGCACCTTATAGCCAATCACAAAAGATTATAACTTTTAGACTATACAACAATTTTTTATTTAAAGATACAATTAGTCAAAGTTTAGAGATCAAGACTGCGTTCTATTTCATTGCTAATTCGGACGAAAATCGCTAAAGATTTGGAAGTACTCAAATAATAACTACATAAGTTTCCATTATATTAAACTATGTTTCAAAAATTGACGTTACTTTTTAGTAAAACGATGGCAGACGCCTAATTTAAAAAACATATTACTGCATTTTAATTCTTAAATTCTTTAGTATCCGCGGCCACCGTACCACAGATGCATCGCGACGGGAACACAATTTAGACTCATGTTCCCTAAATAATTGTTAGTTTGTAGCATTTTATTTATATGTCTCACTTATACATGATTCTTTAAGTGAACTTAACTGTCGAAACAAAGACCTACTTCTTTCTTCCAGAAATGTGCTTAAGGTATATAGTGCAAATTGTGGATGCCATAGCGCAAAATTTATACGGAAGCTTTCTGTAAATTAAGACTTTTCTCAATACTACGATCGATGTTGCCGTTTATGCAGTCTATATTTTGTCTGGCTGCATGTCTGAAAGTATCTGCTTGAAAAATGTCGTGATTTTTGATGAAGTCCACACATTAGACGTGATGAGATTATATCGCGAAATTTATGTAGAAGTTTTCTGTAAATTAAGACTTTCTTCAATACCACGACCGATATTGCCGTTTATGTAGTCTATAGTCTGCCTGATCGCATTTTTAAAAGTATCTGATTTAAAAATGTCGTGATTCTTGAAGAAGTTCATATTTTAGAAGAGCTGAGCTTACATTGTGAAATTTATGTAGAAGTTTTCTGTAAATTAAGATTTTCTTCAATGCCACGACCGATATTGCCGTCTATGTAGTCTATAGTCTGCCTGATCGCATTTTTAAAAGTATCTGATTTAAAAATGTCGTGATTCTTGAAGAAGTTCATATTTTAGAAGAGCTGAGCTTACATTGCGAAATTTATGTAGAAGTTTTCTGTAAATTAAGATTTTCTTCAATGCCACGACTGATATTGCCGTTTATGTAGTCAATAGTTTGCTTGAACGCATGTTTGAAGGTGTCTGATCTAAAAATGTCGTGATTTCTGAAGAAGTTCACACACTGGAAGTGATTAGATTATATCGCGAAATTTATGCAGAAGTTCCCTGTAAATTAAGATTTTCTTCAATACCACGACCGATATTGCCGTTTATGTAGTCTATAGTCTGCCTGATGGCGTTTTTAAAAGTGTCTGATTTAGAATTGCCGTGGGCCTTAAAAACAGGTTTTTTCAATCCAAGAATAGGTGCACCACCGTATTCTCTGTAATCTAGGTTGTCCTTAAGCGACTTTAAATTATTAAGCAATAACAAACTTGCAAATTTTGTTTTTAAATTTTTGTAAAATATTTCTCTCATTTCGCTTAAAATGAATTTAGCCACACCTTCGTAGAGTTTTAAGACAATGTTTCCAGTGAATCCATCAGTGACCACCACGTCTATATTACTTGTGGGGATATCTCTGGCCTCTAAGTTACCCGAAAAGTTGATCACACCGTCTTCTTTCAATTGCTCAAGTTTTTTGTATACATCATGCTGAAAGGGTCCCCCTTTGTGTTCCTCTGTTCCAATATTCACAAGCCCGACCTTGGGTTTGGCCACTCCCATGGCTCTGTTCATGTACAAAGAGCCCATAACAGCAAACTGAGCCAACATTTCTGGTCTGCATTCCACATTTGCGCCACCGTCAACCAACATAAAAAAGCCATTTTTTTTAGGTACAATTGGGGCAAAAGCACACCTCTTTATTCCCTGTATCCTCTTAACGATAAAGGTCGAGCCCATCACCAAAGCACCACTATTTCCAGCGGATATGAAAGCCTCACCTTTACCCTCATAAAGTAGTCTTAGACCCTTCGCCATTGAAGACTCTTTCTTACTTTTCATTATTTCAGAGGGTTCATCTGTCATGGATATTACTTCATCAGTGTCAACTATCTCCATATGATATAGTAGAACATTGTTTTCACTTGAAGTTTGCTTTATGATAGCCTCATTTCCGACAAGCACTATATTAATTCCATACTCTGCTACAGCTTTAGCACACCCCTTAAGGATTTCAAGTGGTGCATTGTCACCACCAAAAGCATCAACGATTATTTTCAAATTACTACGTCATCCCTTCAAAGTAATTAACTGCAGACAAAAACTTAATAATTTGTTAAAAATGCAAACATCAAAATCCAATTAACTATAATATATTAGAGTCTATTTGTCTAATATTTTGAATAATAGCGTCTTTTGAATTAGTTTTATATCAAAAACAGATATATGAAATGCAGTACACGGTCGGTTGATTTAGTTATTCAAGAAGTTAAGTATGTTTAACGTAGAAACTTTAATTTTGAACTTGTCTCTATTTTATCTTTTCAAGACCAGAGTTTTTGTCGGTGAAGTTATTCTTATATGTAAATCTATAAATTCGTTTTACATACCAAAAAATTTTATTGACTAAAATTTTATGCTCATACATAGTCGATTGTAGCTCGTACGTGATTGAGCTATAAATTTAATCTTTGGAGGGTTTCTATGTTAAAAGAGTTGGTGTCGGGTGTCGGTACTATTAGTCTGGTTGGTAGTCCTTTAGTTTGCGTGAGTGCGTCGAACGTTACGCAGTCGCAGTCTGTGGAGGAAAAATTGGCGAATTTTATTGTGGGTGTAGTTAAGGGCGAGATAGATGGTGACGAGATTGAACTTTATAATAAGGTAGCGGAAGTTCTTCCCGCTGGGTTCTATTTTTATGTTATGGAGTATATTAAAAAAGTGACTAATGATATGTCACTGCCGGCTGTTCTAGATGTTGGAGCCAAAAATCGGTTGGCAAGGTTGACTGATGCTGTGTATAAGCTTTATCTTGAGCGATTTGAAGGATTAGATAAAAACGCCGAAACTGTGGCGAAGGCGAAGAGTTTATACAAGTTTGCAGAAGCTTGTACGGACGCTTTTGCTGAGGGTAAATTATCAGAGATTGCTAGTTATTTTAAAGAAAATTTGACAGAGGGTGATGTTGAGAATGTTACGGACGTAGTTTTAGAAAATTTGTTTGGTAAGGGCGACGAAATAAATGTATTGTTGGACCTTGTGGGCAACCGAGCTTATTTCGAAAGACTGTGTTCTGATGATCGTTTTTACGAATCTAAGCCTTTATGTAGTGGTAGTTTCTATGATTACATGAATAAGTTTCAAGTGGAACTTTCGAGGCGGCCTGAGGCGTCAGGTGCGTTGGTAAAGTGTTTTCTTAAAGGTGAGCTAAAGACTGGTAGTACCCCTGCAAAGCCGTTGGATATTATAGCACCTGAATTAGATGAAGAATACATTTCGTATTTTAAACCAAAAAAGGTTTGCAGTAGCAAGTCTGTGAAGGCTAACAGTTTGCGAAAGCTGCGCAGGCGCTAGCGGCGTTCTCGCACATTGCTGTTTTATGATTGTGGGTGCAGTCTGCTATGTTATGCCCCGGTGTTTGTTTTGGCAATATTAGCGGATCATCACCGTCAGCGAACTTTTGGTTGACTAATATCATTAAATTTGTGTATATTATAGGCGCGGTTTTATTTTAAGGGGTGCTTTTATGTTTAATAAAGTTGTTTCTGGTATTGGTACTTTTAGTCTAGTTGGTAGTCCTTTAGCTTGTGCGAGTATGTCGAACGTTGTGCAGTCGCAGTCTTTTGAGGATAAATTAGCGGATCTTGTTGGTGGCGTTATAAAAGGCGAGGTAGATGTTGACGAGGATGAGCTATATAAGAAACTAGTGGGAGTTTTCCCCGCTGAGGGACTAATTAATTTTTTGGAGTATTTTGGAAAAGTGGTTGCGCCACTGCCACTTGCTCTAGATGCTGAAGCTAAGAATCGTTTGAGAAGGTTGTTTGGCGCTTTTCATAAGCTTTCTCTGGAGCGTTTTGAAGGACTAGGTAAAAACGCCGACGTTGTGGCGAAGGTGAAGAGTATGTACAGGTTCGAAAAAGCTTGCATGGACGCTTACGTTGAGGGTAAAGTGCCAGTGCTTTCTAGTTATTTTAAAGAAAATTTGACAGAGGGTGATGCTGAGAATGCTTTGGGCGTAGTTGAAGTGAATGGTGAGCACGGCGACATTAAAAATGTGTTCCTGGGCCTTGCGAGTGTTACAGCTAATTTTGAAAGAATTTGTTCTGATGACCGGATTTACGAATCCAAACCATTGTGTAATGGCAGTGTTCTCGATTACATGACTGAGGTTCAAGAGAAGTTTTTGGGACGTCCTGATCCATCAAGGGTGTTAAGGGAGTGCCTAGATAAAGGTGAGCTAAAAAAGACTGGTAGTACTCCTGCAAAGCCGTTGGATATTATAGCGCCTGAATTAGATGAAGAATACACTTCGTGGTTTAAATCAAAAAAGGTTTGCGACAACAAGGTGGAGAAAGTTAATAATTTACGCAATCGCTAGTAGTGTCCTCTAGCATTGTTATTATCAGATTGTGGGTTCAGCCTGCTGTGTTGTGCCCACATTTTTCGTTTTAGTGGCAAGTATCATACAGTTTAGGAATATTTTTTAGCTGGGGTTGTCACGGTAAAAGTATTTTTTAGCTATGAATTTGTTTTAGGGTATGGTTTTATATTTTGTGAACATATTCATCAGTTGAAAAAAGTTGGGGCTTTGTTTGTTTTGCTTTTTGATCAGCGATTAAGTCACAAACGGCCTTTTTTGCTCGCTACTTCCGTTAAGGTGAAAAAGTGTGTGTTTGTGTGTGCCTTTCCTTTTTCACTTCTTTTTCAAGTGGACTTATATTAGGAATATCTCTTATTTGCTAATTTATCCTATGGTTTAAATAGTTTAGGTAGTCTGTTTTAAGGATAGTCACTAGCTGGTTGCTGGTTTGTTTATTAATTAATACTCGGTTAGTTTTTCTTTGTTCTAAATTAAAAATATTTGCAAACTCCTAACCGTTCTTTTCTGTCTTGTATCCACAGTCTGCATTTTTGGTTGCAAAACGCACTTAGTTTGTGTCTATTTTTTTATGGTATCTTCACAGCAACGGCATTTTTGTACGCAAAATTACGTTATTCCAAGTTTCTTACTTTTAAAATAAAGTTACAAGTCAGCAACCAATAAGGGAGCTTAGGTGGATTCGGCTGTTAAAAACGTTTGCGGATTTTTAAATGTTCTTTTCTTTCTTGTATCCACAGTCTTCATTCTGGCAATAAATGGTTCCCTTTTTGTCTTTCTTTTTGAAAAGGGTATTGTTGCAGTTTGGGCACTTTTCCGCTGTAGGTTCATCCCAGGATAGAAAATCACACTTTGGATATGCTGAACAACCATAAAAATATCGTTTTCGTTTAGATAGCCTTTTTACAAGTTCTTTACCGCATTTAGGACAATTACCCGGTATTTTTTCTTTTATGCGCGCTGTACCTTTACACTCAGGGTAATCAGGGCAAGACAAAAACTTTCCATACCTTCCAAATTTCACAACCATATTTTTTCCACAATTAGGGCATGGTGTATCACTCATTTCTCCTGTTTCAGGTTTTATGACGCCACCCTCAATAATTATTCTCTTTATATTTTTACAATCCGGGTATCCAGAGCAACCTAAAAATTTTCCATACTTGTTCGATTTAACAACCATTGGTTTTCCGCATTTATTACATTTTATGTCCGTTACATCGGATTTAAGAGAAATTTTTAAGTCTTTAGTGTTTTCTACAGCTTCCTTCAAAGTCACTTTGAATTCATCGTAAAAATTTTTCAGCAGATCAGTCCACTGCTTCTTACCTGCTTCAACTAAATCTAAGTTACTTTCCATCTCAGCTGTAAATTTTACATCTACTATGTTGGGAAAACACCTTTTCATTAAATTTACTACGGCAACTCCAAGTTCTGTTGGAAATAAATTTTTGCCATCCTTTCCAACGTATTCACGTGCCAAAATGGTAGAAATCGTAGCAGCGTATGTTGACGGTCTACCAATACCATTTTCCTCGAGTGCCTTAATTAAAGATGCTTCTGTGTACCTGGGTGGGGGCTCTGTAAAGTGTTGCGCGGGCAAAAGCTCTTTTAAATTTAATATTTCACCAGTTTTTATAGAAAATAAAACTTCATTTTTTGCCTGATCTTCTTTTGTCTCTTTGTTTAAAATCGTGAAGCCCCTAAACTTGATTGTGTATCCGCTAGATTTAAATAAACAGTCTTTAGCTTCAATATTAACACTGGCGGTATTGTGGACACAGTCTGCCATTTGACTCTTTAAAAATCTTTGCCATATCAGCTTATAAAGTTTGTATTGTTCATCTTTTAGTGAAGATTTTATAGACTCTGGGTCTAAATAAACGTTAGTGGGTCTTATTGCCTCGTGACCATCTTGAGCACTTGCCCTTGACTTGTAGTGCCTAGATTTTTCTGGCAGATACTCTTCCCCGAAAGTCTCCTTAACGTAATCTCTGGCAGAAGATATGGCATTCTCAGATATTCTTAAAGAATCTGTTCTCATGTAAGTGATCAAACCCGTAAGGCCTGCATCTTTGAGTTCTATGCCTTCATATAAATTTTGAGCTATTTGCATAGTCATTTTAGATGTAAAACCCAAATTCTTTGAAGCTTCTTGTTGCATTGTAGACGTTGTAAAAGGCGGACTTGGTGACTTTTTTCTCGTGCTTTTTCTTACACTTTTAACTTTGTAAACAGCATCGTTTAGTAAAGAAAGAATTGAGTCCACTTGCTCTTTGTCTTTAAGAGGAAGCTTTTTCCCGCCTTGCCCATAAAAAGAGGCCTCTATTTTTTGATTTTTTTTAAAATTAAAAATAGCATCAAGGGTCCAATATTCTTCCGGGACAAAATTTTCTATTTCTGCTTCTCTTTCAACAATTATTCTTACTGCTACGCTTTGTACTCTTCCAGCCGAAAGTCCTCCTCTTATTTTTCTTGAAACAAACGGACTAAGTTTATAGCCTACTAGTCGGTCCAAAATTCTTCGTGCTTGCTGTGCATTTACAAGATCCATATCTATCTTTCTGGGTTTTTTCATACCTAACTCTACGCCATTTTTTGTTATTTCATTAAAAGTTACTCTATTCTTTTTTGAAGGGTCCAAATTCAAGATATAAGCGAGGTGCCAAGATATGGCTTCACCTTCTCTGTCTGGGTCGGTTGCGAGGTAAACTTTTTTGCTCTTCCGGCAGGCGTTTTCCAATTCTTTAATTACTTTTTCTTTACCCTCTATAATTTCGTATTTTGGTTCAAAATTTTTTCTGGTATTTACACTAAGCCCTTTAGCAGGTAAGTCGCGGACATGCCCTACAGATGCTAAAATTTGGTAGCCTTTGCCTAAGTACTTTTTTATTGTTTTTGCTTTTGCGGGTGACTCGACTATAACTAAATTAGACAACTTTATTATTTCTCCTAACCTAACCCGATGTTTCGAATGTTAATTTTTAAGTTTACTTAACTTTTATTATTTAAGCATTTGCGTATTGTTACACTTATTGTTATCAACCTCAAGTATATTTTAGTTTCATATAAGGAATTTTTTAAAAACGAATAAACAGAATTAAAAGATTATGCATAACGGACGTTTTAAAACTTTAGCTTTAAAAATACGATTTTAAAAAATTACAATCACACAACTACATAAAAAGCATGTAGCTAAAAAATTTTAAATAGGCCCGGCAAGCCTGTTGTTTTCAATCTAACTGGTTGCCATGCAAATTTATTTTCAATTTTTAATATATCTTCCGCCTGGTAGGCTTTTAGTTAAATCCAAGATTTCTAGTTCGGTTAGGCACTTTAGTACAATTGTGATACATAACTGAATAAAAAAATGTGCGGCTAAAAAATCTTAACTAGGCCTAGCAAATCTGTTAAATATAATTTAGCTGGTTGCCATGCAAACCTGTTTTCAATTTTTAATATACCTTCCGCCCGGTAGGCTTTTAGTTAAGTCCAAGATTTCTAGTTCGGTTAAGCACTTTCATACAGTTGAAACATCGAGCTTTGCTCTGAAAACTATGACGTCTATAGGCTCATTTTCAATTTTTAATATACCTTCCGCCTGGTAGACTTTTAGTTAAGTCCAAGATTTCTAGTTCGGTTAGGCACTTTAGTACAATTGTGATACATAACTGCCTAAAAAAATGTGCGGCTAAAAAAATTTTAGCTAGGCTTAGCAAATCTGTTAAATACAATTTAGCTGGTTGCCATGCACACCTGTTTTCAATTTTTAATATACCTTCCGCCTGGTAGGCTTTTAGTTAAATCCAAGATTTCTAGTTCGGTTAAGCACTTTAATACAGTTGAAACATCGAGCTTTGCTCTGAAAACTATAACGTCTAAAGGTATTGATTTGCTACTAGAAAGGCTGTTATATACTTTTAAGCCATCTTTAGAGACATTACTAAGATCTTTTATACCAAGGGAAAAATCTAGTTTTTTTTCTCTGAACGTAGAATCCTCTTTTTGCGCTCTTCCTTTATATTCAGTCCTAGGTCTGACCTTTTTTACTAATGTGTACTCTGGCACTTTTTCTTGTGTTGCTAATTTTATGTCATCTTCTAAATTATACTTGTAGTTTATTTTAAAATCTTTTTTCTTTTCAAACGAATTTGAAGTGTGTGGCAATTCCTCCAGTATATCTTTCACGTTAGTTATCAGTTTTGCACCGTTTTTGATCAAATTGTTTGTTCCAATAGAATAAAAACTATTTATATTTCCAGGAACAGCGAAGATCTTTTTTTCTTGCTTTTTTGCAATTCTTGCTGTTATCAAAGATCCACTCTTTTCTCCTGCCTCTACCACTAAAACACCAGAAGATATTCCTGAAATTATTCTGTTTCTTATGGGAAAATTTCTTGGTATAGCGGGAGTGTTCGGTGGGTATTCGGAAATAAGTGCACCGTTTTTTTTAGTGGATTCTCTTAGCTTTTCATTTGATATTAAGTATTTAGACTTAAATCCGCAGCCCAAAACAGATATTACTTTTCCTCCAGCCATAATACCGCCGTGTTGTGCTGCACTGTCAATACCTAACGCGCCGCCACTTACCACAATTACACCGCTATCTGCTAAGTTATACCCGAGATTAAACGCAACATTTTTTCCATATACAGTAGAATTTCGTGTTCCAACAATGGCTATTGAAATTTTATCGTCAAGTTTTGGTAGATTACCTGAAACATATAAAACGGCTGGAGGATTAGCTATTGATTTCAAAATTTGGGGGTAACGCTCAGAAGTGTAAGGTATTACATCGTAGTTCTCATTTCTACAAACCGAATATATATTTTCAGCGTTTTTTAGTTTCCCAGCTTTCAATTTTAAAAGATCATTTTCGTTAAAAAAGTCACATTTTTTCCAGCTTTCAAAGCCTGATTTATAAAAATAGTTTCCACTTTTAAAAAACTCAAGGATTCTTTTTATTTTACTGCTACCGTACCCTAGAGCTTCTCCTAAAAAAATGCAGTAAATAGTTTCTAATTCCTTGTTCATCTTTTCTCTCGCTGCGCCAATCAATCTCAAGTATTCCAATATAAATCTTATTAAAAATTATTTTAAAAAACAAATCTAACTAACATCAGTCGTTTATGTATTCTGCCTGTAACTTTATGCTTTGCTTTAATACTTATTGGTATTAAATATTTAAGGAAAATTAAACACAAAAACAGGAATAATCAGGCGAAGTTTAGTCAAAAGAAATCACCCACAACAATCTGGTTTTGCAATTAAATAAACCATTCGCCAGCGTATTTTTATTTTACTATGAAAAAAAGATAAAGCACTATCTAATCTGTGTGAGCACATTATATTGCCGAATTTCTTTACCGTATAATTTATGGAGCGGTGCTAAAAGTAGGCACACTAAATAGGATCATACCATATGTGCATAGGGACCAAACTGCTGATTAAGCATTTAACTTGCCTAATTGTTCCCAAATATGGGTACTTTTTATTCTAGCATTATGTATTTTAACACACTTATCTAATTTTTGATTTCTTTTGTAACTTTTCTTCTATAGCGTTAAAACTTGTCGTTTAAGTTTATTTTTTTAGTGCTGTTATTAGATGAGTTTCAAATACGACTGAGACTTTGATTACCATGTAGGTTACTACAATTTGTTACTTTTAATATACCAAAATTTGCTTGCACGCACAATTTTGCTAAATCCGAGTGTTCTTCTTTAGTTCCCAAAGAATTATTCCCGCGGCGACGGAAGCGTTTAAAGAGTTTGCACCCTTAGACATTGGAATCTTAACTTTAAAATTACTGGCATCTATAACTTTTTGTGTTATTCCATTACCTTCGTTTCCAATAATCACCGCGCATCTTTCAGGAAATTTTACTTTTCCTAAAGGTAATGAATCATCGCTTAATGTGGTTGAAAATACATCTACTTTAAATATTTCCCTAAGTTCTAGAACGGTTTTTTCTAGCTTTTCTGAAAAGTGGAAGAGTAATCTGAAGGTTGATCCCATGCTGCCGCTTAGCACTTTTGGATTATACAGTTCACAACAGTTTTCATTCAAAATAACTCCTTTTATACCGAAAGCATCGGCCGTTCTTAAAATAGTTCCGAGATTTAAGGGATTCTGAATATCCTCCAGTATAAGTATGCTATTATTTTTTTTATTTAGCAACTTTTCAAGACTCGCTACAATATTTTTAGGTTTTTTGCATATGCAAAGAATTTCCTGGGGACTAGCTGAGTTTGAAAGCTGTTTAATTAAATTATCCGTAATTAAGTAAGAATTTTCAGATTTTTTTATTAATTTACTTACCAAATCTTTGTTTTCACTGCACATCAGTTTTGTGAAAAATAGATTCTTTACTGTTACGTTACAGTTTAAAATTTCCTGGCAAATTTTTATTCCTTCGGCGGAAAATTCATCTAGCAGATCCCGATATTTTTTCAACTTTGTTATTTTTAAGCTTTCTTTGAATGTCTTATTTTCTCTACTTTTTATCTCTTTTATTAGCATGAAACAATACCCTAAAAAGTAAAAAAATTGTTAAATATTTAATTAAATATTTAAATTTATAAAAAAGTACTTCCATTTTACAACATTTTGTGGTATAATATACGGCGTTTCTGCGCTATATATAAGTTTGGGTGTGTTATAAGAAAACATAGTTTTACGCAAAAGAAAGGGAGTGAGTTTTTTTGTTCTTATTTAAAGTGTAGATTTCTGTGTTTTTCGGTTTTTAGTATCAGTTTTTAGGGGGGATTTTTTATGGAAGGGGCTAAGCCTAAAGAGTTTAGTAAGCTGCAGGCTTTTATTTTTCCTATACATAAGTACGAGCTCAAAAAGTTTTTGCCCATGAGCTTTCTTATGTTTTTTATTTTGTTTATATATAC
Source organism: Ruminococcaceae bacterium UBA3753 (assembly GCA_002372375.1). Classification (GTDB taxonomy): domain Bacteria; phylum Bacillota; class Clostridia; order Oscillospirales; family Acutalibacteraceae; genus UBA3753. The sequence continues at coordinate 82,893 of DFGJ01000038.1, forward strand.
GCTAGTCAGAGACATGAAAGATATTTTTGTTCAGTATCACACGAATTTGTGGGACGGTGCACCTAAAGATGCTTCTACGCAGCTTATAAGTGCTTTAAAAGTTTGGTACGTTATGCCAGTGGCGTTTTTGGCGGTTATGATTTTTACAAAACTCATAGATAAATTTGATGCAAAAAAGACTTTTTACATAATAGTGTCTTCGTTTATGGTGTTTTATGCTATTTTTGGGTTTATATTGTATCCTAATCTTAAGTCTCTGGAGATGTCCACACAAGCTATAAACGGCATGATCTCTGGGGCGCCGGCGTTTTTTCACACCTTTTTAGTTTGTGCTGCTAACTGGCCAGTATCTATATTTTACGTGATATCCGAGATTTGGGGTACTCTAGCTATATCTTCGCTGTTTTGGCAATTTGCAAATGACACAACAATGAAGAGTGAAGTAAAAAGATTTTTCGGACTTTTTTCTTTGGTCGGAAATATAGGTGTTGTTATAGCTGGTCTTACAATAAAAAATGCACTCAAAGACGCATCCGTGAATAATGTCAGAATGCTGATGGTAGCGGTTGTTGTTATAGGTGCTATAATACTTTCAATATATAGGTATATTAATGAAAAAATACTTACTGACGAACGCTTTTTTGATCCTTCACAGGTAAAGGCGAAAAAGAAGAAAGCTAAAGTCAGTATAATGGAAGGAATAAAAATTCTTTTTACGAATAAGTACTTCCTGCTGATTTCTTTACTAGTCATAGGTTACGGAATGGCGGTTAATTTCTCTGAAGTTGTTATGAAAGCTCAGATGAAGATGGCGTTTGCTGGTCAGCAATATACAGACATGCAGGGTAATATTTCCGTGTTTACCGGGATCTTTACAATTTTTGTTACGCTTTTTGGTGCCAACATTCTTCGTAGATGTAAGTGGAAAACTACGGCGATAGCAACACCTCTTCTATTTTTAGTCTTTGGTTCTATTTTCTTTGCATTGTCGCTTTACAATAAGTATGTTCCTTCTGCCACTATTTTTGGTATGCCTGCTTTACTTCTGGCAGTTTGGTTTGGTGTTATTCAGAACGCGTTAGTCAAGAGTGTTAAGTATTCTTTGTTTGACACCACTAAGAGTATGGCGTATATCCCGATCGATCCTGATACAAGAACTAAAGGTCAGGCGGCAGTTGAGGTTATTGGTGGTCGTGCGGGTAAAGCTGGTGCAGCATTTATACAGCAAATAATGTTTGGATTTATGCCAGGAATAATGAATCACGCGCTTACCGTCGTAGCAATATACACGGGTACTGTGCTTGCTTGGATTGCTGCAGTTTGCAGTCTTAGTCCGAAGTATGAAAAAGCTAAGGCTGAAATGGAAAAAGCAGCAGCTGCTGCGTAGGTTTGCCTTTAGAATTTTTGATTTAGTGTTAATGAATTTTGCTCATAGCTTTTGCTGTGGGCAGTTTTTTGTCGCTAACTTAAGAGAGCATATATATACCAGAATATTTTTCTTAATGTAGTTATAGAAATCATCAGTTATGCTTTTGTTGTCACGAAAACGTATGCCGTTAACGCTTGCTTGGATTGCCTCAGTTTGCAGTCTTAGTCCGAAGTATGAAAAAGCTAAGGCTGAAATGGAAAAAGCAGCGGCTGCTGCGTAGGTTTGCCTTTAGAATTTTTGATTTAGTGTTAATGAATTTTGCTCATAGCTTTTGCTGTGGGCAGTTTTTTTATGCACTATTTTTTGTCAGCGGATATGGTTAGTTTCTATAAGCCAAAAATTAAAGAAAATACACATTAAAATTTCTATTGATTTTGAATAAAATCATATATATATATATATATATATTGTGATAAACTTGGAAAATATGTCTTTTTATTGTTGAATTTTGCGAATAAATAATTTAAAATATAATTACAAACTATTTTTAAGGAGGTCGGTTTTAAAATGTTTAAGAGTAGGTACGCGGTTAAGTCTTTTTCAGGGGCAGTACTGGCGGGAGTTTCGACGTCGATTGTTGGTTATGCAAATGATGGAGCGGATTTGAAAGTTAATGTGGAACAAAACCAGGAAGTAAAGGTAGAAAGCGGTATACTTAAAAAAATTACTAGTAAAGCGTTTATTGGCACTGCTTTTGCCGGTATAATCTTCTATTTATTAATAAAGAAAGGCATTCCACATTTTAAAAGTTATTTAATAGCTTCTAAGTTGCGTGATAAATACATAGACAAGGTTGCTGAAAATATTAATAACTTGGGTAATCTAAAGACGAATGATGGTGTTAATAATAACGAGGATGTTAATAGAGGCAGAAACTTAATTGAAGAAAAAACAGACGTTAAAGTTAATAATTCCGCAAACACGACTAACAATAAAGCTAATATCAATAATAAAATTCCCGAAGGAAACAATGGACTAGTAAAATTAAAAGAAGATAAAATAAACGATAAAGTTAATGATTTTGAAAACAAAGCTCGTGATGGCGTGAATACCAATAACAAGGCTGCTGAAGTAAGCAACAAAGTGGCAGAGCCCGTTAAGAAAAAAATAGATGATTCGAAAATTAATAATGTTGAGGAAGAAGTTAAGGAAATAGCTAAAGAGTTAGATCTTAAGGAAGTAAATTCTAAGGTTGATGATATTATAACCGAAGCTATTGAAGGAAAAAATAATTTACTGAAAGTAGTAAACTCTTCACATGAAAGTGTCTTTGACGAAAATGGAAAATTATATATGAGAGCCTATGATTTAGGAGGGGATGAGGGCCATTACTGTAGCCTATTACATGACGCAGGTGACGCATTGTATCGCATTATTAAGGGAGTTGTGGATTTTCAAAAAGAATATTATGATTATTTAAAGAATTTTGCAAAGTATGTAGGTTTTTATGAACAGTATGAAAAAATGATGGAGCGTTATTATACAATAAGAAACAAATTCGACTGGGTGGTGAAAGAAGAAGGTTATAATTATGCAGTATCTAAGGGGTTTAAGAAAATAGTAGATGATGCGAAGAAAGAAGTCGAAAAATTTTATGAAGAAAAAATCAAGGGATTTTTTAGTTTTTTAGGATCTTACCGTTATTTAATACGGAAATATAGAGATAGGAAAGATGACGACATAGTAACAGCGTATAATAATAGTTATAACGGGGGGTTTGTTATGCAAAGCTTAAAGAAAAGTGTGAAAAGAATCCGTAAGTTAAGGGAAAGAGGTATGACAGATAAATGTATCGTAGATAAAAATAAAAAAGATAAAAGATACTGTTTGCCGGTAAATATAAATGAATTAAACATAGTGATTGATAATTTAGAGAGTTTTGAAGAAAAAGTCGACTTGAGAAAGCGTTTTGATCTACCGAAAAAAGTAGAGATTCCAAAACAATTAGAAGATTTTAAATACGGTGATAGTAGTTTTTTTGTTGAATATAGTGACAAACTCCGGTTCCCCGAGCGAACAGTTTGGTACGCTAGTAATGCCGATTACCAGCGGTTAGCACAAGGAACGTTGTTCAATTAGCTAACGGTGGGTTGCTGCTGTTTTCTTGCCTTACTGATTTATACAAAAAGGACACATGTGCACTTTACAAAAAGTTGTTTCTGTGTGTCTTTTTTTGTTTGATTTCGGTCTAAGTTTTTGTGCTTTAAACTTGTGTGTAGAGTTTGAGTGCTGCTAAGGAGGCAGTATAGTTGACTTTGCAAAATTTTTTAGGTAAAATTTCAGGCGAGTACTCGCTTGCGTTTTTTGTTTGGAGGTAGGAATGTGAATATTTGGCACGATATTGATCCTGGTAAAATTACTAGTGAGAAGTTTTGGGCTGTAATTGAGATACCAAAAGGCAGTAAGATGAAATATGAGTTGGATAAAAAGACTGGTATGCTGAAGCTGGATAGAATTTTGCATACTTCTACTTGCTACCCAGCCAATTATGGATTTATACCTCGCACTTATGCTGAAGACAATGATCCTTTAGATGTTTTAGTTATTTGTAATGAAAAAATAGCGCCACTCACCTTAGTGAAGTGTAAGCCGATAGGGGTTATTAGTATGGTCGATGACGGCGAAAACGATTACAAAATTTTGTCTGTGCTAACTGATGATCCCGTGTATGGTTCTTTCAATGATTATACAGAGTTACCAGAGCATATTTTTAAAGAAATGTCGCACTTTTTCACTGTTTATAAAGATTTGGAAGGCAAGAAGACTTTTATTTCCGGCATTGAAGGACGTGACAAAGCTGAAGAAATAATAAGTCAGTGTATAGAGGCGTATTCTGG
>DFGJ01000032.1 GCA_002372375.1 Ruminococcaceae bacterium UBA3753
AAGATATCTACTGAGATAGCCAATCAGTATGATGTTGTATGTGTAGAATCGCTGAACATGAAGTCTATGTCTAACAAAGGTTTTGTTAATGGCAAAGCCACTCTTGATAATGGCTATGGAATGTTCTTATCAATGCTTGAGTATAAGCTGTCTGACAGAAATAAATATCTTGTAAAAGTAGATAAGTGGTTTCCATCATCACAGATATGTCATTGTTGTGGAAAAATACATCCTGAAATGAAAAACCTACAAATCCGCAAAATGATATGTGATTGTGGTCTAACAATAAGCCGTGACCAAAACGCAGATATCAATATCCTAAACGAAGGATTACGACTACTCGCTAATGTAGCATAAAACTAAATATACAGTAGGGATGGAATAGCCCAAACTTATGCGCCTGTGGACATTGTGTAAGATGTTGAGTTACGTATCATCGTAGCCAACGCAGTAGTGGTTGAAACAGGAAGCTCGGTTACTTGTAGCCAAGTAGTTCACCAAAGGATCTAGTTCTTCGGGGGCTTCTTCCACATTAAAACTTTTTATAATCTTTATAAGCGTACCCACAGTTTTATTGGCACTATCCGTTGTTTTATTGTATTCAGCAACGGCAGGATTACAGTACAAATTTTTCCTGCCTTTAACATATTCTTTGCTAACAAGCATACCTTCACTTTTAAGATTTTTTTCTAAGTCTATTAAAATATTTAACTGTACTTGATAACGTTTAAAAGTAGTCAAAAAGAAAAAATTAGACTGTACACCGCTTGCTTCTGCAATTTTTATAATCTCTTCAGCTTGTTTGTTTAAGTCTATTTTTTTCACGCTTATCCCTCTCTTTCTTTATGCCCCACTCGTAAATCCCCCATAAAGCAAAACATAACTGTGTTAGGTCTAAAAAAGCCCGCCCATAAACACCATTATATATGTCTAGAATCATCCAAAATAATTCACCTACAGCCCAAATATAAAAACACACAACACTCTTTTTTATATTAAATACATTACCTGAAAGTGATAAAGCCGCTAAAAACCAAGTTATATCAAATTTAAACGTTTTTAAATTCTCCTTTTACTGCATTGGTTTGCTTCCCACTATCCATAAAAGAGTTTTTTGCTCTTTATAATTTAAATTGTTTTTAAGCCATCTAAACGCTTTTGCTTCATAATTTGGATGAAATCCTATAGCACCTATAGACTCCTTTACTCCAACCTCATATTTAAAGCCTTTCGTGTGGAATAAATCAATCATGGTATAGCTTTGTTTTATCCCATGTTTTGAAATTGTTTCCCTAATAAGCTTGTCCCGGTTTGGAGCAGTGCACACCAGGTATATTTTTTTAACCTTTTTATGAAACTTATGCAGTCCAATTATAATTCCTATGGTCGTAATCCCGCTCCCGCAAGTAATTACAAGGTTATCTAGCTCTTCGGGAATATTTTTGACTTGGTTGCTAACAGCACTCAAAAGAATGTCTGAATAATTTGTAATATTAAACCCATAGTCTACCACGAACAATTTTTCTTCTTGCGCTATCTTTTTTGCTTTATTGTAAAGTATTTTATGGATTCCACTTTTGCTTATAATTCTTATCCTTGCTTTGTAGCGCCTGCATATAGTGGGCATTCTATAAAGTCTTAGCCGCTCATAAGTTGTGCCTCCATAACAAATAACGCATTTTATACCAAAGTTATGGGCTACTGCTGCTGTTATTGGCGCTTGGGGTGAATATATACTACAGCAACTTATAACCCCGTTAAAATTGTTTTTAACGCTTTCTACAAGCATATAACATTGCCGTAATTTACCACCGTTTACGGTGTTTTCTCCAAACGGTTGAAACAAGTCGTCTCTTTTAAGATATAAACCTTCATGTAATTCTACCGGCGTTAAATCATAAGGGCTTTTAATCACTACTCTGACCCCTTTTTACTTCTTTTTATCAGTTAGTATCCCTTTAAAATAATCCTCTTTGTTTTTGTATTCATTAATCATAATATCTTTAAACGTCATGCTTTTGAGTTTTTCCCAAGACCCAGCTTGCTGATAAAGACTTTTCATAGATGTAGCTGGAGCCTTCTCCATCGCCGGTGTCATTTCAAATTCACCACCGTGGATAATGTGATTAATGTTGAATGAATTGCCTTTAAAACCTTCAAGCCCGTCTATTCCACAACAACAAAGATCATCGCCCATACTTCTCAATCTGTTTTCTCCACTATAAAACTTCATTCCTAGCTTATGAGCTTTCTCTTTAATTTGGGCTACTTTAGGCTTTAAAGCTCCTATAGGGTATACTGAATCTCCTCCAACTCTGACTAATCCTTTTTTAGCTTTTATGAATTTCATTCCTTCAATAATAACTCCATAAGCACCAGCTTCAGCAAATTTTTCTAAGCTGTTCATAATTGAATCATGGTACTCAATCATATAAGGCTGTATACGGATATTTACTCTTTTATGCGGAAATATTTTTTTAACAATTTCTAGCCGCTCAGCAAATTTCGGTGCTCCGCGCTCGATAATATCAAATTCAGGGCAAACTAAAGAAATTTGTACTACACAATTACATTGCTTAATTAAATCTAAATATTCATCGGTGGCTATCAATTTCCCCTTTGTTGAAACTACAAATGGATATTGAGTTTCTTTAAATACTTCTAAACATTTATAGCTTTCTCTAAATTTTTTCTCTGCTGGTTGAAATGGGTCAGACATTCCTCCCCAATGTAGCGGGATATCCCAGTCACACCAACTTGTTGTCTGTACTCGTTTGCCTTTGATGAAATTAATCAATTGCTTATGCGTTTCGTCTATCCTTACGTCTTTCATACTGTAGTTTTTTCTAGTAGCAAAACAATACTTGCACTGGTGTGTACAACCGCGATAAGTATCAAATCTTATCGGAAGGTCGCATAAGACAACTTGTGAGCCACATAGAGGCATAATTACACCTCCAATAGATTTTTAATTATATAGTCTGCAAGCGCTCCGGTTTCATTTTCTTTTATCCAGTTTTGTATAGCAGTTTTATACTCAATCGGGAAAGAAACCGTAACATTGTAAAACTCGGATAATATATCACGCTTTTCAAAATTATCATCGTGGTATAAATCATTTAAGATGTTTTCGTTGTTTTCGTATTCTGTAAATCCAAAGTCTTGCATATCTAGGTCTATTTCATCTAGCTCAAGATTAAGTTTCTCGTAATCCCATGAAGAATACTCAGAAACTTTATTATCCGCAATTCTAAAAGCTTTAATTTGATTTTCAGTTAAATCATTTGCCCGAACACAGGGCGCCGTTTTTAATCCTAACATTTCTGCTGCTTTTAACCTTGTATGTCCTGCCACAATAACATTGTTTTGGTCAATAATAATTGGAACTTTAAAGCCAAATTCTTTAATTGAGTTTGCTACATATTTAACCGCATCATCATTCAGTCTTGGATTATTTTCATAGGGTTTCATGTCACTTAAAGCTAAGTATTCTATTTTTATTTCATTCATATAAAAATTAAACCTTTCTATAAATCAATAAATTCTATAGCTTCCAAAAAACTATAGAATTTAATATTTTTGTAAAGAAATATTAGCGGGTTGATTTTTCCCGCGTTTTCAAACTTTCATCAAAACCCCGGGGGGCCTTATTTTACGTAAGAAGTCTTTAGTGTACCCACCTTTTTCAGCGAAATGATGATGCTGCGAACACAAGCAAATTAGGTTGTCATAATCGTATGCTAAATCCGGTCTTTCGCTGATTTTTTCAATATGATGCACCTCAACTCTGTGCGAGTTGTATATCCCTTCTTTTAGGCATACAGCGCATAAGTTATAGCAATCCTCTTTAAACAGCTTTACTAACTTATCGCAAGCCGCTTTTTGTCTAATTTTATGCCCTGCATCTTTTCGGGCTTTGCCATCGTAACCGATCTTGTATCGGCTTCTTTCACACCTCCCTGCAGTAAACGGATGAATACCACCACACCAAGGACAAGTCTTGTACACCACACACACCTCTTTTGTCTCTATTCAGTAATATCATGTTCTCCGTAAAGATAGTTAAAGCACACATTATATTTATTATATCAACACCATAAACAAAAATCAAGCTTTTTATTTGCTATTTTTATTCAAATTCTTGTACTTGAAGTTCAACTTTTTGATAGTATCAAGGATTTTTTCCTCTATTTTTTGCTTTTCTTTTTTTTCAAGGTACAAGACAAAACGGTCTTTAGGACCATTGTTTTGGATTTTAATATCATCGTAGTAAACAGCTTTTAATCTGATCATTTGTTCGAGCCTGTCTTTTTTTTCAAATAATCGCAGAAGCTTTTCTTTTAGCTTTTTGCATTCAGCGTCTAAGTTTTTATTTTGAATCCTTGCTTCCCCTCCTGTTTTTGTATCTGTAGTTTTTAGAGCTGTCTTTTGGCAAATTCAAACAATACTTCTCAGACCCTGTCTTTTCGGCAATCCTCCCAGCAACAGCGTCATCAATTTTTGCAATATCTTTTAGTACAAGTTCACTAGATATTATAGTTATTAAGTTTTCATCAATATATCTAGAATTCAACACTTCAAACGCGATATTTACGTCAGCGACTGTTGGACCAGAAGAATCTATTTTCGCGATATTGCCTGTTTTGAATAGATCATCGATATACAGAACATCAACTTTTTTGAGAGGATCTACAAGTCTTGTATACTCTGAAAAATCAGTAACAGCACTCTTGATTTTAGTTATTTCGTCCCGCCAAAGCATGTAGTGAGCAGATTTACCCAGCCCCAAATAATATGCAGTTATTGCAGTACAAAGATGTGTTTTACCACATCCACTTTGGCCACCAATAAAAAACCAAGGACACTGGTCATCTTGCGTAAAATTTAAAGCAGCTTTTTTTAGAGCTTCCTGCCATGGTTCCTCTGCCAAAAAACTATTAAACGACAATTTTTGCAAGTTAGTAGAAAGACCGCTTTTTTTAAGTTTGCGTAGCATCTTTCTTGTTTCCATGCATTTACAAGGCACATTAACTAAGTAACCTTTTTCATCAATTTTCATAAAACTGCCACGGTTCTTACAAACAAGGCATTCATGGTGATCATATTTGTCTAAGTCACCAATACGATTATTAAAATTTTCTAGAATTCTTTTTTCTGAGTCGCGCTTAAAGTCAGCACTTTTTTCTTTATTAGCTTTGAGTCCATATTTAGCCTTTAATCGCTTTAATTGCTCTGCTAAAAGTTCCATGAAAGATTTCACTTTTTACCTCCTGTTTTCTAAAATCAATTTAAACAGCTTTTAAGACTACTTTGTTTTTTAAGAGGTAAATTATACTAACTAGAAATAAAAATTAAAATTTAGGCTATTAGAGGCCAAAATAAAGGTATTTCTATCACCACTTAAAAAAGTAAATCCAAAGTAAAACTAAAATTACTGCTTCTGAAAACTTGGAAATCGCTTCCAACAAAAAACACCTCAAAATCCTATATCTCTAAAATCGTTTTAAACGCTCTTTAAACGCATTTTGTTTTTATTATAGTAGTTTTATATGGTTAACACTTAAAAAATGAAATTTGCCCATTTAGAACCGATTTAAACACTATTTAAAAAGCAATTATCCGAACACATAAGCCTAAAGTCCTTTTTTAAGAATGGAACGCCCTCAAATTATGACCGTCCCATAAAAACTGTCGTACTCATCAATTGAGTCCATTGTTTTTTCGTAGTCGTTTATGTTATAACTTGCATAACTTGGTTTAGACCCTGTGTTAGGTGGAGTGTTATATTCGTCTTCCCAACACCTGTTTCTAAACCAGGTGTCGCCGTGCTTTACGTATTGTTGATCAACGCTCTTAGCACGGATTTCTTTGTTGTAATTTTCGACTCCGGTTTTGACTTCTTCAGCTGTTGTTCCGTTTTTTCTTGCTTTTAAGTACGCATTAAAAGCTTTGGCTTTGCCTTTTTTGTTTGGGTATGTATCCCAAATAGACTGAAACTCTTTTTCTAAGGTTTTGGTTTTAAGAATTTTCTTTTGATTCTTTTTTTCGCTTTGATCAATTTGATCATTTTTTTTGTTTTTAACTTGACCACCCTCTATCGGTTTTTTTACCGATGAGGAAGTATTAATACTATTAGTAATAATAGTATTAATACTGTTAATACCTATATTATCTTCTATATTATTAGGTAAAGTTTCTTTACCACCCTGGTTAAGTTTCTTTACCACCGGTAAAGTTGAGCAATTATCTGCTTTTGAAGATGTTTCTGGTAAAGTTTCTTTACCGGGTTGATCATCACTAATTTGATCATCTTCTTTTCCCGTTTTTGGTACTTCTCCATCTCCTCCACCACCGTCATCTCCACCACCTCGCAGCCTTGTAGCGTAATACTCACAGAACTTAACGTTGTTTTCAAAACGCTCTATTTTCTTAATGAGACCTTTTTTTACGAGAGTCTTCAAAATTGTTATAACTGCCGGCTTGCTAAGCGCTGTCCAATCCATCAAATATCTAAGACTTCCACGAAAAGTTTGATTTTCCTCTTGACTAAATCCGAAAATGATGGAGTATATAAGTAACTCATTTCCTTTTAGGCCAAGGTCGCATACGGCCAAACCTGGTATTAGAACAAAGCTTTCCTTGCGGACTTTGTTCTTTTTTTTGTTTTCTACTTGACCACGTGATTTGATTTTATTGTTCGTTTCTGTTATGTTGAAAAGTTTTGAAGAACCCATTACTCTGAATTTCAAAATCATACAAAATAAATATTTTGTATGATTTTGAATAATTCTGTCTTGAACCTTTCTTTAAACTCTTGTTTGGTTAAAATATATAACTTTAATGTTGTTGAAAACTTTTTTTTATTTAATAAATAGAACTTTATTTTCCCTATTGACAAAGTGCTTTTGGAAGGTTAAACTATCTTTCATAATCCTTAATTCGGTTTCTTTCGATTTCGGTTGAACTTTCCGGGTTTTGGGTTTTTGTGCTATTTAGAGGTATTTTAAACCTAAACATTTGAAAGTCAAACCTCTTTAGTAGATTTCTTTTACCTTGATGTTGTGGACTTGTAGCATCAGCTTCTTTTTAATCCGGTAGACCTCAGTTAAAGTTTTCGGTGATCCTTTGACGTCTTCTACTACTAGATTTTGTTCAGGATCTTTATAAACAAAGTCAGCTATGTAGGTGCAAGCCCTTTCGCCTTTTTGTTTCGGAATTAATTCAAACTTAACTTGGGTTTGCAACCCAGATATTTTACCACGCTCTTCTTGCTCTAAAAGCTCTGAATATCTTTTAGCTTCCTTTTTGCTGTCAAAAGTTTTCCCTTTTA
>DFGJ01000044.1 GCA_002372375.1 Ruminococcaceae bacterium UBA3753
TTTACCTACCTTATCACTAAAAATTCATTTTCTTCCAGGGTTGCGCCACTAACAGTTTGGCCGTTTTTCAGCTCTTTTCTGATCTCAGCAATGTTAATTTTTGGTCTTTGGGGCATTAAAAATCTGTCTGGCAGGTCCTCCTCATTAGTCACAACTACTTTTTCAGACCGCCCTATGCGCACCTTAAAAGTCCCAGCATCAACTGAGCTTATGCCAGTAAATAGCATGAATTCAAGGACGTTCTTTTTTATTTTTTCTATGTTGTTATTAATAGTTAACATCCGGCGCTTTAAGCGGTCTTTCTCTTTTTTGAACATCTCTAAATCAGCTTCTAGTTGCTTTTGCACATAAACGCAACCTTCAAGTTTTTGATCAGCGCCCAAGCCTTCAAAAGTGTCTTCAAAAGTTTTTGCGTCAATTTCTTCGTTTGATAGCAAGTCGTATAGAAACTTAACCTCTGGTGCCATTTCAAATAGTGTAGCCACGAAAAGCGCCTCTTTTTTTGATAGATTCTGCAATTACGTTTTTTATTAGCTCGGAGTCCCTCGTAAACAAGATTTCTATAGGGACGTCAAAGTACCTCGACAATACGTTTGCTTCTCGCAAGGAAAATTCGCTCACACCATGAAGGCGTGAAAGCATAGTTCCTCTGCTGAAACCCAAAATTTTTGCTAAATTTTCTACGCCATCTTCTCTTAAAGAGCACAAAGCTTTTAAACAAGGATAAATACTTTTGTTTACTTCTCCCATATACAAAACCTATTCTAAATTTTTAAAGGCAAATTCGACAAAGCACTGTTCAATCTGAATATTAATATAGTCTATTTAGATTTGCAAATTAACGAAAACGCATATTTTTGTACTTAAAACGCTTAAAACAAACTTTTTTTACACTTTTTAAAATTTTCGAGTACAATATCTCGGACTCAAAGTTCAACTTTTTGTCAAAAATATTTTTTTATAAAAGGTGGTTTTTTATGCGAAAATTTATCTCGTCTGCGACTATCTGCACCTTTTTAACTAGTCCCATACCGTCTGTTTTTGCTAATTTTTGTGAAGAGCCCGATGTTGACGACAAAAAGATAATTGAAAAAGTGATTAAAAACGGTAAATACGAGAATTCCGCAACCCAAGAAGAAGACGGATATCAATTGCACATAGACACTCTAGATTTTTTCGTAAACAATAATCAACATAAAAAATTGTATACTCCGCTAATTGCGGAACTCATAGAGAGACAAGCTATTGTTCAGAACAATAAACTTGATGCTAGAGAACTAAAAGAAGCGGCTTTCCAGAACTTAAAAAACGCTTATAAAGGCCCTTTTAGAGCTATAAGAGACTGGTGGTATGGTGAAGAAACACCGATTGATGTGCCTACTTTTACTGTTAATGACGAGAATTACTTTATAAAACAAATAGAAGAACTATGCAAAGGCACGGAAATATCCGAAAAAGATAAAAAAGATATGGCAAAAAGAATGTGGAATATGCAGCCAAAGTTCATAAACAATAAAGAAGAAACAGTAAGAAGGGCTTATGGCGAGGTGGGTACTGGCAAAAAGGTACTTTATACTGGCGGAGTTGGAGCAGTTGGCGCCACAGTGGGCACTGTTGCTGATGCTACTACGAGATATATAGCTAAAAAGATTAGCAAAGAAGCAGCAGAGAAAGTTTTAAAGGAAGGAGCGGAAAAGTTGATACAGAATTCAATTGGGAAAGTGATAGGCTGGGGAACAGGCATAGGAATAATTGTGGCAGTTGGTGGTGGGATTTACCAGCTCTACAGCGAATACAACTACGCGGCACAGAGATTATTAGAAGAAAACTATGCACAAAAAAGCATAGATATCTCTTACACTCGTAGCAATGCAGAAATTGCGCAAGAAAAACTAAAAGATGCCATAAAAGATGGTCTATGGATCGGCAAAAACGCATTTTATTCTGTGGTTTCAAATAACCCAAAGTGTAAACTGACTCCGATTTCAATGTTCAGGAAAATTGAAGGGATACCGGATCCAAGCAAAACCAGTTTGCAAAAATTAGCAATAGATTTGTGTGATGAACTGGGATGTTTAGAAATATTAGATGATTGTGCTGAATATATAGTCAAGAAGATAGATAGTTGTGTGCGGAAAGATAAAGACGCTTATTGCCCATTGATTCCGAGAAAAGGTTGTAAAGAATTGGTTTCTAAAAAAGAGTCTAAAAAAGGGGAGTATTGTACTAGTGATTGCACAAATTATTAAAAAAATTGTTACAAGTATTGTTATGTTGTTGGCGTTCATAGTTATTAACAATTCCACTTGTTGGTGTTATACAATTGTTAAAAGCTCAGAAGATTACGAAAAATATTGCGTGCCACATTTAGAAGATTATAAATTGTGGAGGTATTCGAATGATTGGACCTATGAAAGTTCTGTGGATGAGAACGGCAAAGAGTTAACTTGGTATGTGTCACCAAATAAAAAGCACAAAGTTTTATTTAAATGTACTTTGGATGAGCGAGTAGAACAATGGGAAGAACGCTCTCGTTATACCCACAACGGCCTGAATTTTGAATTGGACCGTATAGAATCAGGCTTGGAACCTTGTTATAATACCCATCATACCTACCAGATTTTTGGTTCAAAAGACCGTTACCAAGAAGTTGGACAAAGGTTGTTAAAAAGCGTTTCTGATGCTGAAAAGAGATTAAAAGATCGTAAAGAAGAAATTGATCTAGAATATAAGTTGTCTCGTGGACAAAGTAATCCTTCATTTTTAGATTTTTTTGTGCCATATAACAAAAAAGCAGCAGTTGCTGTTGTACTTGGCACAGGTTTTGGGGTTTTAACGGACGTCTTGGCATATGATGATGCAAAGTTCGAAGAAAAAAAGACGGGAAAAAAAGCAAAAGCAAAAGTTCCAATATGGACGTCTCTTTGTTACATTGCATCAAATTTTCTTGCTAACATGTTTTCAAGGCCATATACAGAACCACCAAAACCTTATTTGAGTGACACTAAATATATGGAATATTACCTAGATTGGTCAAGGAAAAAGACGGCAGTTAGTATTTTTTATGCTGCACTGACTGGTGAATCAAAACACCGCGCATTTTTGGGTTTAGATGATATAACAGCAGAAGAAAAAACACTCTCTGGTTTGCCGCTGAGCGAAGCAATTGAAAAATTTGGCTTTGTTCTAGACTTGCCTTATGCCCCGGAGAAGATTTGGTACAAAAGTTACGGTGACGCGATGAAAGATGTTTTGAAAAACCCGTCGCAACCGGAGGTTCATGCACAAAACGAAGTTTACCAAGAACTTGTGCGTGAGTTTGGCAAAGAATTTGTGGAAACCGGAGACATTAGCAAGTCTAAAGTCAAAATCAAAAAAGCGGAAAAGCTAAATCATTTCCTGCATTAAAGTAGTTCCTGGAAAGAAAATCAGATTTTAAACACCTGCCCCGGATAAATTAAACTCACGTTTTTGATGTTGTTTTCAGCTGCTATTTTGCTAACTGTGGTGTGATATTTTTGTGCTATTCCCCACGAAGTGTCGCTTTTTTGCACCGTGTAATATTTGAACATATCTTCTTTTTTGTCATTTGTTGGTGGCACGGATTCTTTGCCAAATCCGTTAAACCCGCCGTTTTTTATAACCGACGGGAAATCTATGAAACAAACATTTGAATCTACAACAACTCCACTAA
>DFGJ01000015.1 GCA_002372375.1 Ruminococcaceae bacterium UBA3753
TTAGGATCTAGTGCCCTTGGCGTGAGGGTTCAAGTCCCTCCTCTCGCACTTTTCAGTGTACGGCATTGGATGTTTAGCACGCATACGAATTGGAATTCGTAGCAAATCTTGCGGAAATAGCTCAGGGGTAGAGCGCCACCTTGCCAAGGTGGAGGTAGCGGGTTCGAGCCCCGTTACCCGCTCCAGTTGTTCGGTCTCGGCGCCATAGCCAAGTGGTAAGGCATGGGTCTGCAACACCCTGAGCCCCAGTTCAAATCTGGGTGGCGCCTCCAGTTGTTTTTTCTGTCTTTTGGCAGGTATCGCCCTTGTTTTTTGCTGAGTCTAGGTCTTTCGGAAGACAAGGTAACGAGTTTGCTTCAGTAACTTTTAGTGTTTGAGTGTCGGGTGGAAGTTTGCCTGTAGTCGTTTGCGTTGCGCCGTTTTGGTATATTCAAGGGCTCATCATGTGGTTTATCTTTGCAATAAAGGGCGGATTTGTTTAGATGTTTGAGGATATTGTGACAACTTCTGGTTGGAATAAGACGTTTCCCAAGGGTGACGATGTTGTGAACCGGAAGGTTACTTTTAATAATAGGTTTGGGATTACGCTTGTCGCGGATGTGTATGCTCCTCTTCACGTGGATTCTGCGTTGCCGGCTGTAGCAATTAGTGGGCCTTTTGGTGCGGTTAAGGAACAGTGTTCTGGACTTTATGCGCAAACTTTGGCCAGATTGGGTTACTTGACTGTTGCTTTTGATCCGTCTTTTACAGGCGAAAGTTCAGGTTTCCCAAGGCGCATGGCTTCACCTGATGTCAACACTGAGGATTTTCAGGCTGCTATAGACTATCTTGTTTGCGATGAGAGGGTTGATCAGCGAAGAGTAGGGATACTTGGGATATGTGGTTTTGGCGGGTTTGCATTAAACACCGCTGCGTTGGATACAAGAATAAGGGCTACCGTTGCAGTCACCATGTATGACATGTCTAGAGTTACCGCAAACGGCTATTTTGATGAACAAGACGATGAAGAAGCACGTTATAGGCTGCGGGTTCAGTTAAATAATCAGAGGACTGTGGACTTTAAAAACAAGTCATACAGGATGGCCGGGGGTTGTCTGCCTTTGCCGGTTCCTGAGAGTTCTCCCTTTTTTGTAAAAGATTATTCCGCTTATTATAAAGGCAGGGCTTACCATGAACGGAGTGGCAATTCCAATGATGGTTGGGCAAGTGTGGGCTGTATGTCTTTTTTAAATCAACCCATTTGTAGTTATGTTAATGAAATACGGAGTGCTGTCCTTTTGATTCACGGTGAAAAAGCACACTCTCGTTATTTTAGTGAAGATGCATATAAAAAAATGACAGCTGGAGGTAATTATGCGGAAAATAAAGAACTGTTTATAGTTGACGACGCTGTTCATACAGATTTGTACGATAATTTAGACAAAATTCCATTTAATAAAATTGATTCGTTTTTTAAAACATATATGGTTTAATTCTTCTTTTAGCATCAGAGTTTCTATTGTGATGGCATATTTTTATAAATAGCCAGCGTGTGGATTTTTGTGTTCAAAAGTGGTGAATGTTGTGTATTTTTGTTAATGTAAGCTATGTGGAAAATTGTAACGGAATTTGCAATGACACCGTTCATGTTCCGGTTTTTTGGTGAGAGAATTTGTAAACTACGAAACAGTCAGGGAAACATTTTTAAATTCAGAAATGTGGGTTGACGTGTATTTTTGTCCCTGAAAGTTATTTGGGAGGTTTTAATAAATTTTTCAATGTGCAGTGCAGTTTGTTGTTCTGGCTTTTTGATGAAAGAATTTTTAAGGTAAAAGACAGGCAAGAAAACATTTTTAAATTCAAAAATGTTGAATGACGTGTCTTTTTATTCCTAAAAGCTATTTGGTGAATTATAATTAAATCTTCAATGGCGCAGTACAGTTTGTTGTTCTGGTTTTTTGATTAGAGAATTTTTAAGGTAAAAGACATGCAAGGAAACATTTTTAAATTTAAAAATATGGGGTGGCGTGTATTTTTGTCCCTGAAAGTTATTTGGAAGGTTTTAATAAATTTTTCAATGCGCAGTACAGTTTGTTGTTCTGGTTTTTTGATTAGAGAATTTTTAAGATAAAAGACAGGCAAGGAAAAGTTTTCGTACTTCCCTCAAAGCACCTTATAATTTAATTAGAAAATTTTGTAATTCATTACTGTGAAATCAAGTTTTATTTCGAAAAAATAGTTCCGTTTAGACAAGTTTAGCAGTAAGGTCCTTTAAGCATGCGATGTGTAGTTGTAGGAAGTGCTATTTTTAAAAACTATTCTTTACTTTTGAAGGAGTGCAAGAAAGCCGATCTGGTTGTTGCTGCAGACGGCGGATTAAATCATTTGAAAAAAATTAATTTTAGTCCTAATTTATTCGTTGGTGACATGGATTCTGTATTCTTTAATAAAAAAATTTATAAAAGCATAGGTTTCTGTAATAAACTACTTAGAAAATCAAAGAATAGTCTGAGCAACGGAAAGTGCGCGCCAGGTTCACTCTGCGCACCATCTTTAAAAAAGAGTATCTCTAATAATTTATTAAATGAAAAAGACATTCTAACTAAAATAGCTAATGTGTTGCCGGTTAGTACGGTTAAAACTTACAATAAACCAGTAGTCGTGTCCAAAAACACCGCAAGCTTTTTAAAAAACACGAAAATTATAAAGCTACCTAAAGAAAAAGAGCATACCGATATTTTTTTTGCAGCTAAAAAGGCTATAGATCTTGGGGCAAAAGAGTTCAAAATTTTTGGAGGTCTGGGACAACGATTAGATCATTCCTACGCTAATTTTTGTGTAGCTAAATACTTGGCCGAAAGAAATATAGCACACCAGTTTGTATCCGATTCATTTAGAGCTTTTGTTTTAAAGCAAGGAAACATAGTAGCAATTCGAAACCAAATCGGAAAGACCATATCGGTATTTCCTTTTGGTGAAAAGTGCTGTAAAGTAAGCTACAAAGGCCTCAAATATAGCTTAAAAGAAAGTTACCTACACGCTAATTTTCCACTTGGAATAAGTAACGTGATTGTTGAAAAACAGTGTACCATCTCTGTATTGGAAGGATACGCCTTAGTTCTTGTGTACCTTAACCTATAAATCTGTGAAACTAAGACATAAGTCACCACTTATACAACGATACTAAAAATCACTCTTCCGCCATCAGCGTAAACGTAACATTTTCACCAAACAACACCACTAAGTCGTTCATATATCAAAAAAGAAAAGACAGAAATCATAGCACTCCTAAAAATTAAACTTACCATAGTAGCAAACCACGAAGATCTTTAAAAGTTTCACGACTTCCTTTAACTGCTGCGCGCGGGAAATAATAAAGACAGCCTAGAGCGAGCCATGCAACAAAAGACACTCTCCGACAATAACTTCTTAATTCTCTAGAAGGAAGTAAGAAATATCCAAATGCTGGTACAAACAACGCACCGGTACATATTCTGCTAAAACCCAACTTAAGCCGCTCTAAAACGTCCGTCTTCCAGGTACCATCTTTATGGTAGCAATCACCGAATGAGCTACCACTAATCACTGAAGTGGCGAAGTCTACGAAACTTTCCTTCTTTATCTCGATAAATCGTTCTCGATTAATGCTTGAACGTATCACTAGCGTTGTGTCCGACTTTTTCATGGGGCAAACGAAAAAAGGAGATTCTAAAATATTCACCTGTGAATCAACATCCATTTGCGAAAAAGTTTCTAATGAATCGAAATGATAAACGCCTAAATTGACTTTTACCAACTTTAAAAGTTTTTCCAGCGCTTTTTTGCTCTTTTCTGCGTCAAAAAGTGAGAAATTTAATGATTCTAAAAAGCACAACAAGTCCAAAGTTGATTGATTATTTTTGGACTCAGTGTCGGAGTCAAAAAAAGTGATAAAACCTTTACCTACCACTTTGATACATCGCCAAAGCATCTTCAAGTCAATTGTTTTTTCTAGCACATTAAATATTCCACCGAAAACACCTGCGGCAAATGAAATGCTCGACTTTAACCATCTTTTCAAAACAGACCCAGCTCCAACTTTTTGTGACTTCACCTCACATTTAAGGGCTCTCCCGCTCACTCCTTTTTCCGCAACAGAGCACATGGTACTTTGTTCGCTGGGTATAATGCATCCACTAAAGCTACTCCCTCCACCTACATATCCATCTACACTTTTAAAACAATAGGGCACTGTAAATTCGGCATCCGTCTTTTTATGTTTTCGAGAACTTACGCCTTGAACTTTCTCAAATGCATGCATTGTTCCAACTTGACTAAATAAAAGTGTCGAGCCAGCAACACAACTACACAAAGCCTGATATTTCATAAATTTCCACACCTTCCTACTTATAAAATTAAAATATGCAAGTATTGTACCATAAAATAAAGAACTCAACTACATACCATTTGCCTTTTATAAAAATATTTTTAAAATTCAATTATTAGGTCTTACAATTATTGCTGCCGATTGTACTTTAACAGAGAGGGAAAATTTTCATGGTTACAAATAGAAGACTAGAAACTATAGACGGCAACACCGCTGCAGCCTATGTTTCGTATGCTTTTACGGAACTTGCTTTTGTTTACCCAATAACTCCGTCTTCTGTAATGGCAGATATTGTAGATAAATACGCTAATCTATCAAAGAAAGAAAATCTTTTTGGTAATGTTGTTAAAGTTACCCAGATGCAATCCGAAGCGGGTGTGGCTGGAGCTTTACACGGCGCTTTAAGTGCAGGAAGTCTTGCAACGACATACACAGCGTCACAGGGGCTTTTGCTGATGATTCCTAACATGTATAAGATAGCAGGTGAACTATTGCCCTGTGTGATTCATGTGGCCGCTCGTACCATTGCAGGTCACGCACTCTCCATCTTTGGGGATCACTCTGATGTCTATGCATGTAGACAAACTGGTTTTGCAATGCTTTGTTCCAATAGTCCCCAAGAAGTTATGGACCTAAGTGCAGTTGCTCATCTTAGCGCAATTAAAGGTAGAATTCCGTTTCTACACTTTTTTGATGGTTTTAGGACTTCGCACGAAATACAGAAAGTTCAAATGTGGGACTACAAAGATTTAGAGGATTTGCTAGACTTTTCTTCTGTTACGTCTTTTAAAAAACGCGCCTTAAATCCGGAGCGCCCAGTTTTAAGGGGATCTGCTCAAAATGACGACATCTTCTTTCAAGTAAAGGAAGCCAGCAATAGTTTATATTTAGCACTTCCTAAAGTTGTAGAAGATTACATGAATAAGGTAAATAACAAGTTGGGAACAAATTATTCGCTGTTCAACTACTACGGTCATAAAGAACCAGACAGAATAATTGTTTCTATGGGTTCTGTTTGTGAAACAATAGAAGAGGTCGTAGATTATTTGAATGATCATAATGAACAAGTTGGACTGGTAAAAGTTAGATTATATAGACCTTTTTCTTTAGAGCATTTTTTAAAAATAATCCCAAAAAGCGTAAAATGTGTTTCAGTTTTAGACAGAACCAAAGAGCCTGGGTCTCTGGGTGAGCCGCTTTATTTAGATGTTGCTGCTGCTTTTTTATCGTCTGGACGTGAATGGGTAAAAATTTTGCGGGGACGGTATGGTCTTTCTTCAAAAGATACCTCACCAAAAGACATTTTGGCTATATTTGATAATATGAAAGACAGTTTCAGGCCCAAACAGCAATTCACCGTTGGAATAAATGACGATGTAACTAATTTATCTTTGACCACAAAAAATATAGATTTCATACCATCTGAAAATACTTATTCTTGCAAATTTTGGGGATTTGGTTCCGATGGTACCGTGAGTGCTAATAAAAATTCCATAAAAATAATCGGAAACAACACAGATTTGTTTGTACAGGGGTATTTTGCTTACGACTCTAAAAAGTCTGGAGGACTTACAGTTTCACACCTCAGGTTTGGCAAACAAAAAATAAGATCTGCCTATTACGTTAAAGATGCAGATTTTGTAGCTTGCCATAATTTTTCTTATATTTATAAATACCCGGCCATGGTAAACGAAATAAAGTTTGAAGGGAAATTTTTAATTAATTGCCCTTACAAAACAGAAGAGGAATTAAATACGCATTTACCTGACCAAGTTAAATACCATGTTTTCAATAAAAGGATAGATCTCTACGTTATAGATGCTGTAGAACTAGCTAAAGATATTGGACTGGGTGGTAGAGTCAACACTATTTTGCAGTCGGCGTTTTTCAAAATAACTAATATTATTGATTCTGAAGATGCTATTAAATATATGAAAGAGGCAGCACTAAAAACCTACGGAAAAAAAGGTGAGAAAGTTGTAAAGATGAATTATGAAGCGATAGAATATGGAGCGAAATTTGTAAAAAGAATAGGTGTACCGTCATCTTTTGCCAGCGCAAAAATGCCAACGGAAAGCGAGAAACGGCTCCCAGAATGTGATTATAATTCGTGTGGTTTTGTGTGCAATGGATCAAAGTTTGCAGAAAGTTCGGGTAAACTTTTTCCATTTCTAGAATCGGACGATATTTGTGGAAGTGATGGAATGTCTCAGAGCTGTGGCTTTAATTCGTGTAAGTTTAAATGCAAAGAACCGGAACTTGTAAAAGGTACAAACGCTCATTTCTCACCTTCAGAGTTGAAAAATGCACACGAAAATGGGGAAATTTGCCCGGATCATGACTGTGCCCCGTGCAGTTTTACGCACAAGTTTGCAAATGATATTCAAAAAACTTTAAATAAATATGAGGGAAATAACTTACCAGTTTCCAAATTTCTACCTTATTTGGATGGTACTTTACCTCTTGGAACTTCTTCTTTTGAAAAAAGAAACACCGCTGCCATGGTACCACAGTGGAACAAAGACTATTGCATACAATGCAACATGTGCTCTATGGTATGTCCTCATTCTGTTATAAGACCGTTTATTTTAAATAAAAGCGAAAAGGAATCTGCGCCAGTGGAGGTTCCTTGCAAAGAAGCAATCGGTCTTAAAGGTGAAGGACTCTTTTTTAGTATAGGAATTTCCAGCAAAGATTGTACCTCTTGTGGCTTGTGTGCTAATATCTGCCCGGGGATTAAATCTAACAAAGCGCTCAATATGGTTCAAAATGATAATAAGGTCAGTATACAGCAAGATATCTTTGATTTCTTAGTTAAACTTCCTGAAAAAAAGGTTATATCGGAAAAGTTCAATATGTTTACTGTGAAAGGTAGTCAATTTAGAAAACCACTTTTAGAATTTTCCGGTGCCTGTGCTGGTTGTGGCGAAACGCCGTACGCCAAGTTAGTAACTCAACTTTTTGGTCCAAATATTTATATAGCAAATGCTACAGGATGTTCCTCTATTTGGGGTGGAAGCGCCGGGTCTGTTCCGTATACTATTACAGAAGATGGTCGAGGTCCGGCTTGGCAGAATTCCTTGTTTGAAGATAATGCAGAATTTGGCTTAGGGCTAGAGCTTAGCAGAAAATACGGAAGGGACTGTCTTAATAGGATTTTAGAGAAGCTGGTGACAGAATCAAAGGATGAAAAATTGAGTACCTTATATTCAAGTTACTTAGAAACGTATGACGATATTAAGAAGAATCAGTTAACTACGAGTGACATCTTTGATTATATTAGCAGTAAGGAGTTTACTAAAAACATCGAAATAGGTCCAGAGGTTGAGAAAATCTTGAAAAAAGTGCTTGAACAAAGGATTTTCTTATCTAAAAAATCTACCTGGATCTTTGGTGGCGACGGCTGGGCCTATGACATCGGCTTTGGCGGTTTGGATCATATATTCGCAAGCGGTGAAAATTTAAACATATTAGTGTTTGACACTGAAGTTTACTCCAACACGGGAGGGCAGGCTTCTAAAGCTACCCCTAAGGGTGCTATAGCTCAATTCGCGTCGAGTGGAAAGAAAATGAAGAAAAAAAATCTTGCCGCTATGGCTATGGCATATGAAGACGTATATGTTGCCTCTGTTGCTTTAGGTGCCAACATGAACCAGTGCATTAAAGCTATGAAGGAAGCGTTTGAATACCCGGGAGTTTCTTTGATTATCGCTTACTCGCCTTGCATCGAACATGGAATAAAAGGCGGCATGGTAAACGCGGATGTGGAACAAAAAAGGGCCGTTGAATGTGGCCACTGGAAGCTGTTCAGGTATAATCCCATTTTAAGAGATAACGGCAAAGATCCTTTGATTTTAGACAGCAAGTTACCAGTCAGACCATATGAGGAATTTTTAGCTGGCGAGAGTAGGTTTAAAATCAACAAATAATTTATACCTATGATGATTACATGTTTTTCAAGTAACTACTAGCGGCTAACAGCAACGCAATAATAATCCAGGATATTTTGTCTACTATAGCAACATGAGATTTGTATACAAACTGACACAAAGTTCCTCCCAAAGGCAACGTTGACATCTACGTTTCACGGGTGGATTATAGTCTGTGTTAAGATGATTTTTTAATAGCGTTATGCGGCAACATACCTACCACGACAAAGAACACTGTACACCGGCAACGATTAAATAAAAATACAACCCCGTATGAAATAGTTTCATGGGGGGAAAGTGTAGTCTGTGTTAAGGTAATTTTTAATTGCCTTACGCACAACGTACCTAAAACAACAAAAAAACGCTGTACATAGGCAACAATTAAATCCCCGCATGGAATAAATGTATGAATCCTGCCCATTTTGTAGAAAAATATCACGACAAATCTATTTTAAATTTATTTTTGATTCTATTGATTAGTTTGGCTCATACTCTTAATTATGTCCACATTTTGAGAAAAAAACTCTTAAGACATTTTTGACTTTCCATCAATTTTTTAATTATTTAAAAAATACCATCCGTACTAAAGTGTTTACAATAGTGATATGCGCAACACACCTAACATAAAAAGGAACGCTGTATACCGACTACAATTGGATAAAAACACTGCACGAAACAAATTATCAGATTAGGCCATTATTTCGTGTCTGGATGTCGTGCGATCGTCATTTTTGAACAACAACATCTTTTTTTACAAGATTTATTATTTAATATTCTGTATTTAATCTTATTCATATTGTAATCAAAAAACTGCGAAAGTACTTTTGCCTTTCCTTCAGTATTTAAATTTTCTGACAAAAATTTTGCGATTGCATGTATTCCTTCATCTGTTAAATCAGTTAAGTAATAGTCAATAATATACTGCAAATATTTCGGTACTTTATCTAAGTTACGCACTTCCATTTTCCTACGATTGCTCTGATTAAGAATCACTTCCGGACAACTTAATCCCCTAACAAATTTTTCAAAAGGTAACAATCGTATGTCATCCATTGCTGAAAATATGAAGCCTAAATCCAAAGCTATTCTCTCTTTTCGTGGATATTTACCAACCTCAGGAAATGACAAGTCCTCTATAATCTTCAAAATACAATCTTCTTCATTAATTAAAAGTTTTTCATAAAAAACAGTAATCATCTGGCTATAGTCAAACGCACTTGCGTTTGCTAACTCTTTATCAGCTTCCGCTTTTATTTTCATCTCGGCAATTTTTTCTTCGTTATAATTCCTGTATTTCATATAATCAAAAAATTCAGAAGCGACAACGCATGTACCAAAAGGCCAACATACTGAGCTTCCAAACATTGCACTGCCTAGACATAAAGCCAACCACGCATTTCCTGACAAGGCGTTGCCCACACCAGATGAACTTAAACTAGATGAAACAACCCCTACACATCCCAAAGTTCCTACCAACAAGTTCTTTCCAAAAGATCTTCTGGCCATAAATCTACACCCTCCACAAAAAAACATAAGTAGAAATCAAAGCAGCATCACGCGAGCGACAGACATATTCTAACACAGTAAAACTAAAATTTACAATATATAATTAAATAACACAGTAAATTATCAAAAATCTGGTATACTGTTTATTATTGATTTGAATTGTGTAAACCAGTAAAATAAATCTATGGGGTACCTTTTAATTAACAGTGCGACGATCAACGCCAATAGCGCAGTACAAATTATGGCGTACCAGACTAAAAAAGATCGAGCAAAAGCTCTTATGTTCTCATTAACACCGTCTTTGAAAGAAAGCGCAAATAAGAACAGTAGATTGACAATTGGTACAAAAAAAACAATCTGTAGTAACATGAAACAGAAAGTCGATATTGGTGCAATTTTTTTAGCGTACACCTTTTTATTTGATTCCAAGCACATATTTCCCGAGTCGCTCGGCTGCATTGATGTTTTATTTTCTACATAATCACCTGAAAGATGACTTAAGTCTTTACTACAAAACGGACAAACCATCTCTTCGTTCATAAAGTTGCCTATTTCATTATTGCAGCCATCGCATATCATATGATCACGCTCCCGACGGTTTTATTTATACGTGTACAAACAGGATGTTATTAGAAAAAAATGAGACAAACTTTGCAAAAGATCATCTTTATAGGATTGTTTTCTTCCCTGGTTTTTACTACAACATCCATAAAAGTTTTAATACCTCTTCCCGGCGGGCACACTATGATGCACTTAGGACATGTTACATGCTTAATATCCGGACTGTTGTTAGGACCAATGCTCGGAGGATTTGCGGCTGCCGTAGGTTCAGCATTATTTGATCTTTTCAATCCCCTGTTTTTAACCTCTGCGCCCTTTACCTTTTTATTTAAATTCCTTTTGGCCTTTTCTTCCGGATTAATTTATAGCTCAAAGGCTCCCGCAGCTAACAAGCTTGTTTTAAGAATTGTTTTTGCATCTTCTGTGGGATCACTTTTATACCTAGTTTTACACCTAGCAAAGCTTTTCATTTTCAATTTTTACCTCTTAAACGTTTCGTTTGAAATAACCATTTTAATAATATTAAAAAGTTTGTTTTTGAACCTGATCAAAGATATTTTATCAGTTTTGCTTGTTGTATTTATTATGCTAAAGCTGAAACAACATAAAATTATAGTGAATAATGTAACTTTATTTTCTAGCACGAGTATCTAAGTTACTTTGGCAGCACTGTAAACAATAGAAAAAATAAAATTACACAGTATAGAAAGTGTTTTAAACCTCTGTGCCGGAGGGATGTGTTGGTGTTAAATTCAAAGAAATGGATTGGAATGCATAGACATAAGACAAAAGAAAAACGGCAATAAAAAAATTGGATATGTGTGCTAAAGTACCAAACACTACTAATGGAAAGATCCCACACCGAGGACGATTGAAAATTCAAGAGCAGTTTTCATAATCAGCAATTTGCTTTCTGGGCCATGGGCTACAATTTCGCCTAACATATCTGTTTCTATTAATTTCAAAAATGTCCAAGATATAAGAAAAATATAAATTAAAAAAATTCTAAATCTGAATTTTTCTTTTTAAGTCTAGTGTTGTACAAAAGTTTAACAGTCTATTCTGTTAAACTTTTGTATTAGTTTCATGTTAGATGTGCTCAACCCAATAGAAAATCTAGATTTAAGTCTGTTGTTCTCTGTATTACATCCAAAATTCAAGTTTTTCCTTTCACTATTCCGTATAATTAAACCTGATTACCGATTTTTGTACTGTCAAAGTATTTTTTTCTTGTTTTTGTGTCGCCGTATTGATACAATGGGCTCCGATATGACTGGATGTTAGAGGGTGAGTTTTATTAGAAATCACGAAAAATTAGGTTTTATTGTTTCTATAGTTTCTTTGGCTGCATTTGTTGCGGCGGTGGTGACATCGGTAATAGTTTTTTTTGAAAAAAAGAAGAGAGATGATGAGGAACTCGAGAGATACCTTGAGGGTTCAATACAGTGATGTCAGTGTTTTTTGCGGTTAGGTTCATGTGCCTAATTTCTGTTCTAGCGGTGATTTTGCTGCCTTTTCTAGTGTTATTTGTAGCTTAGTTTGATTTTGCCAGGCGACAGTATGTTTTGTGTCACTTAAGTGTAGTTGTTGCGATATACCGGTTGCCTACACAAGTAAGTTCCTGCAGGCGTCCACTTTGTTTGTCGCTACAGCTGCGGCAGCGTCGGCAGTAGTTTTTTTTGAAAAAAAGAAGAGAGATGATGAGGAACTCGAGAGATACCTTGAGGGTCCAATACAGTAATGTCGGTATTTTTGCAGTTAGGTTCGTGTGCCTGCTTTCTGTTCTAGCGTGATTTTGCTGCCTTTTCTAGTGTTGTTTGTAGCTTAGTTTGATTTTTCCAGGCGACAGTATGTTTTGTGTCGCTTAAGTGTGGTTGTTGCGATATATTGGTTGCCTGAACAAGTGAGCTCCTACAGGTGACCACTTTGTTTGTCGCTACAGCTGCGGTAGCATGGTATGGTGTTTTTTTGAAAAAAAGGAGAGAGATGACGAGGAACTCGAGAGATACCTTGAGGGTTCAATACAGTGGCCGTGGTGTTTTTACGGTGTTTTCGCACAGTTGATATCGTGGCCTTCTGTTATTTCATTTACTGTTCATGGGTGTGCACAGCTTCAGTGCCATCTGCTTAATCTACACGAATTTCAAATTGTGGCCTTGAAGTCAAACTTGGTATCTACGTGATGTGGTTATTGGGTTTTACTTCGGGGGTATGTTTTTAATTTTTTAGCTATAATTCGTTGTTTTCTTCCTTCATTTTATAAATATATAACTTGAATTAAAATAACTTATAGTTAAGTGCATAGAAATATCTTGACTTTTTTCGCAAACCATTTTAAAATATGATTTAGTTTTGCTTCGTTTTTGTATTTTTTTAAAAGAGAGGATCTTTTTGTGATGAGGAAACTCAGCAAAAATTTTATTGGTGCGTCAGTTTTAGGGGCAGCGGTGTTTGCTGCCTCTAACAACGCTGCAGCAGTACTAAGTTTTTTATCTGAATTAGTTGATATAGGAAGTCTTATTAGCTCGCTGTGGAACGGAACTTTTCAACAGAGAGCTTCGGAATGGAAAGATGGTGCTGTAAATTGGTATAATAAGGGTCAAAAACTTAGTACTGAAAATTTAGAAGGGTTTTTTGCCGAACTTGAAAAAGATTTGAAACAGAAGGTTATTGGGCAGGATAAGGCCATAGAAAAAATTGTTAGTTTACTGAAGTCGCATTACGCAAATGTTTTTATGGCGGAAGTGTCAGGTAAAAAATACGATAAAGGGCTTTTACTGTACATTCCAGGCCCACCGGGGGTTGGTAAAACATATATTTTGAACGAGATTTCTAAGGCGTTGCGCATACCTATTGTTGGTTTGTCTCGCGATGAAATAATTAGGCATAACGCCAAATTAACAAGTAATTTGGCGAGTAGGTGCTGTGACTTGGCAACTATGCTGATGATGCCTGGGGAAGGATATTACAAAAACAGAGAATACACTAAATTTTATACATCTTTACAAAGTAATGGAAACAACATATACGTAATTAATGAGGTAGATAAATTACGCTCTCTCGACTACGACATGCGTGGACTTAACGAAAAGGCCAGGCTCGATTCCAATGGAAAAAGAGTAACTTCTTCGCTCGATGAAATTTTTAGAGACTTTATGGACGAGGGCAAGCTTCTTGGTTGCGATGCACAAGGTTCTATAGTGGTAATGACGTCTAACGAGACAATGGAAGATATAAATAAATTGGAAGCTAGCTGGGTTAGTCGATTGGGTGATTTTATAGTGCCTTTTGATTACTTAAAGAACAGTTCAGATTGCATAAAGTGTGTTAAGTTGAAACTAAGTGAGCACTACGAAGAATTTTTTAAGAAATCAGGCACTAGTATATCTTTCGATGACGAAAGTTTAAAAAACTTTATTGATAAGGTTCCTCTAAAACAGAGAACCGGTCGCTATTTTAAAAGTGTAGTTCAAAATATCGGCGGCAAGATTTATTCATATTATATAAAAAATAAAAATAAGAACAATATAGCTATAAGGTGGTCCAATGAGAAAGGTTTTTATGTTGGATAGTAAGGTTATGCTATCCGTACGCCTAAGTTAATATCTTTAGTATGTGGATAAATCAGTGTAGAATCTTTAATCTGTTAGTTTGCTTAGTATCCCACTAAGTGTTTGTTAGTTGAATATTTCTGATGATTCAGTATTACTTTATAGAAATGCTTTAATTTACTTCTGCATGATAATCGGTTTATTTCAGAAAGTTGCTTTACTTTCTAACTGTTTTATGGTACAATTAGGTTATTAGTACAATTCTAAAGATGTGGGGTCATTGTGGAATGAAAAGATCCAATTACGCAATTGTCAGTTCATCGGTTTTAGGCGCTGTGCTATTCTCTGTTTCTGGTAATAATTCACTCGCAGAGGGGGTAGGATTCGCCGAAGATTTTAAAGATAAGCTTGGATTTGCGTGTGCGATTGCGGTTGCTATGTTGCCACTTTTAGAGCTGAGCGGGCAAACTCATTTTACGTCCGGTATCATTGAGAGATTTTCATCGCTAAAAGAATATCTTAAAGATTGGTACAGTGGTAAGCCAAGGTTAAACACGGAAAATTTTAGAAAGTTCTTTGATGAGCTTGAATTGAAGTTAAAGTCGAAGATTGTTGGTCAAGATAAGGCGATAGCAAAGGTGATCAGCTTACTTAAATCACATTATGCTAATGTTTTTTTCGCAGAAAAAACGGGTAAAGAATATAGCAGGGGACTTGTTTTATATCTTCCAGGTCCACCAGGAGTTGGCAAGACATACCTCTTGGATGAAATATCGAAAGCTATTCGTTTGCCGGTTGTTGGTATGTCTTACGACGCAATAGTCAAGCACGGTATTTTATTATCGAATAAACAGGCTGGAATTGCCGCATCATTACTTGCACCTGGTATTGATTTTGAAACTAATAAGTATGTTTATACAGATTTTTGCAAGTCATTAAAAAAAGGGGGCAATTATGTTTACAATATTAATGAGATAGAAAAACTACGATTTTTAGATTATAGAATGCGGGATATGAGTGAAAAGGACATTTTAAACTCTAATGGTAAGCAGATTCCTTCCACGCTTGATGAGATGTTTAGGGATTTTATGGATAGCGGAAAGATTCTTGGCTATGATGCGAAAGGTTCGATTCTTGTTTTAACATCTAACGAGACTATAGACGATATAAATAAGCTAGAGGACAGTTTAGTAAGTAGGTTAAGTAACTTTATAGTGCCTTTCGAGTATCTGAAGGAAGATGCGGACTGTGAGAAGTGTATGAAGTTACACCTCTCAGAGAGTTGTGGCGATTTTTTTAAGAAGCAAGAAATTAGTGTTGCCTTTGACGATGGTGCCTTGAAAAATTTTGTTGCTACAGTCCCGGTAGAGCAGCGGACGGGCCGTTACTTTAAAGATACAGTTCAGAATTTGGCAGATAAAATTTACGCTCATCATTCTGATCATATCGGTCAGAAAAATATAATTATAAGCTGGTCGAAAGAAAAGGGGTTTTATATAGGTAATTAAATTTTTTTGTTTTCTACCCGATTGTTGTGCTTTATGTTGAAGCGTTAAATTGATATTACACATCGTGTCTTGTTCGTTTTGATGCTCTAAGTTTTTTTGTCGTATATTTAATTAGAAATGGTATCGTTTCAGAGATCTGTTGCAAGTCTTTAGTGCATTTATTTGTTTTGGTTTCAAATTTTGTATTTTTGGTGTTAAGTTGAATTGCGTACAAGCTCCGTGGGTAGCGAGCGCACTTATGTTTTGGCTGAGTAAGTGCATTTTGTGTAAAGAAGCTTAATCTAAAGATTATACGGTTGCTTTTTATGAAATTTATAAATGTACATTAGTTGTTGTGACTAGATCCGGATTAGTTTATTTGTGAATTTTGTTTTTTACATTTAAAGTATATCCTGATTCTTTAATGTAACTTTAAGATATGGCTTAATCCAAGTTGCTCTAGGCAAGTGAAAGAATGAGAAGGAATATATTAGTTTTTTTTGGGTCACCAAGGAAGTGGGGCAATTGTGCCAAAGCTTTAAATATTTTGTTGAAAGATTTTAGAGGTATTTTTTCGTTCAACATTATAGATGCATATAAAAAAGCTGCTAAACCATGTGATGGCTGTGATATCTGTAAAAAATTTGGAAAATGCAAATATAGTGACTTAGATGTTGCTTACTCTTTATTGAAGTCTATCCCTAATGTCATAACTATCAGTCCTATATATAACTTGAGTTTTCCCGCACCGTTAAAAGCCATTTTTGATAGGTTTCAGCTTTATTTTAATTTAAGGGCAAAGGACTCAATTATAAAAAAAAAGGTGATTTTAATTCTTTCTTGTGGGCGTAAAATGAACAAAACACACATAAGTGTTGTAGTAACACAGGCGTATTTTATTTTCAAATCTATAAATGCTGATATAAAAAAAATTATAATTATAGATAATACAGATAAAATAAAAGCTTTTGATAATAATTAGTTACAGTATAGTCGTTTATCATTTTTATATCTAAATAACTTTTTATTCTGCTAAGAAAGTAGCTTATTGAGTAATGCAAATGTTTACTTATTTATAAATCATTTTAGTGAAAATTTTGTTTATAAACATTCCAAGTGGTAAAGCAATTTTTTGCTTTTTACTGTAACAGGCTTCCTGCATAGGCGTTATTGCCAATTTCTATTCTAGTTTACACAGTTGTAAGTGCAGAAATATATAAAAAATTGAAATTATATCAAAAATTTAATAAAAAATCTGAATTTTTTATTTTATATTCACTTTTTGTCATTACATTAAGATGTTATTAAAAAATCAAGACTTCACATTGAGTAAAAACTGTAAAAAAACAAGCTATATATTTTCCATTTGATGAATTTTTTATATAAAAATTTTGTTTATTATCTTTCGTTTTGCATATATCAATCTATTTATTAGATAGTTTTTTACCTTCAAAATAAAACAAATTAATTGTTTTACAGTAATAGCGAAATCTGAATTCTAACTTTTCAAATTAAACTAAATCCGACATTTTTTTATTTATAATTTGATTTTATTGTTAACGTTATATTAAAAGAAAATTTACAATAGTGAATATTTATCACAATTGTGAATTTTTTTTACGTTCTCAAATATACTTGAAACATTAATAAGTATATTTCAAATCTTTAACAAAAAATAAACGCATAGAATATTCTTATAACGGTGTTTTCAATGTATACAATCGCCCATGCGCTAAAAAGATTCCGTGAGAACAGTGGCTATACGCAGCAGCAAATGGCCGATGCCCTAAATATAGATAGGTCGACCTATGCTTACTATGAAACAGGCAAAACTAATCCCAGTTTAGGTACTCTTATGAAAATTAAAGACATCTTAAATGTATCTTTGGAAGATCTTTTAGAAAGTGAAGGTAAACCTAAACGTCTTTGTGATTTCAAGTGCGATTCAGACGACTTTGATCGTGTATATGAATTAAACAAAAAAGAAAAAAGTTTAGTTAGCTTGTACAGAAGTCTGACACCCGAGGTCCAAGACAAAATTTTAAAAGATGTTTCTTCTGAGAGTAAGGCGGAAGGAAAAGATACTAAAAATAAAACTTGATCTTTGGTAAAATTTCTGAGGCACAAAACAGAGTTGCCTCTAAAACTGATGCGCCAATAAAATTTTTACCGAACTTTCTCATTACAAAAAGTCCCCCTCTTTTTTAAAAATACAAAAACGAAGTAAAAGTACATCGTATTTGAAAAGAGTTTGTGAAAAAAATCGAAAGATTTTTATGCACTTAAATATAATTTATTTTAATTTTAATTTAAATTACATATTCGTAAAATAAACAATGAAATAAATAAGCTAATTAGATAAAACTAACCGATTTCAAAAACTACATCACACGTGAAGATGACCAACTCATTCATCCCTTGAGATATTTTTATATTAGCTAAATTTCTTTCCAAACAAAGCCCATGCGAAAATTCAACGTTACACAAATAACAAAACACTTAAAATACAGTACCAGTGTTGTTAATTGTATCACAATTAAATAAAAATATAACAAAAAAACTGCACAGTATAACGCACTCAGATGGTAAACATTGTTAGCCTGAGAACTGAAACTGGTGTACTATAGTAGATATATTAGAGTTTAATTCATCTCATATTCTAATTAAAGAGTAGTAAATGTAAAGCAGTATATATGTTATAATTAGTGTGCAGCATATCACCAAAATAATCAGCAAGAACCCGAAATGACCGCCCAACGAGCGTTCCATTCAAGTCACTTTTTTGGAATGAATAATTCCTTCATCAGAACTAGTCTCGATTCTCCAATTAAAAATAAATGCTTGTAAACTCTGCGCCCTTTCTTCCATTACCGACGAATGTTTCATCTATAGCTTCTGCCTGTTAAGCGGTTAAACCTTTGCAGGTACCTACACACCTATATTTACCGCTTGAGTCTGCTTCTTCACCCAAAAAATGATATAAAATTCAAGTTTTTTGATTATCCTCTTCAAGGTGTACGTCTCGGCGGTTTTTGTGCATTTTCTCCATGCTGCCTATCCCAAGTCTTTATCTGAAAGTGAACGATTCTTGTTCATACCAAAAACCTCCAATTAAATTTTAATATTTTTTAAATGCTAGTTTTAATTATATAAAAGCAGTATAATTTATAAGATTATTTTGTTTTTTCATTTTTATGCCATAAGATTCTGTCTTTTCTAACACACAGTCAACACAATAAATATAAAGAAAAATCTAAATTTTGTACGAACAATTAAAACATATATTTGTAAAGAAAAAACTTCAACTTTAACCCTAGTGTTACGCTATATACAAAAAAATATCTGACCAGCAAATGAAAGTTAAAGCTACACATATTAGCAACTATAAATTCTTCGGTAATACAAACTTATATACATGTAACAACAAGGACAAAATAACAATCGCTATCCAAAAATAGCCATGAGCATCAAAGCAATTAAATACTACAACACCAAACTTGTTGCAAAGTAGCACCTTTAGACCACAAAAAAACTAAAAATTCAGCGCCAACATAAAATAATAAACACTTAGTTATAAAAATCATCTAAAAATTTAAGAATCTCTGACTTCTTAACCTTAAAACTACTATGTTCGCCCCTGAACTTAACTTCCAAAAAATCTTTCTCGGCATTATTCTTGCTGATAGTGATTCTGATCGGTATACCCAACAGATCCGCATCGGCAAACTGGCTTCCTATATGTAGATCTCTGTCATCTAGAATAACTTCAAACTTTTTAGAAAGGTAATCGTGCAATTTTATAGCATTTTCACGAACAACGGTATCATCGAAACTCAGAGCGCAAATATGTACTTGCCACGGGCAAACACTTTTGGGCCAAATCGGGCCAAATTTGTCGTGCTTTGCCTCCACCAAACTAGCAATTAACCTAGTAACTCCTATTCCATAGCATCCCATAATCGCAAAATCTCTATGATTATCTTTTGCCTGATACGTAACTTTCATACGTTTTGTATACTTGACGCCTAGCTGAAATATATTTCCTACTTCAATACCTCTTCTCACTTTAAGAGCTGATTTACAACATCTACAAAAATGTTTCTCATTCACTTCATAAACATCAAAATAGTCGTTAGACTCACAGATACCTTTTAACGATATATCGATAAAGATTATCCTATTATTACTATCCGGATCAACAAAAAAACTAGCAGACAATTCGCCTAAATTATCAATAACTACGTTATTAACATAACTTACTTGCTCCCCCACTAGTTTCTGTAGCTTAGATTCGTTAACAGAAAGATCCACTCTTATAAATACCGCTACTTCTGCTTCCTGACCTTTAATCTTATACAAACAAACCTTAATCTTGCCGCTATCTAAAAACTTTTTACTATCAAAGCTGGGAATCAAAGACTCCGCTACCTCTAAATTCGCTTTATAACCACAATTATCACAGACTACAATTGAATCTTCCCCGCTGTCACAAAACAACATAAACTCATGGGCAACATCGCCCCCCATAATACCACTATCTGACTGTATACAAACAACCTCTGGAAGACCTATTTTTTTATATATATTATGGTAAACTTTTAACATCTTTTCATAATATCGCTTCAAGTCTTCTTTAGACAGGTGAAATGAATACGCATCTTTCATAGTAAATTCGCGAAGTCTTATAAGTCCACCTCGTGCTCTAGGTTCATCTCTAAATTTGGTTTGTATCTGGTAGAGCATAAACGGGTAGTCCGAATACGTTTGAGCAAAACTTTCAGCCAAATCCACAACGGCTTCTTCGTGTGTCATTGCAAGAAGCATACATCTGCTAGTACGGTCTCTAAACCTCAAGAGCTCACTACCGACAGAAAAAAGTCTCCCTGATCTCTCCCACAGTGTACCCGGCAAAACGACCGGCAAAGATACTTCCTGCCCGCCTATAGCATCCATTTCCTCGCGTATAATATTTTCTATCTTCCTTTTTACCCTGACAGCAGGCGTAAGAAGTGAATATATACCACTACCAAGACTTTTTATATATCCGCCCCTCAAAAGGAAAATATGACTCATCAAACTAGCGTCTGCGGGGACTTCCTTAGTTCTTTTTCCAAATAGTTTACTCAGCAACATACAAAATACACTTTCTAAACCGACTAATATAGACCTCATAGAAAATCGATAAACATGAATAATATACCAAGGAACAAAAGAAAACTCTAGTATTTTGTAATCAACTGATATTTAAATAATGTTCTTGTGTACACTTAGAATCATATTTATTTACTGAGATTGTAAATTTTTATGAACAAATCAACAAACAAATAAACTACAAAAGTCAAAAATATTGAAAATTTTCGAAAACGTATGAGAAAAAGAATCTATTAATAGCGCCATTCTTTTACTTTTATCGTCTTGACTTTAATTGAATTTAATATTAAAATCTGCACATGTATAATAATTTTTTTATATCTGCAATAATTTTGGCTGCAGGAAATTCTAGGCGTATGCGGTTGGGTGATGGTTTTTCCAAGATCTTCGCAAAAATTTTGGATAAACCGTGCTTGTGGTACACCTTGAATGCTTTTAGTAAATGCTCTTTTATTGATGAAATAATAGTTGTCTGTAAGTCAGAACACATGGCGACAGTTAGATCTATAACTGAGGAACTTGGTTTGACTGTCAAATTAGTGACCGGCGGAAATAGCAGACAAAGTTCTGCAATTAACGGTACAAATGCAACTGATGGATGTTCAGATTACCTGATTTTGCACGATGCTGCCAGATGTCTAATAACAAAAGAACTTATAATGGACGTTTTGAGTAATGCAATAAAATTTGGGGGTTGCTCTGTTCTGGGCGTACCTGTTAAGGACACCGTCAAAGTTGTTAACAAAAACTTTTTTGTAGACAGAACTTTAAAAAGAGAATTGCTATTCAATATACAGACTCCACAAGTTATGAAGAAAGATCTTTATCTAAAAGGATTGGAAAGAGCTTTCCGAGAAAATAAAGAGTTTACAGATGACAGTCAGATTATTGAAAACTATACAAGCAGTAAAGTTTATATAACGTTTGGAGATTACAATAATATAAAACTAACTACCCCTGAAGATCTGGTTTTTGCTGAGAATTTTCTAAAAGAAAGGGAAAACGTAACTTTAAAATAAAACATAACTTTAATTAGATGTGTTATGTAAGGTGTCCTTCAGATAAGTAGCTTTGAATGTCTGTGGATATGATGAAGTACGGAGGACCCGTACCCAATTTTTGTAATAGAACTCTAAAATTGCTTTTTAGAAATATTGCTAAATAATTAAAGCTGATTAGAGAAATCCATCAGAGGATACAGCATGTTTTTTAGTCAAGTTTCGTCTTTCTAATGTAAAACAGATCTTCCGGAGCTTGAGTACATCTAAGCCACGGCCTATGGAGCAGACGTCTTCGATATAGCGTGCAAATACTACGATTCTCGTTCACACACACCATGCTATAAAGTTGCTTTTCGGATATGATGGTAAGTAAAGACGATCATAGAACTTTGCCAAAAAAGTGGCACGTTTTTTAGTTGAGTTTTGTCTTTTTAATGTAAAACAGATCTTTCAGAACTTGAGTACATCTAAGCCACGACCTATGTAGCAGACGTCTTCGAGTGGACTGTAAAAACAACTACGGTTCTCGTTTACACATACCATACTATGAAGTTGCTTTTCAGAAATGTTGCTAAACAATTAAAGCTAATTAGAGAAATCCATCAGAGATTACAGAACGTTTTTTAGTTAAGTTTCGTCTTTCTAATGTAAAACAGATTTTTCGGAACTTGAGTACATCTCGGCCGCGGTCTATGGCTCAAATGACTTTGATGTAGCTGTACAAATACTGCTGTTCTCGTTTACAAGAACCATGATATGAAGTTACTTTTTAGAAATGTTGCTAAATAAAGACGATCAGAGAAATTTGCCAGAGAAAACAGCATAGCGTTTTGATCGAGTTTTGTCCTTCTACACATACAACATCTTTTTCGGAATTTGAGCACATCTCCGTCACAGAATGTGGTGCAAATGTCTTCGAGAGTGCTGTACAAATAATTACATTTCTCACTTAAACGCACTATCCCACGAAGTTACTTTTCAGACACACTGATAAGTAAACAAAGATAATTACGACAATTTTTAGCAAAATAGCGAATCATTTTAACCACATTTTGTGTTCCTCCATGTAAAAATTTTCTTTCCAAAATTTAAATAAACTTTAGTCGCGGCCTATAGAGAAAATAACATCGCTAGAACTTTATAAAAAGCTGGTATTCTCGTCCGTACGAACACCCCTAGAACCCTAACGCATCCACCACAGTTTTGCAGGCCTCTGGTCACCTGGTCCACCGGGCACCCGGTGGATACCAACGCAACAAGTAGAAAAAGTTCGTATAGTCAATTATTTGACTAAAAACTTCACACCACCTTAAACTTAATTAACCAATTTTTAAAACTAAAGTTTCTGGAAATCTTCTACATTAAGTACAAATACTATAGCTCCTCCCACATTGACCTTGAAAGGTATAGCTGAACACAGTTGAGCAGAATCGCCAACATTTGAAACAGGGGCCGGTACTGTTTTAAGTCTCTTATTGCTTTTATCCTTTATTATTTGTATCACCTTTTTTACTTTGCCGTCCTCCACGCCCGTAAGGAATGTAACATTCCCAGACCTCAGAAAGCCTCCAGTCGTAGAGAGCTTAGTCACTTGAAACCCATTTTTAGTAAGAGCACTAGAAACTCTGTGCGCATCATCGGTATTTACTATGGATAAAACCAACTTCATAACTTAAAGGTTAACCTCAAAACATAATACACAGTTCTATTTTAGCATACGATTTAATTTATAGCACCCACATTTTAAAAACACAGCGAACACAGCTCGACAAACTTTGTGTCGAAAAAACATGAAAGTGAATTTTATTTAAATTTTTTTAAATACCGTTATTCATTTTCCAAAAATACTGACAAACAAAAAAGCTCGGTAGAAAATATCTTTATACCTCTAATTTCGAACCAGATTTTTATTAGATATACTAACTTCCAAGATTTTTTCCGCCATCTTAAAGTATGCTAGTGGTTCAAAAAACAAATTTTAAATAGCTTTAATATAAAAGTATGATAAAACATTTTCACGTATTTTCTACTTTTCTTAATTCTTTGTAATCTATTTTCATTAATTTGTAAAACATATTACAATGTCCCAGATATGTGTATTTTTCTTAACAACAAGTCTATATTTTTAAAAAGACAGTTTAGATCCTAAATAAGACGTACAAAAATGAATAACGTAACAAAGAAGTTATAAATAAAAATATCAAGAAATCTCTTTCAACAAATTTATATCGATACTGAAACCATATATTTAGATTATCTACGATAACACTATTTTTGCGCTCTTGACCATAAGTAATTTTTAGATTATAATTATATTTTTTAACATTTTTGTATTATTTTTTTAAAAAGGCTTAAATCTATCATCATATCAAACTTTATGTTTTTTATATTTAACGTGTATAATATAAATGTACACCATCAACGTAAAAGAATCACAGTTTTCCGGAAACTTTGACGAAGGAATGTTTTCATGTGCATTTGCACGTTTTTTGTAGAGAGGCTGTGACCTTTAGTAGAATGGTTATAAATAATAGATGTTGGAGATTTTTGTGTTTGATAGGTATGCTGAAAATGAAAGAATACAGAAAATTATTAGAAATTTTGGTGAAAAAAGTATACCGCAGAGCACAATCCTGTACTCTCTTTTCGGTAACGAAACAGAAGAATTTCCTAAATTTCTTGCACAATATATACAGTGTAACAACAAAAACGATGCAGGTCCTTGTCTTAAGTGCATAAACTGTAAAAAAATAGAAAACGGTACACATCCAGACGTCGTTTATCCCAAGAGCTCTGGGGCCACAAAAATCTATGGCATACAAACAGTGAGGGATATTAGACTTGATTCTTTTATTTTACCAAATGAAGCAAAATACAAAGTCTACATATTTTTGGATGCACAAAATTTATCCACTGCGGCCCAAAATGCACTCCTGAAAATTTTAGAAGAACCGCCTTCCAAAAGTATATTTCTGTTTTTATGTAATAATCTTAGTTTAATACTGCCTACGGTAAGATCCAGGTCACAAATTTACGATATTTCTTTTTTTAATTTACATCAAAAAAAACACAACAATAACGATGATTTGATAAAAAAATTAAAAAAGTCTTTGATTTGCAAAGATGAGTACAGATTTGCTACAATAACTAGCGAACTAAACGGAGATAAGTTTCTTTTTAAAAAAGTTATTTTTGAACTTATAAGTGCAATTAGGAAATCTATAGAACTGAAACTTGTTACAACTAAAAATAGCCCAGTAATTTCTGCTGAACTCAGTGATTTTTCGGATGCGTTTGCACTGCTTGAGCTAGTAAATATGGCAGACACTTTAAATGATGTCAACTATATGTTAGAAAAGAATGTAAATTTTAATTTGTTGCTAACTTACTTTGTTTCCAGTTTGTTTTGAAAGGTTTTATTGTAAAGTGCTAATAGTTAAATATAAGTCAACCCGAAGGACTAGTTGCTTTA
Organism: Ruminococcaceae bacterium UBA3753; assembly: GCA_002372375.1. Taxonomy (GTDB): domain Bacteria; phylum Bacillota; class Clostridia; order Oscillospirales; family Acutalibacteraceae; genus UBA3753. The sequence goes on from DFGJ01000015.1 coordinate 25,004, forward strand.
ACTTCATAAAAAATACAAGTCTTAAACTCCATGATTATGTTTTTGTGAAAGTGTTAGGAAACGATAGACTCGCTGAGATAATTTTTCTAGATGACAAAATAACAAGAGAAAATATCCCTGTCTTAAGTATAAGAAACATCCGAAAAGCCAGCAAAAAAGAATTGGAGTTATTTAAGAAAGTTGAAAAGAAGAAAAGCTATGCTATGAGCTTGTTCACGAAAAAAAATTTAAAATTCGGCCTAAATTTAAAACTTGTTGATGTTAAATATCACTTAATAAAAAATACTTTCACTTTTATTATAAAAGCTATAACTAAAGACATTAGTTTGGATGGTTTTTTGAGGGAACTTTCTGGTAATCTAAAAGCGAGGGTGGAGGTGAAACCTATCGGTAGCCGGGATGAAACCAGAAGAAAAGGCGGACTCGGCCTCTGCGGAAGACAATTATGTTGTTCAGCTTTTTTAAAAGGATTTGAGTTTGTAACTATAAAAATGGTTAAAGACCAGAATCTTTCTCTAAATCCCTCCAGAATATCAGGAGCCTGCGGCAAGTTGCTTTGCTGCATAAAATATGAAAACGAATACTACAGTCTAAGAAACCGACTAAATCCTAAAGTAAATCCTGAGATTTTGCTAAAAAGTTGCAAGAAAAAAGATGATTTTGATAAAAATAACAACAATCTCCCAACTTTTTATTAGTGTCGTGAAAAAAGAGACTTAAAAAGCCTCACGATCCGAGAGTTTTTGTTGGGGAAATGACTTTGCTTCGTGTTTAACTTCTTCATTCTTCCCACTAAACCATCTTTTAATATAATTTACTCCCGCAACTATGGCGCAAATAGCAGCCACAACTACCGTGCCTCCAATTAAGAAATTTTCGTAACTTTGCTTTTCTTTATTTTTTGATTTACTCTCTTCTTCCTTATCTTCAGTAACATTCTGCTTCCAAATATCTTGCTTCTTGTCAATTAATTTTTCACGTTCGCGCGCAGCTTTTAAAGTGTTAAGCTGTCTCAGACTTTCGATCGGATAAACCGGCAATGGATAGTTTGAAAATTCTCCACTTTTAAGACATTCTCTTATGATCGGTACAAAATCAACACCAATCTCCTTAAGTCGATCAAGTATCTTGGGAAATTCCTCTAAGTCAGCGTAAATATTTTTTCGCACTTTTTCAAGAAGTGACTTATTAGTGTTATAAATATCACTATCGGCAGTAGTGTAAGCAACTATACCGCACAATTTATTATCGTCTATTGAATCGTCAGAAGATTTTAAATTATCGAAAAAGTCCAAAACACTGTGAGCCTCATCTTTGGTTAATTCAGCAGTCAAAAGGCTAACAAATTTTTCTACATCCAGCCATTGACCAGACAAAATTTCACTTATCGGCCCCTTCAAACACAACGCCACGAACTTCCTCAAACTATTTATTTTCTGTACATATTCTTTAACATTAACTAAACCTCTTGCTCTTGAAGCCAAAAATTTCTTATAAGCGAACTCCACACAGTTTTTGAGCTTACCTCCCTCTCCCTTAGCAAGTTGCTTAGCATCTTTTTCAACAACCTCCACGAGGTTCAGCAGTACATTGTCAGCGGAATCAAACTTAAAACTAGACGCATTATATGCTGCTTGCTCTAAACCCGATTTAAACTCTTTGTAAGAAGGAACTCTGTCAGAAGGAAAGATCCCTAGTAATTTCATATATATAACATCCTCATTAAGAGGCACTTCACCATTTTGTATATCAAGTAAAAGATTCGCAACCTTTTCTTCATTAGTCGTCGGGTTACTGACCTCTGTACTTGCACTAATCAAAGAATTACCTACCAAGCTAAATATACCAATACTTGCAACACCACTTTTAAACATAAGAACATCTCCTAAAAAAGAAAAAACAATATAATGAAATACAATGACATTATATCACATATTTTTAGAAAACACAACATGATTATTCTAACAAATAAAATTAATGCACGAAATATTATAGTAAAATTTCAATATAAGATTTAAAACAGCAGAGCATAAAACTCAATGTATTTACATTTATTTAGTAAAAGACGCAGGACAAATTTAAAAATAAGTAAAACATTACATTGTGTATCGAATAGGTCAGAGTATCTTAAACTCTAATTTTTAAGTCACTATTCCCCGTGGAGATACCACTAAGTTTCTGTATCCATAAACCCATATAGATATAGAAATATTTTATAGATTAAAAAAATAAAAGACGAATAATATATAAAATTAGTTAAAGATCAAAATTTAAATTCGCTTAGCCTGAACTTTTTGCAAAACACAAAGAGAACAAGCTTCATGTGTATAATACTTTCGGCGATATTCGAAACTACAGCATCATTGTTATCACTGGTAGAGTTTTTACTAGTAGAATTATTAATACTGTTGCTGGCACCCAAGTCATTGTTTTAGGCCGTTATTAACTGTGCCTTGGCGCTTGTTTCAGACTCTATAATTTGCAACATCAGGCGCTCTACTATTTTCAACAGTTTGACTCCTTTTTGTATTGTCAGTGGGTAAAAAATCTTTAGATCCTCCATGTCCGTCCACACTTCTGCATTAAGCGCTACCAGGTGTACCCATACTATTGCCGATACTATTTGTGCTAATGAGAGTCACGTTTACAAACCCTTTTCAAGATCTATTAACCAAATAGGCTACAAAATCTTCTCGTAATATGATTTCAATTTAGAAAAATCCGATATAGCTTCGTTTTTCATATTAGGATTCCTTAAAATAGCAGCAGGATGAAGAGTTGGCATGAAGATTAGATTCCTTTTTTTGAAAAACGTACCATGTTCTTTAGTAATTTTTATATCTGGTTTTATCATTTTCGCAGCGGCTATTCGACCCAGGCAAACAATAATACTTGGACAAATCAACTTAAACTGTTCACGCAACCAAAATATACATTTTTCCTGCTCTTCCGGAAGAGGATCTCTGTTATTTGGAGGTCTGCATTTTACTATGTTAGCTATGTATATGTTCTTTTTTCGACTGAATCCAAATTCGTTCAACATCTCATCTAAAAGTCTCCCTGCTCTGCCAACAAATGGTTCGCCTTGTAAATCTTCATTCTCACCTGGTCCCTCACCAACAAAAAGCACCTTGCTTTTAGTATTTCCCACACCGAAAACCACATTGTTTCTTTTTTCGGCAAGACGACATTTTAAACAGAGTTTGCAGTCATTTTCAAGTTTTATCCAATCTTTATACACAAAATTTTCACCTTTTTATTATCTGTTTAACAAGTTAATTTTACTAATTTAAAACTAATTACTCAACAAATTATAAATTCTCTTGGATTAAATTTTATAGAACAGAGGAATCATAAATAATTTTGCTCCGGAGACTTGAAAAATATCATTTTAAGATAACAAAGTTCTTTTGCAATTTAAAGCAGAAAATATATTTTTGAAAGTTTCCACGAAATAACCATCTTTATATATTTTCTTCTTAAAGTTTTTAATTGATTTAAGTCTGTATTTTGCTAAATTCAAAGAAGCTGAATAATCTGTTTTTTTACTTTTGATTAACGCCAGTCCGAAATTTTTTTATGGATAATTTTTTTTCTCTATGATAGAATCGCTGTAGCGTTTTTCTGTACGTATGTTCGAGTGCTTTGCTGAAGTTTTCGGCGTATATGTGTCGTTTTTTGTTAAATCTTGGTTGTAAGTAATTTGAATGTTAGTGCAGTTTTATGCGCCGCTGCGTTGACTGCTCATGTTTTTTGCTGTGTTAACGAAGTTTTAAATAACTTAATTCACAGTGTTTTTTTGTTCAAATTTTCGCAGTCTTCGCTGTTATTTTATTTTTTAGGAGATTTCATAAAGATGAAGTTTTTGGATTTAGACATTTGTGAGGAAATAGTGAAAGCATTGGAGAAAATAGGTTTCGATGAAATGACTACCATTCAGGAAAAGGCCATACCGTTAATGATGTCAGGGGAAGACATTATAGGTAAGTCACAAACTGGAACGGGAAAAACTTTGGCTTTTGCTATACCGGCTATAGAAAAAGTAAAGAAAAATCTGGAGGGCGGCCTAACAGTGCTTGTTTTATGCCCTACCCGTGAATTGGTTTGCCAGGTCAATAATGAAATAAAAAAAATGTCTCAATTTTTACCCAGTATTAATTCTGTAGCAATTTACGGCGGAGTACCAATAGAACCGCAGATAGCTAAACTTAGAAATGCTAATATTGTTGTGGGAACACCGGGAAGAGTTATAGACCACATAAAAAGAAAAACTCTAAAACTGCATAACATAAATTTAGCAGTCCTTGATGAAGCGGATGAAATGTTGGATATGGGCTTTAGAGATGACATAGAAACTATATTGAATTCAATGCCGGCTGAAAAACAGGTGGTACTTTTCTCAGCAACAATGCCGCCTGAAATCCTGATGGTCACTAAAAAATATCAGAAAGATCCTAAGATTATAGAAATAAACAAAAAACAGTTGGCGGTAGCAGATATAAAACAGGTGTACTACAATGTCCAATCCAGTCAAAAAATGGTAGCTTTAAACATGTTGCTTAAGTATCTTGCGCCTAAACTTGTTATTATATTTTGCAACACGAAGAAAGGCGTAGACGAATTAAACCTGTATTTGTATAAACACAAGTTTAACTCAAAAGCCCTGCACGGTGACATGAATCAAATTCAGCGCCAGAAGACTTTGGATGCTTTTAAGTATGCAAGCTCGGCCATATTAATTGCCACCGATGTTGCTGCTCGCGGAATAGATATCAGCGACATAGACTGCGTCGTTAATTTTGATATCCCACAGAATATAGAGTATTACGTTCACAGAATAGGTAGAACTGGTAGAGCTGGTAAATCTGGATTGGCAGTGACCCTTTGTTCTGGTAGCAAAGAAATTTTTACATTAAAAAGAATCGCCAAAGTTACTAGGAGTAGCATAGTCGAAGAACGCTTCCCAGATGCTGAATCCATAAGAAATTCCATAAAAGAGAGGCAATTTTTAAAAATTAAAGACAGTATAAATAATCTTGTGGCTGGCAATCTTTGCGAAAAATATGTAGAACTTCTTTCTAGTGAGGGATTTTCCTTAGATCAAATTGCTAAGGGGGCACTAAATCTTTACTTTAAAAGTGAAGGATCCGTTGATGATGTGGTAGAAATAAGACCACCAGTTGAGAACCCTTACGACAGAAGAGCTTTCTCAAAGTTTTCAGGGTCACGTGCCCTTTCGAGGAACAGGCAACTACGCAATAGTAGTGCGGTCAGATATAAACAGATTAGTATAAATTTTGGAAAAAACAACGCCGGCCTTGAACCTAAACATGTACTTGGTGCTATCACTTCGCAGAGTTCTCTTGAAGGAAAAGATATAGGACGTATAGACATCCGCGATGATATTACAGTGGTATCTGTAAAGGATGTTAAATTCGGGATGTTACTAGAAGAACTTGGAAAAAGATTTACGATAAAGGGTAGATTGGCAAAAATAGAGGCTTGCTAAGAACTGTATAGATGTTTTTTCAAAATCTAACTTCTATACCTTCAGCTATAAACAGATTAGTATAAATTTTGGAAAAAACAACGCCGGACTTAACCTAAACATGTACTTGGTGCTATCACTTCGCAGAGCTCTCTTGAAGGCAAAGATATAGGACGTATAGACATCCGCGATGATATCATAGTGGTGTCTGTAAAAGATGTTAAATTCGGGTTGTTATTGGAAGAGCTTGGAAAAAGATTTACGATAAAGGGTAAATTGGCAAAAATAGAGGCTTGCTAAGAACTGTATAGATATTTTTTCAAAATCTAACTTCTATACCTTCAGCGGAAGTTTAGGTTTTATCTACAGGATAAAACTTTAACAGGAATTTAAGGTTATAAAAGCCCGGTGTGCAAGCGCAATTTTTCTGAAACCACGCGATTTATAATGATACAAGTTAAGGTTCTTCATCACATAAGCATCTAAAGTGCAAGTGGTTTGCTTGCCTGCCAAGAAGGACAGGCTGTTGTTAAGCTTATGGGTGCAGTTCATTACTAGCAAGCAAAGAACATGGTCGTCGTTTTAAAATAAAAGAGTGGCGTCTATTTTGATAAGCTGCGTCAAGGCATCTTCCAGCACTGTACACCTACCATTTACGCTATACACCCACTGCATCATCACACGTAATATGCTGAGGGCATTTCGAATTTGCGTTATTTTAACAAAACAACAGTATTCTCCCTTGAAAAGGTTGTTATATAAATCAAGTGAACCTAGGATGTTCTATAGTAGAATTCTACAAAACTGTAACGTAGAGAAACGTATTTCCGGATCTATTATTCATAAGTGAAAAATTTAGTCAATATTTTAAAAGTATATTTTTGAAAACCATAAAGTCTATTTAGTTCAGGCTATATATCTATTTTATGCAATTAAACAAATTTTATGTATCTACTACCAAAAACTGTAAAATATTACTTTTATAACTTCACATTTTATACGTCTTGAATTTTAAAGTTCCGCTGGTAAGCAACAGTTTTATATTATTAATATAAAAAAATAGGTTTACTCTTTATTGTTTTATTACTTTTGCTTTGTAGCATTCCGTATACAATAACACTAAAAAGGTATAAAATCACAGTTTTTTTATTTTAATATGCTTGTCTATTCTAGAAGTATTAGTCGAATACTAGCTTTATACTCTTGCCAGTAAGCATTATCAGGTACACCTTGTCTCCAAAATTTCTCCATATCCTAACCTACTGGCACAAAATTCGCTGCATGACATTAGTTTAAAATTCTATTTTGCAATTCTTTCATTCCCTCTTCCATAGGCACAAATAGTTTAGTTTTTTTATTGACACAAAGCACGTAGATTTAGTATCGATGCTATGGATAAAACATTGTCTGTACCGTATAACAAAAAGAAGGAAATTCCGAACTTAAAGCTCTATTCCTAAATATTTTTTATATACGACTTGCTTAAATGCTTAAAATCAGATTTAGAGGGAAGGATTTTTCCCTAATTTTTTTGAAAAACATAACACCACAGCACTTGCATACTTTCTGGTATGCGTAATACTTACAGAAAAGGACATACCACACAATCCTAACTTATTTAGCACTTGCTTGCTCACACCAATGCAAGGTGCCCCTCTTCTGTTTCTAAGAATCTGTACATCACGCAAATTTATTCCCGATATTCCCACACCAACTGCCTTCAAGAAGGCCTCCTTTGCGCAAAAATTAGCAGCAACACTTTCAGATTTAAATTTTCTTTCTTTCAATTGAAGGTACTCTTCGCTTCCAAAAGTTTTCTTCAAAAAATTTGGATGCTTCTTAATGACTTCCATTATGCGACAAATTTCTACTGTATCTATGCCAACTGTCACAACGTAGTCTTTTCCTCACTTTTCTCTAAAGGTACCATGCCGACAGCTCTTACAAAAGCCTTTTTCGCATAAAAATCAGCAACAACGCTTTCAGATTTAAATTTTCTTTCTTTCAATCGAAGGTACTCTTCGCTTCCAAAAGTTTTCTTCAAAAAATTTGGATGCTTCTTAATGACTGCCATTATGCGACAAATTTCTACTGCATCTATGCCAACTGTTAATATAGTCCCTCCCCCCTCTTTTTTATATAAACTAATCCCTCTAAAACTACTATGAAAGTAGCTTTTAAAAATGCCTACTTTGCATAAAAATTAGCAGCGACACTTTCAGATTCGAACTTTCTTTCAACTGAGGGTACTATTCGTTTTCTAAAATTTGGATGTTCCTTAATGACTACTATTATGTGACAAATTTCTACTGTATCTATGTAAACTGTTAATATAGTCCCTCCCCCCTCTTTTTTATATAAACTAATCTCTCTAAAACTACTATGAAAGTAGCTTTTAAAAATGCCTACTTTGCATAAAAATTAGCAGCAACACTTTCAGATTCGAACTTTCTTTCAACTGAGGGTACCATTCGTTTTCTAAAATTTGGATGTTCCTTAATGACTACTATTATGTGACAAATTTCTACTATATCTATGTCAACTGTTAATATAGTTCTTTCCCCTCATTTTTATACAAACTAATTTCTCTAAAATCACTATATTAACTACCTTCAAGAAATCTTATTTTGTACAAAAATTAGCTGTAATAAAAATGGATACAACAGACAAAACCGTACCACACGAGCAGAAAAACCGAAAACTCGCGGCTTTTTAGCTTTTAGTGGCCACACACCGAAAGTGGTTCCATTTATCTTCAACGTTTTGTATTTTAACACACATATCTGATTTTTGAAATACTGTATTTTGCGCTTCCTCCTGATATTGTTTTTAGCATCCCGTTCACATCAAAGCCCAAAGACGCGAGACTTGAGTCTACTGTATCATGCGGAACAAATTTATTCGCAATTGCTTTTAAAACAAATTTAGTATTAGAATCTGAATAATTAAGGAATTCACTTTTAAAAATTTGCCCTACTCCTCCATTCAGAATTCCCTCTTCAAAGAAAAAAACATTCCTAAAACCAGCAGCAATTTTTAACGCTTCTTCACTTACAGGCTTAATTTTGTTCAATTTTAAAACAGATACTTTCTTCCCACTCTCTATGAGTTGTTTCCTCGCCAACAAAGCATTAGAAAACAGTCTTCCATAAGTAATAATTAAAGTATCACACGGATCGTCGGATGGTAATAAATAGTAGTCGCCGTCAATATCTACTTTGTGGCCAAAATCGTCTGGTTTATAAAGTTCACTTCCCTTAGGGTAACGTATAGCTATCAGCCCTTTGCCACGTTTAACTAACTTTTCTAAGATTGTTTCTAATTCAAATAAAAAACTCGGTGAATAAATCTCAACATTAGGTATAGTGTTTAGAAAAGGCACATCAAATATGCCTTGATGCGTTTCACCATCTTGACCAACTATTCCAGCCCTGTCTATAGCCAATATAATTCTCAAATTCTGTAAAGCTGCGTCATGCAATATTTGGTCGTAACTTCGCTGCAAAAAACTGGAGTAAACGGCAAAAACAGGGATCATACCCTTGGCCGCTAGACCTGCTGCAAAAGTTACAGCATGTTCTTCAGCTATTCCTACGTCAAAAAAGCGATCTTTAAAGCATTTAGAAAAAGCATTAAGTCCCGTTCCATCCTTCATCGCGGCCGTTATGGCACAAACTCTATTATCATTTTTTGCAATCTTACATATCTTTTCACCAAAAACTGAAGAAAAAGTCTTTCTTTCAGCTTTTCTATTCCCTGTACCCGTGTTAACGTCAAAGTTAGACGTTCCATGATATTCCTGTGGCTTTTTCTCAGCAAAAATATACCCCTTCCCTTTTACAGTTCTTACATGTAAAAGTACAGGTTTCTTTATATTTTTTATTACACTTAAGGCTTTAATAAGTTCTTCTAAATTATGTCCATCAGAAACAAAATAGTAGAGAAATCCCATATTCTCAAAAATAGTTCCGTACAAAAATTTTTTTAAAGCAGATTTTGAATAAAGCAAAGTTCTTCTGATGGCATCACCTATTACCGGCAATTTTCCTAACGACCATGCAACAGCTCCTTTAGCCCTCAAGTAACTAGCCTTTAGTCTAACGGCCGATAGGTATCTTGCGATAGCACCTACATTTCTAGATATAGACATCTTGTTATCGTTAAGAATAACTATAAAATTTCTTCCCAAAGATCCTGCATTGTTAAGACCTTCATAAGCAAGACCTCCTGTAAGAGCACCATCACCAATCACAGCTACTGTTTTAGAATCACTTCTGCCAGATAAATTTTTTGCCTCACTTATTCCTAGAGCAGCAGATATAGAAGTACTGCTGTGTCCTGTACCAAAACTATCGAAAATACTTTCAGCTATCTTCGGAAATCCGGAGATTCCTCCCTTTTTTCGTATGGTATATAGCTCATCTAGTCTTCCCGTCAAGATTTTATGCGTATAGCTTTGATGACCAACATCCCATACTATATCGTCTTTTTTAAAATCAAAGACCTTATGCAAAGCAACAGTAAGCTCAATTACCCCCAAATTAGACGCTAGGTGACCTCCATTTTTAGAAACAACGTCTACAATCTTGTCCCTTATTTCTCCGCACAAAATACGAAGTTCATTTAAGCGCAAATTTTTTAAGTCATCTGGAAACTTTAATTTATCTAACATTTTTTCTCGCATGGTACCTTAAGCTTTCGTTTATTGAGAAACTTTATTGAAACCCAGTCAACCCCGGTTAATTATAACACATTAAAGGAGCAAAATAATTATAATTATAAATGCTTATAAAAATACACTATATTTTAAACATAAAGTTCCAGCAAAAAATCTCTCAACAGCTTTTTAACATAAACGATAACCAAAAATCCCTCTAAATTACGAAATTGCTATAAAAATAGAAAATTATACCCAAAAATAAATTAAAATTCAGGAAACATCCAAAGAAAGAGCTTCTGCAATTTGATACACTAATATTACTATCCTATGCAGTTCAAAATGTTCAAAAAAATTCGGTAAAATTTTTAAAAGTAAAAATTTAGCACTTGCAAAAAGTATTTGTATATGTTCCATTGTGTTTTGTGGTAATTTAGATACATAGCTTATCTGTATAGAATAAACTATCGACAAAATATAATGTCAATAAAAACTAAAAGTTTATAAAAATGCCAAAAATTCCTTTAAATTAAAAAAATGCTATAAAAACAGAAAATTCTACCCAAAAACAAATCAAAATTCAGGAAACATTCAAAGAAAGTGCTCCTGTAATTTAATACACTAATATTAATATCCTATGCAGTTCAAAATGTTCAAAAAAATTCGTTAAATTTTTAAAAGTAAAAATTTAACACATGCAAAAAGTATTTGTACATGTCCCGTTATATTTTGTGATAATTCAGCTACACGGCTTATCCGTATAGAATAAATTATCGGCAAAATATAATGTCAATAAAAACTAAAAATTTATAAAATGCTAATTATCAAGTATATTCACATATATTTTTCTGGAGACTAAAAAATATAAACTAAATGGCAGCGATCTGGAAATTTAATACTTTAATTAATGGTTTAATGCGCTTAAATACACCTGAACTGATCGGCAGATAAAAAACGAAATTTTTCCACTTTACTAATATATCTCAAGAATCAAAAAAGCTAATAAGTAAAAGACTAACCGCAATTATTCTGCATTTAAAAGTATTCTCTGATTAAAAAACCACCAGAATGCCTAAAAATAGCAAACCAATAAAAAATAGACATCTAAAAACAACATCGAGCTGTAAATTAACGTCAAACAAAAAATTTGTGATTCTGAACAAACTTTTTATTAAAAACTAACCAAACATCTGAGACAAATATACAATACAACCATCTATTTTTCAGAACTAAAGCCCTAAAAACACCTAAAAAACCTCTAATGTTTGTAAAAAAGACACTTCAAGACAACAGAATAATAGGCAACACTATACTCTAAAGACACTTAAGTTAACTGTACCTGGTCACACATTCATCGAAAGGAATAGAAATTAGTAGTTTAAAAGCGTCGTCTTGAGCTCCTGCCCAAAGATGTTAATAAAAGATTTTTCATCCAAACAAAAATTTTTCTTCATTGTGTTCATTACATTAACTATCGTCTTATAAGCAATAACAGCAAAACCTCGCTCTGTTTCATCATCAAAACCAAAATCAGTAGAATAAGAACCATCTTTTAAATCATCTATAATCTGGTAGACAACTCCTATATCTTCCCCATACCTGTTAGCAGCCTCTACCTTCGTTTCATCCATCCCAGCCGCCAAACACCCTAAAGCACAAGCCGCACCAAATAATTTACCGGTTTTCTTAAGGTACAAAGTATCCATAGAACTCATGGGGCTAAAATCAGGCACCAAGCCTTTCATATCTTTTTTTAGAGAAAATTCCAACGCCTGACCATCCACCATTCCACTAGCACCACAACATTTAAATAAAATATTTGCAGCCTTAATCGAAACTTCAGTACCCAAAAGCTCCGTAGTCTCTTTCTCGGTTATAACCTCAGCAGCAAGTGAAAAAAGGGCATCACCAGCTAAGATAGCAAAGTTTTCTCCGTTAATAATATGGTTGGACGGCTTACCCCTTCTTGTAACATCGTTATCCATACAGGGAAGATCATCATGCACCAAAGAGTATGTATGAATCATTTCTACTGCACAAGCAAGAGGCAATGCTTTCTTTATATCACCATTACATAGATTGCAAAAACTTAAAGTCAAAAGGGGCCTTACGAGCTTTCCGCCAGAAAACAACGAATACTCCATAGCCCTAAGAAGCCTATTGTCACCTATTCCAACACTTCGAAGGAACTTACGCAATTTTTCATTTATTAATTTTTTGTACAAAACGATGTCATCAGGCATAGATTAAAAAACTGGTTCTGCCTCCTTTTTACTATTTTCAATTGCCAAAACCGGCGATATCTCTACCACTTTTTGCTCTGCCGACTTTAACTTTTCCAAACAAATCTTTAAATTTTCCACACCACTTTCGTAAAGTTTCAGGGACTCTTCAATAGATTCCCCTCCTTTTTCTAACTTGTCGACAACGTCCTCTAGCTTTTTCAAATAATATTCAAAATCATTCTTTTTAGGCATACAAAAACGACCACATAATCCCACAAAACAAATTGATGTTGCTGAAAACATAAACCAACAGAACATATCACCATGACATTATACCTTTTCTGTATTAAAAAGTCTACAAAGATTCTAAAAACTCTACAGACTTCCATATTTGTGAAAATAAGAAAAAATGGCAATTAAAGCGCTAGAATTAAAATAAAAAATCACCAAAAAAAGTAAAAATTTTGTGTTTTAAAAAATAGCTTAGTCCCTCTAAATTAAAAATTTATTATTTTTGTAACCAAACTATAAATGTACAGTTTTTTGAATTTATCGCAATAAAATCTTATTTTGTTTGGTAAAATTGCCGTAAACATAACGCCTTTTCATATTCTTTTTCGCACTAAAGCACAGGCAAAACGCGTCCCTAATTTAGACTAAAACCACTAAATTACACATATTAATTAGATTTTTATGATCGTATTTCCCAAAAAAATAAATATCTTAAAGTTAACGTATCTACTTGCATTTCATTTATTTTTAGTACTAATAATCATATATGTGAATTATGAATAAAAACAGCAGATAGTTATAAACATCTGATGTTCTATGCTTAAGTATATTATATAAAGAATTGCTTTATAATACTTTACCAGAATACATAACTACAAAAATTTTGATAAATCATATTTCTAAATCGCAGTATTTAAGATTGAATAATGGTAAGTTTTTAAAACTTTACATTCCAGTGTACCGTCAAAAAGATTAACTCTTATATTTTCATTCACATCCACATTTTCCACACTCTTTACAATTTTATCTTTTTTATTAAGTACTGTAGCATAACCTAACTCAAAAATTTTTCTAGGATTAAAACTTTCAAGCTTGGCCTTTAGTTCAAGTAATTTGGTTTTGTTAACACTTATATTTTTCAATATAGCATTGTTTAATTTATTAAAATAAATATTCAGTTTATTCAATTTATCCTTTAGTTCTGTACGAGGATCATTTAATTTTAAGTTACCTTTTAGCTTCTCTAACTCACATTTCAAATAAAATATCTTATTCTTAAGACACTTTTGCATTGCTGAAAAATAATTTTGCAGCTTAATTTCAACATTGAAGTAACCGTTAGATATAATCTCTGCAGCTGCAGTAGGGGTCACTGCCCGTTTATCTGAGACAAAATCACAGATTGTAAAATCGGTTTCATGACCGACAGCAGAAACAACAGGTATTTTAGACCTTGATATGGCATAGGCCAGCTCTTCATTGTTAAATGTCCAAAGATCCTCCAAAGACCCGCCTCCCCGCGCGATTATCAAAACATCAACGACTTTAAGTAAATTAAAAGTCTTTAAAGCACCTATTATTTCTTTGCTGGCTTTTTCACCTTGTACCATCACGGGTAAGAAAAATATTTCAATAATTGGAGCCCTTCTGCTTAAGGTGTTTTTTATATCCCAAAAGACTGCCCCAGACCTTGACGTTATAACGCCTACCTTTCTAGGATATATTGGTAAAGCTCTTTTTTTGTCATCATTAAATAATCCTTCTTTTTCTAATTTGTTTTTTAGTTGCTCGAACGCTAAATTTAAAGCACCCATCCCAGCAGGCTCAATGTAGCTTACATAAACCTGATATGTCCCAGTTACCTCGTAAACAGAAACATCACCTTTTACGATCACTTTTAATCCATTTTCAGGCAAAAATTTTAAATTTCTAGCTATCGTAGCGAAAATGACGGCTTTAATAGCACACTTTTCATCTTTGAGAGAAAAGTATATATGACCAGATTTATTATATAAAACTAAATTAGAAACTTCCCCTTCAAGATAAATTCCATTCAGCACTCCATTAGATCTAAACATCTGTTTTATATAAAAGTTCACCTGTGAAACAGTTAGAACATCTGCACTGGTCATAAAAACCCCTGAAGATTAGAATTAAATTCTCATATACTTTAAAAAATAAATAATAGAAACTAAATGTTATAAACAAAATAATAAAAAATAAGGAAAACATCAAGCAATGATTAATTTGTATTTACATATATAACCAAGCAATGAATAGAAAGTAAATCAATTTAACTAAAAAATACAGTTCTACAAGCAATGTATTGGATGAGACTAAACGTAACAAAAAATAATTCAAAGAGTAGAAAATTAAAAAAACAGCAACCTAGAAATTAAACAGAAATAAGCGATATATAATTAATACAAAATGTCTTGAAAATTTACAGCACACAGTTACACAATCGCTAAATAAGACTTAACTCGCTAAAAAATACTACAAACACATTTTCGAAACAAAACACACAAGTACCAAAACTAAGTAAAAATTAAAACTTGTTATAAAAAAATAAAAACATATCATCCCCAGAGTAACTTTTTTGAAATTCTACTCAGTAAAAATATTTTAACCGTACAGTGGCCCTTTAACATTTAATAGTGCAGACACGTTTTAAACAAAAAAATAGAAAAATATATATAAATTACAAATGTTTTCATAAAAGGCTGAAACGCCATACTTTTTGAAAAAGCTTGCATCGATCCAATTATTGAAAAACGGTTCCAAAAGCCTCTTATCAACATTTGTTTTTTCGAACCTACTTGAAATAAAAAAATAGTCAAAATTCGTTTAAAATTACGCTATCCCCCCACAAAAAACTAAAAACACCACATTTTTTTAGAATAAACCTTGTCTAAAATTTTACCACCAAAAACAACAAATTAATCTATCTTCAACATTTGAACTTTCAATCCTATGTGAAATAAAAAACTAGATAAAAACTATAATATTTTCATAAACGACCAAAATCACCACGCTTTTTGGATAAAACCCTATCTGAAATTCCACCATAAAAAACAACGAAATCATCTACCTTTAATACTTGAACTTTTTAATCCTATGTAAAATAAAAAACTAACTAAAAACTATTTAAAAATTACAATATTTGCATAAGTAACTAATATCACCACTATTTTTGGATAAAACCTTATTTGAAATTCCACCACAAAAAACAGCAAAAATATCTACCTACAACATTTGAACTTTTAATCCTATGTGAAATAAAAACTAACTAAAAACTATTCAAAAACTACAGTATTTACATAAGTAACTAATGCCACCACGATTTTTAGATAAAACCTTAGCTGAAATTCCACCATAAAAACAGCAAAAACATCTATCTTCAACACTTGAACTTTTAATCCTATGTGGAATAAAAGATTAGATAAAAATCACCAAAAGATTGACTGATATTTTAACAGAAAAGCTAGCACAACATACTTTTTTAGAACAAAACTTATATGAAATCCCATTATTGACAAACTGTGACAAAAAACTTATTCATCACCCCCAACTGATTCTTCGATCTCACGTAAAACGAAAAATAATTAAAAATCATCTGGAATTTACAGCATATCCAAAAGACAAGGCCCACATATTTTTAGAACAAAACTTGCTTGAAATTACACTGCATTTAAGAAACAGCGTCAACAACCTCGCATTGACAACCAATCTCTTGTTCGTACTTGGAACAGACAGAACCCAAAATACCATTAACAAAAATATACTCCTGATCTGTGCCATACTTCTTAGCAAGAAGAACCGCTTCACTGGCTGAAACATTATTCGGAATATCCCGCCTAAACATTATCTCGTAGAGAGCTATTCTCAAAATGCACAAAGTTACTCTAGAGAGTCGACTTTTATCCCATTTTTTTGCAAAAACCTCTATCACTTTATCAATTTTCAACTCATTTAAAACGACACCATTGAAAATTTCTCTCGAAAAATGATCTAAAACATAATCATCGTCCAAAATTTTTGACTTTACATCTAAAATTTTCTCTAAAGAATAATCACTAAATAGATGCTCAAAAAGTAACAAAAAAGCCCTCTCTCGGCTAGCTGACCTCTGCATCCAAAAATTGCACCCCCATGCTTTTAAATAAGAAAACTCGAGTAGTTTAATGAATTCTAGAAGTAACTATAAAATATATACCTTTAAGTTAAAAACTTCCACGACAAAAATGAATACCAAAACAACCAACAAAGCACTGTACACAAAACAAAAACTGCAAAGTTAACAAACTACTCTGAGGTACTTTCACTTCATAAGCTACTAAAAAAAACGCAACTGATCTTTACAAGAGCAAAAGCTTAGATGAAATAATTTGCATTGTAACACAATAGACTAATAAAATCTACCTAAACTCTAATGCCAATAAAGATAATACTTGCTTGCTTTATTTATACTATTTTAATAAAATAATAGAAAATATCTAGAAATCACATTGAACTAAAAAGTTTTATTAAATTACTCCCCAGTTCATACCCCTGACAGCCAGTAAAACTCTTTATAAAGTAATCTGTAACCGCTACATCAAATCTTTAGGTAAACACATAAGCTTCTTACTACGCTTTCATCAACGACATATTTCACGTTTACTTACCGTCCCTGCTTAAATCCATAATACTACATACTTTCGGCTCAATCTTTAAGTACATTTATGTGTACACTTTATTTTACTTTTATTAAACTATTTCGTTAAAACTTAACTGCTGTCTTTCTAATGAACTAACTGTACTAGGTAAAATCAGAGGCAAATCATCGAGCGTGTCCAAACCAAAGCACTTTAAGAAATTTAAGGTTGTTTTGTACAAGACGGGCCTACCCGGCACCTCCAGCCTTCCTGACTCTTCAATTAAATCTTTATTCAACAAATTATTTATTAAACTTGTACAGTCTACGCCTCTAAGTTTTTCCACATAGTTCCGGGTTATTGGTTGATTATAAGCAATGATCGTCAAAACCTCCATAGATGCATTAGAAAGAGAAAGTTTTCTAGTTAAATCCATTACTTTTCTTATATAAGGAGCATATTCCGGCTTTGTGCACATCTGGTAAGAATTATTCATTCTGACTATTGCAAGTCCTCTGTCACTTTTTGAATACCTTCGAACTAGCTCCTCTAAAATGTTCACGACAACATCCTTTTCTAATCTCAACGAAGAAACTAATCTATTGACACTAACCGGATTTGCATTGGCAAATAAAATGGCTTCCATCATTGCCAGCAGTCTATCTTTCTCCATCAATACACCTTTGTAAATTTAGTATGAACTGTTAAATTTTAACAAAAAATTCCAAGCTATAATCCACCGTAACTAGCCAAGTTCACATTAGAAAACAAAATTACTTTTATCAGTACTAACAATTTTCCTTTCTCCAACATTACACCGTTGTAAATTTAGTATAAACTGCTAAATTTTAACACAAAATTCAAAGCTATAATCCTCCGTAACTAGCTGATTTCACATTAGAAAATAAAATTACTTTTATTATTACTAATAACTTTCCTTTCTTCAACATTACAACTTGTAAATTTAGTATAAACCGCTGAGTCATAAACAAAAATTTGAAACTATAACCTACTAACACCAACCGAATTTACATTAGAAAATAAAATCGTTTTCACCATCGCCGCAAACTCTCTTCCTTAATCATTACACCGTTGTAAATTTAGTATAAACTGTTAAACTTTAATATAAAATTTCAAACTATAATCTCCTGTAACTATCCAGGTTCACATTAAAGAACAGAGTCACTTTCATAATTTCCAGTAATTTACCTTTCTCCATCACCACTTGTCGTAAATTTAATATGTACTGCTGAATTTTAACCTAAAATTTAAAATTAATCCACTAGAAATAACTGAAGCCGAATCGGCATAAAAAGCAGTTCCATCATCCCTGTAGTTTCTACTCAACCGCTGATGCCTCCTATCCTGAAATTAGTGTAAACCGTTAAATTCTAACTCAAAATTGCTGGTACAGACTGAATTCACACTGGCAAACATAACAGCTTACGTTAACTGCTTATGGTCTTTATTTTTCATACAGATCCCAACTTTTATCTGGATGCGTGTATCGCCAAGTACATACGCAGCGAAGAAATCGCGAACCTAAAATGAGATAAAAACTTGATGCCAAAGCCTTGAATCAACCACAAATCAAACAAATTTTCCCTGCTGAGACGTACCAAAACCGCCTAACACTAATCAATTTTACCACAAATTTAGCCATCATAGCTTATAAAAGCAAGTAAATCAAAAACAACCCTGACAATAAAAACTACACTCGGTATTTCCTTTTTCTCCATTTTTTCAGGCAAATATCAGACGGCAAAATATCGCTCGTTTTGTCTTGTATCGAAATTCGATTACACTTAATAAGCTCTAGAATAGCAAGAAAAAAAGCTATCAGATCACTTTTTTCATTTCCTCCCAAAAATAAATCTTCAAAACAAAATTTCCCATATTTATACAAGCACCTTAATACATAAACAACTTTAGAAAAGACAGACACACTCTTACTCTTTACAATATCTTCTAGGTGGTCCTCTTTCTCTGATTTATCATTCAAAGCTCTAGCAGTCACACAGTCTATTAAATCGATATAGGTTCTGCAAACTTCAGCTATACTATGTATACCTTTATAAGTCAAATCTAGCTTAATTTTCATAGGTTGCCTACAAAAAAAGTCCATATTCAAATTACTAAGCAAAATTTCCGCTACTCTTTTGTATTCACTATATTCAACAATTTGGGTGGTCAACTCTTCCTTAAGTTTTTCTGCTTCACTTTCATATTTAGGCAAGAGCTGTGCCGTCTTTATATAAACAAGCCGCGCCGCCATCTCAAGAAAACTACTAGATACCTCCATTTGTTGCTGCTTTAAAAGAGAAATCTGCTGCATATACTGGTCCAACAAATCAGATATCTCTATTTCATATATACTTAATTTATTTTTAGATATAAGCTTCAGCAGCAAGTCCAAAGGACCTTCAAAATTTTCTACTTTATAAACTAACTGCTCCACAGCTTTCACTCAAAAAATAAAACCATTGCCTGCAATTAAAAGGGAAAAACAAGCACACTAAGTTATTACTAATCAGCTTAGTTGATTTTAATTTCCGTCGTGATACCTAACGCATTATCATTAAGTATACTCATATAATTCTTTTTAGCATAATCTTCGAGCCCTTTCTTAGTTTTAGAAATATAATAATGATCCTCTTTCCCTCTACTCTTCATCGCTCCCACTTTCAATAAGTAAACATCGTTAACAAAATAATCCTTGGGCTTTGCATTCACGGTAACGTAGGGTACCAAAGTACCTCCTTTTTTTAATCCTTTTATCTTGTCAGCCAAGTCTCCTTCCTCAACAACATCTGCGTTTTTGCCGTCTCCTTCAAGTTTAATTCTATTAGCAACCAAATTAGCTCTCAGACCTAATTTTTTATCACGTACTTCATTATCATACTTGCAACATTCCTTAAACGCTTCATCGAAATCGCCAGAAACAGTCGTCAAATAGGCACGAATATCATCTTGACCTCGCGTAAAAATACAAACATGTGCAATATTTATCAGTAGTTCTTCAGCCTCTTCGGGTATTTTATCTTTGCAACATTTCAGCAGAACGAAGGCTAAGGTACACAAGAGCGCAACTGTACCCGCGCCAGCGGTATAATAAGCCGCAGGGAAATAACTCAATTTACCTGTGATATAGCTCAGGTAACCCTTTAATTTTCTTGCTAAATCTGAATCCGACTCCCGCGGTTCATTCGTATTTCGGATAGGTTTGTTAAGTTCACTAAGAAATTTAGCAATCTCATCATCCGGATCATCTATGGGGTACCATCTTATTGGATCTGAATTTGGATTTGAATTTGGATTTGAATTTGGATCTGAATTTGGATCTGAATTTGGATCTGAATTTGGATCTGTTACATTAACGTCAGTCCTGTTTACATTTGGATCCATTTCTGTTGCATTAAAACTAGTTGTGGTTGAATTTGGATCTGAATTTGGGTCTGTTACATTAACGCCAGTCCTGTT
>DFGJ01000033.1 GCA_002372375.1 Ruminococcaceae bacterium UBA3753
TAAAACTAGTTGTGGTTGAATTTGGATCTAAATTTGGATCTGAATTTGGGCCTGTTACATTAACGTCAGTCCTGTTTACATTTGGATCCATTTCTGTTGCATTAAAACTAGTTGTGGTTGAATTTGGATCTGAATTTGGGCCTGTTACATTAACGCCAGTCCTGTTTACATTTGGATCCATTTCTGTTGCATTAAAACTAGTTGTGGTTGAATTTGGGTCTGTTACATTAACGTCAGTCCTGTTTACATTTGGATCCATTTCTGTTGCATTAAAACTAGTTGTGGTTGAATTTGGATCTGAATTTGGGTCTGTTACATTAACGCCAGTCCTGTTTACATTTGGATCCATTTCTGTTGCATTAAAACTAGTTGTGGTTGAATTTAGACCTGGATCTGGCGTAACAATTCCATCATCGTCTGGATTCGGATTTTGGCTCAAACTTGACGTTTCCCCGCTTGAACCGCTCTTTCCCCACACGTTGGACAAAAGTTTAGCACCTACACCTGCGGTCACCACTGCTCCAGCACCTGCCACTTCGTATGGCCAGTATCTTTTGGCTGCATCGACAATGGAACTTACCTTCGAATTCCCACCTGCAAATGTATCCTCTTTCTTAATACTTGGTACCGATTCATCCGTTTTATCTTCATCTCTATGACTTTCGCCGTCATCCTGTTTCGGCTTATCCATACCGTTATTTTGGTCATCCTCAATATCCAGATCTGGCTCTTCCGCTCCGTTACTCTGATTTCCGTCACCATCCTGTTTTTGCTCGTCATCAAACGCATCGCCTTCAATATTTTTTCCACCCAGCAAAGCCTGATCAGCTAACCTTTCTATACTAAGAACTTCACCTTCGTCATCAACAACTTCACCATTGTGTCCTTCTACAATCGCCCGAACTACGCTAGTCCCCTGCTCAGCACTAACTACACTTGCTCCTGCAATTCCAGAAATGGCACTACTCAACAAAAAAGTTGAACTTAGTCTTTTGCCAACCATAACCAAAATACCTCCTATAACTGAAAATACCTAAAACAGACCTAACTCGACCATATTCATATTCATAGTCATATTCATGGTCATATTGTAGCAAAAAAAGGTGAAAATGTCAACGTAAATCAAAAAGTAGCCCACAGCTTGAACATCATGCGCAAAAAAATAATCTCGCCAAGCTCATAGCAAACGGCAAAAATTCAATTAAACAAATCGCAGCACAACAGCCTAAACAATCGCAAAAACACCCGTAATTTTCGCAATTAGTCGATAAGTCGCTACAGTCAGAAAGTTTACTGGGTCCGACAGCACGCCTATAAACAACAAAAACATGAAAGCGAGCAAGATATAAAATCTATGTTGATTAATTTTGTGCAACAAACTGTCTGGCAAAAAAGCCGCTATAACGCCAAAGCCATCTAGAGTAGGGAACGGCAAAAGGTTAAAAAAAGCTATCCGCAGATTAACAATCGTTACACATTGAAAAAACTCACACAATACTCTTAACAAAGAAGCAGGCAAAAAGGTCACCCAAAAAAGGAACCCTCCAACAAGACCCATAATAAAAGCAGTTAAAATGTTAAAACAAGGGCCCGCGAGTGAAGTCAAACAAACCCCGAGCCTTTCGTGCTTGAAATTACTTTGATTAACAAGAATCGGCTTGCTCCAGCACATACCAAAAATGATTAACGATAACGCACAAAACATGTCTATGTGATCTAGAACATTAAGAGAAAGTCCACCAAAACTTTTAGCCGTATCATCGCCGAGCTTGTGCGCAACAAAATTGTGAGAGATCTCATGAAACGGCATAACAAGCAATATAGTGAACAGAAACGCCGCTATCATTACTAAAGCATACTCAAGATTCATTCCCGGACGCAAAAACCACATTTTCTAAGACGAAATCCCCCGACAAAACTAGCAGAAAACACAAAGGCATTATACACTTTGAAAGGTCCAAAAGCAACACTATGGTTTTCAAACACAAGAAATAAACCGCCATGCAGCAAAAGCAAGAAAGATAAAAAACTAGAGACAGCTAAGGAAAAAGCGCAAACGGAGGCTTTTCAGTGCTAACTTAACAAACCCCCGAAACACTTTCATTAAACATTACGAAACCTCACTTAAAACAAATGACTTAACACCAAACAATACAAAAAACGGTCGAACATTTAATTCTTATTTTAATTATCAGTAAGACTAAGACCAAGCCTATTAAATTTGCTAACTTCTCTCAAAGCATCTAACAACACTTCACCATCCTTTTTTCCATTAGACTGACGGTGGTAATTTGCATCATTAACTTCTTTCACAGTAATAACTACTTTTTCATCCAACTTATTATTTCTTACGTTTTCTCTAACTTTATTCAACTTTTTCTTCAAATTTCCTCGTGCCACAGCAGCTCCAGCTGTCACTTCCACAGCTTCAACATCAGCACCAACCTTGGGCGCATTAACAGCATCCTGCGCCTCATTTTTATAATAATTGCTCAAAACAGTTTTGTTCATAGCCTCGTATAATCTACCATAAACTTCAGCAGCCTTTTGAATACAATCTTTTGCGTTACTCATTTCCCGCTTCGCTCTTAATACTCTTAATACATTCCGCACCAAATTGAGCAAACAATATTCCGTCGTATACTGATAATAAAAAAAATAAAAAGATGCAGTCCACACTTTCCTGACCGTAAATAGCAGTTTCGACGAATCCTTAGGTAATTCCTTAAATAATTCCTTAGATAAACCCTTAAATAATTCCTTAGATAAATCACTCTTAAAAAGGTTATAAATTAAACTAAACAAAGTGCCGCCTATCGCCCAAACAGCACAAAAATACTTAATTAAGCACGAACAATACCTTGTTAAAAAATTATCCAGCTCACCACGCATACCTTTCATTAAACTGAACGGCTTTCCTAAACATTCGGTAAAAACGTTCTTAGGCAAAAACTTACCACATGTTTCATATAAAAGTTCTGGTATATATTTCACACATCGATCCAAAAATCTAAAAACACCATTGTCACCAAACTTTTTAATCATTTCATCCAACGTCAAAATCTTGTCTTCGTCGGTTAAAACACCCAACTTTTTCCTCAAAGGCAAAACTACGTATTTTTTAAAAAACAGGTCTATTCGCGTCTCTATTTTACGCAGATATTTATCAAGGTTTAACTTCCTCCCTTTTTTTACGTTTTCCGGGTCCTCATTATAGGCCTTTTCCACGTCCTTGAAATAGTAATGTACCACATCTACCAGCTCATTGTAGTATTTATTCACGTTATTCAGTTCATTTTTAAGTTCTGTATTTTTGTCTTTTAGATCATCAATATATTTATTTAGTTTTTTATTATCGCCTTCTAGCACTGTAATATTTTTATTTATTAGATCTGCAATATTTTTATTTAGATCTGTAATATTTTTATTTATTAGATCTGTAACATTTTTATTTAGTTTTTTATTCTCGTTTTCTAGCACTGTAATATTATTATTTATTAGATCTGTAATATTTTTATTTAGTTTTTTATTATCGTCTTCTAGCACTGTAATATTTTTATTTAGATCTGCAATATTTTTATTTAGATCTGTAATATTTTTACTTATTAGATCTGTAATATATTTATTTAGTTCTTTATTCTTGTTTTCTAGCACTGTAATATTTTTACTTATTAGATCTGTAATATTTTTATTTAGATTTTTATTCTCGTTTTCTAGCACTGTAATATTATTATTTATTAGATCTGTAATATTATCATTTAGTTTTTTATTCTCGTTTTCTAGCACTGTAATATTATTATTTATTAGATCTGTAATATTATCATTTAGTTTTTTATTCTCGTTTTCTAGCACTGTAATATTATTATTTATTAGATTTGTAATATTATTATTTAGATTTTTATTATTGAATTCTAGATCTGCAATATCATCATTTAGATTTTTATTCTTGAATTCTAGATCTGCAATATCATCATTTAGATTTATATTCTCGAATTCTAGATCTGCAATATCACCATTTAGATTTATATTCTCGAATTCTAGATCTGCAATTTCATCATTTAGATTTTTATTCTTGAATTCTAGATATGCAACATTTTTATTTAGATTTCTATTCTTGAAATCTAGATATGCAACATTTTTATTTAGATTTTTATTCTTGTCTTTTAGATTTGTAATATTATCATTTAGATTTTTATTCTTGAATTCTAGATTCGCAATTTCACCATTTAGATTTGTAATATTATTATTTAGATTTGTAATATTATCATTTAGATTTTTATTCTTGTCACTTAGGAATTTACTCTTTTTTTGCTCGTCCATTAATTTTTTACTCTTGTCACCCAATTCATCCTCTAACAACAAAACCTTATCTCTGAGTTTCGATGAATTATCCCTCAGATAATTAACGCCCCACGCACCGGCGCCACCCACACCAACCATAGCTAAATTTTTCAAAAAAGGGCTTACCGCCTTACTTGTTCCACCTACAGCATCAAAATGTTGTGGAGAAACACCACCACTTGACCCGCCTGTCTCGATTTTCACCTGCCCACGCCCGGAATCATCCGTCACGTCACTACCGCCACCACCGTCATTCTGTCCTAACTCATCTATAACGACATCTTTGTTTTCTTCAATAATCCGTTCTGGTCCTTCCGCTTCGTTATTGCGATTATCGCCTTGTCCTAGCTCATCCACATTGCCAATTTCGTCTTTCTCAACATCCGGTACCGATTCATCCGCTCCATCTCCACCACTACGACTTTTGCCGTCATCCTGTTTCGACTCATTCATACCGTCATTTTGATTATCCTCAGCATCTAGATCTGGCGCTTCCGCTCTGTTATCTTGATTTCCGTTGCCATCTTGTTTTTGCTCGCTATCAAGCGCATCGCCTTCTATACCTTCAGTATTTTTTTCACCAAGCAAAGCCTGACCAGCTAACTTTTCTGCACTAAGAACTTCACCTTCGCCATCAACAATTTCACCATCGTGTCCTTCTACAATCTCCCGAACCACACTAGTCCCTTGCTCAGCACTAACTAAACTTGCTCCCGCCATTCCAGAAATGGCACCACTCAATAAAAAAGCTGAACTTAGTCTTTTGCCAACCATAACCAAAATACCTCCTATAACTGAAAATACCTAAAACAGACCTAACTCGACCATAGTCATAGTCATAGTCATAGTCATAGTCATAGTCATAGTCATATTGTAGCAAAAAAAAGGTGAAAATGTCAACACAATAACAATTAAGACTATGCTAAGAAACTTAAACTTTTCTCATATTATCATTTTTTAGCTATTTTTAATTTCAGATTTATAACTCACACTTTTCTATAAAATGAAACCGCGATAGATCCATAGCTCTTGCTTTTAAAAATTTGCAACATTTTTATGCTATTTGGTAGAATACTCTCTTTTGCATGCTCAAAAATTACTATTCCATCCATAGCAGCAACATCAGATACACACGCCAAAACTTCACTAATGTCATCGTTGCCATATGGTGGATCTAAATAGACGACGTCGAAGACCTCATTGTTCGTTTTTAAAAACAACGAAACATCCATGTTTACAACAGAAAAATTACATCCAAAGGTTTTACCTATTCGGCCGAGGTTAAACTTGATTGTATCCAATGATTCTTTGCGATAATCTACGAAGTACACATGCTCAGCCCCACGGCTAAGTGCTTCTATTCCAATCTGTCCCGTTCCTGCAAAAAGATCCAGAAACACTTTCCCCTTGATGTCAAACTGCAATACATCAAAAACAGCCTCTTTAACTTTTTCGGTAGTGGGCCTCACTTTTGCGTTTTTTGGATCTTTTAACTTAAGACCTCGAGCCACTCCAGAAATAACTCGCATAGGACGCCCTTTTACATAAATAAACTGAAGTTTCTTCAATTTTAACATCAAGAAAAACAATCTACAGCAAAAAATAATAAATTATGTTTCTATAATGTTGTTTCCCGAATAGTTATAAAAAATTTTCTCGATTATCGTCCAAAAATTTTATGCAATCAATAATATGGCACCTTTTTAAGCAGCTATCTTCCAAATATTTCTATGTTAGATACAAAAAAATCAACTATATTTTAAATTTAGTGAGGAAGGCCGCCTAAAGTGAGCAAGGAAAAAAGCAAAAGAACTTAGTGATAGTGATTTGAAGAATATTGAAGGAGTATGACATCCAATATTCTACGGTATCTGATAAATCAAATTTTATGAACCAAAAGAATTAGGGATAGACGTCATTGCTCATCACTGTCGTACAAGCAATAAGTGATGAGTCGTGAAAAGAGTTAGGTATTTATAAACATAGAGGTGTTGTATCTACTTCAAATAAATTTGGGTCTAGAAATGTCATCTACTGTAGCTGCGTTTCTATCATAGCACCTCAAAAAAGACCAAAGCCATGGGTTCGCTCTGGCTCTTTTTACATTTTACTTCCAGTACAAGGCGCAGATTATCTTAGTTTAAAAAATAAGCGTTATAGAAATAAATTTTACGCAGAACTTTAAAACCGAAGTAATCTATACATGAACAAAAAACGATAAAAAATTACGCTATTTGAATAGAAGCACCAAATAAGCATCAACTCGATGATTTAAAGAATCAGTAGAATACATACAACTAGCAAAATTCACTAGTCGAGGCACAGATAGCACAGAAATAAATTATTCAGATTTTAATTAAAAATCTATTGTTATTTTGTAGTAATATAACGATCCATAATAATCCAAATCATGTTCACTCAAATTTTAAAAATTCGAGTGACAGATAAAAATTTCAAATTTAGCTAGATAAAAACAAAGATTTAAAAAAACAGAATTCAGAATAAATCCCCTGCCGATCGTAATTAAAACATTTGACTTTCTAAATAAACCAGATTACAATCTAGATACCTTATTGTGTACGTGCGATCTGTGATTTTTCATTTTGTAGGCAAACTGTTAGCTCGGCACCGTTGCGAAGCTAGGTATTCGGTTTGTTCGTGTTTTGTTTTGGAGGTTATTATGTTGGATTTTGATCACGAAATTGACACACTTGACGGTACAGCCGAAACTACATCGAAGTTGGACGGCAAAGATGATGTTAATAATGATTTAAATACGAAGGGAGAGTTGGATTCGGTCAAGAGCCAGGGTGACATCGCCAACGAAGATACTAAGAGTACCATTCCCTCTTCCTACGAAAACAAAAATGTTTTTAGGTATAACGCAGTAAATAAGGATTTCTCTACAACCAGAAGAAATTCGCCAAGGGGCAAAAATGCCACAAGCCAAAGATCTGCTCCCCTCTACGTTTCCTTTCTAGGCGGTTTAAACGAGATAGGCAAAAATATAACAACTTTTCAGTGCAATAACGATATCATAGTTCTTGACTGTGGGATGTCTTTTCCTGATGCTGAAATGCTAGGTATAGACCTCGTCCTTCCAGACTTTACATACCTTGAAAAAAATGTAGAAAAAATAAAAGCACTTGTTCTTACACACGGGCACGAAGATCACATAGGTGCCGTTCCATATTTTTTGAAAAAAATTAATGTCCCCATATACGCGACTCCTTTAACTATCGGCCTGGTTAAAGAAAAATTAAAGGAATACAAATTAGAAAACAAGGCAAAGCTTAGGGTTATGCGCCCTGGCATGACCACAAGATTTGGATGTATGACCGTTGAATTCATTAGCGTGAATCACTCTATTCCGGATTCTGTAGGCGTAGCTATCAGGACTCCGGCTGGAACTATAGTACATACAGGCGATTTTAAAATAGATTTTACTCCTACGTCCGGGAAGACGACGGACCTTTCTAAATTTGCGGAGCTCGGCAGAGAAGGAGTGCTAGCCTTGTTTGCAGATTCAACAAACGCAGACAGGCCTGGTTACACGGCCAGCGAAAAAACTCTAGACAGTTCATTTGACGCTCTTTTTAGGAAAGCAGCCAACAAGAGAATAATAATAGCTTCATTTGCTTCAAATATTGGAAGGATACAACAAATAATATCTTGCGCGATAAATTATGGCAGGAAAGTAGCGTTTTCAGGAAGGAGCATGATAAACTACGTAACTATCGCCTCTGAACTTGGATACATGAATGTCCCAGAGGGCGTGATTATTGACATTGACTTGATTAATAAGTACCCAAAAGATAAAATAGTTCTCATGACAACCGGAAGTCAGGGTGAACCTATGTCGGCCCTTTCGAGGATGGCATCTGCTGAACACAAAAAGATAGTCGTTGGTGAAGAGGATTTCGTTATAATTTCCGCGCATCCCATTCCCGGTAACGAAAAAATGATCGGAGCAGTAGTTAATGACTTAATAAAACGTGGATGCACTGTAATTTATGAATCAATGTACGAAGTACACGTCTCAGGTCACGCTTGCCAGGAAGAGTTAAAAATAATACAAAGCTTGGTTAAACCGATCTACTTTATTCCCGTTCACGGTGAACAGAAACACTTAAAAAGACATGCGGATTTAGCTGTTAGTATGGGAATGTCTCCTCGGAGTGTGTATATTGGAAATGTAGGCGACAGAATAGAGATCACAAAAAGCCACATAAAAAAATATGACACCGTTCCTGCTGGCCAAATACTAGTTGACGGTCTTGGTGTTGGTGATGTCGGAAATGTTGTTCTTAAAGACAGGCAGCACTTAGCAGAGGATGGTCTTATTGTCGTTGTTTGTGCAATTGACTTTAAAAACGGATATGTAATTTCTGGACCAGATATAGTATCTAGAGGTTTCGTTTACGTTAGAGAATCCGAAAATTTGCTTTCTGGTGCTAAAGCGAAGGCGACTTCTATGCTGTATGAGAATCAAAAAAATGGAGTTTACGAGTGGGCTTCCTTAAAGATTAAATTAAGAGATGCTCTTTCAAAGTATTTTTACGAAAGGACTAAGAGAAGCCCAATGATATTACCGATTATTATGAAGGTATAGTGTAATTATCCATACGCTAGTGTTTTGAGGTAACTCTCTAGGGTAATATAGTGCGAAATTTTCGCTCTGCATCATGTGTGTTAAAAATACGGTGTGACGTGGCTGTCTTAGTTAGAAATTAAGTTTCAAGATGCTCTTTTCAGGCTAGTAGCCAGAGTTAAGGTATAGTTCGATTGTGGGAGTTACGTAGAAGAAAAGCCTCAAAAATTAAACACTAATCAAGATAAAAACACAATAAAAAATTGTGAATAAAGAGTGTTCCGTCAAACTCAAGTACGGTACTTTAATACAAGATCTGTTCGTATTTTTAGTTGCTAATTAAAATATCTATTAGTTTTTCCACTAATAAAAGTATGCTTCTTTGCCTCCTCAGCGAGATAGAGCGATCCAAATATAATTAGCACATCTTCCTCTTTCATGATGTTTTTTGAAATATCAAAAGCTGTAGCAAAGTTATCAGCACAAATGACCTCTTTGCTGTCTCGATTCACTAGATTATATATTTCTTCTAATTTAAATGTTCTCTCATTATTTACCTTAGTTACAATCAATTTTGAAAATAAAGGCAAAATTTTGTTTAAAGATTCTCCAATAAATTTATCTTTGAGCAATCCTAGTATCCCATATACCTTTTTACTCTTAAAGTGCGTCAAAATATAAGAACACAGAGAATTAATGCCTTCTTCGTTGTGTGCACCATCCAAAATTATCAGAGGATCTTTGTTCAAAATTTCCAACCTAGCTGGGTGTTTAATTTCAACTAAAGCTTTTTTTACGGCCAGTTTAGGTATTTTGAATCCAATCGTTCTTAAAAAGTCTACACATAAAAATGACGTACAAACATTTTCTAATTGATGCCTACCTGGCAAATTGATAGTACAATTTTCGCCATTCAGCTCAACAATAGTTTTCGAATAGTCTTCGTATAGGACTTTAATACTATTTTTATAAACCACCAACTCTTTTTTTTCACTTTCAAAACTCGACTCAACATCTGTTATATCCGTTACTTTTTTAGCATCATTTTTTATAACGTTCCCACATTTTTTAAAATCCATCTCATTAAAGCTACCTAATCGAGGCACAACCATGCCCTCATTGTCTAAAGATATTTTTTCTGTAGCTTCCCTCGTAATACACTTAACTCTAAGATCACCGTCTACAGGGTCTTTTTCGTTTATTTTATATTTTTTATGTTTCCAAAGGTCTAAACTATCATCAGCAGAGGATTTCTTTACTTCTGGATGTGCGCACTCCACAGTATTTTTGTACAATATGATTTGGCACCCTTTACTTTTAGCTTCTTTCTTTATCACTTCTAGCGCTTTGCCGCGTACGTTCTGCCCACATACTAAAGGACATCCGCTTTTTATGATCCCAGCTTTTTCAAATGCTATTTTCTTAATACTGTCTCCTAAAATATCTGTGTGATCTTTTGAAATAGACGTTATTACACATAAAAGAGGCTTTTTTATTACGTTAGTAGCATCCAATCTTCCGCCAAGACCCGTCTCCAGTACAACAATCTCGCAATTTTTCTTTTTAAAATATAAAAGCGATATAACAAAAATAAGCTCAAATTCTGTTAAAAAAACCTTTCTCGTCGCGCATAGGTTCATCAGAAGCGGCTCAATTTGCTCTAAAATAGAAAAAAAGTCTCGTTCTTGAATATTTACACTATTCACCTGAATACGCTCTGTGAAGTCTGTTACGTGTGGAGAAATGAATAACCCTACTCTATAGCCCGACTCCTTTAATAGATGAGAAAGTATAGTACACACAGAGCCTTTACCATTAGTCCCCGCAACGTGGATATAATCCAAATCCTCCTGTGGGTTATTTAAATGTTTTAAGACACATCTCAGCCGATTAAGCGATAAGTCCACACCAGAAAGTATATATTCTTTAATTTTTTCTTTAAATTTCTTGTAAATCATGATCTATATTCTTATTTTAATATCAAAGACATGCTAAAGCTATAAAAATAAATCAAATTTTGGATAGAACGAATTCAATTTGTGAGTAAAACACAATTGCTAGCAGAGCGGTGGTTTTTCTATTTACCTCACGTAGTAATTTTTGCAATTGCACTTTAAGGTGTAGTAGTGATTGTGTATTTTTAACACAAAAGACCAACCGTCTAATTATTTCTATGTGTTATTAGTGTATATTCATCGACGAGAATACAAAATTTTAGAAATATTAGAAACTTTTTAACATCACTTCAACAGAACTTCAAATAATCCAAAAATGTTTTCTTTATTCGTTTAAAAATATTTGCATTTAAAAATAGATTAATGCTTATTTTTTATTTAAAATTCCAAAAAAACTGAGTTTAATTCCCTTTATCTTCAGACTCTTAAGATGCCTTTTATCCTCCGCCGCTACCCGATAACTTTCCAAAGACTTCTGAA
Source organism: Ruminococcaceae bacterium UBA3753 (assembly GCA_002372375.1). Taxonomy (GTDB): domain Bacteria; phylum Bacillota; class Clostridia; order Oscillospirales; family Acutalibacteraceae; genus UBA3753. The sequence goes on from DFGJ01000033.1 coordinate 11,368, forward strand.
TTGCCTTATTATGAACCCAGGGATTCAACTTTCTGTTCTCAATGTAACTCAATGCAGCATCAAACTGCTTTGCAAGAGCCGTAGCAAAATACCAGGCGACCATCATATTAACATAGTAATCGTCTGACTTAACCTCAGAAACCATATCTAAGAATATCGGATCAAAATCTTTGTCGAGAAAGTGTTGCATCAGCATTTTTACTCCAAATCTGATCACATAATTTTTGTTCGAATTAATCCAGTACTTTATCTGTTTCAGCAGTTTTTTACGGTTATTCCTAAAAACTTTCGGCGACATCTGATCACAGGTTGCCCAATTATCAACATAAGGTAAGAAGCGATTCACTTCGTCAATACACTTCTCATAATTCTTGATCTCAGATATGATAAAAGAATGTAGCTGATTCTCTTCAAAATACTTATGAGGAAGGCATCTAAGGAAGTTACAGATATCTGTTCGCTTTAAGAGCATTTTCGAATATTTTCTTAATTCTGGAGTTCTTACTCCAATAATTATGTCTGAGTCAATAGTGGGGATAAGCTTACTCTGGAAGTCACGATACTTCACATCCTGAAGCTGCAATAAATCATCATAAATTTCTTCTATCAACACATCCACACGTGCTATCTCTGTATCGCTATATTTAAACCTATTCCTCATATTCAAAATAGTAACGCCTGACTTTTTGGCAGTACACTCGAGTGATAGTTTATCAAAACTAAAGTAGCGATACAATTGTGGTGAAGAACAAACTCCATCGTGTTGACACTCTTAAACATTTTTAATAAATAACTATGCTTTATAAATTTAATTATAAATAATTTAACATTTTTAAGCTTACAAAATTTTATATCATTTCCACTGATTGTATTTACTATTGATTTTATATCTTATATAGGTTAAATTAAAGTAAAGTATATGAAAACTTAACGAAAAGAACAAAAATTTAATAAAAAAGCTGGATTTTTTATTTATATTATGATATAATGCGTCAAGATTAGAGTTCGTATGGTAGGGTGATGTTTATGAATTTACTAAAATTTTTGTTCGGCAACTATAGTAAGCGGGAAGTAAAAAGAGTGCAACCTCTTTGCGATGCTATTTTGGCAAAGCAAGAGCAGTACAGAAATATGAGTGAAGAGGAACTTAAAGGTCAGACTGCTGTTTTTAAAGACAAAATAAAAAATGGTGCAAAATTAGACGATATTTTGGTGGACGCTTATGCTACTTGCCGCGAAGCCGCAACTAGAGTTCTTGGGATGTCTCATTTTCCTGTACAGATAATCGCGGGAATTATACTTCATCAGGGACGTATCGCTGAAATGAGTACTGGTGAAGGTAAAACGTTGATGGAAACTTTACCAGGCTACTTAAACGGTCTTAGCGGGAAAGGCGTACACATCGTTACCGTCAACGACTACCTTGCAAAACGTGACTCGGAGCTTATGGGAAAAGTGTTTAGATACATGAATTTGTCTGTAGGGCTACTTGTTGCAAATTTGGACAACGCAACTAGAAGACGGGCTTACAAAGCCGATATTACGTATTGTACCAACAATGAGCTTGGATTCGACTACCTTAGAGACAATATGGTCACGTACAAAGAAGAGAGAGTACAAAGAGGTCAGAATTTTGCGATAGTAGATGAAGTAGACTCTATTTTAATAGATGAGGCCAGAACTCCTCTTATCATTTCCGGGCAGGGCGCCAAATCTACGAAGCTTTACAGCATTGCTAACGATTTTGTAAAGACTTTAAAAATGAAGAAAATCGCGGAAACTGATGATAAAGTAAATACAGAGGAAGTTTACAAGGATGAAGACTATATTGTAGATGAAAAAGCGTCTACAGCTACGTTAACAGAAAATGGTATAAAAAAGGCAGAAGAATTCTTTCATTTGGATAACCTGATGGATGTAGAAAATACAACAATTCAGCATCATATAAATCAGGCGATCAGAGCACATGGTGTTATGGAAAGAGAAAGAGATTATGTAGTTAAGGACGGTGAAGTAGTCATAGTAGATGACTTTACCGGAAGACTGATGTTTGGTAGACGTTACAATGAAGGTTTGCACCAGGCACTGGAGGCAAAAGAGGGTGTAAAAATTGCAAATGAATCCAAGACGCTGGCAGCTATCACTTTCCAGAATTACTTTAAACTTTACGATAAACTCTCCGGAATGACCGGTACGGGTATGACGGAAGAACCGGAGTTTCGAGAGATCTACAAACTCGATGTAGTTAAGATACCTACTAATAAGCCAAACCAAAGGATAGACTTACCAGATGCAGTGTTTAAGACGGAAGAAGGTAAATTTAAAGCAGTTATAAGAGATTTAAAAAAATACCATGAAAAAGGTCAGCCCGTTTTAGTAGGTACTATAGATATAGATAAATCTGAGCATATAAGCAAACTTCTTAAAGAGGAAAATATACCTCACACCGTTTTAAATGCTAAATACCACGAAAAAGAGGCCGAGATTGTAGCACAGGCCGGTAAAAAAGGTGCCGTAACTATAGCTACAAATATGGCTGGACGTGGAACAGATATTAAGCTCGGTGGAAACTCCGAGTATATGGCCATGGCTTACATGAGAAAGCAAGGTATTCCTGAAGAGATTATAAGTGAAGCTACAGGTTTTGCGGATACAAAAAACCAGGAAATTTTAAACGCAAGAAAACTTTTTGGAGAGAAAGTAGCTGAATACGATGTAGACATCAAGAAAAATAAGGAAGAAGTTCAGTCCTTGGGCGGGCTCGTTATTATGGGAACGGAAAGAGCTGAGACGAGAAGAATAGATAATCAGTTAAGAGGTAGAGCTGGTAGGCAAGGTGACCCGGGAATTTCTAAATTTTATTTGTCTTTAGAAGATGACCTGATGCGTCTTTTCAATGGTGACAGAATTAAAAGCTTTTTGGATAAGCTTAAGGTAGAGGACGATATGCCTATAGACAGCAAGATCATAAGTGCTGTTGTGGAAAGCTCTCAGCGCAAAGTTGAAGGACGGGACTTTGGTATAAGAAAGAGTGTTTTCAACTACGATAATGTTATGGACCGTCAGCGTGAAATTATCTACGAACAGAGAAATAAGGTCTTAGACGGTGAAGATGTTGGTGAACTCATAACCAAGATGATGGAACACTCCATAGATAAGACAGTGGAGAAGTTTTTGCCAGCTTCCGAAGGAGTCGCAAGCTGGAACTTGGATGGCCTTAGGGAATTCTATGTTGGGTGGCTTTTGACCGAAAAAGATCTGCGTTTCGAGCCTGAAGAACTGGTTCACGTTAAGCTAACAGAGCTCCAGGCCTATATAAAGCAAAAGGCATACGCGCTTTATGCTGAGAAAGAGCAACTTTTTGGATCTGAGCTTTTGCGTGAAATTGAACGTGTTGTTTTGCTGAAAAATATAGATAATCACTGGATGGATCACATTGATGGTATGGAGGAACTAAAGAAAGGCATCCGTCTTCGCGCTTACGCTCAGCAAGACCCAGTGATAGAGTACAGAACAGAGGGTTTTGCTATGTTTGACGAAATGGTGGACAACATCTGCAATGACACAATACGAGTATTGCTGACATTCAAGGTAGGTGGAGGAGCCGGTCTTAGAACAAGGGAGCAAGACACTGATCCAGATCACGGCTCGATGGTAATGCTTAGATAAGAGTAAAAGTGGTGTTCTTGACACAACTTCTGCGTGTGTGCTTTACGCGCCCAGAGCAGCTTAGTTTGGTGAATACTAGCAGAATAGGAAGACCTCTGGCCATTCTGATGACTGACGAATTGGCAAGAAAATTTGTGGTTCCCCAAAAAGGGACTGCTGCCATCAAAATAGGTGGAGGGGCTGGCCTTAGAACAAGGTAGCAAGACACTGACCCAGATCACGGCTCGATGTTAAAGCTAAGGTGATGATAGTTTTAAGTCGTTTGTTTATTTGATGGAAACAGAAGGTTGCATAATCAGTGACTAATTTTCGGAATAGTTTCTTTATTGTAACTTGCTTGACTTTTACGTTAAATGTGGAGATTCCGATTCTAAAAAACAGGTAAGGCACTGCTTCTGCGGTGTCAGTTGCGTTTATTTGGGGTTAGTAGGAAAATTTAAGACGTAAGATTTTTAGAACTAATTTTAAGGTCAGGAATGTAACTTGTTTATTTGATTTTTTATAAATTTAAGTAAATTTGGTGCAAAAGTAACCACCGTACAAAATAGTCTTTAAAAAGTGAGCTGGATCGCGCTTTACCATGTCAAATAGATATAAATAATTTTGATATGAAATTTGTTTTTTCAACAGTATGGTTGCATCTTTGTAATAGATATTTAATTGATGCTACATCGTGTACGCTATTATAATGACCATAATATTCTGTGTGTAAAATATGTATTATTAAGGAAAAAAGACATTTATGGATCTGTTAGTCTTAGATGGAAACAGTATATTAAATAGAGCTTTTTATGGCATCAAATTACTATCTACAAAAAACGGTTTTCATACCAATGCTATATATGGTTTTTTAAATATTCTTAATAAATTAAAAGATCATTTTAATCCAAAAATAACTACAATTGCCTTTGACTTGAACGCCCCTACCTTCAGGCATGAATTATATGTAGACTACAAAGCAAATAGAAAAAGAATGCCCGAAGAATTAGCGGAGCAGGTACCTGTTTTAAAAAAATTACTGAAATACTTGGGTTATAAAATTATTGAAAAAGAAAGTTTTGAAGCTGATGACATTTTAGGTACTCTGTCGTATATGTGCGAAAAAAGCGGAATGAGCTGCCTTTTAGCTACGGGCGACAGGGACTTGCTTCAGCTAGTTTCGCAACATACTTCTGTATACATTGCAAGTACAAAAACAAAAAGCATAGATGAATCCACTTACAATGAAGAAAAGATTCTAGAAGAATATGGAGTTAATCCACAACAACTTATCGAAGTAAAAGCCCTAATGGGAGATAAATCGGACAACATCCCAGGAATTAAGGGAATAGGACCAAAAATAGCATTAAGTCTTGTAAATAAATACGGCAATATAGACAACCTGTACTCTAACATAGAAAGCGTAAGCATAGGAAATAACTTAAGAGTAAAATTAAAAAATGGAAAAGACAGTGCTTATATCAGCAGAAAGTTGGGAACCATAATAAGAGATGTGCCAATCCCGAAAGAGATTTCGTTTTACAAAAACGTTGACATTGCAACCGCAGAAGCAGTGAAGCTTCTAGAAGAATTAGAAATGTTTACAGTTATAAAAAAACTAAAAACTTCCAAAAAATCAGATACAGAGTTACACCGTACAACAGCACCAGAAAAAGAAACGGAAGAAACATTTCAAGTAATCTGCGCTGAAGACCACGAACTAGAGAAGATAGCAACAGAAACAAAATCGCAGGAAACTATACACTTTGCAGTAGATTTTCATGATGAAGAAATCCACACTCTATACATACTACTAGAAAATCAACGCTTATTTGTTATAAAAAATAAAAATGAAAAATTTCTGAAATTCACAAATTCTGTCTTTTCATCTAGCAGAATTAAAAAAATCACCCACGACTACAAACCTGTGTACCACGTGCTCTCGAAGAGCAACATCGAGACCCCACGAATATTCCTCGACACCTTCTTAGCAGATTATCTACTAAACCCCGATCAAAAAGATCACTCTATTAAAAAGACGGCTATAAGATACGGTATAGAATTGAGCAGCTCATCCAAAGAAAAAAACAAAATAGAAGACGATTCAAAAGAAGAAACAGTGATATTGTGTAAACTGATTTCTAAAAAATTATTAGAAGAAATAGAAAAAAACGAACTACAGTATTTATTAAACAAAATAGAGCAACCGCTAGCACTAGTGCTCGCAAATATGCAAGAAACCGGTTTCTTAATAGACAAGCAAGCACTACAATTGTACAGCAAAAAGTTGAAAAATAGAATAGAGAATTTAGAATATGAAATACGAAAATTTTTAGGGAAAGATATCAATATAAATTCACCAAAGCAATTAGGTACAGCGCTTTTTGAAGATCTAGGAATTCCTGTACCCAAACAAAGTAAATCTAGCAGTTATTCCACAAAAGCTGAGATTTTAGAGTCATTAAAAAACTACCATCCCGTAATTGGTTTGCTTCTGGAGTACCGGACTATATCGAAATTGGAGTCTACATATTGCACTGGTTTACTGAACAACATTTCAAGTGATGACGGAAGAATTCACAGCATTTTCAACCAAACTGAAACCAAAACAGGTAGACTTAGTTCAGTAAAACCAAATTTGCAAAATATTCCAATAAAAAAAGATCTTGGGAAAGAATTTAGAAATTTTTTCGTAGCAGAAGATGGTAAAGTACTTATCGATGCGGATTACTCGCAAATTGAGCTTAGAATTCTCGCACATGTTTCCGAAGACGAAACAATGATAAAAGCATTCAGCAACCACGATGACATCCACGCTATTGTTGCGTCCGAAATATTCGGGTTGCCGATAAATATGGTAACGGCGAACATGAGAAACAGTGCGAAAGTTGTGAATTTTGGAATAATTTACGGGATGTCCGCATACTCTCTTTCAAAAGAGCTCAATATATCAAAAAAAGAGGCAGAAAAATTTATCGGCAATTACTTTTTGCATTATCCAAAAATAAAAAAATACTTCGAAAACACTATAAAAGTTGCCCGGGAAACAGGCTACGTAGAAACGCTTTATAAAAGAAAACTCCGATTGCCTGATCTGCTTTCCAAAAACTTTCAAACAAGAACAGCAGCTGAACGCCTCGCGAGGAATATGCCTATTCAAGGAACAGCGGCAGACATAATGAAAATCGCAATGATTAAAGTCCACAACGCAATAAAAGCAAATAACCTGGAATCAAAGCTAATTTTACAAATACACGATGAACTCATAGTAGAATCACCCGAAAGCGAAAAAGACACAGCACAAAAAATTTTAACACTCGAAATGCAAAACGCCGCAAAACTTAGTATCCCGCTAACCGTCAATGTAGGGACAGGAAAAAATTGGGCCAATGCAAAACACTAAAAGGCATGGACAAACTGTACTGCAGAAACAAAAACATATATAACACAAGAATAAACCTTGTTTACTACAAACCAAAATTAATACGAAATATCCACTACTCTGTGTGACCGAACACCCCCCTTTTTAACAACGTTGCCATAATAGCATAATGTATATTTTTGTGCAAGTACAAATTTATTCATGCTTAAAATAGACATAAAGATTAATACCATATATTCGACTTTTTTTAAAAAATTGTAATTTATACTTGCAAATTATCATAATTGAATAGTACAATAATAAGGAGATTTTCTTGGTGTCGGATTATGAGATTGTTTTACAAGCGTATTGCTATCCACATTTTGGTGGCGCTTCTTTGTTTTGCTTCAACATATGTACACAGAAATATGAGTGTCGGTATTTCAGTCCCCCAGGGTATGTCGTTGTTGCTATGTAATAAAGAAAATTCGGATAGTGTTTGGCGTTCAGATTCAGAAAATATTGCTACCGTGACTAGAGGAATAGTGTATGCAAAAAATGTTGGTGAAGCTACCATAACTTCATCCAAAATTTTGGCTGAAAACCCTAGCAATAGTTCAAGTTGCACCTATAAAATAAAGGTTACAAAATCGTCTGATTTGAAAACGATTTCTTACATTAGTGAAGGCCACGCCCTAATGTTTTATGCCATAACAAGTAATCGTGTAAAAGATGTCAAAGTACAAATTGACAAAGAGTACGTCATTTCTGTCAAGAACAAAAAAGAAGTTGGAGAGGATATTTTTTGGAAAATAGCAATAAATATCAATTCTTCTGGCAAACAGCCAGATCATTTTGTTGGTAAAGTTGATTTGTTGATCGGACCTCAGTGGCTGAAGTCGGTTACTACTGTCTCCGGCCTATGTAATATAGATATCGACGATGAAAGGGTTACTCCGAGAAGCGCAAGCAAAAATTTAATCCAACTGATAGCAAAATGGGAAGGTTTTTGCGATAAAATAGAAGAAGACACGCTGGTTAATAATGTTTTCAATATTGGTAATGGTCGAGTAATAAATTGTGGTGAAACTTTTTATAATAATATAAGTAAAGATCATGCTTTTGTGGATTTGGTCAGTAAAATAAATTCCGGAAAATACACAGCGGACGTAAATAATTTCATAGTGTCAAATAAAATAAAATGCAATCAACAACAATTCGATGCTTTGGTTAGTTTTTCTTACAATCTCGGCACAGGCTGGCTTAAAAAATCCAAGCTGAGGGACTTACTGCTAGAAGCGAGAAATCCTGAAACCGATGAGTTATGCCTTGCGTTTTTAAACAAAGAAAAGTTCACTAAAGAGTGGCTGGAGTACCACCACGTCACGAATCCTAAAAGATGCGTACCAGGGATGCTTTATAGAAGGATGAGTGAATTAAACATTTTTTTCGACAACAATTACTGTTCTACACATAATAACATCGATAAATACGAAATCTACCTGCCCAAATGCTTGAGTTCAAAAGTGCTCAAGCATTAGGAAACACGCGAAAAACTCCGGAAGTTTTTGAATATTTTTTTCTAAAACACGACCATAAAAGAAAGACGCGATATTCCGTACTACAAACAAAGCCGAAATTGATTTACTACCACGTTCGGAACGACTAAGTTTCGATGACACGAAAAAACAAAAACATACCCAACACTAAGCACAAAAAACAACATATACAAATTTAAGCCATTATCAATTTTTCCAAGCTTTCGACTGCCTCTATTTCATCTGCACCATCAGCTGACACAGCAACTTTACAACCTGCAACTAACCCTAGCGCCAACACACCCAAAAGACTTTTCGCGTTAGCAGACTTACCATCGGACTCAATCAACAGTTCCGAACGATACTCGTTAGCCTTTTTAACCACTTCAGCCTCGGACTGATACGTTAAACCAAACCTATTTCCCACTGTCACATTTTTTGTGTACATTAACTTCCTCCCTACTTGCGTAACAGCTACCTGATTTGATTATCTTAATTAAATGCCATTTAAAAGTCAATATGATTGCTGTACCGAACCGCAAAACAGTGTACCAAATAGAAATTCTAACTAAAATCTAAAAATTTATTTTTGCCGAACTAATAGGAACTTCTAAAAAATATGCTACATTTTTAAGTATTTGGCTGAATTTGTTTTTTATGTTATATATGAAAATTTAATTATATTTTTTATATTTACTTGTTTATTAATAATTGCATTTTTATAAAACTTTTGATAAAATGATAACGGTTGTGCGCTGTAATTTTTGTTTATAGGGTGAGTCAGTTCATTCATGAAAGCTAGGATTTTATGTTTTGCATCGTTTTTATTTATCTTGTTGTGTGGTATTTATTCGTTAGGTATGTTAGATTTTCTTAAAACTAAGTCTGTAGTAAATAAACAAATTGGGCAAAACGATTTCACATACACGGGAAAGCTCTTGGAGGAGCGCTTTGTTGGTGATGGAGTTATTTTATACAACGATCGAAGATATGACTGTGCTTTTAGAAAAGGAGATTTGCATGTGGTGAAGTTCAGGGATAATGCTGAAACCAACACTTTTGAGTTTTATTTAGATAACGGTGTAGTTAAAAATGCCTACTTAATAAACAATGATCGTAAAGATGTGTTCTTTAACGGCGATAATTTTGTTAAAATTGCTAATTAAGTTACGCCAAAATTATATAACATATGTGATTATTAGTTTCATGTTGTTCAGTTTTTGGATATTGTACATATCGCTTTTTTATTTTGCAAGTTTCGATTTGAATTTTTAGTGAATTTCTACTGCATTATGTTTATTTAACTCACTTTTTATGCTGAATTTATGTCTACTTGCCAGTATTATATCGTCGTAAGGCTGTCATTCATCGGCTAATGCTGATAAGCTTTAGTTTTCAACTTTCGTATAAAAACGATTTAACATTGATACTTTTATATAACTTTTTACATCATTTTAACTATAATATCATTAATTGCGTTACTAGTTTATTTTTGTAGTTTGGAAACAATCTTTTGACTAATTTTAAAGGTAAATGTGTTAAATAAAAAGTGTTGAAAAATAGCGTAAATTGCAATAGAATCATAATGAGCTTTATTGAGAAATTTACTTTGTCTCGTTGATGCATGAATGCAGGTTAGTATTTTGTTAAGTACAGCAGAAGGCGCATTTGAATTTTATGAGTAAAAGAATACGTTGGTTTAGTATAGTAAGGATTGTTGGACTTACTCTAGTTCTAGCATATCACTTCTTTCCTGGCAGCTTCCCTGGAGGCTTTTTGGGAGTTGATATCTTTTTTACTTTTTCAGGATACTTGATAACATCATTAATTATTAAGGAAGTGGAGCGTACAGCTAATTTTAACGTTTTAGGCTTTTTAAAAAGACGGTTTTTACGAATTTTCCCTATTTTAGTAATATCTGTGCTATTTACTTTGCCTTTTTTGTTCTTTTTATCTAAAGATTTTTCAGCAAATCTTGATAAACAAGTTACAGCAGCGCTTGGGTTTGTGACCAATTATTTTGAAATTTTAAAGGGTACATCATATGAAGCAAAGTTGTTGCCAGATATCTATGTGCACACCTGGTCTCTCGCTATAGAAATGCAATTGTATATTTTTTGTGGATTAATAGCATTTTTGGTTTGTTTTTTTTCGAGAAAATTTTTCAGAGAAAAAGTGCAGGTTTCTATTTCGGTTCGTTTGTCCATACTAATACTGTTTTTGTCTACTTTGATTTTTAGTTACTTTTATATGCAAAAATTGTTTTTAAGCACAACTGAGCCTTCGGTTGCGTATTTCAGTAGTTTATCGCATTCATATCCGTTTTTTTTGGGTGGTATTTTATCCATATTTTTTGGTATAAATTTACAAAAAAATCTTTGCGTTAAAATTAGTAGAAACCGCAAAAAGCTAAGTGTTATCGCAGTATTAGGAACGTTTCTTTCTGTAGTGCTGCTTATATCTCTATCTATTTTTGCTAACTTTAAAAGTAGCCTTACTTATAAATTTGGTTTCCTTGCCTCATCGCTACTTACCTGTGTCTTGATTACTTGTTTGAGAATACTTCACGAAACTGTGAAAAAAAATGTAAATGAACCACGCTGTTTGCTGCACATTGCAGAAATTTCTTACCCGATGTATTTGTTTCACTGGCCTTTTTTAATAATTTTTTCAAGCATTTTTAA
>DFGJ01000010.1:0-279 GCA_002372375.1 Ruminococcaceae bacterium UBA3753
AAGCAAGGATAAATATTTTTGTGTTTATTATGCATTTTTTGCCAGCCTTTGACTTTTAAAGAAGATGATTTAAACAACCAGTTGTGTATAATTAACATTTTTACAATATTAACACTGTTTATATCAAATTGATATACTAAAAATTTGTGTTTTAAGCGCAATATTTTGCGTATACAAAAAGATCCTGGAAACCAGGATCCTTTTTTAAAATACAAATAAGCTATCAGCTATTCTTTTTTAGCTCTTCGAGGTAAACCACACGGTCTTTTTCGTCTATTT
>DFGJ01000010.1:408-3598 GCA_002372375.1 Ruminococcaceae bacterium UBA3753
CCTTCTTCTCTTCCAATCTTTCGTATTTTAGCAGCAATTTCACTCATATTCTTATCACCTTCAGAACCTTTCTTATAAATACTTTTAAAGTTCGACACCTCTGGGAACTTTTTATAATCGTAGGTATCGTCATCACTAAATATTTTCATAAGCTCAGCGATCTCAGACTTATCGTCCACCTTTGCATTGACGTAAATTTCTTCACAGCCATCATTTACCTCTTCACCTGTCTCTTTTACGATTTTTACAACGTGATAAGCTGTTTTGTTGCGTTTAAACGGATCAAACTTTGATATAAAAACTACACACACGTTAGGGACATCACGAAAATCTGTTCCTTTTAGGGTAGCGTTGGCTGTCAAAACTGAACCGTTGTACCTAACACGCCTTTTGAAATCATCATTGTTTTCTTTTTGCACTTCAATATCCACCAGTGTACCGTCAGAAAGCTTACATTTAGCATCATATACAACCGAACGTCCATGCAAATTTTTTAACTTAGCTTGAGCTATATTCTCTATTACTTCAAGGCCAGGGTCTCCGTAAATTGTCCTCAAAATTTCTTGGCAAAAATTTTTGTTTTCTGCAGCTTTATTAAAAAGGTCGTCGTCTATCAACTTAAGTTGTTTAGCAAGCCTCAGAGTTTCTCTATCAGCTGCGGTTAAAGTTCTTTCTTTGACTTTTATTCCCAAATCTCCACCTCCCTGTACAAAAAACCTACTTAGATATTATAAAATATTTTAAGCCTAAAAAGTTTTCTAAAATAGAAAATTAGATTTTAAAAACCTGACAAGAATAAATTAAATTTACACTTTTTATGTTGTCTTTGGTAACGTAAATGGTTTATAATATTTATTATGTTCGAGGTAAGGGTGAAGTTTTTCATGAAAAAATTTATTTCGTTCGCGGCTGTGTTCGTTTTTTTTACTAGTAACTCATCTTTGTGTTTTGCCAAATTTTGTGAACCAGAAATCACAAAAGATATGATAAAAAAAGTAAGAGACGTGGGTTTTTATCAGAATTCTGGTAACGAAGTTGAAGATGGTTTTAGTATTTCTTTAACAACGTTGGATTTTTTCCAAGCTTCTGAGTATTTGAAATTTTTATACGACCCATTAATTACTCGCAATATGCGTCTAATGCTAGTAGAAGAAGCGAAAGCGCTTAGTCAAAGTGAGATAGCTGAAGCAGCAAAAAATGGTGCGTTAGATTCTTTTTGGTGGATAAATCCAGTAAACTGGTTTAGCGGTAGACCTGAGTTAAGAAAAGTGGCGTTTGAAAAGCATGACGAAAAATTCTTTTTAGACAAGATATCAAAAATTGACGCCAAAAATGTAGTAGGGCAAGCAGAAAGAATGGCTATAGCTCAGTTTATGGTTGATAATCAAGTTGAGCATAATAAGATTAAGCAAAGCATAATCGATAAGGGGTACGAAAAAATAGATGCAAGTGCACGCTCAGCCTGGTCGTCAGCAGGCGGAGCAGGAATCGGGGCTTTAGGTGGTTTCGTAAAGTGGGCTGTTGAGAAAAAGTTAGGTGATGTGGCTATAAAATATGGTTTGGCTATGGTAGGAGTTGGTACGGGCATAGGGCTTCTGATTAGTGGGGTAAGTGCCGGTGCAAGCATATACCTAAGTAATAAGTACAATATTGCCGAGCTGAACGAAGCAAATTACAAGAGAAATGCGATTGCATATGAAGAACTTGTTGACAGAATAAGCGCAACAAAAGAGAGAGCTGAAACCCTTGTAGAAAAAGGTTATTGGATTGGCAAAAATGCCTTTTTTACCGTAGTTCCAACACATCCTGATTGCCATATAAATCCAATTACTATGTTTAAAAATGTTAACGGTTTGGATGAACCAGAAACACTTACTCGAAAAAGGTTAGCGAAAGAAACTTGTAAAAAAAATAACTGTGAAAAAGACTTGGACAAATGTAAGGATTATCTCGTTTTTAAAGTAGATGCTTGTATCTACAAAAATCCACACGCAAATTGTGCCGACATTCCCGAAAAAGGGTGCAAAGAATTGGAAACTTGGAAAGATATTTTTTTGGAGGATTTGTGAGATGAAAAAATATTTTTCCTTTTTTCTGATATCGCTGTTTTTTATAGAAAGCTCTACCGGCAACTGTATAATAAAAAAGCAAGAAAACTTTGAAAAATATTGTGCGCCGTATCTAGAGGACTACAGATTATGGCTACATTCTTCGAAAAAATGGAAATTAGAAAAACTTCTAGATGATGATGGAAGTGAAAAGCATTGGTGGATTTTGCCGAATAGAAATCTACGAGTGTTGGATGCTTGCACCGATGATGAGCGTATGATGCAACTTGAAGAAAACACCCGAGTTCCGCATAATGGATTTAACCTTGATTTAGACCGAAAAAAAAATAACATGGATCCACTATTCTTGCCGGCCGGCAACATGTATGAAATGTGGCGCAGTGCTGATGAAGAAGATTTAAAAGACATTGGTAGAATACTTTTGAATGCAAAAAGAGATGCTGACGAGCGTGTAAAAAAGAGAACTGAAGAACTTAATAAACTCCGGAACGAAGACTTTGAAAAGACTCGATTTAAAATTTCAGATATTTTTGTCCCAAGAAATACTACGTCCTTTTTTACGACAGCTGCTGTAACTGCCGGTGTAGGTTTATATGTAAGTAAAAACGGCCGAAATAATAATTTGGATGAAAATGCCACTAAAAAGGACAAAAATAGCTGGTTAGGAGGTTTGTGCGGATTAATATATACGGGTTTGGCATATATAGGCTCTACTCTTTTATCAAATTGTTTAACATTTAGGATCCCAAAGAGCTTGTACACTACAATCTTAGCAGACGAGGAACTTGCAAAGTATAAGCTGGATGCTGCGTACAAAAAAGATGCTGTCTGTGATTATTATGCATCGGTGTATGGTGAATCCAAGCATTGTTCTCTATTTGACGATAAAAGAGCTAAAGAGAGGACGGTAAGTAATGTTCCATTATCAGAGTCGATAAAGAAGCATGGCGTGGTTGTTACAATGCCTAAGAATCCGAATGAAATTTGGGACATGTACGGAACTATTTTTGTTTTTTCACAGGCGCAAAGGTATAAAGAGGCTGTCCGTTCTTTTGGCGAAGACTTCGTGAGAACTGGGGATATTAGTAAGTTAAAACTTAGAACCAGAAATTCAAAAAAGT
>DFGJ01000039.1 GCA_002372375.1 Ruminococcaceae bacterium UBA3753
CTCTTCTTTTTTCTCTTCTTCTTTCACTTCTTCTTTTTTCTCTTCTTTTTCCTCTTCTTCTTTCTTTTCTTCTTTCTCATCTTTTTTCACTTCTTCTTTCTTTTCTTCTTTCTCATCTTTTTTCTCTTCAATTTTCTCTTCTTTTTTCTCTTCAATTTTCTTTTCAATTTTCTCTTCTTCTTTCTTTTTTTTCTCTTCTTCTTTCTTTTTTTTCTCTTTTTCTTTCTTTTTTTTCTCTTTTTCTTCCTTTCTACCTTCTTCCATCTTTCTAAATTTTGGCTCTACGAGGTCTATCGCTACAGAAGCGGTGGCTCCACTAACAACGTGTCTGCATATCTTTTGTTCCATGTAAGGAAATTCTTCGAGCTCCTTGTACAAAGATAATGCAAATTTATCACCTTTTAAATCTGGATCCAATTCAAGAAACAGCTTATTTTTTTCATTTTCATTTATATTGACTTTTTTTAGTAGCTCTGCACCAAACAATTCTTTAATCTCCTCATACTTAACATCTACCTTGTAGTAGAGTAAATCCTTTATGTCTTTTTCAATGTTGTTTGAAGATTTTAATCTTCCTAAGTCCTGCTCTTTGAAAGTACGCTTATAAAAAGCAAATTCATTATTGTTAAATGAAAGTTTTTGCCCTTTTTTGTAAAAATAAATAAAGTTAAAAAATTCGACAAGGTCTTCCATTTTAGCATCATCTTTTAGAGCACACGTTTTCAGATGATCGACCACAGTACCGTCATCTAATTCAAATTCTTCTGGTAGATGGAACTTTAAATATACAGGGGCATGATCAGCGTCAAAATTATAATCTGGTTCAACAAAAAATTTTAATTTGTAACCGTTTTGTAATGCGCCATCAGTAAGTGCCGAGAAAGACGAAAAATTATCTTTATTTCCATTTTTTTCAAAAAAAGGCTCAAAATACTCTGAATCAAATTCTTCATCTATATACATTTCTGAAGAGAGTTGTTCACAAAGTGGTAATTTACATTTTGATGTATAAACTTCCTTACAGATAAATGAAAGCAGCTTTGCCAAATTTGAGTTGGCATGAACTTTGCAGTTTTCATCATTGATAGGTATACCAGTATGAAAGACACCTTTTGCGACTTCATCAAAGGGACGTATTTCTTTCAATTCAAAATTATCATTTTCGTACACAAGCTTTGCTTTTCCGTCGTCAAAGAAAATAAGGTTTATAAGTTCACACAAATCGTACGGAGTGGCATCTTTTTTTATTGCTTTAGGTGCGACTTGACCCCAGTATTCGTCAATAAAGTCATTCTTGTCTTTGTCACAAAGGTTTATTTTAAATAATGGACTCCACCCTTTGGATTCGTGAAGGCCAACGTTTAATTTAATTTCAGAACTATCATTGCTAAAATTATCGAAAGAATCGTCAGAAAATAATTCTTCGCATATAAGCTTTTTAAAAACGAATTTTTTAAAGGGCTTCGAAGCAGAATTAAGACCTTTAATTTCTTTTATGGCGGCACCCAGTTTACAAGCGATATTGCCATTGCTTGCTTTACATTGTTCATATTCTTTACGAGTAAGACATTTTTCTACAAGTTCTTCTAGTCTCTCTCTCTTTGCTATTTCTTTTTCTCTTTTTCTCACATATTTTTTTTCATTTTCAACTATTTTTTGCAATTTATCATCCAGTTTCTCAAATTCGCCAACTGGTTCCACCGTGAAATAACCATCATAGTACACAAACTCGATGGATTTATCTTTTAAGAATAGATAGTTCATGAGATTACACAGGTCATCTGGTTTAGCCGCTTTTTTGATTTTGTAGTTGCAAGTATACTCATTCTCCCCTGATTTTCCATTTTTACGAACTTTAAATAAACTGTAATTCCCGTCTTCATCTAGCTTATTTACAGAAAGACTATAAGTTGTCTTATTTTCTTCCTTTGCATCTTTAAAGACTTTTTTATTAAATCTGCCTATTATCCCAACATCGTCTACCACGTTCAATGCTTCATGAACCCTAGTAACACATTTTGCAAGTTCGTAAAAATCTTCATCATTTTCCGTAGTATCTTCTGTGTCTTGTTCACTTTCAGTGCCGCAATTTTTCATAAGCTCGTCTAGCTCATCTTCAAGTACACTATTTACGCTGCCTTCATCATCCTCTTTTTTATATCTATTATTCTCCTCATACATATTATTAATGTTGATGTTTTTATCCTTAACGTCATCATCCTTATCCTTATCCTTATCCTCATACTCATTCTTACCCTCATTTTCGACTTGCTCCTCCTCCTTATTTTCGACTTGCTCCTCCTTATTTTCGACTTGCTCCTCATCCTTATTTTCGACTTGCTTCTCCTCCTTATCCTCATACTCATTCTTACCCTTATTTTCGACTTGCTCCTCCTCTTCATCTTCCTCTACGTTTATAAGCATAAGCTCGTTACGCAAACGCTCAAATACCAAGCGCCTGCTACCATCCTTAAAGAATACCGTGTTTAGAAATTTACAAATATCTTCCTCAGTAGCATCATTAGCGAATCTTTTTGAATTTAAATAAACATTATTTGGCAACTGAAAACTAAAATATCTTCCATTTTGGTCAGAAGTATTAAGTTTTACAGCAACTTTAATGTTGTTGTTGAGTTCGGCTAATTTATTTTCATATTTTTCTAAGTCGGATTTGTCTGTTAACATTTTCACATATTTTAATGGCAGACTTCCATTATTTTTACCAAGACGAATACAAAATTCTTTAAGAAGTCCTTCATGAAGAGGTTTGTTAGGATAATTGTCCTCATGAGAAATGTCGACAAATTTTGTTTTAATGAAGTCTGAAAACGAATCTCCGTCTTCAAGTCCTTTTAAAGACGCTGTGTCTACGGCAATAAAATATTTATATTGCTGTGTCGGGTAAAACGCGTTTCTTTCATAAAGAAGTTTTAAATTATTATTTTCATTCATAACGAACAAACGATTAACTAAATCACACATTTGTTCTGCGGTAGTGCCTTTCTTGATCCATTTGCCATTCACACGGTCTTCAAGGGTTTGCTTAATTTCCTGACTTTCAGTATTTTTTGGTGAGACTCTAAATAGAGTAACCTTATTACCTTCCTCACGCTTCGGTGATAATTTAACATCGACTTTGTTATGATAATCTTTAATGAGATGATTATTTGATGGAAACGTAATTTTTTTAATAATGTCTTCTCCAGCGCAAAACTTAGCTGTTATTTTTTCATTAAGAAAAACAGGCGATACATCTAACAAAAAATCTTCTAACCAATCAGAAAAGACGGAACTTTCCGCCTCTTCAGGATTACTGGTAAGACATTGATCTATAAGCTCATCTCTTTCATCAGAGATACCTAGTTCAACATCAGCCTGTGTGCGCCACCGCGGGTACAAGTTAGAAAGAAGAGGAAATAAAACAGTAATACTACTGAGCAATGCTGCCATTATTGCAGGATCATTCCACACCGCATACAACGCGTCCGCTTTGTACGCCAAGCCTTCGGTATTAATACATACTTCGCTGTCAGGCTTATACCATTTTGTAAAAATTCGATCAGGATTAACAACAGAGACATTAACACTAGACGTCTCTTTCACAATGTCATAGACGCCTGGCTTACTTTTGCCCTTTTCTGCGGACTCTTTCTGGGAATTTTCTGGCAAAACAAGAGGAAGATTGTTATCGCCAACATTATTGCCTGCAGCAGGACTATTATTCGTATTTGGACTATAAACGACTTTGCCGATCTTTGTGTTTACGAATCCTCCAGTTTTTGGGTCATAAACTAAATCCACGTTGTCCACTTTAAGAATATTATTGTTTTGATAAGGCGCAGGAAGAACATCGTCTATACTTGGTTTTACATCTGTTTTTGGATCATGGTTATTTTCGGCTTCTGGAAACTCCTCAGGCTGAATGGCAGGAACAATAAGATTACTATCATTGCTTACTGCAGGAGTATCGCTCGGATTGGGATTATAATCTCCTTTACCGAGAATTGTATTTATCGATCCGTCTGTTTTAGATTTTAAGTCCTCCAATTTAAGAAATTTAAGACCGTCTATCTTTTTTACATAAGGCGAAGAAAGGACGTCATCGTTACTTAGTCTATTCTTTTTCGGGTCACTGACGTCTCCAACATCGCTATTTCCGCTATAAAGCGGAAAAGGAAGATTGGCATCGCCGCTGGTATCTTTCGTACTGTCAGTGTCGTCACCAGTATCTTTCGGAACATTGGCGTCGTTTGCGCTAGTGGGCTTGGATTTATAAATCATCGTCGCACCACCAAACGTACCTAGGGCGGCAAGAGCTTTCGCGGGGTCCAGCGATATAAACGGAACACTGCTTTCTACTGGACCAATATCTTTAACTCCTTTCGGTGAACTTTTTTCCGTTGCTCTTGAAGAAACAGGGCCTTCACCCTTGTTGCTTAGCCTTTTTGAGAAATCTGCACGATTTGTACTTTCGTCCTTCGTGTCTGCAGCATAAACGTTGCTTGAAATAGACGAAAAAGCTCCGAACAAAAACGCACCAGAAAGCAATAACGAGCTGTTTTTCTTGTTAAACATACAAAACCTCCGAGGTTAAACTTAAAGGTAATTATATCATGAAAAAGCTATTTTTTCAAACCTTAAGTTCAGCGCAGGAAAACATATATTAAATGTGAATTTGTGTTTTTTATCTGAGATTTTAAAACTAATTTCGAATTTTTTATGGCTGGCGGTGGTATTTTAATTTGGATATATTTAATAGAACTAACTTTAGTTTTAGACAAAGTTTTAAAAACTATGATTATATTAAATTATTGATATATTTCAGATTAATCCTAATTGGAGTTGCATTAAGGCATTAAACTATGTGCACAATTTGTGTAGTATGTGTCGCTCGGAAATGTATGTTCGGAAGTATTGTGGTTTGAGATTCTCCACTTAAATCTAAAAACAAAAATTCGGGGCGTTTGACGTTTTGTGAACTAGTAAAATTCACGTATAAGTTTATTTATGTGGTCTAATACAATTTTTGTTCTAAGATACGCGTTTTCATTTGTATTTAATTCAGAATTTAAAGTCGATTAATTTGAATGATATAATCTCGGGAAAATATGTAGAGCAGTGATCTCATTTGGTGTGCTGATCTTTTGCTTTGTGAAGTGCTCCTGTCTATAGTAGTACTACGTTCGAAAATTGTTTTTCTAGTTTTCGCAATGATGTAGCAGATCCTTAGGTGCGTTAGGTATGAAGAAACTTATTTTTGTGTGTTTTTTATTTTTTAATCAAAGTCTTGAGTATTTTTAAAAAATATGCTAGAAACATCACAATGAATTATATTCTAAACGCAATAATTATAAATATACTGTAGTAGTGTTTATACGGCTATATGTTTAAACATGTAGAATAGCGTTTACCCGGGAGCTAAGAAAAATTGGAATTTTTAGAAGTATGCAAAGCGATCTTGCTTGGAATTATTCAAGGAACAACAGAATGGCTGCCAGTAAGCAGTACTGGGCATATGATTCTTTTAAATGAGTTTATAAAACTGAAATTATCAAAAGAATTTTTAGATTTGTTTCTGATTCTTATTCAACTAGCGTCGACTTTAGCGGTAATATGCTTATATTTTAGCAAAATAAACCCAATTAAAATTCAAAGTGGCAGGTTCAGTATAAAAAAAGAAGCGATAAACTTGTGGATCAAGATATTCGTTGGCTGTTTGCCTTTAGCTGCAGCTGCTGTCTTAGACGATTTTATTCACGAAAAGCTTTATAATTCCATTGTGGTTGCGGTTACGTTAATCTTTTATGGACTGGTTTTTGTATTAATAGAGCGTAAAAATATTAAGTCACACATAAAAAGAATAGAACATTTGAATTATTCAACAGCTTTTTTTGTGGGATTGTTTCAAGTCTTGGCTACGATTCCGGGTACATCCAGGTCTGGCGCGACGATTATAGGAGCTTTAGTACTTGGTTGCTCGCGTCCTATAGCCGCCGAGTATTCTTTCTTTTTATCTATACCTACTATGTTAGGTGCAAGTGTATATAAAACTTTGAAATATATGATGTCGTTTGGATTTAGCTTTAAATCCAGTGAAGTTACCATCCTTTTGATCGGGTGCTTGGTGTCGTTTTTGGTTTCTGTTTTTTGTATAAAAATGTTCACTAATTACATAAAGAAAAATAATTTTTCTATTTTTGGCTACTACAGAATACTCCTCGGAGTTTCGATATTAATCTATTTTTTGGTTTTAAAACCTATCCTTTAGGACTTTGGGTTACACTGAGTCGTTAGTAAACAACTACAATTGTACTTTTCGTTAAATTTAACTGTCGTTTTTTTAGTTTTTTTGAAGTGCATAGAGTGCTTTTGTTGTATTGTTGGTAGCACGCTTAGTGTTAGTTTTAATTTATAGTTTTAGGTGTTTCTAGTTTTCGAAGGATCTATGTTAAACTGTAGGCTGACTGTGTAATATTGTTTATTTTTTTATACAAGTATATTTGTTACTTTTTGAAGAATAGAATTTGGTATTACAGTCGACCAACGCGTGAAGACGAAATGGTATAAATATGAATTTAAAGAAAAAGTATTTTTAGATGTAATGTTGATGATTTAAAATATTCATATTTGCAGTTTGAAGATGTCTATTGGGTTTTCACCCGCTAAACTTTTAGAGTAGATGTCGCTGTTAAAAACGTATAGTAATCCCAGATGGGCAGATTGCGTAAATTCAGAGTTTGCTTTACCTGCCAATATTTTTTAGGTGCGATATTGCTGATTTAGAAAATTAATACTTATAGTTTCAAGATGTCTAGTAGATATTCAGCTTACAGACGGTACTGTTCTACTGATGTTGAACTTAATCGGTAGATTGTTTAAATTTATAGCTTGCTCTATTTGTCATTATTTTTGAAATTGAATAATACTATTTTTTTTAATTAAATTTTTAAAAATATATAATTATTGTAAACACATAAAGATAGGAAGACAACTAACAGCTTTTAATGGTTAAAGTTTGAAAAAAGCCACATTATCAATTTAGAACAAAACTTTCAGACTATTTAACTGGTTGCCTCAATTTTGCTTGTAGCTATGAGTTGACATTTATTCTTCATAGAACTAGAATTAGCAGTAGGATTTTGCCGGCACGTTTCCGTAGCTCAGCAGGATAGAGCGATCGCCTCCTAAGCGATAGGTCGGGTGTTCGAATCACCTCGGGAACACCAGCATAGCCTGGTATCTTTTTATTTCATTTTCTGATTCTTTTTAATTCTTTATCTTAAATTTTTTTTATTTTTTGGAGGTACCAATATGAAGGCTTTGGTTTTACTCGGTGGCGGTGTAGACAGTACGGTTTGTCTTGCGAAGATGGTGGATCGTTTTGGCAGCAATGAGGTGATGGCGTTATCTTTTGATTATGGTCAAAAGCACAGGCGCGAGCTCGATTCTTGTAAGAAAATATCGGATTTTTATGGAGTAGAGCTTGTAATCAAAGATTTGAGCGATTTTTTTGAGAACGATAGTTCAGCATTGTTGGAAGGCTCTTCTGAAGATGTTCCAAAAGTGGAGTACAGTAAGCAGAAAGAGGTAATAGAAGGTGCTCCGGCGAAGGCATATGTGCCATTTAGGAATGGTTTGTTTGTGTCAGCTGGTGTTCCCTTAGCAATGGCTAGAGGTTGTGATTATCTTGTTTACGGTATAAGTGATAGCACAAGTGTAAAGAATGCGTACCCGGATGCGTGTGCTTTTTTTAATTCATCTATTTCAGACACAGTTAGTATTGGTTCTGGAGGATGTCTGCGGCTTGTAGCACCTTTTATCAATGAAACTAAAGCTAGGATAATTTTAGATGGTAAACGGTTAGGTGTTCCTTTTGCTTATACTTGGACTTGTCACTTAGGTGGAAAAAGAGCTTGCGGTGTATGTGGGTCCTGTATTAGTAGGCTCAAGGCGTTTAAGGAAGCCGGAGTTCCAGACCCCATAGAGTATGAAGATTAGATATATTTGTTTTTTGGAATTTTGTTAGGTAGTGAATCTTTGCCGCATGATTCTTTGGGTGGCTCATAGTAATTGATCAAGCACGGTGTAGCCTAGATTTGGTTATACTGTGGCTATGGAGGGTTTTTGGTTATTTGCGAAAGTGTATAAGTGCGAGTAATTTGTGATGAGGGTGACTGATGAAAAGTGACTTCAGCACTAGTTTTTTTGTTGGTAACGTGTGTTTCTACTGTTTAATTGGTGTGGTTTAGGAAGTAGCGGCGAGTAGATCTGGGTTGTATTTGTAGAGAGAATTTTTGGCTATAGTTTTTTGATTCTGTGTGTTGGCAAATAGGCTTTAGGTAGAGATTGGGAAAGTTTTTGTTAATTTTGGAATTTTTGGATTGGTAACGTGTGTTTCTATTGTGTTTAAGTAGAGTGATTGTGAGAGTAGCAGCAAAAAAAGTCTGTTTGGTATTTATAGAAGGGCTTTATGGTTACAGTTTTCGGTTCTAAATGTTGTTAAATAGGCTTTAGGGAGAGACCGGGAAAGTTTTTGTTGATTTTGGAATTTTTGGATTGGTAACGCATATTTCTATTGTTTAAGTGGCGTGATTGAGGGAGTAGCAGTAAAAAGGTCTGTTTTGTATTTGCAAAAAGGTTTTTTGGTTACTGTTTTTGATTTTGGATGTTGTTAAATAAGCTTTAGGGAGCGATTGTGGAGAATTTTTTGTCGATTTTTGAGTTAATCCGGATGAGAAGTTGCTAGGCAGGGTTTTATTTGGTGTAGCACTTAGGGTGGGTATATTAAAAAAACAAGTTTTGATTTCGATGAAAAAAGATTTACTAAAACAATATTTTTTGATTATAATCTCTGAACTTTTGTGATTTATGTCTGGCATTTTGTTTGCGACATATAGGGCGTTTTGAGTTGCTGTGTTTGGTTGATTTCCTGATTTTTTGTGTGTTAGTATCTATGGTCGCACTGTTTTTTGGCGAAGTATTACATGGTAGATTGTTTGTTTTTTTGTGTAGTTTTGTTTAGTTGTTAAAGTTATATGGTGAGGGGATTTCTGTCGAGATTTGCCTTAGTTTAGCAGTAGAAGTAAAATTTTGTGTGTGATATGATATTTTTTTGGTGGAAGTTTGAGTTGAAATGGAGGGGATAATTTAGTAATTTTGTTTAAGCGACGAATGATTGTGTTGGCCGAGGCAATATTTAAGTAAACGTTAAATCAAAGGATGTAGTTAAATAGTGAATGAATTGTTTTTTGTTTTGAATGTAGTAATTAGTTTAGGTGGAGCAGTTGCTCTTTACAAGATATTTGGTAAGAATGGTTTGTTTGTTTATTCAGTATTTGGCACTATAATTTCTTCTGTCGCAACTTGTAAGGTAGTGCCTCTATTTGGCTCTGCTATTACAGCTGGTACGGTGTTTTATGCTTCCACGTTTCTTGTTACCGATATACTCTCCGAAAAGTATGGAAAAAAAGAAGCTGAAAAAGCTGTTTGGTATGGGATAGCCGGGATGATTTTTTGGGTTATTGGAACTCAGATGATGTTGCTTTTTTCTCCGGTATCTAGAACTGAGGGCGTGGATGAGCATATGAAAGCTCTTTTCGGAATGGTGCCTAGAATCTTTTCATCTAGCATGGTTGCAAATGTTTGTAGTCAAAGTTTTGACGTTTTTATGTATCATTTCATATGGGGAAAGACTGGTAACAGCAAAAGAATGCTTTGGCTTAGAAATAATGGCAGTACTATGCTTAGTCAAGCAATTGATACTACTATTTTTTCGGCGCTTGCGTTTGTGGGAGTGCTTCCAATTGATCTCATTCTGAGCATATCTATTTCAAACTATTTATTTAAAGCTTTGGTGGCATTTTTAGATACTCCGTTCATGTATTTGGCAAGAAAAGTTGTACCCTTGAATGAAAAGCGTTCTATGGGCGAGACTAAAAGCAGTACAGAACAATTAGAAGTGGCGTGTGCTTAGTCTCTTTTGCTACTTACAAGATGGTGGTTGTACGCGTTGTGCTTGTTTATATTGGCGAGCCGAGAATGAATGTGTCGGGCAAAGTTTTACTCCGTTAACGGAAAGTTAGCTTGTTGATTTTTAAAGGTTGCAACTAATTTTCTAGTCACTCTCAGTGTTGGGGGTGATTTTTCATTTTTAGTGCTTTGTATCTAAGACATCTATTTCATTGTAACGTTATGCATTGTATTTCCGAAAATTTATTTTAGAAATATGGCAGAGGAGTTTAAGTTTCCAGTGCATTATATATAGATTTGTTTTTAATAAGTGTGGCGTGTACAGTAGTTCGGGTACACTGAACAGTGCTAAAAATAAATTTCTGAGGCGAGATCATATCTAATTGGCAAAAAAATGCTGATGATCATAAAAAGAGATGTTTACTTTTTCCCCTAATTTAAGGGATTTTTTGTTTTTAGTGTTGTGCATTTCAATAAATTTACTCATTTTTTGCGATGCTGTTATATTTCTGTTAATAAATTTTAAAAACGTGGTACTAAAGTTCATAGTTTAACTTTCCGACGCGATACAGATGCTATCTAAATTTGTTTTTTTAATGTTTTTAAATCTAAAAAACAAGATCTTCAAAATTTTGGTACGTGCTCTGGGAACGTGAAGGAGAAACTGGAAGTTTAGCTTTTCAGCTTCTATGAGGATTTTGCTCTAATTTTATCTTAATTTCTCATATATTTCTCGATTTTAAAAAAAGGATTTTGGAAATTTGGGTATGTGCTCTGGAAACGTGAAGGAAAAACTAAAAGTTTAGCTCCTCAGCTTTTTTGTAAATTTTACTTTAATTCGACATTTATTTTTCTCTTTTTAACATATTTCTAAATAACAGAAACAAGATTTTCGAAATTTAGTAAAGCGATTTAGAAGTGTGGCATTAGAGCTGAAAATTTAGCTTTTCAAATTACTGAGAGTGCTTCACTCTAATCCTGACCTGCTTTTTTTACATATTTTTCAACTTTGTAAAAAGGTCATTAAGATATAGGAATGTATTCTAAAAATGTGATAGTAAAGCTGGAAGTTTAACTTTTCGACGCGATACAGGTTCTATCTAGCTTTGTTTTTTATGTTTTTAGATCTAAAAAACAAGATCTTCGAAATTTTTGTACGTGCCCCAAAAACGTGATGAATAAACTAAAAGTTTAGCTCCCCAGCTTTTCTGTAAGTTTTGCTTTAATTCTGCATTATTTTTCTCTTTTTAACATATTTCTAAATAACAGAAACAAGATTTTCGAAATTTAGTAAAGCGATTTAGAAGTGTGGCATTAGAGCTGAAAATTTAGCTTTTCGAATTACTGAGAGTGCTTCACTCTAATTCTGACTTGCTTTTTTTACATATTTTTCAACTTTGTAAAAAAGGTCATTAAAATATAGAAATGCATTTCAAAAATGTGATAGTAAAGCTGGAAGTTTAACTTTTCGACTCGATACAGGTTCTATCTAGTTTTGTTTTTTTTTATATTTTTAAATATAAAAAACAAGATCTTCGAAATTTTGGTATGTGCTCTGGAAACATGAAGGAGAAACTGAAAGTTTAGCTCCTCAGCTTCTATGAGGATTTTGCTTTAATTCTGCATTTATTTTTTTCTTTTTCACATGTTTTTCAACGACAGAAACTATATCATTGAAATTTAGTAAAGTATTTCGGAAGAGTGGCATTAGTGCTGAAAATTTAACTTTTAGCTTACCGTTGGTTCTACTTTAATTTTGCATTTATTTTTCTCTTTTTTTACATAACTTTCGACATCAGAGACAAGATCTTCGAAATTCTGGTAATCATCAACGTTGAACCATTTTATTTCTTTGTTTCTTTTAAACCAGGTCATCTGCCTTTTTGCATATTGACGAGTACTAATTTTTACTCTTTCTATTGTTTCTGGCAAACTTTTTTCACCTTTTATGTAGGGGACAACTTCTTTATAACCTATAGCGCTCATTGCTATTTTGCTATAATTCTCGTCTAAAGCACGCCTCACTTCTTCAACCAGACCATTTTTAAACATTTTGTCGACCCTAGAGTTTATCTTTTTTATGTGATCTTCTTTGCTTTTGTACTTAAGTCCCACATATATCGGATTAAACAGTTTCTCCCTTCGGGACAGTGCATTTTGGTCGGATATTCTATAACCCGTAACTGCAAAAAACTCTAGAGCTCTTAGTGTTCTCTTAGCGTTGTTTTTATGAAATTTGCTGGCAGTTTCAGGATCAATCTTAGTGAGAGCTGCATAAATATAGTCCTTTCCCCTTATATCTAGAAAAGCTTTTAATTTGCGCCTGATATTGAGATCACTAGTATTTTCAAAAAAATTAATATTATTTAACAAGGAGTCAATATAAAGACCAGTACCTCCACACAATATGGGGTACCTTTCTATTTTTTTTATTTTAACAATTATTTCCTTAGCCAAAGTAACGTAGCTGGCTACACTGAATGAGGAATTAGATCTCGGATCAACAAAATTAACAAGATGATAATTAGCGCCACCTAGTTCTTCTTCTGTAGGTTTTGCTGTGCCTACATTTAAATCTTTGTAAATTTGTATAGAGTCAGCAGAAACAACTTCTCCCTCAAGACTTTTCGCAAGACTTATCGCTAACTTGGTCTTGCCAGTTGCTGTGGGTCCGACTACAGCTAGGATGTCTATTTCCCCTTCGTTTTCAACGTCGTAATTACAATATCGCATGAGAATAGGCCTTGTTTTGAAAAAATTCAAATTTATGATATCTCAATAGGATGCTTCAAATACTTTGATAAAACTTACCACCAGTCACTAACACTCTTCACCTTTATAAACCAGAGCGACGCAGGTACCAACGATCTTCATCTTTTATTGAACTTGCAGTAGCACACTCATAAATCACTCGTGGATCCAAAATTTTATACAGTTTAGATCAAAAAATTTAGCCCATGTCTCTCGAGAATATATATAAACTCCATATGGAACATAACAGTCTACAAAGCTGTAAACTCCGGAAAACAATCTCGACACTTCTATATTACCTTAACGAACACTTGTATGCAACATATATTTTGGTAGATGATGTTACATCATTTAAAATAGCCAGCTTTTATTATTTTTACTTAAAAAATCTGAAGACATGTATTTGCATGCATTTATTTATTTTATACGATGTTACCTTTCATTTTAGGTTTATATAAAAACTTTATTTTACGGTTTTTGTATTACTTTATTCTTATTGAAGCTTTAATGATCATTTGTTTTATTTTTTCTTTCCCTTGTTATTTAATTTATTTAATTCTCTATTTTTATTTCAAGATTTTCAATAACTTAAAAACAACTTAAGGCTGAAATCTGGTTAAATTTTCGAAAGTTCTTATTAAGAAATACATAAAAATCAGGAAAAAAATGATCGTAAATGAATGTTATAACTATTCAAATATTTATCTTGATAAATATTCGAAGTATCCCTTTTATACAATGCTTAGGATTTAATTTGTAACACTAAAATTTATAAATCCGATAAAGTATGTAAATCCTTTCATTTTGAATGCCTTGGTAACATGTTTCGCTTTTTTATGCGCCTATTACCTTATCTTTACTTAAAGCCTAAACAACTTTAAGTTCCTGCTTATGTTTTAATGACAAAGCAAGTTTTAAAAAATTTCTACTTTCTGAAAAATTTTTTTTCAAGTTCCATCTTACTGATAGTAAAATAAACTGGTCTTCCATGAGGGCAATATTTGATGTTAAGGTCTTTTATTTGTTGCACGAGAGATACCAGCTCTTCGTTTTTGGAGGCGTCGTTTGCTTTAACTGCAGCGCGACACGCCATGTTTTTATATATCCAGTCTAGTTTTGAACTTTCTATATTTTGCTTATTATCTAAAATGTCCCCAATTAACTCCAACAATATATCTTTTATTTCGGATTTGTTAATCCATGAAGGAGCGCTTCTAAGAAGTAACATACCAGTGCCAAAATCTTCTAGCATGAAGCCCATAGTTGCAAGCAAACTTTTGTTAATCAAAGCTACTTCGTACTCGTCTTTGTTTAAAGAAAGTGATATGGGTTCCAGAAGCATCTGATTATACTTTTCATGATCCTGCGATTTTATCTTTTCATATAGAATTCGTTCATGGGCAGCGTGTTTATCTATGAACATTATCTCATTTTTGTCCAACTCTAGTATAATATATGTCTTGAAAGCTTCACCGATTAATCTCTTTGAAATTTCATCTCTTTCAAATTTTTTTACATTTATGTCGATTTTGGAGTCGGATTTGCTTTCGTTCTCCACGATCTTATTAGCGCTGTCTTTGCAAGAACTCTCGAGTGTGATCTCTTTATTTTTACTAGATATGTGACTTGTAGGACTGTATTTTTGGTCCTTATAATTGCTTAAAGTATAGTTTTCTGTCTTTGAGTAATTTGTAGAGATCTCTGTTACATCATTTTCAGATTCTTTTGAGCCTTTTTGCTCTTTTTTTGTTTTACCATCACTCAAACCAACTTGGACTACGGTAGTGCTAACTGAAGAATGTTTTCCATCGTCCTTTGTAACAATATTATTTTTTAAATTTTTCTTATATAGAATTCCTCCATCAATTTTGTTTTTTATAATTTCTTCGCGACCGTCTGATAAATTAGCTTGAAAACCTGATGGATTTTCGTTGTAGCTGTTGGCGTCGTTACTTATTATGGCACCACCTGATTTTATATCAGAAAATTTATTTAAGTTTGAATTTGAGTTTACGTCCACTGCAGCTTTAGATTTTGCCCTATTTTTTTCAACTTTGTCCGAGATCGGTATTAAGTGGTAACAGGATTTATCTTTTTGAGTACATAATGAGTCGTGGTTGGAGCTGTCCGTGTCGCTTCCTATTCTGATATCGCCTGAATCTTCATCAGATGTATTTTTTATACATAACTTTTCAAAGCGATTAATCGAATTATAGCTACTGCCAATTAATTCTTTTGCGCTTATATATTTGTTTAATAATATCTTTTCGAAATTAATTAAATCTTTGTCTTTTTTTGTTTCTATATTAAAGCGATTAAAACTTTGTTTTGAATACTTTACGCTTTTTGGGGAAGTAAAACTATTTGAAAGTAAAGAATTAAGTGTGTTTTTTACAGCATAATAAACTAGGCTATAAATGAT
Source organism: Ruminococcaceae bacterium UBA3753 (assembly GCA_002372375.1). Taxonomy (GTDB): domain Bacteria; phylum Bacillota; class Clostridia; order Oscillospirales; family Acutalibacteraceae; genus UBA3753. The sequence continues at coordinate 15,143 of DFGJ01000039.1, forward strand.
CTTTTCATTGTCAAATCGGACTTCGGTCTTGGCGGGATGAACGTTAACATCTAAAGAATCATAAGGGACCTTTAGATACAAAATACCTGATGGGAACTTTCCAACCATTGAGTAGCCTTTATAAGCCTCTTCAAGTGCTGACCTTACTGTGTTAGATTTTATATATCTTTTGTTTACGAAAAAAATCTGAGTGTTTCTGGAGGCCGACGAAAACTCTGGTTTAGTTATGAATCCCTCGATTTTTAGCCCGTCTGATTCATAGTTTAACGGGACTAAGCTCTCAAAAAAAATTTTACCAAAAACAGCATACACAACAGACTCTATTTTCCCATCGCCGGGTGTATTTAGTTCTTCCTTTCTGTCTTTAAAAAGTCTAAAGCTCACTTCAGGGTGAGAAAGTGCTACTCTTTCCACGATTTTTGAGATCAAGTTTCCTTCATATTTATTACTTTTCAAAAATTTCATTCTTGCTGGAACGTTATAAAAGATATCTTTAACAATTACAGTTGTACCACTAGGACAAGATCCTTCTTCAAAGAGTTTTTCCTCTCCACCATTTATTTTGTAGTGTGTACCATATGATTCATCTTTAGTTTTAGTTATTACCTCTACTTTTGAAACAGCACAAATTGACGCCAACGCTTCGCCCCTAAAACCAAGGGTAGATATTTTATATAAATCAGTTTCATCTTTAATTTTACTGGTAGCATTTTTTTTGAACGCAGTCCGCACATCATCGGCTTCAATACCAGATCCATTATCAGTAACTTGAATAGAATCTATCCCGCCGCATTGCACTTTAATCGTAACTTTGGTGGCACCGGAGTCTATAGAATTTTCTAGAAGTTCTTTCAGGGCGGATCCCGGCCGCTCCACTACCTCACCAGCCGCTATTAACTCAGCAATGTGTTTGTCCAAAACTTTTATTTTACCCATGCCAGATATACTATATTATTTTAAACAGGATTAAAAGTATCTGATTCAAAGCTATTTTGTGGCAGAATCTGGTTTTTCTGATACTTCACCGGCCGCTATTAACTTGGCAAGGTGTTTGTCTAAAGTTTTTATTTTAGTAATATATACAATAGTTTAGGTATTTGGTTTAAAGTCCTCCTAGAGTGGAACCCTGTCGCTCCACTACTTCACCGGCCGCTATTAACTCTGCAAATTGTTTATCTAAGACTTTTATTTTACCTGTGACAAATAATACACTGTGCTGTTTTAAACAGGATTAAAAGTATCTGATTCAAAGCTTTTTTGTGGCAGAATCTGGTTTTTCTGATACTTCACTGTTAGCCATTAACTTTGCAAGGTGTTTGTCTAAAACTCTTATTTTAGCCATATGTATTATTTGAGAGATATTTTATACACTTGGTTCAAAGCTCACCTAAAGTTGACCCCGGTCTTTCCACTACTTCACTAGCCGCTATTAACTTTGCAAGGTGTTTGTCTAAAACTTTTATTTTAGCCGTATATATTATTTGAGAGGTATTTTGGACACTTGGTTCAAAGCTCACCTAAAGTTGACCCCGGTCTTTCCACTACGTCACTAGCCGCTATTGACTTTGCAGGGTGTTTGTCTAAAACTTTTATTTTAGCCATATATATTATTTGAGAGATATTTTGGACACTTGGTTCAAAGCTCACCTAAAGTTGACCCCGGTCTTTCCACTACTTCACTAGCCGCTATTGACTTTACAAGGTGTTTGTCTAAGGTTTTTATTTTAGTCATATGTATGATGGTTTAGACACTTGGTTCAAAGCTTACCTAAAGTGGAACCCGGTCTTTCCACTACTTCACTAGCCGCTATTGACTTTGCAGGGTGTTTGTCTAAAACTTTTATTTTAGCTATATATATTATTTGAGAGGTATTTTGGACACTTGGTTCAAAGCTCACCTAAAGTTGACCCCGGTCTTTCCACTACTTCACTAGCCGCTATTGACTTTACAAGGTGTTTGTCTAAAACTCTTACCATTATTTTAAGAGAGATTTTATATATTTGATGCATTGATTCTTTTATATTAAGATCATAAATTTGCTAGGACCATTGGATTGTTTTTGCGTATATATTGAATTACTTGATAACAAAAAACTTTGAATATGTGGTTTAAATATATGCGTAAATAAAAGATAAAATAGAAAACTTTTTAGAAAAACTTTTTTAAGTGATTTCGGCACAGTGTTTTTTGATTTTTGAAATAGTTCGCGATATTATGAAATCGGGTTGTGTTTAGTGCCGAAAAACTTTTAGGTTTTCGTTTTGCACTGTTTTGTGTGGTTGAGTGTAAACTGCAGGAGTATCTTTGGAAGGTGGCAGTTTTGTGTATTATTAGTGTGGCTTTGTTAGTTTTGTAAAAGCGTTAGGTTCGTTAGCTTTTTAGGGGGTTTTTGCTTGGATTTTTCGAATGATGATGTTCTAAAGGTTGTAGACCACACTTTGCTTAAGGTTACTTCTAAGAAAGCTGATTTTGAGCAACTTTGTGAGGAGGCGATTCAGGCTGGGGTATTTTCAGTTTGTGTACCCCCGGATTATGTGAGTTTTTGCAAAAGTTTTTTAATGGAAAATAACATTAAAGTGTGTACTGTTGTTGGCTTTCCGAGTGGATATAGTACATCGATGACTAAAGTGTTTGAGGCGGAGGATGCTTTAAAGAATGGTGCGGATGAAATAGATATGGTAGCTAATATTGGGTTTGTGAAAGATAGTAGGTATAAGGAAGTGAGGGACGAGATTTTTGGAATAAAGAAAATTTGTGGTGAAAAGGTTCTTAAGGTGATCATAGAAACTTGCTACTTAACTGATGAAGAAAAAAGATCGATGTGTGAGGTTATTATTGATTCCGGTGCGGATTATATAAAAACATCTACAGGATTTGGTACAAGTGGGGCCAACTTTGAGGATGTAAAGCTTATTAAAGACAAAGTTAAGGATGTAATAAAAGTTAAGGTGGCCGGTGGCATTAGTGATTTTGGAACAGCAAAAAAATATCTAGAACTTGGTGCAGATCGAATTGGAAGTAGCAGTTTGGCTAAAATTTTAAAACTTTCTTAGCTACGTCTCATCTATCTTTTCGTCAAGTATAATATTTTGGGTTATATGGCCTACAAATCGTGGAATAAATAGATGAGAATTATTAGGCAATTTTGGTAATTTTTGGTTAGTAAGAAGTAACTAACGTCCGTAGGAAACTGGACCAACGGTAGCAAATCAGCTAAAATGCTAAAACTTTCTTAGCTGTGTCTCTTTTAATTTTCCTTTAAGTTTAATATTTTGGGCTATATTGGCCTACAAAGCGTGGAGTAAATAGATGAGAATTAATAGACAGTTTTAGTAGTTTTTGGTTAATAAGAAACAGTTAGGTACTTTGGCAGACTGGGCCAATGCTAGCAGATTAGCTAAAATTTTAAAAAATTTCTTGGTTACATCTCATTTAATTTTCCTTTAAGTATAATATTTTGGGCTATATTGGCCTGACAAAGTGTGGTATAAATAGATGAGAATTAATAGACAGTTTTAGTAATTTTTGGTTAGTAAGAAATAACTAGAGTTCGTGGCGGACTGGGCAATGCTAGCAAATCAGCTAAAATGTTAAAGTTTTCTTAGATATGCATCAATTGATTTTGTGTTGAGTTTAGTTATTTTTGGGCACACAAGACTGTTAAAGAGTGAAATAGTTAACTAATGACTAAATTGGTGGATAATTTTATTAGTTTTTGATTAATAAGAAATAATTAGCGTTTGTAGCAAACTGGGCCAATGCTAGCAGATCAGCTAAAATGTTAAAGCTTTCTTAGCTGCGTCTCATTTGATTTTCCTTTAAGTTTAATATTTTGGGCTATATTGGCCTACAAAGCGTGGAATAAATAGATGAGAATGAACAGACATTTTTGGTAATTTTTGGTTAGTAAGAAATAACTAGAGTTCGTGACAAACTGGGCCAATGCTAGCAAATCAGCTAAAATGTTAAATTTTCCTTAGCTGCGTCTCATTTGATTTTCCTTTAAGTTTAATATTTTGGGCTATATTGGCCTACAAAGCGTGGAGTAAATAGATGAGAATTAATAGACAGTTTTAGTAGTTTTTGGTTAATAAGAAACAGTTAGGTACTTTGGCAGACTGGGCCAATGCTAGCAGATTAGCTAAAATGTTAAAGCTTTCTTAGCTGCGTCTCATCTGATTTCGTTAAATGTGGATGTTTTCGGAATATCTAGTTTTTATAATGCAAAAATTTGGGAATGCTTGAATTAGTATATAACTTTAGTATCTTTTGCTCAACAAAAATTGCCTGCAGATAGATGTGAATTAGATCAAAATAAGTAGGCAAGCTAGTCTATGATAGACTTTTTTGGTTACTGCTTTGTTTCTTTTCGCTGAAATTGTAACATTTTTAGACATGTAGTTTAGATTAAATAATTACAAAAATTTAAATACATCGGTGTACAACAGTAGTTTTTGGCAAAGTAAGAAAGTATTAGAGTTTTTTGAGTAATATAGAGTTTATTAAGTTGTAGATTATTAATTCTTGATTTAAAAAATCGATAGGTCTGTTTTTTGTGTTTGGTGAGATTTTTAATTGAAAACTGCTTTACTATTTTATTAATTAATATCAATATATTTGTTTAGATTATAAATAGCTTATTTTCAAAGATTTAGCGTTAAAGATATATCAAATCAGTTTTTGTTTTTAATATAAGAAAAAAACTTGCTAGCGTAGTTTTTGGGACACAGTTTTTTTGATACAATGAGATTGTTTGTTGTTGTAGATTTTGTTCAAAGAAGGAACTTTTATTGTGACTAGTAGCAAAGGGATTATTAATATTTTACTTTCTGGCTTCGATGGAAGAATGGGAACGACTGTGCGAGAGGTTGCCAAAGAAAGCGGAGATTTTTTCGTAGTAGCGGGAGTTTCTTATAGTAGAGCTATAGAAAATGAATCCAGTGTGTTAAATGTTTTTAGTAGTTTTAGAGATATAAAAAATGTTAAAGCTGACGTTATTATAGATTTTTCGCATGCTGATTCTACTAAAGAACTTTTAAAGTTTGCTACGAAATTTAAAATTCCAACGGTTATTGGTACCACGGGGCATACCAATGAGCAGTTGGAGATTATCAAAGGTGTCTCAGACTTTATTCCTGTATTTTTTTCACAAAATATGTCTATTGGTGCGAACATTTTGCTTAATCTGTGTAAAAGGGCTGCTCGACTTCTAAAAAATTCCTGCGATATTGAAATAGTGGAGAAGCATCACAACCGAAAAAAAGATGCCCCAAGTGGAACATCTTTGATGTTTGCTGAAGAATTGAAAAAAGCGCTAAATTTACGAGAGTGTAACTATATTTTTGACAGAACAAACAGGAGCCAAGTACGAAAATCTGGAGAAATAGGTATAAGTTCTGTTAGAGCTGGTACCATTGTAGGTGAGCACAGTGTAATTTTTGGTTTAGATAACGAAATTTTAACTTTAACGCATACGGCGCAGAGTAGAAAAATTTTTGCTAAAGGTGCATTGTTGGCGGCCAAGTTTATTTTGAATAAGGAGCCTGGATTCTATACCATGAAAGATATGTGCGCGATTGGCGGTTTTTGTTAGCAATTACTACCATTGTTTTATTGCGCAAATTAAATGCAAACATTACGGTGGTTTTGGTAGAACTGAAGTTTTGACAGGCTTAGGTAGCGAAATTTATTTTTTACTTTTTTGCATCTCGAGGTTTGAGTTTATCTCATCTTTTCTATGTATCCGGTTTTAGCGAAAATCGTACTGTACCAAAAAATTTTTAAATGGTTTTTCTAGTTTTACACAATGTGGAGTATCTTTGGAGTATTTTTAAAATTTATTTGATATTTTCATCAAAATTTATGATATATCTTTATTAAATTTTGAGAAATGTGAAACTACGCGGTCCAGTTATCTGATGATTTCTATACTTAAGAGTGTGTTTGAAATTTATATTACCTAGTTATTATTTTTGTATTTTCCATATTTAAATTAAATTTTCGCATTAGAGTTCATTTTCGAACAAAGCTCTGGGTTTTGTATCCCATTAAGTGTATCTGTTAGTGAATATATTTGCCAGTGGTTTCTATTTTGTTGTACCTTAGAAAATTAAAAATCTGTTCCGCTATTCGTTGAGATAGTTCTAGAAAAGATAATTTTTCTCAGACCTGTGTGTTAACTATGTACTATTCTGAAAGTATGTCTAAGTAAATTTTAGTTTTTAGACTCATGGGGATGCTAGTTATTTAATAAAATTTTATTGTTGTCGTTTTTTAAAAAAACTTATATTTTTATTCCCTAAAAGGTTATTTAAGTTTTTTATGATTTTGTTGCTTGCTTCTATGTAATTAAAATATGTGCTTTCCCATTTATTCAAAAGAATAAGAAATGCCTCTCTAGAGGCATTCCTTGAAGTACTGTTGAAGTTTGAAAGTTTTGCGCCCACACTTTTAAATCTAGTGTTTTGGTGTTAGAAATTAAATTAATTCTTATCTTCAATGAGTTGATTCTTGGAATTTTTTGCTAATAAAAACCTGAATTGGCAAAATGAATTACTATAGTGAAGTTAAACTGAAGCCCTCGACTTTATAGTTTTCAATTAATGACGTCACATTCTTTAATACAGTATTTGCTTCATTATCAGATATGAAATTACTGGTTGTTTGTTCTGTATCGAAGTTGCCTTGGGCTAAACCACTTTTTTTACTGTCGTATACAAAGCACTTTCCTGATGCATCTTTTAGATACAGTCTATTATCTTTCCCAATTTTAAAATCATATGACTTACCGTTTTTTGTGTGAAACTTACCATTATCCCAATCTATTCTTTCGCCGATTATCTTATTTTCTTTTAAGTAATTTATAAGTGGTTTAAAATCTTCTTCGCTTTCGTCACCTTCTATATCTAATTTGTCCCATCTTGCGGTGTAAGTTGCAACGGCACTTGGTGCGTTAAGGTTATTTGTTATCAAAACGTTTGTGTCGTTTTCAGTTAACACTCTTCTTATTTGAACATTGTCATCTTGGTCTACCGAGTATTCGTACTTGTTTCCATTTTCCGCATAAAAGAAATTGCCTTCAATTCTAACACCTTTAAAAATTTTATTTTGTGCCTTAAGTTTATTAATGAGCGGGTTAAATTTATTGCGTATAAATCCAAATTCTGTGGGTTTCGTCATGTCAACATCTTTTTGTTTTTGACCTAAATTTCCAGCATAGAATTCGTCTTTAGTGCAGTCATAAACCACCGGTGTATTATTATGAAAGTTAATAAATACCCGCTTTCCGTTATCTTGTATCTCGAAGTAATTGTTTACTCCGTCTTTGTCCTTAAAGTTGTTCTCACCAATTATTCTTCCTGAGCGTACAAGTTTACCCTCCTTCTGTAAGATATCTATTAGACCTCTAAAGAACTCGCCTTGCGATTCATAAGGTTTTCCATCAGGTTCAGCGGTTCTCCAGTCGAGATTACGGTTTTTTATTTCTTTAAATTCATCGTTTTCTGCATCGTAAACTAACTGAATGCCCCCGTGTCCCTTAATTCGTAATTCTTTACCGTTTTTGGTAACAAGAAATTTATCTTTCTCCGAAGCTTTATCTAAATAAGTGTCATCACTTATGATACTGTTTGCCTCAAGTTTCGTTTCTGTATTTTGGTTGTTTTGTTGGGCGTTTTGCCAATAGTTTTGATTATACATGTTCTGGTACTGCCAGTTATTATTTTGGTTATACATATTTTGGTACTGCCAATTGTTATTTTGATTGTATGTATTTTGTGTGGTGTTTTGATTTGTATTAATGTTAGTGTTAGAAATATTGGTATCTGTTATGTTACCATAAACAATTTTGCCTTGCTGCTTTAGCATGTTTATGAGTGGTCTGACATTTTTTATACTATCTTCACTTATTGGTTTTGAAAAGTCTACATTTTTACTGTCCCCATTTATTTTTATATAAAATTTGTCAGTTCCTGCGTCGTATATAAACTCTCTTCCAGCAAAATCAAGTATACTGCCACCTGTGTGCCTAAAGGTGTATTTCATACCGCTTTTGTCATAAAAGGTATTGTCTACAACGCGTGCCAATCCCCCCCGCTGTGCTTGATTGTTTACGTTGTTATTTGGAGTCATATAGTTTTGCATGTTCTGCTGCATCATATTGTTATACATAATTTGATTATACATATTTTGACGTGCTGCATTCTGGTACATCATCCAAGAATTTGCCATCATCTGGCTAAATATCGGATTTTGCATAAGAGTATTTGCAGCTTGAGTATAGGCTTGGCTATAACCGTAATTTGAACCTTGATTAAATCCGTAATTAATTCCTTGGTTGTACCCGTACTGTCTTTCAGCAAACATTTGATTAACGTTTGTTGTAATTTTAAGGTCAAAGTTGTTATCAAAGGTGTATCCAGTGCCAGCAAAAAAGTTGTTTAATCTGTCTTTTAATTGATTAAGTGAGATTTTTCTCAAACTACCATTTTCGGCAAGGTCGTTATTATTTTCGTATACATAAAAATTATAACGTACATTACTGTATTGCTGGTTATCCTTGACTCTCATAGCTCCAACGAGCAGTTGTTTGCCGCGTGCATGTATTGTAAATGAAAATTCATCGGCTAGATTGTCTCTATTGGAAATGTTTCTTGTCATATCAACTATTCGAACAAATTCATCCGGTGCACCAAATTTACCTTTAATTCTCAAATTATTACCAAGAGTACTTCTTATCTTATTCATAACAGAAGATGCTTTGTTGTTTTGTACATCAATGTCTTCATTTTGCAATCTGTCTATAAGTCTGTTCGAAACGTTTTGGTTAGTATTGTCTTCAACAAAATTTTGCACAGTCCTCATATTTCCATAGTTTTGCATGTTATTTTGCTGATAGTTCTGTGTTTGATAAGGTCCCGCTGCGCTCACTTGACTGGCACCAGTTGCCGCCGAACCAAGTAACATCGTTCCTGCCAAAATGGCCCCACTACTTCTTTTTCTTGCCATAAAAACACCTCCTAAAAATTAAAGATAACACTAAAAAGAAGTGAAGTAATATAAATTTAACATAAAACCATAAAAATGTCAACTATTTTTAAAAAAATATATAAGTATATTACAGATTTTAGGAAATAATCTTAGCTGTCCTCAGTCTTAATTGAGACGGGCAAATTTTTGGGTTCTAGATTGACTATTTTTTTCTATTTTTGAAAACTAAATGTAGAAATCATTTTTTCTTGATTTTGATCAAGACTATTATTAGTCTCTTATAGCAGTATCGTTTTTACATTTTTGTATAAAAGAGGCATTAACTTTGCTTAAGGCATTTTTGAAAAGAATAGAACCTAAATGGGATGAAATGTTAGAAAAGCCGTTTTTGCGCGGCATTACAGACGGAACCCTCATCAAGGAAGTTTTCTTATTTTACTTGATTCAAGACACTCTATACCTTAGAGATTATGTTAAATGCTACGCGTTTGCAATAACTAAAACTAATGACATTGAAATAATTAGAATTTTATTAGATTGTTTGAAACTGATAGAAAAAGATGAGACAGCGGTTCATATAAAGTACTTAAGAGACAATGGTTACACAGAAGAAAAGGCGCTTTTGGAATCTAAAGATAGAATAAATGAAGAATATCTAAATTATATGTTTAATCTTTCTAAAAATGGATCACTTACGGAGGGCTTAATTAGTTTGTTACCCTGTGCTTACAGTTATTACTACATATTTAAAAATTGTAAGAAACGTGCAATTAATTGGAAAACTTATTCAGAGAATTATTATAAAGCTTACATTGACTATTACTCTAGTTTTGAGTACGTCTCTGGTTTGAAGAAACTGGACGTTCTGTGTGCATTTATTTTAAAAGAAAAAGAAAACTTTGAAGAAAAGCTATATAAAATCTTTGAAACAAGCACTGAGTTTGAAGCGAAGTTTTGGGATATGCCTTTAATGCAAGTACGAAGTTAAGAGAAATAGCGGTTGTTGTTTCAGTGAGGAGTATTTGATAGGTTTAGAATAAATAAGTAAAACATGCAATATAGTGCAAAAAGATAAAGAAAAAAGCTCTATAAAACTTTTTTAAGTAAATACCGAGTTTGAAGCAAAATTTTGGGATATACATTTAGCTACAATTAATAGTAGCGCTGCTGTGCTTTTTAATTATACAGCTAACAAGCTGAAATTGTATTATGGAATGTATCCTAGGTTACTGTTACTTAATAAAAATTTTGGAAGTTATTGCGGCCAGTGCTCCCATTCGTCGAATGTATCCATTAACACTATATCCATTCCTGAAAATTTTCTGAATTCTTTTAAATCCTCTAGCAGGTTTTTGAATTTGTTTTTTGCAACATTAGCTTTTCTGGTCGCAGCTTGGAATTTCTTTTTTCTATTTTTTAGATTTTTAAAACGGCTTAAAGTGTTAACTGTTTCATGCCTTAAATTTTCGATCTCTTTATTGCATTCTTCAGATTTGTTTTCTGATTTTTTTGTTTCCTCGATATGTTGAACTAGCTTATTTCTAAAAACTTCAATTTTCGCTTTACATTGTTCTAGCTGAGTCTTCAAATTTTCCATTTTTCGATTACAACGTTTTATTAAACTTTCACTTTCACGGATTTTTCTTTCCAAGATCAATTTTGCCGTATACCTTGTTAGTAGAGAAAAATATACTATGGCACTAGAAGTAAGGAGAATCATCCTATTTATTGATATTATTTCATCATATAAATTTGTTTTCTTGAGAGGATCTTTGTCTGAAAGATCGGTGCTATCGTTTAAAAAGTTGTCCAAAAATCTGTTAATATTATCGTTAAGATCATCTATTGCATTTAAGTCGCCTCCTATGACTCTAAGAAAATTTTGAAAAAAATTGTGTGTATTATTTGACAATTTTTTTGTATAGGTTTCTTCTATACCTTTATCGTTTTTTATTTCAGATGTTGGAATTTTTGTAAGGTTTGCACTTTGCTGTGCATATGCAGGCAAAGAAAATGTACCTAGACCTGAAGATAAACATACAGTTGAAATAATCTGAGCAGAAATTTTATTCATAAAAATAACATCCTCTAAAAATTTAAAATATTTTTGATAGATAATATAAATATATTATCATATTTAATTTACTTTTTAAACAGTAAAAAGATAAAATCATCTAAAGTTTGTAAGAATGAACAGTAACCAGTCATACAAAATATAATATTATGTAGACAAGCGTTTAATTTTTCTTTTTGAGCTATATGTTTAAAAAGAATTTAGCTGGAAAAAATAACTTCTATATAAAAGAAGATTATTCCACTAGAAGAAAAATATGGAGCGTGAAATACTTTGAATGTAAAAAGAGGAGATATTTTTTACGCTGATCTTAGCCCAGTGAAGGGTTCAGAGCAGGGAGGTATCAGGCCGGTTCTTATTATACAAAACGATGTTGGCAATAAATTTAGCCCAACAGTAATTGCGGCAGCCATAACTAGTAAAAAAGGTAAAAATTCAATTCCAACACACATTGAGGTGGATGCAACTGCCAACGGTTTAGCAAAAAACTCTGTGGTGCTTTTAGAGCAGATAAGAACTATAGATAAAAGGCGTTTAAAAGAAAAAATGGGAACTTTAGACACATTTATTATGAATAAAATAAATAAAGCGTTGATTGTAAGTTTTGGATTATACAATATGCAAAGTGTAAAGTGACACAATAGTAGATAATTTTGAAAAATTGATTATAAAACTATATTCTTTGCCCTGAACAAAACGCTCAGTTACTAAGGAATTAATTGGTTTATATTCAATGAAAATATTTAGCGTTTTTATGTAATGATTTCTATAGCTGAAGAGAACTATATTACATTTGTAAATCAGTTAAAGTCAATTAATAGTACCTTAGGGCAAGAAATTTTTGCAAGTGAAGCGACTATTATAGACAGTTTTGAAACGCATGAAATTTTCAAGACAAAACTGGTGCCAACTACACTTGAGGCTGACGTTAAGTGTAGTTTTTTGTTTGAAATTGAATTTACCTAAGACTAAAAATAAATATATACAGTTAAGATAAAACAGTAAATAAATTATGAAAAAGTCTAAAATAAACACAATTTAGCAGCTAGTGACAACAATTAACGAACATTTAGACATGCATATGTTTTGTTATAACGTATTTTCGCAAAGGCAGATTGGCCCGGTGTCTTTACTGACTAAGGCAAACCAGTTACACCACTTCCACTTGTCTTCCAATATCAACGTCATGTTTAGAATGGGTACGACGGTGGGTTTGTTGCACACAGAGCAACGAACGTTTAGGTATACATATGTTTTGCCATAATGTCTTTCCACAAAGGCAAATTGACCCGGTGTCTTTACTGACTAAGACAAACCAGCCACGCCACTTCCACTTGTCTTCCAATACCAACGTCATGTCCAGAACGGGTACGATGGAAGCTATGTTTCACACAGAGCAACGAACGTTTAGGTATGCATATGTTTTGCCATAACGTCTTTCCACAAAGGCAGACTGGCCCGGTGTCTTTACTGACTAAGACAAACCATTTACGCCACTTCCACTTGTTTTCCAATACCAACGTCATGTTTAGAACGGGTACGATGGAGGTGCGTTGCTACACAGAATAGACATGCATACGTTTTGTTATAACGTATTTTCAAAAAGGCAGACTAGCTCAGCACCTTCTCCGACTAAGACAAACCAATCACGCCACTCCCACTTGTCTTCCAATACTAACATCACATTTGTAGCTGGCGCGATAGAGGGTACATTGCACACAAAACAAGGTTAAAAAAATATGACTCAGACTTCAAAAATACGGAAAGGAGCACTACGGCAATCCGTGACCAAAAAATAAAGAACACCTGGTCAATTACTGCTAACAGCAGATGTACCCCTTTCTTTCAGGTAAGTAGCTTCCAAGTCAGCTATATGCAACTTGACTATGAGCGGATATTTCTCAAATGCAAGGCTAAGCGCAAAACTTCCTGCCTTAACAGAGTCATCAAATCCACCCATATGCCAGCGTATTGCCATCGCTTCCTCGGGTTTAAGTTTCATAAATCTTTCAATAATATAAACCGATTTTTCACCATGTCCGTAAGGGAAAGCATCATCAACTGTGTAAAACGGTTTTTTCTCCCATTCTCCGGTTTTTTCATTCTTTACATTCCTGCTGGAAATTTTGTAAAAATTAGTTTTACAAACATCATGTAAAAGTGCGCATATAGCAAAACTTTCCCTGTTATCTTTTTCACTAAAAAATCTCTGCATAAATGTATGATACACTGTGACACAATGTTGCACCAAACCGCCTCTGCACGCACAATGATACTTTGTACTGGCAGGTGCCGAAAAAAAATCAGTAGTTTCTAACCATGCAAGAAGTTCACTACTACCGCATCTCTTAATCTCTTTTTTGTAAATTTCAATAAAATCGTCAACGTAATTCATAATCACCACTATACACAAAATTTTCAACTGAAAAATTATCTGTATTATAGTTTATAATGTATGGAACTTCAACTGTATTTTCTTATTTTAAAAGTCTAGGATTTTTGTGTCATATTTTAAATTTGGCATTTTCTTCGGCCTTAATTATTACAGAAATTTGACTATTGGCAAGAAACGTTCAAATTTTCGAAATTTTGTTTATGCCGAAGAGGCACAATATTTTGTTGAACAAAATACTGTTTTTGTGGAATTGATGAAAGTGGATATATTGGGCAAAATTGCTCTTCATAAAAAATAAGAACATAAACTTTAAACAAGATTATATTTTTATAATAATGAATTTTTCGTGCAAAATATACTAAAAGCAGCAATAGAGTTGTCTTGTTTTTTCGGTGAATTAAGTTTTAGCTTTCTCTACTAAAAATCTTATAAGAGCAGTATGAAATACAATTTTGTCAAAACACACAGTTCTTGAATTGCTCTTTTTGGTGTATGTATAATTATATTCACAATCTTTGAACAAGTACTTCTGTTTTTTACATGAAAACCACTTTTAACTTTCTTGGTGAACCACATTTTGAGAGTTTTTGCCTAATGATCGTATTTTATAAATTAATATACTTAACCGATTTTTTAACTGTCTTAACTTTTGATATTCAAAAAAAATTAAAGGCATTATAATGGTTAGAATTTATTTTTTGGAAAGTGTTCAATGGGCTACAACAGAGAAATATATGAGTCGGCTAAAAGCTTTTTAGATGGTGTTAGGGCAAAAAATATTAAAGCATACGGGAAGAAAAAAAAATGGTTTAGAGATAATTACCCTGATGGTGCAGAGATTGAGCGGGAAATAGCAAAAACGGCTGTTTTAGTGGCTAGGATGTTGGTTTCGGGCAATTCAGATATATCAAAAATAACAAAAATAAAAGAAAAAAACAGAGAATTAATCAAAAAGTTAGGTATTTTTTTAAAAGAGGTCGGTTTACCAGAGGATTATTTAAGGCCGTGCTATGACTGTAGAGTTTGTTTGGATACTGGATATGTTGACGGTGTTATGTGTAGGTGTTTAAAAAGAATTTTGCAAAAGGAAGCTTATAACAGTTTAAACAAGCTTTCGCCATTGTCATTGAGCAGTTTCGATTCTTTTGATCTAAAATATTATGACCCTATTGTAAAAGCAGATCCAAAAGGAAGTAAAACGACGACTCAGCGCGAAAAAATGAGCAATATTTATAGTTTTTGTAAAAATTATGCAAAGAAATTCAATGTTGGTTCTACAAATATATTGATGATGGGAGAAACTGGGTTAGGTAAGACACATCTTTCACTGGCAATTGCAAATGAGGTTATAAGAAATGGTTTTGGTGTAATTTATGTTTCTGTTCCGAGTATAGTTTGTAAATTAGAGAAAGAGAGGTATCGCTATGTTGGCGGGAAAACGGAGGATATTTTGCTTGAATGTGATCTGCTGATATTAGACGATTTAGGAACAGAATATCGTACACAATTTTCTAATTCCGCGATATATAATATTATAAATTCCAGATTACTTTGTTCAAAAAGCACAATTATTAGCACAAATTATACCATTCAGTCGATAGAATCTGATTACTCTAAAAGACTGGTTTCGCGTCTGTGGGGGGAGTATAGGCTTTTAAAGTTTTGTGGTACAGACGTTAGAACACAGAAGGCTGTCGAGAGGGTCAGGATGACGAGCAATTAGTTTAATAAAAATCTCTGGATTTTGTTGTGAATTACAATTTTTGTTTTTTGTGCCTTGTGTGTTGTATAAAGTTTTGTAAAAACACTCTGGACTGTATGAACTAAGTGTGCGATATTAGAGCAGGTTGGATTTAAGTATTAAGTGAAAAGATAAAGTTTATCGGCATTTGATTGACTATTCAGTGGTAAGAAAAATGGATAATTGATGTGGCAAGTAGACTGCAGTTAATGTGGGTAAGTTTTCTAAAATTTTAGTGTAAGAGTTTCGTCTGTTGTTTTTGGAATAATAAAAAATTGGATATTTTTAGTATAAATTTTTAAAACAATCGGTAAAGAATTTATGCATGAAGTTATTTTGAGTTTTGGATCAAATTTAGGAAATAGATATGAAAATTTAGAAAAAGCTTTATATCTTGTGAATCAACTTCCCGGAACTAAGATAAAAAAGATATCAAAGATATATGAAACTTCACCGGTAAATACTCCAGACATTCAGAAATTTTATTTAAATTGTTGCGCAGTAGCTGAAACGGAGTATGAACCTCATATTTTTTTAGGTTTTTGTTTGGGAATAGAAACATCGCTTGGAAGAAAACGACCTTATAAAAACGCACCTAGAATTATTGATATAGATTTAATTATGTACGATAGGATATGCATAAAGACTAAAAATCTAACAGTGCCACATACTTCCTGGAAAGACCGCAAATTCGTCTTGCAACCACTTTGTGATCTCTACGAAGACAGACAAAGCGGCAAAGAAAACTTAAATCACCTTTTAAATAAACTTGAAAAGCAACATGCAAGGCTTTTCGATGAAGGAGGAACACGACTGTTGGAGCGGATCAACTCTGCCATGTAGAACCGGGATGAAACAAAACTAGTTGCTAAAAGAAATACAGAACGAAAATTATAAATGCAGATATGGTAAACCGAATTACTCTACTGAGATAATGTAATGATAGACCGGCTGACCGCCGTTGACCAAAGAAATCTCTACTCTTTTTCCATATTTGTTTTGAAGCAAACCGAAAAGCCTTTTAGCTTCATCTGTTGTAACATTTTGGCCATAAAAGAGTGTTAAAAAACTCGTGGAACTTTTTATCATACCATGTAAAAGCTTCATTGCTGCCTTATCTACATTTTTTGACTTACACACCAATTTTCCATCTGCAAGAGCAATTATATCACCTTTTTTCACTCTAAGTCTGCCAAACTCAGCGTCTCTAGAGGCAAACGTTATCTGCCCCGTTTGTACATTTTCTGCACTTTTAACCATCTCAGAAAAGTTTTCATTGTCCGTTTTGTCCTCAGAAAAAGCCAACAGAGCGCAAACACCCTGCGAAATTGTCTTAGACGGGACAATATGTACGCGTTTTTCTTTAACTAGCTTCGTTGCTTGCTCAGCCGCAAGTAGAATATTCTTATTATTCGGAAAAACAAATACCGTATTGGCTGATACACTTTTAATAGCATCGGCGATATTATTTGTGCTGGGATTCATAGTCTGTCCGC
>DFGJ01000014.1 GCA_002372375.1 Ruminococcaceae bacterium UBA3753
TTCGGGACGTAGGGGCCGCAGGTTCGAATCCTGTCACCTCGACCATGTTTGCACCGTTGGATTTCAGCGAAATTTAGGGCTCTTAGAAAGATTGCACCACCGCCGCTGGTTTTGGGTGATGTGTTTGTTTGTAGAAAAATCCACCTGACACGCTTAGGCAGGTTTTTGTTGGTTAAGATAGACAGTCCTGAGGTTTTGCAAGTTATGGAGCTTACGCGTGAATTTGTAGTTGTAACCCTAGTTACGGTGACAGCTCCTGATCATTATCATGCTGTATATATAGTTGTCAGTTTGAGCATTATGCTGCTACACTTAACATCAAGATAGGGTAACAGAATTTGGACTTAGTGATCACGAGAAACTAAGTAAAATGTGTTACCATTTCTTTGGAACACCAAACTTCGTTATCCGCTTGTGAGATAACTTTAAAAGTACATATAAACTATCGAGTTTATCCTTTAAACATTAGTGCAGGTACTTATTAAATTCTTAAAAAACTAGATAAGTCTTTACCAATTATAATGTTTTTACTCTATTTTTAGAATTTTCCTAAATTGAACACTTCACTATTTTGCTAAATTAATAAATATATTTAATATAAGTTTAAAAAGTCAATTTTTTAAAAATATGTAATTTAACAAAAAACACGTCATATTTAATAAAATATTTAAAGTCTAATACTCTATTTTCTATATTGAAATTTGAGTATATACATAGTACACTTACTACAAGATTATTTTTAATCTTAATACTAAATATTTTTGGAGGTTTTTGTATGTTAGGAAAAAAGGCTTTGAAAGGTCTGGGTATTTTGTCGCTAGGGGTTAACTTAAGTGGAAGTGTAACAGGATTATCGATTGAAAAGGATTTAGGTGTGTGTGCAAATAATTTTCTCCAAAGTTTTCCTGATGTTAGCTATTTGAAATCCAGTGAAAAAGCTTATTCACAGCTTAGTTCGGTGTGTGCTGCGAAATCTGCGAAGAGAGCTGCGAAGTATACGGTAAAGGAAGAGCCAAAAACACGCTATATTATGTCAAGAGCTAAGAATTTGATAGGTGAATTTATAGAAAGTGTATACAAAAAGTTGGCATGCCCCAACGTTAGTTCAGAAGTTGAACGATTAGTTTATTTAAGATTGAAAAACTATTTTATGCCAGAGTTAGAAAAAGTTTACAAAAACTGCATAGAGCTGGGCGTAGCAGAGCTAGAGCTATACGATGGAAGAATACAGGAAATTATATTGGATATGAGAAGGACTATCGAAAGCGGACTTAGCCATAAAGAGCATGAAGTAATGGAATTGAAAGGTATTATAGATAAATTTGCTGACGGATTAAAACAACTTATGGATTACAATGCGTCACCTGTAGTACAGCGTACGTTCGATAGCAAAATGGGTAATCTCTTATATTTTAACAGTAATGTGGACAAACTCATAGATGAGTGCATTATTAGCGGTAACACTAACAGTTATTGTTGTAATGGATTATTTGATGCGTCAAAAGAGATGGTAGAACAAATAAAAAACAAAAAGGAAATGTGCAAGAAAACATTAGAAGATAAAGTAAAAGAGCTTAGTGTTCATCATATGAAGAGATTAACCAGAGGCTACTAATGTTACATGATGCTACTAGAAGATTTTTTTAAAATTATCTTGTTTAGTGTTATTTGAGTAAACGGAAGGCTGAGGTCTTACAGGGATGTTGATTGATCAGTTCCTTAGTTGTGTGCCTTCATGTTCTAGTGTATTTATCTGATTAGCATACCAGCATACATCTGCCTCAGTAAATTTTTATCTTGTTTTAGAGCATTTTCGGTTTCGCACCGTTTTGTTGCCGTGCACCTATTTTTATATGGCCGCAGATTTTGTATAAACCGTTTTATAAAAGTATCCTGAAACAAAAAAGATGCTCGGTGCAATTCGGTGCAAATGGTTTCAATTATAAAATATAAAGCCCAGGTAGCACCTTTTAGAGTGATTTTTTAGACTGGTATTTCTTTTGGTGGCTTTTCAATCCGCTTTAGCCCAGGTGCCTCTTGATAAACTTGTTTACCAACTTGTACTGCCGAACTTAGTAATTGGGGAAACAGTATTTTTTAGTTTAACTAATGTAAAAGCTTAATTTGTCTAAGCATTTTTCGAGTGCATTTTTTAATTGTGACTTAAACTTTCATTTTCTCACAAATTTTTTAAATATTGGGATATTTGATCAGTTACAGACTTGATTTAATACGGTTGGAACAATCAAACTCAAATAATAAAAATCGTCTAAATTTATAAACAAGTGGTTGTATTTTGCTTTAAAAATTACAGAAAAACTTCTCTAAGTATGAATAATGTAATTTGAATTTTTAGCATTTATTTTTGATTTTTATGCGATTCTTAAGCACTAAGTTTTTATTTAGCACGGATCTTTTTCACGTGCTGTCTGCTCAGCTTATTATTACAGTACAACTTTAAAACATGGAACAAAAGTTTTAAAAATCTTAAAAGCGTGCAAACTCCACACACCAAACTAATTTCGTAGGGTATTTAGGCCACGCCCATGTTAATACATAAGTTAAAGACAAAATAGTAAACTCTTCCCTAAAGATCTTTTGCGCAAAAATCTTTCATACAGCAAATACCACACCTAGGTGACAATGCCTTACATACAGATCTTCCGTGCATAACTAATCTGTGACAAAAACTGTTTGATTTATACGCAGGTAGTAGCTGTTTAAGCACTTTTTCTACCACGATAGGATTTTTACTACTATGAAGTCCTAAACGTTTAGTTATACGAAGACAGTGTGTATCAACAACAACAGCAGGTTTTCCATAAATATCGCCGAGAATAAGATTTGCAGTCTTTCGACCAACTCCTGGAAGCTTTAGTAGACTTTCCATTTTGTCAGGAACAACGGAATTAAATTCTTCCAACAACATTTTACAAATATTTATAATATTACTAGCTTTTGTTCTATAAAATCCACACGGCTTAATAATTTCCATAACTTTCACATGATCCGCGTGGGCTAAGCTTTCCAAATCTGGATATTTCCTAAAAAGTTTCTTTGTAACTAAATTTACTCGCTTATCGGTACACTGTGCGGCGAGTCGAGTAGCAACCAACAGTTTGTAGGCAGAATCATACTCTAAGGTGCAAACAGCCAAAGGGTAAGAGTCCTCCATAGCTGACAGTGCCTTCTCGCAGATTATCCTTTTTTCTTCAATATTCACAATTTACCGCCCAAAAAATATCCTAAAAGTCCTAACGCAAAATGCAAAAGTGAAGCAGTTTAATTTTATCATAAAAACAAATCGTATACATGCTGACAAAAACAAAAGTTTCATGGCTTTAACAGCACAATACACAAGGGGATACCAAACCATCGTGAATGAAGTACATGTAGCAAATCTCGTCTATAAACAAAAAACTGATAAAATAAAAAGAATTTTTGGCAAACAAAGTAATTAAATGCCATGATACTCACAAGCTCAGCAACTGAAAAACAAAAAGCGCGTATCTTTATTCAAAACTCAACAACACTAAAATTTCCCTTCTTTGAGTAAGAAACAACAGCAAAAACTGATGGTCGCAAGCAGAAAGAAACTGAAAAAACCACAAGTCATATACACCAAGAATGAGGTAAAACATTACACAGATGCAAATTTTGCACTCTACTGCAAAGCGCCAACCACACCCACAAACTTGAATACAGAGAAACCGTAAAACATAGCACCCACAAAAAAGCTACGCAAGAAACGTGGTAGACTTCTTCACCTAAAAGAAAAGCGTAAAGTTCCTTACTAAAATCAAACCAATGGTGGAGACGATCGGACTCGAACCGACCACCTTCACGATGCGAACGTGACGCTCTACCAGATGAGCTACGCCCCCGAAGAATAAAAAAACTACAACGGACAGGAGACTAACACAATCTAAAAAAAAAGTCAAACACGTAGACTAAAATAGGACAAACAGAATTAATTTTTATCAATCAAAACAAAAGGCAAGTTTGAATGCATGTTAAGTTGATCAACAAAATCCAGTCTCGTTTTTCACGTTTTTATTAATATAAATTATAACAATATTTACTTTGCTTATAAAATATAAACTATTTTGTTTACATCTTGATATAATGCTCTCTTGCTTAATTTTTTACTCAAAATATACTCAAAGAAATGAGCTACGCGCGTATGTTGTGTAAAAAGTTCCCTTTCTACTCTGAATGTATGTTTTTTTCTGAGAAAATTTTCCTTATTGAGGCAGTTAACAAATTAACCTTTGGGAAATGGTGCAATTGTGGACGCTTAGTCTTTTTTAGTTTTCAAATAGAGTGCGTACCTGTTTTGATTGAACTTGTGTAATTAACATTTTGGTTGTGGCTTAAGATAATATAAGACCGGATACCGTGCTCAAAATGGTAAAATAAGTGTAAATTCTTATGTTTTGTAATATTTCTACAATTATCCTGTTCATGTGTGCTTTCTATTCTTAGGCTCGGCCACTGTTAAAGCATCTAATGTACCAATAATCTGTTCACTGCAAAAATTTTTAACTTCATTTCACCTAACAATGTTACCGTAAGTGGTTTAAATTTGCTCTTTTAAAACAAACATTGCCGTCCAAACAAATCTGAAATGATCATTAAAGTGGCCGTATCAAGCGCTGATTATGTGCATGAAGAATGCCCTTCTGTTTATCCCACAAACTAGAAGTGTACAAATTCCTAATTGAAATTTTTCTAATTTATACAGCAATAGCATTTTGCTTTTAAATATTCGTCGTACACTTGTCTATTGATTTTTTACTATTATTTTTTATACCATATTAGTGTTTGTTTTTATACTCTAACCATATTTTTATTTTTTAAGGCGTTTTAAAGAATTTTTTAATAATTATAAAATCTGTTTATCGTAATTTACACTTTTTGCTGTAGAAAAAATGCGCTTCTCTTCTATGTTTTGTAAAGCATCATATAAATTTATTTATAGATTACACTGAATATATATAACTCAAGGTTGTTTTCAACTTTTACAAAACTTTTTCTTAATTTAAATTTTATTTTCAAAGATTTGTAATTTTAAATATACTAAATTGTGCGATTTTCATTCTATAGAGGAGAACTTGGTGAAAGTTTTAATATTGTCTGCCTCTATTGGGGGAGGACACGAGGCAGCAGCAAAAGCTTTGAAATCTATTATTTTAAATTCTAACAGTAACAGTGTTGTGAAAATAGTAGACAGTCTGGATTATGTGAATACTACTCTTAATCAAACAATCAGCAATCTTTATGTTAAAATGGCGCGTTCTACACCTAAGTTGTTTGGCTTGATTTATAAAATATCCGACAAAGAAAGCAGATTAAAAAATCTTATATTTTTTTTAAACCAGGTTTTTAGTAAAAAGATTTTGCCATTAATTAACACTTTTGCCCCAGACGTTATAGTAACTACGCACATGTTTCCAACAGAAATGATTTCTTACCTTAAATCCAACGGAAAAACAGCAGTACCTCTGATTTGTGTAATCACTGACTATGCTCCCCACAAGACGTGGCTTGCAAAAAGTGTTGATGCATATGTTGTTGCTAGCAAAGATATGATCCCAAAAATGTTACAATTGGGAATAAAGTCAGAACAGATTTATCCTCTAGGAATACCTGTTTCTGACTCCTTCTTCAACAAGCAAAATAAAAGTGCAATAAGGAAGAAGTTTGGATTAGATCCAAGCATACCAGCTGTATTAATTATGGCCGGAAGTTTTGGTATAAAAAGTATATTCCCAATATACACCAACTTAGTAAGCTCTAGACTTAATTTCCAAATTATCTTAATAACAGGAAAAAATAAGAAACTTTTTAATAATATATTTAAGTTTATAAAGAATAGAAAAGAAAAAGGTTTACCAGTAAAAAAAACGAAGCTTGTGTATTTTACCAACGAAGTTTACAAGTTTATGAAAACTGCAGACCTAGTAATAACCAAACCCGGCGGATTAACCGTATCCGAAGCCTTAGCAAGTGGCCTACCGATGGTTATTTTTGATGCCATCCCAGGGCAAGAAAAAGAAAATGCAGATTTTCTGATAAAAAACAACATGGGCATAAGAATAAGCACGAATGGAAACTGTGTTCCGGTGATTGAAAAGCTTTTAACTGAACCTGATCTGCTTAAGTCTATGCAAAATTCTTGCAAAATATACAGCCAATTTATGTCAAATGAGAGTATCTATAACTTGATAAAAAAGTTAGCCAAAAATATATAATTTATTAAGAAATGTATATAGGCAGTGGCAACTATATTGAAAGAGTGTTATTTTTTTACTAAGTATCCTTTAAAAAAGTGACGAAATTTGTGCTATTTTAAAACAATAATAGCCCCTTAATATAAATAGCTCAAAAAATCTCTTATTGTGCTAAATCATAAAATTTATACTTTTACCCACTTGCAATAATATAGTACTATGTTGCATCAATATATTCATACATTAATTTTTTAACTTTTGTGCACACTCCATCCTCAAAATAAATACCAATAACAACTCATATTTTTTTAAATAAACAACAGTAAGGCAAAGTAAAGAATAAATTAGTATTTCCAACGCGTCTTGTTTTATAAAAATAACCTTTATCCTTAATTTTTTTCATCATCAGACTTATTTTGTATTTTACATAATAAAGTTGATATATTAAATTGATAATTAGAAAGCTATTATATTGTTAAACATAATTCACAAATAATGCCTACTCTTCCAAGTTTTGGACATTTTTCACCCAAATGCAACAACTAATTTACATTTTTTGTACAATTACTGGTTTAAACACACCCCCACCCTTACTAATAACAAAGACCTACAAACGTAGGCCCTATGTTCGGTTGTGTAAATTTTTACCCTCTACTTAATACTGTTAGCTAGGCTTGCTAGAAAAGTTTTTCTCATAATTTCCTTTTGTTTTTCGCGCTTTTTATTAAGAAAGTACCAAAGAACTAATGTTAGTACCAGTGCTCCGCCAGCAACACCTGTGAATATAAGCCACGGATTAATTTCTTGTTTTTCTGGTGGCTGCACAGGGCTAATTTCTTCGCTATTCTCTTCATTTTTTTCAACAGGTTTATTGTTAATTGCAACAGGGTCTTTGTCGTAAATTACATATGGCGAAAAGTGCATTAACTCTAACTTCGTGAATTCGTCTTTTCCTTCAGGGTAATCTAAATTACTAATGTATTCAATTTTTAGTTTTTCATCGCTGCGTTCTGAAATAAAGTACGCTTCCACATCTTCTCTATCCCAGTCATCTCCAAGCTGTACATAAAACGATACTGGATTTGACAATTGCTCATACTTTTTAGTCCCATCCGGATGTATCACTTCAGCTATAAACAACCACTTTTTAGTGTCTGGTATAGCCTGCACCTCACTGTCATCAATTAGCGGATTATATAAGTTCCATTCGTCTGCATTTTCCTGTTTGTTTATCCAACGTATCAAAAAACGGGATCCTTTTTCAAATATACCGCTTGAATTATCTAGTCCGTACCACGCTGTAGTCACTCTTCCCAAGTTAACATCATATGAGCTCTCTTTTAGCCACATTATTCCATTCCCTGTAACTTCTGTACTGGTACTTCCGTCGTCAGCAACATAATTTACAACTCCGTTGGTGCTAACTTCTCTACCCCAAGAGCTTTTATCTACAACAACATTTACCAACATTTTTACTGTAATTGTTTTTGTATCCGGATTATATCCTAAAATATTGGACCAATCGTAATTATCGGCATCGTTTGGAGTAAACACTATTTCTACATACCGCTGTCCAACAGGTGATACAATTTCATCTGGATTCCTAAAGCTCCATATTCCATTACCTGAAATTGGTAAAATGTCCGGAAATTCACTCCAAGGTTTTCCGTAAATGACGTCCTTAACTTCACCTACAATTATAGGTTCTTGGCCATTGTTTCCGCCATACCCCACTTGAAAATCGGGACTTGGATTTGCTTTTTCTACTGTAAACTTCCAATCATCTTCGTAAAACACTGTGGCAAGCTCACCATAGTTTTCACCCTCGGCAACAGTTATACCAACATAGTATGTATCTACATCTTTTACATCTTCTTTGGAAATCTCAGTTTTTCTTTCTGGGTCGTTGTAATAATGTACGGTGATTTTCCCCATACCATTTACTCCGTTGAATGCTGCCACTTCTGCAAATTTTTGTTGCCCATCGTAGATTAAATTATTAGGTGCTGTAAAATTAAAATCATCCGCTACTGGTGTGGCTTTTGTCACTGGAAACGTCCAGTTGTTGTCGTGCAGTACACTTGCTGTAGCATTGTAGTTATCACCTTCGTCCGCAGTTATGCCTACATAATACGTTCCTGCATTTTTTGGTACACTATCTGTCCAAGTTGTTCCACCGTCAGTTGAATACTTAACTTGTATCGTTCCTATACCTTCTTTGTCGCTTGTAACAGTTGCAGTTTTATCGGTCCCATCGTAGATTAAGTTATTAGGTGCTACAAATGTAAAATTGTTTACATCCGGTGTCGCTTTTTGTATCTCAAAATTCCAAAAGCTATCATTAATGACATATTTACTTTTATAATTTGCACCTTCATTTACCCAAATCTGAACAACATACCTTCCTGCATTTTTCACATCGCTCTCCACGACATCAGACACCCAATTTCCGTCCGCGTCTATATAATTGTAATGCAAGTCTATACTTCCCATACCTTCTATCCCATTGGTCACTGCTACCGTAGCTGTTTTGGTACTGCTATCGTAAGTTAAATTATCAGGTGCTGTAAACGTAAAGTTGCCTGCTACCGGTGTAGCTTTCGTCACCGTAAAACTCCAATCATTACCGTGCAATACGCTTGTTGTGGCATTGTAGTTATCCCCTTCGGCAACAGTTATGCCAACGTAGTAAGTCCCGGCATTTTTAACGTCGCTTGTATTAACTTCAGTCGATCTTGCTGCATCGCTGTAGTAATGTACAGTCACGTCACCCATTCCGGTTATACCATCTTTCGCAGCTACTGTTGCAGCTTTAGTGTTACCGTCGTAAGTTAAATTGCTTGGTGCTGTAAATGCAAAGTCGCTGGCAGTTGGTGTAGCTTTTTCTATTTGAAGTTTAATAGTTTCTGTTGCACTTCTAACCTCTTGAATAGTTTCACTAACAGTGTTTTTTGAACTTACGCCAAAACACACAGAGTAACTTAGAGAATGCCCTGGTTCCAAAGTAACCGAAGGTGAATAACCAAATAAAATACTATCTTCGTTTCCGTTGCAGTATGTAACAGTTGATGGGTCTGCTCCAAAATACAGAACATCATAGTAGCTTACTCTTCCAGGATCATCATAATAATACGCAGGAACAAAAGTGATTCCTTGTTGTGGAGAAAAAGCAAAGAAAGATACCCCGTTTCCAGCTAAGATTGCTGTGCCTTTATCGTCTACAATATTTTCATTGTTATCGTTTCCGTTAACCTGAGTATCACCTCCTATAAAAAACCTAAAGTTATTAATAGCCTCTTGGGTTGTGTTTTCTAAGTCATATTGTAACAAAATTCCTTTTCCGTTTGCAACAAACTGTGGTTTTGTCGTTATTTTTATACCAGCCCAAGTGCTTACTGGCCAAGTCATAGCAAGAAAACCTTCATCATCATATGTTACTTGCCGCCACGTACCGTCTACAAAACCTTTGATATCATAGACATTGTTTCCTATGTCTTTATATTTTAAAAGGCCGTTTTCATCTGTTATATATCCGTCAGTGCCAGTTACTGAACCTGCTGTAGCTGCTGTATCCAATATTTTATCTTCGTAGTTTTCAGCACCAGCTATGTTTAACCTCACACTGTAATCCCCGGCATTAACTGGCGCTTCTGTGTACCAGCCATTAGTTCCATTTTTACTGTAATAATACTCTACACTTACCTTACCTGTAAACTCAGTTTTGCCGTCTTTTTCCTCTACAGTAACGCTTCTAGGTGTTCCGTCATATGTTTGAGTAAGACCTGTAATTTCGAATAAATCTAAGCTTGGTGTTGCTTTAGCTATAGTATAACCCCATTTACCATCACCTCCACTGATCGTCAATGGTGCAGCTATATCTTCAAAGTTAGTTGCTCCGCTAGTAGTTATTCCTACTAAATACGTTCCTGCATTTTTTGGTACACTATCTGTCCAAGTTGTTCCACCGTCACTGGAGTATTTCACTTGTAACGTCCCCATGCCTGAGTGAGTTACATCTGGATGTTCAGTATCGTAATTTGAATTAAAATCTATAGATGCCACATGTTCTTGCCCATCGTAAGTTATTTTGTCGCCATCATTGTTTCCTGGAGGTGTAAAGGTAAACATGTTTGCATCAGGGTCAGCTTTTGATATATCAAATTTCCAGCCTTCATTGTGTAATACAGAAGTTGTAGCATTGTAGTTTGTTCCTGTGTTGTCAACTGTTATACCAACGTAGTATGTTCCAATATTTTTTGTGTCAACTTCACTAGTACAGCTGGCGTCACTATAGTATTTTACAGTCACATTACCCATTCCGCTTAAAGTACCAGTTTGTGTGTTGAACTCTACATTAGCAGTTTTATCGGTCCCATCGTAGATTAAATTATTAGGTGCCGTAAAATTAAAGTTGTTTGCTATAGGGGGTGCTTTTTTTATTGTGAGAGTTCGGTAAGAAACTATACTGCTGTAATTATCCGTTTCAGCTATTGCTATTTTTATCTTGTAAGATCCGGCTTCTATTGGAATGTTAGTAATCCAGTTATCGTTACCTTCATTATAATCTGATTCACTACAATATGTAACAGTAATTTTTCCGTCGAATATATTTCCGTTCTTCTCTGTTACAGTTACATTTTTGCCTGTACCGTCGTAGGTTTGATTAAGTCCTGAAATGTTAAATAAAGCCTCTGTAGGTATCTCTTTGACTTGGTATTTGTATGTCACACCGTTTATAGTCTCGTTTATGGCACAGATTTTATAGCCATCCTTTATAAACTTATTGTAATTCTCTTCATCATCTTCTGTAGCACCTGACGGCACCGGTGCGTTAACAAACTTACCACCACTAATTTGTATTGTTCCGCCTGACGCATTGTTAATATTTCCAGCAAAGTTTCCGTCTGTTATGTTAAGTTTTGCACCATCGTAAAGGCTAATATCTCCGCTAAAAGTGCCACCGGAAATATTGTTTGTGATTTCGCGGTTTAATGTTAGCCCAACATAATTCCCAGAAGTTATAGTAGTTGGGTGTCCATCGTTGTAAATGTCACCGGTTACTGTCATGTTCAATAGTTCAACCGCACCATCTTTGTAATCGTTGTTTTCCTGGGCACCTTCATCACCCATGTCTAAATTACCTACAAGCGTACCGTTACGTAAACCTATTGCTCCTGTAGTGTTCCTAAGCCTAAGTTTATATTCATCAGTTTGGGTAATAGTGTTGCCCTGTAGTTCCACATGCACGTTTGGCGTGCTTAACACAGTTTCTTCCGCTAAAGTATAGTCCCTCATTGAAATAACGTATTTATATGTTCCGCCGTCTGCTCTATCTAGGGCGTCATTCAAGTTGCCGTACGGTATCCACGTATCTGCAGAGCCCACCATAGCAACAGCAGGGTTTTCGTAATTATATTCAGTAACATGAGCGCCTTTTTGAGTCACGGGATGTAATTCATTACCAGCTCCCTCATTTACCGTACCATTTTCTACATGAAGGTTTTTAATATAAGAATTTTGTAAAATCCAAGTTTTTGTATTACCTAAACAAAGAGAACCTTTATATTGATCATTATTACTTAACATGGGATAAACGTCATTAACGCGGACGTTGTATAAAATAATGGTTCCACTATCATCCTCATTTGTATCAAGATTTGTAAGTGTTCCATTTTTCACAAGTAAAGTGGAGCTGCTATTAACACCAAATTCACCACCATCTTTTGTTTCAGCCCTGCACCAAAGAACTTTCCCATTTAGGTCCAATGTAACTAAGCAGTTCGCTGGTAAAGTAAAAAGATTAGTTGCATTTACAAGTTTTATATCTTGTGTCAGTTTGACTGTGTCCCCATCTTTTGCGTTGTTGATTCTTTGCTTCAATTCTTCTTGTGTCGAAACCTCGTAAACCTTACCACCCACGGCACTTACTTCTGCATGGCTTACGGGGCGTTCCCTAGTAAAAACTTTAAAGCTTACACCTAAAATAAAGGCTAAGCCAACAACAAACATTAAAAAAACCGAACTTATATATTTTACTTTTTGCTGCATTGCATGTTGCCCCCTTTCGCTTTTGTGAAATTAAATTAAAATATAAGTTTAGTAAATTATACTTTACTATATTTTAAATAAAAAATCAAGAAAATACTTCTTTTTATTTAATAATTTAGTTTTAAATAGTGGGTTTTACCAGTTATAATTAAAGAAAACTTAGACAACACAAAAAGACCAACAATCGTTGGCCTTCTTTTTAGTTACGGATACTAACCCTTGCTATCTACTTAACATTTTTGGCTAAGCCAGCTAGAAAAGTTTTTTAATAATTTTCTTCTATTCACTTTCATTAATGGTTAAACTTTTAACATGTTTACAAATCTTGTTTAATAAGGTACATTCCTGTTAAATTCTTAGGTGAAACAAAGACTTGTGTAAAAATGTTATAAGACTGCAAAAGTATCTTTCTAGGTATGGTTCGATTTCTCGTCGCGCCGCCGATGAGTTGATTTTGCTAGGTCGTGTAAGTGTAAACGGTAAAGTTGCTAAGCTCGGTAAAAAAGTAGATCTGTTTTCAGATACTGTTAAGTTAGATGGCGTAGAAATTAAGCCTGCAGATCAGGAGAATTTGTACTATGCTCTTAATAAGCCGGTAGACTATGTTACTACTATGCACGACGAATTTTCACGGAAATGCATAGCAGACTTAATTTCGGTAATAAAAACAAGAATTTTCCCCGTAGGAAGATTAGATAAAGACTCAGAGGGATTACTTTTGTTAACAAATAATGGAAATTTTGCCAATTATATTATGCATCCTTCTAATGGTATAGAAAAAAAGTACATTGTGAAAGTTTTTCCTAGAGTGTGTAAGGATACTTTGAAGTATCTTCGTGCAGGCGTCACTTTCAAAGGCGAGTTTTTGTCTGCAAAAAAAATCGATATGATGCCAGATAAAAAGCTTTTTAATGGTTCGTGCTTAAGGTTTTTGTTACAAGAAGGGAAAAATAGACACATACGTAAAATGTGTGCATCTGTTGGATTGCAAGTAGTCCGTTTAAAGAGGGTATCCATAGGGCCTATTAAATTAGGCAGTCTTGGAATTGGTCAGTACCGGCGCTTAAAAAACTTCGAGTTAAAGCCTTTTAAAGAAAACTCAAAGATTTGCTAAACTTTGTTGGGCTATAAATTAGACTTTAGTTTTTATGCGTTCATGCATGTAAAACATTGCGTTTAGAATTTTTATTTTTGTACATTGACTTGAGTCTGTGTAAGGTGTTAGCTAGAGGGTTTTCATTTCAGCTCCGCAAGCAACTAGCGAAAAGCACTTTCGTTTAAAAAGTTAGACCGATTTGTTTTTACACTTTATTATATCACCAATGAGGACGTATCATTTGTTTATAAACGATGTAGTTAACTTCACAAGTTTAAACTATAAGTTTGGTTGCAGATTTTGGGCAAAAATTTGTTGCAGTTTATTTAGGCTAGACGTTTAAACTTCGATGATATTGTTGCTTCGTTGACAGTGCAGAACTTTTAGTTCTGGAATATTACTGAACAATTCTAAATTTTAACCTGTTCCTTACTTAGCTTATATTCTACATGGGGAAGAAATGATTTAGTAGTAAGTCCTGTTATTAAGTTTTAAAACAAATTGGGAAATACTGATTTAGTTGATATGTAGCAACAAAGCAAATAAATCGAAATTTGAAGACTTTCATTAATTACCTAGAATTTTCAATTTAAGGTGTTAACTTTCTTTCACGTAGTTTTCGGAATTCATTATTTGCAATGACATCAAGTTAACTTTAGCTTCTAATAGTCAACATGCTGAAGCTGTTTTGTATTAAACAGATAAAAGTACTTGAAAATAATTGTTTTTTATAGTAGAATATAAATAAAATATTTACATTGTCTATTTCAAGGTGCAACTTGGTTTATGGTGTCTAAAGTCAACAGTTTAGGTTTATTTGGGTTGGATGCTTTTAAAATAGAAGTGGAGTCTTCTACAGAAACAGGGCTGCCGGTTTTTGAGATAGTCGGCCTACCGGATGCTGCTGTCAAGGAGGCAAGAAACAGAGTTCGTTCAGCCATTAAAAACGTGGGTTTAACTTTCCCTATCAGTCGAATAACAGTTAATCTTTCCCCGGCGGATATAAAAAAAGAGGGATCCATTTATGATCTTCCAATACTTGTAGCCTTGTTACTCTCCAGTAAGCAGATTAGTTGTAATTTTATAGATGAGTGCGCTTTTTTAGGGGAAGTCGCTCTTTCGGGAGAACTAAGACCAGTCCGTGGTTTACTTCCAATGGCATTAAAAGCTAAAAGTCTTGGCATAAACAGACTTTTTATACCTTTTGAAAACGCCGAAGAAGGATCGATCGCTAACAAAATTGGTGTATTACCGGCAAAAAATATAGTTGAAATAGTAGATCACTTGCAAAGCAAAAAAGAAATCAAGTATGTGGCAAAACCTAAAATCCAAATTAAGCCAGATGTAAACTTAGATTTTTCCCAGGTTAAAGGTCAGTTCAGAGCAAAAAGAGCTTTAGAAATAGCCGCTGCAGGAAACCATAATATCATACTTATAGGGTCACCAGGTTCCGGAAAGAGTATGCTATCTAAAAGATTACCGACCATTTTACCTAAAATGTCTTATGAAGAGTCCATAGAAACCACCAAAATACATTCAATATCTGGTTTATTACCAAAAGGTGTTGGACTTCTTACATACAGACCATTTAGGGCACCGCATCACACTATTTCTGCGGCAGGACTAGCCGGTGGAGGTACAATACCAAAACCTGGTGAAATATCTCTTTCACATAACGGGGTCCTTTTTTTAGACGAGTTACCCGAGTTTTCAAGGTCTGCAATGGAAATACTTCGCCAGCCCATAGAGGACGGTGTCATAACCATATCTAGAGTTAACGGGTCACTATCTTATCCTTGCTCTTTCTTGCTAATAGCTGCCATGAACCCTTGCCCTTGCGGATATTTTGGACATCCTACAAAAAAATGCAGATGTTCTGAGTTTGCTATAAGACGTTATCTTTCAAAAATCTCAGGTCCACTAATAGACAGGCTGGACCTACATGTGGAAGTGCCTCCGGTTGACTTTGAGGAAATAGCTACGTTTGGTACAAAAGAAGAGACCTCTGACAAAATTCTGGCACGAGTTGAAAAAGCAAGAAAGATTCAACTTAAACGTTATGAAAACTTAGATATCAGCTATAATTCAAAGCTCGATTCATCACTTTTAGATAAGTATTGCAAAACCTCCGGAGTCGTTAAAGCACTAATAGAAAAAGCTTTTAATTCTATGAATCTTTCGGCAAGAGCATATTCTAAATTATTAAAAATTTCACGAACTATAGCAGATCTATCTGGTAGCGAAAATATTGAAATGGACCACGTGTTAGAGGCAATACAGTACAGGAGCTTGGACAGAAAATACTGGATGTAAAAATGCCTGCCGATGCAGCACTTGTTACTTTTTTAGACATTTTGGATTACATTTACAAAAATTCTAATTGTACAAATATTTTATTACATGTATCTTCCTGGGACGAAAGTATAGAAATGAATCATATGTTAGAAGCGATACAGTACAGGAGTTTGGATAGAGAACATTGGGTGTAAATTGTTTATCAAGGTAACTTTATTAATTTGCGGGCTTTTTAAACTACATTTGTAAAAATCTTGATAAAGCAAACGTCCTGTTCCATATATTTTTACTAGCTGAAAAAATATCGAAATGGGCCACGTACTATAGACAGTGTAGCACATAATCTTGTACAGAAAGTATTGGAAATAAATTGTCTATCAATACGGCCTTGTTACTTTTTGGCACTGTTTAGGACCTCCTGTGCAAAAAATTTTATGGTAAAAATATCGTGGTACATATATCTTTCTGGTAGCAAAAATATTGGAATGGATTACATGCTAGAAGCAATACAGTATAGGAGCTTGGATAGAAAACATTGGATGTAAATTGTTTATCGATACGGCCTTGTTACTTTTTGGCACTGTTTACGACCTCCTGTGCAAAAAATTTTATGGTAAAAATATCGTGGTACATATATCTTTCTGGTAGCAAAAATGTTGAAATGGACCACGTATTAGAGGCGATACATTACAGGAGCTTAGATAGAAAATACTGGATGTAAAAATGCCTGCCGATACAGCACTTGTTACTTTTTTTAGCATTTTGGATTACATTTGCAAAAATTCTAATTGTACAAATATTTTATTACATGTATCTTCCTGGGACGAAAGTATAGAAATGAATCATGTGTTAGAAGAAATACATTACAGGAGTTTGGATATAAAATATTGGATGTAAATGCCGTAGTAATATAATCAGTTTATTTATTTTGAGCACATTTTGCCAAATTAAGAATTTTTGAAAACTTTAAAAGGGTCGCTACCCTTTTTATAAGGAATTTTGCAGGATTCTATTTTAAATCACTAACCATTATAAGAACTTCACTTAGTCTCTACAGTTAATTAGAGTATTTGAGAAAGAGCTTCAATTTGGTTTTGACTTATAAATACTTTTATTGGCAGTGCTAATTTCGTGTTAAAAATACTGTAACGATACCGATGGGTCCCGTAAACTATGTCCAAAATTAAGTCTTATCTCCCTTGTATCTTATGTGTTTAAGTTTAACCATCCAGCTCTGTTTGTTACTTTCTTATGAACTAGCTTCAAAATGCAACATTTAAACTCAATTTTGTGCAAACGACTCCATAACAGATATCATATAAGTAGGCAACTGTGATTGATGGTTATGGCAGTAAAATTCTAAATTTTATAAATGAAATAAAAAACATTAATTTTCCAAAAATTTTTAAATCAAGTTACAACAATCCCTTATCTTTAAGCAGGGGAAGAATTTTAATCATCTGCATTATTTTAACCGATTCATCTAATTTTAACCGCCTTTTTTCACTCAAAAGAGGCCTTAGAGCCGCCAAA
This sequence comes from Ruminococcaceae bacterium UBA3753, assembly GCA_002372375.1. Taxonomy (GTDB): domain Bacteria; phylum Bacillota; class Clostridia; order Oscillospirales; family Acutalibacteraceae; genus UBA3753. Next base: position 17,206 of record DFGJ01000014.1, read on the forward strand.
AACTTTGTACTGGAGTCCTCTTTTTTGGCAGATGATATTAGAGGAATAATTTTGCTTATTGTTTTTAAAGTATCTGGTGAAATATTTGGTGTCGCAGATTCATTTGGGCTTATATCTTTTTTTATTTCGGTCGCTTCCTGCTCAGACTTTGCGTTCATAAAATTTTCTTTTATTTTTTCTATTTTTTCTTTGTTTGCCGGATTATTTATAAAACTTAACAAAGTCTGAGCTAAGTCGTCCATTTATTTTTATTTCCCTCCAAACACATCTCTTACTAACTTTTGTGCCTCTTTGGTAGATAGTAGCTTTTCGGTAAGATTTTTATCTTTAATAATTTTTTGTATATTTTCAGCGTCATTTCTGCTTAAATTATTTAAAATATCTCCGATATTTCCATTTTGAGCGGCAGATTTTATTTCTTCTGGAGTTTTTCTTAAATATTTAGATACTTTTTCTAAAAGATTGTCTACTTTATCATTTTGTGACATTAGATCACCTTCTTTCAAATTTGTATGTTATAAAATCTTTTAAAATGATTAAATTATATATAAATACTTCTAACAAAAAGGAGATAATAAAAATGAAAATACTAGTTATTTCAGACACTCACGGAAACTTAGACAATATTAGAAAAGTAATAGAAAGGCACGATGACATTGAAAATATATTTCATTTGGGGGATGGAAAAGCAGATATTGACCTAATAAAAGATGAATATAAAAACAAAGTCTTTTTTAGAGTATGCGGAAATTGCGATTCTGCTACTAGTATGCCGGTCACTTTAACAGAAACAATCGAAGGCAAGAGATTCTTTTTAACTCACGGTCACGAGTTCTACGTCAAAGACAACTTGGACAAGTTAGTCGCAGCAGCAACAAAGGAAAATGCTGATGTTGCACTTTTTGGTCATACGCATACGCCAATAAAACAAACAATAAACGGAATTATCGTCTTTAACCCCGGAAGTCTAGAAAAAGCCGAAGGATCTTATGGGATAATTGAAGTTAGTAAAAACAAGTTAGACCTTCAACACTTTGATTTGTAGGTGAGTTAATTTTCAGCAATCAGTGATGTTAGCACAAAGTGACTTAGCTTTTTATTTTTGCTAAGCCTCTGGTATTTTTGTTATTATTAAATTGTTTTTTAAAAACAGCACAAAACTACTTTAAGTACACCAAATATTGACTTTTTTAAAAATAAACAGTATAATTGGATAGAATATATCATTTTTTTCGAAGGATTGAGTTTAAATATGAGGTACAATTTGTTTAATAAATTAGTCAGCTTTGGTTTGTTGTCTTCGTTAGTTGGAGCGGAGCCTGTAAACAGTCAAAATACTAAAGATTTTGGAATGTGCCCAAATCGATCAATTATGGAACAATCGGGGAATCAAAAAATAATCGAAGATGCAGTATCTTGTACTGCATCGCGCGAAAGTATCCCTCGCTTTTTGATATAATCAGAAATACTAGTGGGAGCTACGCAATGAGATTATACGTAAACTTTCTTCTAAGGAACTAAAGAAAAACAGAGAACTATTATTAGACACGTTTGGCAGTGAAGTGTTTGAGACCCTTTTTTCTTACGCTGATAATGAAACATTTGGCGATTTTTTTAACAGTCTAAGCAACAGTGAGGAGCAAACGAAATTTCTAAATAAGTTTGGACCTTCCTTTCATAAAGAGTTGCAAATAGTCACGAGAAAAGACAAATTCTTTTTTTTCAAAGATTACGAGAAAACGAAGAAACGCGTTATTGATGAAAGTAAGCAGATTAAGGAACATTTTGTGAAATGTAAGGACCTGTACAAGGAATATGAAGAATATAAGGACCTTTATGAAAAAAATTTAGCTGAAATAGAACGTCACAATTCAATAATCCCGGTGAGAAGAGCCCTTGGATTTGTTTTTGGAACTATTTTGTGCGCAACTAGTTATTTTTTAGGAAAACTTAAGGGTTACGATGAAGCAAACAGCCAAGTTACAAAAAAACTGCCTATTAAAACAAGCAAGAAAGTGCAGAGTAATCAAAACATTACATACGGGAAAAACGAACAGGGGCCAAATGTAGAAAATATAGGTTGGCAAACTTAAGTGGAGTTTATGTAGTTTTTATTTAAAATCTCTCTCTGCCTCTTAAGTTTATTCTGCGGCCTTTTCTTTGCATTACGGTTGTCTTTTCGATTCTATTATATCTCGTTTTTTTACGCTTTTTTATTCAGATGTTTTTACTCTTGCAGAAAGGCTTGCGACATATTCTTGAATGATTAATTTTGCATAAGTTAATAAAGTAATCTTTGTATGGCTATCAATGAGGAAAAAATTACATTGTATACGCTGCTATGCGGTTAAATAAAGAGGTGTTAATTACCCACAATTATGTAGACAAAATAGCAACAAATGAAAACAAAACGTTAGGCAACTAAGTTTAAATCTCTCACCTTAGGAAAGCAAAAAAATTGTATTGCAGCCAATAGAATTAACTTAATTTTTAACTTTAATATTCAGGCGAAACGAAAATTGTCAAAAGCCGTCGTGTTTCTTCATTTTATAGTAAAGTCACATAAGGGTTATTTAAGATCAATATTTTTTTGGCAGATAAAAAATTATTACGTACCAGCTTTAGTAGTATGTCTTTGGATCCTAAGTACTTTGGGTTTCAGGATAAATAGTTATTGCCAAAGATCATTTAGTTTTCATATTTTATATCTAAAATTTTGCACAGCGAACGTGTCACATGTTTTGTGCTTTTATATTAAAAATAAGATTGTGCCAAAAAGAGATGAACTTAAACAGCGAGTTTTAACTTACAATAAAGAAAAGGACCTACAGAATATAATATTATTTTAGGTTGTAACCTTCTAAGTTTTAAAATTTAAGTTTATCGTTTTATTTTTGCGATATACATCTATATTTCCCTGCTGCCAATAGCAACCTTCCCTAATTTAGCAATTTACATAAATTAAGAGTGATTTAATTTTTAAAAAATTTTATTTTAATTTAAAATTGTGCCTACTGTGAGAAAAAATACTATTTATAAAGATCTATTAAAATACAGCGCACATGGAATGTCTTCTTTCCACACGCCTGGGCATAAAAACGCCTTTTTTGAAGATTTATATCGATTAGATTACACTGAACTTTCGGCTACTGACGATCTTTACAAGCCGAAAAAGTCAATATTGGAAACAGAAAAAAAGGCATCTAAAATTTTTAATAGCGGGTGTAGTCTAATTTCGGCCAGCGGTTGTACACTTTGCATTAAAGCCATGATAGCCCTTTTTTGCAAATATAGAAGCAAAGTCATATGCAGTAGGATGATCCATAGAAGTGCTATACACGCTATGGCTATATTAGATTTAAAACCATTATTTTTAATTCCTAGATTAGATGCGAATAAAAATTTTTATGAACAGATTACTAGTCACGAAATAGAAAAACTTTTAGATAAAAACAAGAACGATGTTGGTGCAGTTTATATAACAAGCCCTGATTACTACGGGTCAATTGCCGATGTAGCCAACATTTCAAGGGTATGTAAAAAATATAACGTTCCTCTTCTTGTAGACAATGCACATGGCTCACATCTTGCATTTTTGAGCTCTAATTATCATCCACTTAGTCTAGGGGCAGATGCTACAGCAGACTCTTTGCACAAAACTCTGCCGGTATTAACAGGTGGAGCACTGTTGCATTTAAAGGATAAGTCACTTTATAACAGGGCAAAATATTGGATGGAATTTTTTGGATCAAGCAGCCCGTCATTTCCGATTATGGCGTCTATTGATATTTGCCTAGATTGGATAAAGAATAAAGGTAAAACTGAGTTTTTAAAACTAGAGGAAAAAACAAGAGATATAAAAAAAACAGCTAAAACATGTGGAATAGATGTTTTATACTCCCGTGCGGATCATTTGACTGAGATCAGCAAACCTATCTTTTGTGGTAGCTTGAAAAACAAAGAAAATGACTCTACAGATTATGTGAACTGCAGCTCGTCTGAGAATATCAAAGATGATCATGAATTGTTACGTGAAGCTTATAAAAATGCAACACTTTGCGACCCAATAAGAATTTGCTTCAACGTAAATAGCGTAGGGTTAACTGGAAGTGAATGTGCTAAACTTTTTAGAAAAAATAAAGTGGAACCGGAATTTTACGACAAGAGTTTTATAGTATTTATACCAACACCTCTTAATACAGATGAAGACTTTTTCAGGTTAGCGGATGCAATAAGATGTCTACCAAAGAGAGGACTTGTGCACAAAAAAGAAACAGAAATAAGTTTTTGTAATAGAAAAATTGGTTGCTCTTTATATGAAGCCGTTTTTAAATTTGCAAGTGAAAAGATAGCTACCCATCTGACAGTTGGCAGAATAGCTACCAGGGCTGAAAACATTTGCCCTCCCGGAATACCGATTATTATTCCAGGGGAGATAATTACAAAAAATGCAGTAAACGCCATGGTTAGTAAAGGAATCGATGAGGTTTACGTCGCAAAGCAAAAATAAACTAGCATCTGGAGTTAATTTTTCTTTTACTTAAGCTTCTTACGTAACATAGACCTGATAATATTTAGATATTATCAGTCGTATCTTTACTCAAATGTATTTTATAATCAAATGACGTTAAAGCAAAGCAGTTAGCTCGATCGCAAGTTTTATAAATTAAATTAAATAAAATGAAGTAAAGTAAATAAATTCCAGCCTACTTGAGAATAGACACTTATCACTTAGTTGTGATTTCTACCAATGCCGGAATTTGACATATTTGGGCAATGAGTGCAAGTTATTTAAGTGAGAGAAATCGATTATTTATTAAAAAATTTAAATGCTTAGTAAGTTATTTGTAACAATTTGGTGCCTTAATATTAAGTTTTGAAAATTCTATACTGCTTTTGAATTCTAAATGTTCTACAATTAGAAATGTTCAATTTATTTTTATTTTTTAGGATATGTTAGCTATGAAAAAAGTTGTCAGTTCGGCTTTAATTCTGGGCATTGGTGGAAGTGTTGGTGGTTGTTGTGCTTCAGCGGAATTGAGTAAGAATGATTCTGTTAATTTGAAATATTTAAAGTGTTCTGGTATAGATGAGATTAAAGTAGTTCGGAATAAGAAAAATTTTGGAGGCAAGGACGAAAAAATTAAAGGTGGTTTCGAGCCACAAGAGCTAAAACCGTGATGGAGGCTAGGTTTTATACCGGATTGGTTTAAGGCGGGCTGTTTTGAGATCGTTGTAAGTTTAAAAGTTGCTTTTTATGTTTATGGTTTGGCGAATGGTATTTGTCTTTCAGTTAGTTGTTTTTCGCAGAGAGGTGTACCTGATGTTGATAAGCACGGAAATTTCGTATGCACTTTCTAAAGACCAGTAAAAAGTAAGGAGATAGCGGGAGTAAGCTTGCGATGAGGGAGGAGGCAAAGTGCCCCGTTAGTGGTGAATCGGCTGGGGGGGAAGAAAGGATAGTCTCCTTTTGGGTGGGCCTACAGCGTTTGTGTGTGCTTCTAAGGAGAATGCATTTGGTGAGGAATGGCGAGGTGGTCTATGCATACGGCGATGTTTTGAGGAACATTTTGGATGTTTTAGGGTAGAGGTAAGCTTCCGGTGCAGAGAAAAACGTTGGGGACATTTGTGGTTTCCCGAAATAAGTGTTGTTTTCGGTATGCATATGGATGTTTTTGACAATGTTTAAATTGGTAGATTTGTTGCAGTGAGTTTGAAGCAAAGAGAGACCTCTAAGTTTTGTAATGCCTTGGACAAGAGTTCAGGAGCAAAGGTGCTGTTCCCAGTTTTTGTAAGCCAAAATGCAGCCGTCTCAAGGAGATAAGAAGCAAACACAATAAAACCCGACTCAGACAGCGCGTTCCCTTTAAATTAAGAGACAAACCAGAGTGGTTTTCCAGTCAAAGATTCGCTGGCATTGTCGCGCTTCCAGTTTTTATAAGCTAAAATTTAGCTGGTGTGAAATTAGGAGTCAAGCAAAACAAAGTTTGACGCGGATGGTAAGGCGTTTTTAGACCAAAAGACGCAGCAAAGCGATTGATGATGTACGTTATCAGCACACACGAATCAGATTCTTCAAGTAAGACTTAAATTCTTCGCCTATCTCGGGGTGCACCAGACCCATCTCAACGCAAGCTTCGAGAACACCAATCTTGCTACCAATATCGTATCGCTTTCCGCTGTACTCAACAGCCAAAACACCACTCTTTCTCGCAATAGTTCTTATTGCGTCTGTCAATTGAACTTCCCCCCCTTTGCCTGGAGAAGTTTCACTTATTACATCAAAAATATCTGGGGTAAGGATACATCTACCCTGAATAGAGTAACACGACATAACCTGTGAAGCCTTAGGCTTCTCTATCATGTCTACGCACTCAAAAATACCATTGTTAATGCGTTTTACTTTAAGCGAACTGTACTTAAAAATTTCGTCTTCTGGAACTTTTTTCACACCCACTATTATCTTTTCAAATTTTTCATATGCTTTTAGTAACTGCGCACAAGCCGGCTCCTCACCCACTATGACATCATCGCCATACAAAACTGCAAAAGGTTCGTCACCAACAAAAGTTTTTGCGCACAAAACAGCGTGACCCAAACCCTTAGATTCTTTCTGCCTTATAAAATGGATATTAGCTAAATTAGATATATCTATAGCTTGATCCCTTAAATTATTTTTTTCCGAATCAAATAGCCTTTGCTCAAGTTCGGGTGCTCTGTCAAAGTGATCTTCTATAATATTTTTTCCTCTGTTCGTAACAATCAATATGTCCCTAATTCCAGAGGCTACAGCTTCTTCTACTATGTATTGTATGGCAGGCTTGTCTACTATTGGAAACATTTCCTTCGGTAAAACCTTAGTTGCTGGCAAAACCCTTGTACCCAAACCTGCAGCGGGAATAACCGCTTTCCTTACCTTTTGCATATACTGGCACCCTTTGTAAAAAATTCAGAGTCGACACCTAATTGACCTTCTGAAAACATGTTTGTTGTCCAAATATACATTTGCGTAATAATTTGTGCAAGTATAAAAACAGTGTAAGCCGCTTGTTTAGCTAAAAACAATCAAAGATACCGGAGCACCTATAAAAATCAGAAAATATAAAAAATACGTAAGTTATATTCTAAATAATTGCACAGACCTCCGGCACTAGCCAATTTGAAAGACTTTCACACCAGGAAAAATAATCAAGTTACCACTAAAATAACCGATCCTCTTTTAATCATCATGGCCCAATTTTAAGAGCACCATATAAAGTTCTTGTACTATACAAAATTAGGTCTTTTAAATTTAGATTATACAAACTTTCTTAAATACATATCACTGTAGAATTATATCTTTCATAGGCACAAAGCTATTTTCACCCTAACCCAAATAGAGAACTTCGCATATCACACAGTAGTATTACAAATTTCACCGTAAAATAAGAAGTATAAAATCCAAACTCAGAAAATATAATTTTTTGTTCATAAAAAATTAAGTCTAGATCGCTTTAAATATCTGTTCTTCTTACAAAAAATTCATACTCCTTTTCGTCGGTATTATACTTGGGACGAAACTTTTTCCGCTTTACTTTCACGATTTTGACTTACAATTCCATAAAACACTCGTTCTTCTGACTCTGCATCCAACTCCTGATATCCTTTTCCAAATATCCGGTTAATACATTCCCCTCTTGCCGCATCCAAAGCTTCCTCGGCTCCTCCGTATTTTTTTAATAATTCATCATATTCACGGGACAAATTAAAAAAATCATCATATTGTTCATTTTTAAATTTGTTCATCATTTTCCTGCGTGCTTCCGTTAACGGTTCCGCTATTTTCTTTAATTCCTCTATTTCTTTAAATCCAAACAAATTACTACATACCATATCAACAACAGACATCGCTTCCTCCGGAGACTCTTCCTTTGTCCACAATGCATTTGCGCTACCACCAGCAAAAGTATTACCTGCAACTACTGAAATTAATAAAAATGCACCCTTTCCCAAAAACTTGTTCCTCATATATATAGAACCTCCATAATTAGAATTTTAAGCTGTACTCTAAAGCTTATATTAGTATTATAAATTATTTGTTATTAAAAAACAAGTAAGAATTCACAATATTGTTTTTTAAAAAAAGTTAAGTTTGATTTTACAAAAACATGTATGCTTAACTCAAATAATTTTGGAGAGGAACAGCTAACTCACGGGGCATGACCTGTCAAAAGTTTTGTAAAAACCCCATAGAGGTACAAAACCACACCTTATCTAATTCCTTAGGGATTAGAAAAACTATAAAAGCAAAAAAACAGGTATTTACCAATATAGCTTTTAAAATATTTAGATCAGCTAATTGCAATGACATCTAAATCATTGGGAACAAATAAGTTTCCGCTAAAATACTTTCTTCCCTCATTCAAATATAGGTCCTTTCTGCGATCACCGTGGGAATCTTCAGTGTGGTACAAAATTAAGTTTTTTACATTTAAATTACTCATAATCTCCGATACACTTTTTACAGTGGAATGATTTTTTTCGTAGGCATGAAATTTATTTTCTTCAGAGTCTAAACAAAAAGCTTCATGCAACACATATTCGGCGCCTTTGACTCTATCGAATAGTAGGGAGTTCAATGTTTCATCTCCTAAAAATATAACCTTATTATTATTCACCATACATTCGAATCCAAATTGCTTCACACCTTTAGCCTTTATATCAAAAAATTCATAATTTATTTCGTTAATGTTATATTTATCGCCATCTTTCAAAATGACAAAATCTAAAACGTTATAAATAGCATTCATATATTTTTCAGGAAGAATGTACTTAGATACTTGTTTAACTGCTTCATACACTTTGTCGTTGCAATAAAGATTAATACTTTCTTTTATTTCGCCTCGCATAGCAGGTCCACTTATTTTTTTGAACAGCCAAAATATCCCTAATATGTGGTCAGTATGGCTGTGTGAAATAAATATATGCCTTAGAGATCTATAATCAATATTTGCTTGATTTAATCTTTTAATTATTTTGACTCCTCCGCCGGTGTCAACCAATAGATTTCCTTTATCATTCTGAATTACAAAACACGTATTGTACAAATCTAACACACGTCCGTTTCCTACACCAAGCATTATTAATTTTGTCATCTTAAAATACTCTCCTCTATTACGTCAGTTTTTTTATTTTACCGACTATTTCTTTTACTTTAACATTTTGTTTTATGTCTTGTTCCTTTTTTAGAAAAAAATGGAGCCGATCCATCACTCACTTTTAGGTTTTTCTTTTTAAATTAAAAAATCACAATACCGAATCCGCGGTATGAATTTATTGTCAAGTGTTTACCGCACAGGATCGAGTTGCTATAATTTAAGAGTTTTATTTACATACAAAGCTGAATAGCTGGAGATATACAAATGAGTGATAAAAAAAATACTTTTTATGTTACAGCGCCCATATATTATCCATCTGGGGATCCACATCTTGGTCATGCGTATTGCTCTATAGCTGCAGATGTAATAGCACGTTATAAAAGACTTTTAGGTTTTGATGTAATGCTCCTAACGGGGACTGATGAGCACGGCCAAAAAATAGAAAATATGGCTAACAAGGAAGGCGTAATTCCCGAAGAATATGTTGACGGTATGAGTCAGAAATTTAAAGATTTGTGGAAAGTTTTAGATATCTCTTATGATAAGTTTATAAGAACTACGGATAGTTATCACAAAGAGTCTGTGGGAAAAATCTTTACTAAGCTTTATGAAAAGGGAGATATATACAAGAGCTACTATAAAGGACTTTACTGCGAGCCATGTGAGGCTTTTTTTACAAAAACAAAGGCTAAAGTAGACTGCTTGTGCCCGGATTGTGGAAGAGAACTTAAGTATACAGAAGAAGAAGCATATTTTTTTAAGCTCTCAAAATATGCTGATAAAATATTGAAACTTTATGAAGAAAATCCGCTCTTTGTTAGGCCTGCCTCTTGCTTCAACGAAATGAAGAAGTTTGTTGAGGCTGGTCTGGAAGACATATGTGTAAGTAGAACAACATTTAGCTGGGGAGTAAAAGTTCCATTCGATAAAAAACACGTTGTATATGTCTGGATTGATGCGCTGAGCAACTATATAACAGCTCTAGGTTATGAAAACGCCAAAAGTAAAGAAGAACTCTCCAACTTTTACAAATTCTGGCCCGCTGATGTGCATTTTGTTGGCAAAGAAATTATGCGATTTCATGCAATAATTTGGGTTGCAATTTTAATAGCGCTGGATTTACCACTTCCAAAGTGTATTTTTGGGCATGGATGGCTTTTGTTTAAAGATGGAACTAAAATGTCCAAGTCTAAGGGCAATGTTATATCACCTTTAGATTTGATCAATAAATATGCTGTATCCGCGGATGCTGTAAGATATTTTTTACTAAGGGAGTTTCCTTTTGGTAATGACGGTAACTTTAGTTTTGACTCGTTTGTTAACAGAATAAATTCTGATCTAGCAAACGATCTTGGGAATCTAGTTTCAAGAACGACTTCTATGATACTTAAATATAAAAGTGATGGTGTACTTAATTTAGAAAATCTCTTACTTGGTATTGATGAAAAAGAACTGATCAGTACAGTAAGCAAGGCAAAAAATACCTACCAAAATCTTTTAGACTCCTTTAAATTTTCTGAGAGTTTATCTGCGATATGGAGTGTTGTCTTGCAAGCTAACAGATACATAGAAAAAGTAACGCCTTGGAAACTGTACTCAAGCAAAAACATTGAAAAACTTGATACAGTCCTTTACATTTTGTGTGAATTAATACGTTGTGTTGCTGTACTACTGATACCGTTTATACCCACAACTTCAGAAAAAATATTTAGCCAAATAGGGATCAGTAGTAAAGGCCTTAAAACTTTTTCCAGTGCAAAAGTGTACGATAGTGAGAACTTAGTTAAATACAAAATATGCAGGGAAAAAGAGATTTTATTTCCCAGGATAGACCTGAAAAGTGTCGATTGACACTTTTACTCTCGTAAACCTAGAATGGCTTGCTAATTTTTTAGAAAGTTGTGTCGGCGTAAACTTAGTTAATACATGAAAATGAGGCCTCAAAGCTCAGAATAGGTGAGACAGAAGATTTCACTTTACAAATCTATACTAAGCTTGCTCTTTACGACTCGTTAATTTTTTAGCAGGTAGTTATGTCCATATCGGCTTAATCAATTTACAAAAAAATAATTGTTGAATAGCGCCGATGAGTACACCGACCTTAAGAAACCTAAACCAGTCGAATTCCTGTGGATTGTTTAGCAAAGTTTTGTCGGCGAAAACTTAGTTGATGCACAAAAGTGAAGCTTCGCTGCTTAAACTAAATCAGCTAAGTACTTTTTTTGTTCTCGCAAATTCAAGCTATCTCGATTTATATAACTTGTTAATTCTCTAGGAAGTTTTGGCAAAAACAACTCAGTTAATTTATACAAAAGAGCTCAACTACATAGTGCAAAACATAAAGTGCTGACTAAGTTGTTATCGTTCATCCACCCTAATTTGTTTATTCAGTCTATCACATTCCCTAAGTCAGCACGGAACAGCGAAGGCCCACGCTATTCGACGAGGGAGCAATAGTCATTCCGGAATATTCCAGGATCCGAACCATCATGTAAATAAACATCCGATTCAACTATTGCATCTGCTGCGCTTTTACTTATTTGCTTGCCCTTACCACCGCTTGGCGTTTTTATAAAGCACTTATCACCATACCAGTGGTCTTCAACAATAATCCCATGTGATTTGTATACATAATAATTCCTATTCTTGCCTCCACTAACTTGATCGAGCTCGTCGTCAGAAAGCCCAGCTACCCCGTTTTTATAATTTTTATCTTCCATTTTAAACTCCTCCAAATATTTTTTATATAAACTCTAAAGTTCGTATAAAATTATTTTAACATAAATATATTTAAAAGTCAATTAAAATTATTTAATTTTCACTAATACATTCAAATGACATTAGGAAACAAATCTTTCTCAAATTAATAAAAAACAAAATCCAACAAAGTTATCACAAAGAAAAGATTAGATATATATCCGAAACATAAAACACTAAAAACGAAAAAAGCACTTCTACTTTGCTCAATTAAAAAAGTTAAAAGTACAATCACCAACTCTATTCGTATTTTTATGAGTTGTTATGACTTGTGATTATGTCCGTGGTATTCGTTTCTAGAACAGACTGAAAAAATTATTAGTTGCACAAAAAATTACAATAAACGCTCGTTTTTTCTTATCAATAGAAGGTTTTGTACAATTAAATTTAGGAGGAATTACATTGGCCCAAAAAACAGTAACACTAAATATATGGGATGACAATAAAGGCTTTTTTAGAGCTTTTGAAGGAGAAAATTCTAGTAGAAAGCTTATAGTAAGACTAGTAGACGATGAAGGGCCTGTAGATTTAAGTGAAAAGATAGTACATTTTTTGGCAAAAAAGCCGGATGGTAACATTATCTATGATGTTATGAATATAGACGATGCTGCAAATGGAATAGTAAGCCTAGAATTAACAGATCAGATATGTGCAAGAAGTGGAATATTAGAAAACTGCGAAATAAATATCATAGATCTAGATGGAAAAAAACTAGTGGCAAAGAAAATAGACTTATTCATATCGCCTTCAATATGTTCCAGTGTAGAAGAAAGTCTTTCGGAAATTACTGCATTTAATGAGCTGATTAGAAAAGTTGACAATCTAGAAAGCCACACCCTTGATTTAAATAATCCACACAGTGTTGACTCAAATCAAACCCAATCTGTGCCTATTTCTAGAAAAATTAACAATAAGTCCCTTGCAGATGACATAACTCTAACGAGTGCTGACGTAAATGCTGCGTCCGCAATTCACCATCATACAATGTCAGATGTAGACCTCGGTGGTACTTTGCCTTTAATTTCCGGTGGTACCGGTGCTAGTACAGCTGCTGCAGCTAGAGAAAATCTTGGTGTGTATCCGGTAAATACTTCACTTACAGGGATAATAAGTTATCCTTGCACAACGGCAGAAGTTTTGTCCGCAATACCAAATAAAAGTTCTCTAGCTCTCAACATTACTTCAAGCTCAACTACGATAACTGATCTTCCCGAAACTAGTGGGCTTTTGACAATAGTTAAAGATCAGCTTGATAGCGCAAAAGTCAGTTTTACACATTTAGCCACATCTTCACAAGATAGTTCCAAAATTTACAACGGATTCTACCGAACTGATGTTACACCTATTTCCATATCTTGGGTAGATTCATCATCTAGTATCACTGGGACTGTTCCAATATCACAAGGCGGAACTGGAGCGACAAGCGCTTCAGCAGCTAGAGAAAATCTTGGTGTATATCCGGTAAATACTTCACTTACAGGAATAATAAATTACCCTTGTACAACAGCAGAAGTTTTGTCAGCGCTACCAAA
>DFGJ01000017.1:0-831 GCA_002372375.1 Ruminococcaceae bacterium UBA3753
CTTCGCTAATCTTTTCATCCTCTTTCTCATTTTCCTTGTTACTTTCATTCTCTATTCCAACTCGAACATCCCCTTCAACAGCTTTTTCCTCTTCTTTATTAGTTTTTTCATCCTCTTCTTTGCTGCCCTTGTTATCTTCACGTTTTTCATCTACATCATTTTTTTCATCAAAACCTTCATCGCCTTGTCTCCGCGAACTTAAATAAGCACACGCCAAGCCACCAACACCCAAAGTTCCAAGGACTACAGATGCCAAAGATTTCGAAGAAACATTGCTGAAAATGGGGGGGTTGACAGATATTTCTTTTCCAGCTGATTAATTTGTCTGTTTTTGCCAGTTGTAGATGTACAAGGACTCTCTTCAACTGCTTCCGAACTGAACTCGTTACATGAATTTAAACGAGTTGCGACTTCCTTATTAAGATTTACAACTTTACTATCTTGTGCAAAACCAAGCGCACTAGCTGAAAAACTTGTCAGCAACACTCCACAGATTAATCTATAACTTCCTGAAAATATTCCCACAGTGAGGCACCTGCCTAAGAACGACTAAGAACGACACTACTCAGATTTTAGCATAAAATTTGAAAAAAGTCAATAAAAGAAGCTCGTAACCTTAAATTTATGGAAACGCATAAGCTTGAGATAAATAAACGAGTGTTTCATACTGTCTGTATTTTTAAAAATAATTCCTGCAGCAACGGAAGTAATCAAAACCCAGAAATTTTTTCGTCAATTCTTCATTTTTATAAATTAAATGTTGACATATTTTAAACTATGGAATAGTATAGTCTTAGAAGTTGGTGTCGCGGGGTGGAGCAGTCTGGTAGC
>DFGJ01000017.1:893-25242 GCA_002372375.1 Ruminococcaceae bacterium UBA3753
CTCATAACCCGAAGGTCGTTGGTTCGAATCCGGCCCCCGCAACCATTTTTGCTTTTTGGTGAATTGATGTCTTTTTTTTTAAATAAGATAAAAAAAATTAGTCTTGCTACCCAGATTTTTTTCGCACTATTCTTGGGAATTATCGTTGGGGCTATTTGCTGCACGTTTGCGGGTGGCTCAGCGTTTGTATTAAATTTCCTGAAACCCATAGGGACAATCTTTATCAATCTTTTGAAAATGATTGTGGTTCCCGTTGTCTTTTTGTCGATTATTGATGGAATAATATCAATGGGAGATATAAAAAGGCTTGGAAAGATAGGACTAAAGAGCATACTTTGCTTTCTTGTTACTACCGTACTGGCTTGTATAACGGGTTTGGCACTTTCTTCCGGGTTCAGTTTTGCTGGTCTATTTCCAAAATTAGACATTTCTAGCAATGTAAAGCTAGAAAGCTCAAGCACTTCTGGCTTTGCAGATGTTATCGCTGGGCTTTTTACAGGCCCAGATATGCTTACTGTTATAATTGTTGCAATTATTGTGGGAATAGCTATTCTTAAATGCGGCGAGAAAGGCAAACCTGCTGCAAAAATTTTGGACTCTTTTTATGTAGTGTGCGATGAAATAACTCGTGGAATAATAAAATTTTCCCCAATAGCTGTTTTCGCAATGATGAGCTGGATAATATCTGCACAGGGTGTAAAAATTATTGGCACTTTAGCAGCAGCACTTTTGTGCGCATATCTTGGCTATATAGTTTTTTCGGTTATAGTTTACTCTATCTTTATTTCTGTTTTTACAAAGCTAAGCCCTGTTACGTTTTTCAAAAATTCCTTTCCTGCGATGATTTTCGCCTTTACATCTGCTAGTTCCGTGGCGACTATCCCAGTTTCGAAAGAATGTTGCAGAAAAATGGGTGTCGATAGCAGCATATCCTCTTTTGTGATTCCATTAGGTGCCACTGTAAATATGAACGGTACTGCAATTTATCAGTGCGTGGCGACCGTGTTATTGGCAACGTGCTGCGGGGTAAGCCTTAGCATAGAGCAAATGTTGTTTATCGTCACAGCCATTATTGCTGCATCGGTCGGAACTGCAGGAGTTCCTGGCTCAGCTACTATAACTTTGGCGATGGTGTTGACTTCTGTAGGAATACCTGTTGACGCCATAATGATTATATATGGAATAGACAGAATTTTTGACATGGGACGTACAGTAATTAACATAACGGGCGACATACTTTGTGCTGTTTGTGTGTCTAGCATGGAGGGCAATAGTCAGAAAAGTCTCTTCTGGAAGCGGAGAAAAGAGTAATAAAACCGTATTAATCTGATTTATCTTTTGAAACACAACAGCTTTGTCTTATACTAAATTGGCTTCTTATACCAGCCGGTGTCTGTTAGATCTATTTTTTCGATTTTGTATTAATTTTTTTATTACCATATTTGCCTCATTTGTTTTCGGGAGACTTATTTCTTTATGCAAAATGTTTATTCATTACGTGTAACTCAAGGGCAGGTTGGTACTAGATTAGATAAATTTATTTATTTATCTGAAATAGGATTTACTCGAGCAAAAATACAAGATCTGATCTCAAAAGGTCACGTTCACGTAAACGATAATTTTCAAAACAAACATTACAAAATTAAATTACACGATGTAGTGAATTTATATATTCCGGAAGTTGTTGTCTTAGAAGAAATGAAACCAGAAAAAATCCCCATTAATGTAGTGTATGAAGATAATGATGTATTAATTGTAAATAAAAGTAAAGGGATGGTAGTGCACCCGGCACCCGGCAATTGGGACGGTACACTAGTTAATGCATTGTTGTACCACTGCCATGGGAATCTTTCAGACATAAATGGCGTCATAAGACCTGGCATAGTTCATAGAATAGATAAAGATACTAGTGGTCTTTTGGTTGTTGCAAAAAATAACAAAGCACACTTGCTTCTTTCCGAGCAAGTAAAGAAGCACAATTTCATCAGAATTTATGAGACAGTTGTTCACGGGAATTTTAAGAAGTTATCCGGTGAAATTAATTTACCCATAGGTAGAGACACAAAAGATAGAAAAAAATTTACTGTTACACAAAAAAATTCCAAGGTAGCAATAACAAAATACGAATTAATAAAACAGTTAGAAAATTATTCCTATTTAAAGGTTTCACTGAAAACAGGACGTACACATCAGATTAGGGTTCATATGTCGTATTTGGACCACCCTGTGGCCGGTGATTTTGTTTATGGGCCAAAACATATGACTACGCTAGAAAAGGCTTTAAAAGGCCAGTGCCTACACGCTAAATACCTAGGATTTACCCATCCAACTAGCAACAAATTTTTAGAATTTAGTTCAGACCTTCCCGAATACTTTTCAACTTTTTTAAAAACTTTAGGTAATCAAAACTGTTGGTCAGAACAACTTTTAATTAAGAAGTATTATAAGTAAATTTGAGTATATGAACAATAGGAATAAGTTAATATTTAAGTTTGTGTAAAAATTAGAAGCAAATTTGAACCCTTCTACACGGTTTTGCGATAAATTGTTTATCCAGTCATCACCAAAATAGTAGCTGAAAAAACAACTAAAATAGATTTGATTCCGGTTACCATAGCTATTTGTTTAGGATTTTTTATTTGTTCAGCTATAATTTTTTTAAAAATATAGATGAATTATGTTTTTGTTACATTTTTGCCACATAAACTAAATAATTTACATTCATAACAACGAAAATTATTTTTTCTTAATTTTACTATTGCTTTTTGTCAAATGAGTGGTGTAATATATAGTTACAATATATTTTATTTTTTAAGGAGTTTTTGTTATGAAGCATTTTTCGGTTTTCAAAAAGTTTGTGGGCGGTTTGGGTGTATGTGGACTGATGACGGCAGGAGTTGGCGGTTTGGGAGTATCGGCGGAAGACGCGAAGAATAAAGGTTCTATCAGCAAGACTGCTTATTATTTAAGAGTCGACCTTGAAAGTGGTAAGACTTTGTTTGACTCGAAAAGCGATGCGGTTAACTTCACAAAAGGTGACTGCAAGGAGATGACTGCGGAAGAAATTGGTCTTGAATCAAAGAGTTATACCAATATGGGTTATTTAGGTCTCTGTGCTGCAATCACATTTATAGCAAGCATTGGTGCAACAATTGGTAGTGTTGTTACAAGTGTTTTTAGCTCGAATAAATAAAGTTTCCTTCAGCTCTGGCACCTCACTTTGGGGTGCCTTTTTTATAAAAATAAGCTTCTTAGTTGTTTACTCGCCTCTCATTATTTCGCTCTACTTACAATCATATGTACTTGATTGTAGACTAGCTTTGTAGTTTTAGTTCGAATGCTTAGCACTGGCATTTATTTTAACCTCCAAGTCTGGAAGCAGTATGAATTTTGGCTAAATGTGTTAAAATGCAAAACATAAAAATTGGAAAAAAACACCTACAATAAGGGGCAATTAAAAAGTTAAAAGCAGTTAGCCGCTTGATTTTCTCTTTTCCATAGAGGTGGGGTTTTACTGTTTTTGGTAACACTAATCTAGGCCTGTTCCCAGCACCTGTTGAGGGCACACATCTTCGTTGTTCCAAAGTTAAAAAAATCGGTTGGACGTGTTCTTTAGCCGATCCCGGGTGTTTCCACATATTTTCTTTGTACTATTTTTATTTGAATGCTATTATTACTCATATAGTGATTCCGTGGCTATAAGCCTAAAAACAAGTGGGCTTTTAGACTATTCATTGGCTGTTACTTCTGTTGGCATTGCAATGCTAGATTCTCGGAAAGTTTCCAAAAACTGTATTTATCATTTCATAATAGAATGGGGTATCTTATGTCTACAGATAGTAAAGGCACGGTTGTATCATCCGTAGGGGGACAGGCGTTGATGGAAGGAATACTCATGCGCGGCCCCAAAAAATCTGCTATCGCATTAAGACTTCCTGATAAAAGCATTTATGTAGAAGAGCTAAAAACAGAGTTTTTAAGAGATAAGTACAGGATACTTGGGCTGCCGTTATTGCGTGGTATCGGCTCTTTGATTGATTCTTTGAAGATTGGTCATAAAGCCATGAAGTTGTCATTGGAAAAAACTTTAAAGGAAAATAATAAAAATGAAAAGATTAATGATACGGTAAAACTTGAAAGATATCTATCAAGAGTTTTTGGCAAAAGAGGGACGAACTTAGTGCTGAACTTAGTTTCAGTTTTGGGAATATTGTTTTCTGTGTTTATTTTTCTTTTTTTACCATCTTGGATATCTAACTTTTTTGCGCCCAGTTTCCCAGCTGTTGATAATGTAGTGTGCAGATCTTTTTTTGAAGGAATTATAAAGTTTTTTGTATTTTTGTTGTATCTTATTGGTATCTCTAAACTTAAAGATATAAGAAGAATCTTTAAGTACCACGGTGCAGAGCACAAGGCTATTTTTTGCTACGAAAATAGTGAAGACCTGACCGTTAGTAATGTAAAAAAATTCGGACGCTTTCACCCAAGGTGTGGAACTAGTTTTTTGATTATTATGGTTATTGTAGGTATATTCTTTGGTGTTTTTATACCTTTTGTAAATCCTGTCGCAAGGTCTTTAGTAAGACTTTTGTGTTTGCCTCTTTTTGCGTCTATTGGTTTTGAGTTGATAAGATATTGTTCTAGACATAGCAACCTGTTGGCACGGATTTTGTCTAAACCTGGGCTTTTGCTGCAAAAAATTTCGACACAGGAACCAGATGATGAAATAATTGAAGTCGCCATTGCTGCCATAAAAAGAGTTATTCCTGGAAATGACGAAGATCAACATGCAACTGCATAAAATCCAATTTGGCTTGATTTAGAGTGAGTTTACCAGACAGTTATCGTTTTTTATTTTTTGAAAGGTTATCGCCTTGGGGAAAATTTTTTTTGATAGAATATGCGTAATGATGTTACAATAACGCAGATGTGCTTTAGTTGTATTGAAGATAACAGTTAGTGAGTTAAAACAAGAAATTGTGGAAATGTATTTTTGTTGTATAAAATATGTTTTAAGATGGTTAATACAGCGTCACAGGATGCATTACTAGAGTTCAAAGTATCTGTACGGTTTATATCTTGTTTGTTTTTGGCTTGTTCTTGGAGATCTTTAGTTAGTATATTTTGGTTTAGTATTTTTTGCGGTTGATGGCTTGCTGTAGCGCATTTAACTTAGTTTTTGGTTATGTCCTTAAATTTTTCGTCTGAAAGTTATTTTTTATTTAAATTTAGGAAAATAGTGGTATCGTTTTTTATGTGCTAGTGCAAAATTCAAGTTGGTTGAGTTAAACAAAAATGACTTATGCTGAAGCTTATATTAGGGCAAAATCTTTGCTAAAAAATTCTGGAGTTGAGGGCTATGCTTTTGACGTAGCTTCACTCTTTGAATTTTGCTTTAACATTCCAAGGATTGATTTACCTTTGCACCGTTCAGACGAAGTGCCAACGTCGAAATGCAAAAATTTTTTTAATCTTGTAGAAAAAAGGATTAAACATGAGCCGTTACAATATATTTTGGGATATTGTTATTTCATGGGGCAAAAATACTTTGTAAGTAACGAAGTACTAATTCCCAGGGAAGATACGGAGATACTAATTAGAAAAAGTGTAGATTTTTTAAAAAGCACAAAATCTGATTCAAATAAAGTAAAAGTTTTAGATTTATGTTCTGGAACAGGGATTGTTGCTATAAGTTTGGCTTCTTCGTTCAGAGATGCAGAGTTTTTTGCTATAGAACTTTATGATAAAGCTTTCGAATGTTTAAAAAAAAATGTAGCATTTGTCGGTACGAAAAACGTAAAAGTGCTAAAAAGTGATGTACTGGATCGCTATCTACCAAATAGAATAAACGAAAGATTCGATCTTATAGTTGCTAATCCGCCTTACATTAAAGCCAGTGAAATAAATTTTTTACAAGAAGAAGTAAAAAAAGAACCTAGGACGGCCTTAGATGGAGGCAAAGATGGTCTTAAATTTTATAAAGTAATTTTGAATTATTGGAAAAATCTACTTAAAGATGATGGCGGAATTTGTGTTGAGATTGGTTATAACCAGGCAAAATGCGTAACGGAATTGTTTAATAAAAATGGCTTCAAAAATGTCAAAGTAATTAAGGATATAAACTGTTTGGACCGGGTGGTATTTGGCACAATCTAGGAGTAAACTGCTTTCATGACCTTGTGAGTGATAATGTTCGTAGAAGTATACTGGATCGATCTCGCTTTACAAATAAGCTTGTACAATTTGGTAGTTCAAAATAATATATGCGCTATACTATTGACGTTGTTTTTGAAAATTTATCGTAAATAACAAATATTCTTTAGAAAAGTAGTGCTAAGAATAAGCAAACTTAAACGGCAAGCTCTAACTTCAAAAAAATACAAAATACAGTACCTTATAAGTTTTGCGTCGATTAATATGCTTGCGGACACGCTAACGTATTTTACACTTCCTCTAAAAAGCAGTTAAATATCAACAATCGTGAGCAATTTACAAGAACTGCGAGCAGTAGTAAAAAAGATGTGTATTTTTTGCTGATTCACGCAACATACAATTAACGTCAACACTATATTCTTACTAGAAAAAAAGTTTAGTCTATTTTTTTCGCAGTGTTTCCGACTATATGAAACCAAAAGAGTACTAGAATTTACGCACGTTAATTAAAAATGAAGAAAAACACAGCATTATCGATGTTTTTCTAAGCTGATTGAATAAATACAACAATTCTGAAAAGAATAGATTTTTCAGTTCACCAAAGTACAATGCTGTATAAAACTCTTTAGATAATGTTGTAAAACCCGTACACATTGCTTACATTTACTAAAAGGTAGATAATTTAATAATTTCTTTGAAGATATTACAAATTCTACTATTAATTGGCAAATTTGACGACACTTTTGATATTTTATTTCTTTAAGGAAAAATATATTACAAATTCAAAACAACAATCTATCACATAGATAAGCTCAGGAAAGTAATAAAAAGATCATTTAAAAATATGTTAAAATGCTTGCCACTAACAATGAGTGAAAGTACTCGTAATGTAGTGTGGTCAAAAAGGTTAAAACCATAATAAGCGACCCAGTTTTTCTGTTTATGAAGAGTAATTATGTTTGACGTATCAAGTTATAGCACTGCCATAAATGGTGTATATCAAAAAATGGGTAGCAGGACAGTAGCTCTGTTTTTGTTTTTGATTGCAACAGCAGAAGCATTTGTAGGTGATTTTAAGTAAAGAACATATACTTATACTGCATTACTCGCGATAGAAGAGTTTGTGGTCAGGGGATACGCTGTTACTATTTTTTCAAAAAAGGCGTACATAAGATTATTTCTACAAAAAAAGATTACATACAGTCAATCAAAGTGACTATAGATAGAATCTAACAAGATACTTCAAAAAGCATAACTAACTTAGATAATTTCTCCTTTAAGCCATGCAAACCACCTTCCCTAAAGCATACTCCGACAAACATAATTGCTGTTTTATTTAAACAAGACAAATTAAGGTAATTAATAAAAATAAAACAAAAGCTATTCATCCCACCTATAGCCGAATCCCCAAACCGTAACTATGTGTTTAGGTAAAGATGGGTTATCTTCTATTTTCATCCTAAGCCTTCTAACATTAACATCCACCACTTTTTCGTCACCGACATATTTTTCACCCCAAACTCTTTTAAGTATGGATAATCGGCTGAGTGGTACTCCAGGATTTGAAAAAAAGTACTCCATAATTTGAAATTCTATTTGGGTCAAAATCACTAGTTCCGAGCCCTTTAATAGATTTCGATCTTTAACATTTAAAATAAAATTTCCTAACCGCAATTTTTCTTTAAAATTATTCTCCGCTCTCGTCTGAGAGATCGCTACTCGCCTGTACACGCTGTCTACCCTTGCTACCAATTCAGAAGGACTAAAGGGTTTGCTCACATAATCATCTGCCCCCATCATTAAACCAGTAACTTTATCTATCTCCTGGGTTCTGGCAGATAGAATTATTATTCCCACCTCACTGCTTAATTTTCGTAGTTCCTTACAAACAGTTATGCCATCGATTCCCGGCATCATTATGTCCAATATTACTATATCAAAGTCTTTACTGCCATTATATCTTTTTAAGGCCTCTTCCCCATCACAGGCTTCTTCAACATCATAACCTGCCCGCTTTAGATTTATAACTATAAAATCTCTGATGGTATTTTCATCTTCTACTACCAGTATTTTTTTCATTACATTACCTCTTTAATAGAAACACTTCTTTCTTACAGTTGCAGGAGAATGGCACAAAATATCCGTAAAAATAAAAGTAAGAAGTTACACTATTTTATTTATGAATAGTACCACAAAATCATTAAAAAATACATTTTTTAACAACGGTAAATAAACGAAATCGTAAAACTGGAATTAGAAAACATCCGATATTTAAGCACCAATTAAGATATAAGGAAAATCAAAACTAAATTTTTCGCTTTGCACGGAACTTTTTAAATAATTTTAAAATATGAAGAATGCAAGGCAACTAATAATTTTCAGAATGTTAAAAACTTTGTTGAAATAGTTGAAAAAGTAATATTTTAAAACTTTTAAAATACATTAATAATACAAATTAATTATTTTTATAACTTTTTCAGACATATTTCAGCAGTAAATAATGTAATTTTTTGTATATTAAATATTATTTTTTATATTTCTCCAAGAAGAAGTGAAACGCAAAACAATTCTACTTTAGAAAAAGCGAAATACACTCAAAAAAATTTGAAAAAAAGTTGCTAGTCTGCAAAACTACAGTATTCATAAGCAACTATACTACAAACAAATCAATGTCTACAGCACATTAATTTAAAATTTTCATAGCAACTGTTCTTCATGGCATGTTTAGATAAAAACTAAAATGCTATAAATATGTATAATACATAGTCGGAACAACAATTAAGTTGATTTCCAGTAAATCCAAAAGATAGCCTAGTAAGCTATTTTTTAAGAAAATTCGATGTAAAAAACAGCAGGATATTAAAAAATAACCACCGCTTTTTAATTATCTGGAAATACTCTCAATTTTGAGCGGTTCTTTCTGCTCATTATCTTTCTACACAACATCGAATTCAGACAATTAGCCCCATACGTACCCTATGATATCATTTGGTTCACTCACATCTCACTTAATTATATATAAAAATAATAAAAAATTCAAATGTTAAAGGCTATATATAAGAGATTAATACAAAATAATATCGTTATAAGTGGCATCTGATAGATCTAAACACTTATATATATCAAAAATAAAAATTTTAAATATATATCACCATATGCAGTATTTATGTACATAAACGTTTAATTAGTTTAGAGTCTACGTTCCCGAATAAATAAGCCTAATCCAGGGTACCATAAAATTAAAATACCAAAACTGAGTCCTTTTAGATAAACGGAGGTACATAAGTTATTTTTGAGAAAATAAAAAAATATTTTGAAAAAGTAGAAGTAGCGGAAACAAAAAATGTCGAAAAAACTGTTTTAATAAAACTGTCTTTAAAAGAGAACTTAGAATATATGCAAAATGAATTTAAAGATAGTGACGACTTGACTATTAGAGAAGTAAAAATAGGGGATACATCATTAAGTGTAGTTTCTTTAGACGGTATGGTAAATAAAGAAATAGTCGCAGAGAGCATACTAAACCCAATATTGGTGGCAAAAGATAGTTTAATAGAAATTAAAAGTGCTCCAAAAAAATACGAATATGTAAAGAGTACAGTTCTTACCACAACTGAGCAATATGAAATAGAAAACTTTGAAAAAGCTTTAAATCTTTTAATGTCCGGATTTTCTCTTTTATTTTTCGATGGTGTATCTAAAGTAATAGCTATAGGCATACAAGGATTCAGCTTTAGAGCAGTCGCTGAACCTGCAACAGAAGTTACTCAAAAAGGATCCAGGGAAAGCTTTGTTGAAAACGTTAAGGTAAATGTAACTCTTGTTAGGCGCAGACTAAAAAATACCAATTTAAAATTTGAAAATTTAATTTTGGGCTCTGAAAGTAATACAGCCGTTACACTGTGCTACTTAAATAATATTGTATCAGCTAAATTATTAAACGAAGTAAAGACTAAATTAAAAAGTATAAATCTAAAATATATACTTGCTGCTGAGTACTTAATTCCTTACCTTAATGGAAACAAGAAATTATCTTTATTTAACGAGGTGGGAATTTCTGAAAGGCCAGATACTGTATGTGGCAAGATTTCTGAAGGAAGAATAGCAATACTAGTAGATGGAGTCCCTACAGCACTCATAGTGCCATATCTATTTATAGAATATTTCCACACTTTCGATGATTATGCTCAAAACCCTCTATTTTCAACCTTGGCAAGGTGGCTTAAGTATTTGTCGTTTTTAATAACGATTTTACTTCCCGGAATGTACGTTGCTCTTGGAACCTTTAATCCAGAGGCCTTTCCTAGTAAGCTTGTAAACAAGATAGCAACATCTATAGGAGAGACTCCTTTCCCTATATTGTTTGAAACCCTAGTAATACACTTTATATACGAGATTATGCGTGAAGCAGGTCTTAGACTACCTAAACCTCTTGGCCATGCCGTTAGCATAATAGGAGGCCTGGTAATAGGTGATGCCGCTGTCAATTCAGGACTAATTGGAACTCCCACTTTAATGATAGTCGCTCTGACCGCTATAGCTTCTTATATAATACCCAATTTATACGAGCCTTGTGCAGTATTAAGATTGATTTTTATACTTGTTGGAGGAATATTTGGCCTTCTTGGGGTAATGATAGTCTTTACGATCGTTATGTTAGATATATGCTCTAAGGATGCCTATTCCACAGTTTTTTCAGCACCTGTTACTCCATTTAGCTTAAGTTCCATGAAAGATGTATTTGTTAGAGCAAGTTGGAAAGAATTATCCAAAAATTATATGAAAATACAGGAGATATCTAATGAAAATAAAAGTTAGCCTTTAAGTGTATTGCATCAGTGAAAACAAAATTTTGTCTAAATTACCCTTCAGTTAAAAACAAAACGGACAAACACTAATAAAACTTTTAGCACTAAAAAACAGTATAGGTATGCTCAAACGTGATAAGTAAGAAACACGACTTTTATGAATATCCGAAAAACTAGCTAAAAGCGTAACTGCTGCGATTAACTTCTTTTAAGAGGTAGATCTAAAACATTTTATGCAGAGGGAAAGATGGAAATAAAGTATAAAATTACCAAACTACAACTTTTTTCTTTACTCTTTTTATTTCCGATAATACTAACGTTAACTTACACAAAAGAGTTTTTTGAAGCAGAAAACGGAAGTATATGGGATTTTTTAATATCTTGCGCAGCCTCTTATTTATCTACCTTCATTCTTATAATTCCTGCATATATTCTTTACAAAAAATACCCTAACTTTGATTTTTTTTACTCTGCTAAAATTCGATCCATAAACAGCGCATTTTATTCCATATATTTTTTATGGTTAGCTTGTTATTGCGCTTCTATTTTTAGAGTGTTTATTCTAAGCGTACTTCCGTACGATTCACAAATATTCTTACTTTCTCTCTTGATGTGCTTTTCTATAATATATGCTTCTTTCAAAGGAATAAACGCTATAGCTAGAACAAGTGTCTTAGTTTTCGCCTTAGTTACCATTTCTTTGATACTTATTTTATTTTCACTATCTAAAAAAATAGAAGATATCAATTATCCCGTTTTTATGCAAAATGGTACAGAAGACATAATAAACGGATTTTCTTATATGATATCCAGACATTTTGCAATACCGGCTCTGGTAATACTCCTACCACTTGCCGATACTAAACCAGGAAAAGGCTTTCTTTTTTGGAACACTGGTATCCACCTTTTTTTTGCTACAATAGTCCTAGTAGTGACCGGTGCTTTAGGAGAATACCTAAAAACGCAGATTTTTCCGTTTTACTCCGCGACCAAAGTGGCACAAATAGGAGTTTTTAGAAGACTAGACACTATATATATCGGAATATTTGTAACCGGTGTACTCGTTATAACATCTATGTTTTTCAGTATTTTTAGATACAGCATAAACAATATAAAAAGTACTAAAATCAAAAATATCTTTTTAGTTGTGGCCTCCTTTATAGTTTTATTTCTCAGCAGTTTTTTAAAATCGACGACGGAATTTAACTGCTTTTTATACAATACAAAATTCCTTTTAGTAATGTTTTTGACCGCAACTATTCTGTTACCGACTATTAATTTAATAGCGGGAAAGACTGAAAAGAATTAACAAAGGAGTCAAGTGTTTTAATGAAAAAAGTTTTTTTATTAATTTTACTAATAAGTACGGTGATCTTTTCTGGGTGCGCAAGAGCTGTGCAGTTAAGTGAAAAACTACTGGTTCAAGGAATGGGAATAGATTACAAGAATAATGAATATGTAATTACTTTGCAAACTATAAATTCAAAAGAAACAAGTAACGAAAAATCTTCTACCCCAAAGAAAATAAAAACAATAACATCTTCTGGGGAAACAATAAAAGAAGCTAGCTACAATATAATAAAACAAACTGGAAAAGAACCGCTTTACTCGCAAACGCTGATACTGCTATTAGGAAAAGGAACTATAGAGCAAGGGATCAATAAATTCATTGATTTTTTTGTAAGACATCACGAGTTTAGCCCAGACACAAGAGTGTTAGTAACGGAACACGAGGCTATAGAAGTTTTAAACTTAAAAGAAGATGACGAAATTATATCATCAGAAGATATATTAGCTATGCTTGAAGAAGGTCCTAACAAAAGTAAAAAATTACACTCAAACATAGAAAGTATAATTGGTGATCTAAAAGACAAGAACTCTTTTGTAAAAATATCTCTCTTAGACATAAAGAGGGAACAAGGCAAAAATGTATTAACAATAGAAAAATTAGGAATTTTTAAAGAAGATAAATATCTTGCGTGCTTAGATAAAAATGAAACAAAAGGCGCACTAATTGTTCGTGGCAAAGCAAAAAATATGGTGGATACTATAGATTCAAAAAATTTCCGAAATGTAAGTTACACAATATCTAAACTATCTTCTAAGTCAAAAATAGAAGTCAAAAACGATGGTGTGGAAATAAATATTAAAATAAATCTAGAAGCAGACGTTAACGAATCTGAAAACAAAATTTCCAAGAAGGATTTTGGTGAAATTGAAAGAGAAATATCCGGTAGAGTAAAAGAACTATGTTCTGCTGCTATAGAAAAGGCAATATTTGAAAACGGTTGCGATATATTTGAATTTTCCAAAATGTTGATAAAAGAGAAGCCTGATTACAAACAAGAGCAAGAAGAAAAAATAATTCAAAGACTAAAAAGTGCAAACTACAAAATTGAGGTAAAATCCAAAGTGTGTGCTGTTTAAAGTATAAATTAAAAAAAAGCCTTAATTAAACTTAAAAAATTCACACATTTGTTACTATAATAACTTTCACCTTAAGTTATATTTATTATGAGTGAAAGTTAAAGTCCCATTGTTTTAAATATATTTTTTGAGTATAATCGCTGTTGACTGTATTTTATTTAGTTTCCGGAGGTTTCTTGATGTCGTACAGGATAAGTGATGAGTGTATAGGTTGCGGTTCTTGCAAGGGTGAGTGCCCAGCTGAAGCAATAGACGTAGGTAATGACGGTAAGTATAGGGTTGATCCTGGGAAATGTATAAGTTGTGGAACTTGTGCTTCGGTGTGTCCGGTAGATGCACCAAGTCCAGAGGAAAAATGAAGCTGATAAAGGGAACTTTGTTCTGAGTCTGGTTTTGCCGAACAATAGATTTTGTGTGGAAATGCGGTGTAGAATTTTTTACTTTTGCCAGTAGAGATTTCTGCTATTGTAGTAGGAAGGAAGTTACGAGATGGATGTCGAATATTTTACCTCTGAATCTGTCACAAAGGGGCACCCGGATAAACTTTGTGACCAAGTTGCCGATGCTGTTCTAGACGATATTTTAAAGAAAGATCCGCTATCTTACGTAGCGTGCGAAGTTACGGCTACGACTGGACTTATCCACGTGATGGGCGAGATATCTACAAACTGTTATGTGGATATTTCAGCAGTCGCTCGAGAAACTGTGAATGGCATTGGCTACAACAATACCGAATCATGCTTTAACGGAAATTCTTGCGCTGTTATAACTTCGATTAATGCCCAATCTGCTGATATCGCTATGGGTGTGGATAAGTCCCTCGAATACAAAAATGATTCAAACTGTGCTCTGCTAGACAGAGTAGGTGCTGGAGACCAAGGAATAATGTACGGCTATGCATGTAAAGACACTTCTACGCTTATGCCTGCACCTATTTTTCTGGCACACAGAATCACAAAAGAATTAAGCAGCTTGAGAGAAACCGGTGTTTTAAACTATCTGAGACCCGATGGTAAATCGCAAGTGACCGTTGCTTATGAAAATGGTATACCAAAGGAAGTCGCAAAAATTGTTATATCTGCACAACATGATGAAAACGTTAGCATAAATACCATTAAGAGCGACCTTATTGATCTGATTGTTCATAGCGAAAAAGTTATACCAGCTAGTATTGTTTCAAACGATGTTGAAATTCTAATAAATCCGACTGGGAGATTTGTCGTTGGAGGGCCTGCAGCAGATTCCGGTCTTACTGGAAGAAAATTAATGGTAGATACATACGGCGGGATGGCGCATCATGGCGGTGGAGCATTTTCAGGAAAGGACCCGACTAAAGTAGATAGGTCAGGATCTTACATGGCACGGTATGTTGCCAAAAACATTGTGGGAGCAAATTTAGCTGATAAATGTGAAGTCAGCGTAAGCTACGCGATTGGTATTGCACAGCCAGTTTGCGTTTATGTGAATAGTTTTGGGACATCACGGTATTCTAATGCAAAGCTGACGTCAGCGGTAGAGAAAGTTTTTGATTTTAGACCGAAAGCAATAATAGACAACTTTGATCTAAGAAAACCGATATATAAAGAATTAGCTGCATATGGTCATTTTGGGAGAGAAGAGCTAAATGTGCCTTGGGAAAAGTTGGACAAAACTGAAGAATTACTGGATTTGATTAAGGTCAATGCTGTAGACCGAAAGCAATAATAGACAACTTTGGTCTGAGAAAACCGATATATAAAGAATTAGTTGCACATGGTCATTTTGGTAGGGAGATATAAATGTACCTTGGGAAAAGTTGGATAAAATTAAAGAATTACTAGATTTGATTAAAGTCGATGCTGTAGACCGAAAGCAATAATAGACAACTTTGGTCTGAGAAAACCGATATATAAAGAATTAGCTGCATATGGCCATTTTGGTAGAGAGGATCTAAATGCACGTGGGAAATGTTGGATAGAATTGAAGAATTACTAGATTTGATTAGATAATAAAATCGCCTTTCTTCAATACGAACTATCTGTTTAATATTTATCCAAACTGTTGCGAGATAGTCCATTTAGATTGTGCACATTCAATCAGCACCTGTTCCTAACGCAAAGCAATAAAACTTGGGCAGTCAACATAATATTTTTCCCAAAATCATCTTCTTAAACTACTAAAAAGCCCCGCGAGAGAAACCGTGAAGTTCCGAGTTGATCCACGACCAGTTGATTATCTCCTTTTTTATCCCAAAGCCAAAGTACATAAACAGAAAAATACAACGCGAACTGGCACGAAAAAATAAACGAGCCTAACTCAAATCAATAGAAACTCTGTCATCCGTAATAGGCAAAAACGTGTCCGTTCCAGCCAGGCACCACATTTTAAAACACTCTTTCTCTTGCTAACCCGCATATAAACACTCCATCTTATTCATTTTTAGACAAAGCTACCATCATGCAACTATCAAAACGTCTTGAGTGCAAAAGACATTTGCCCTGAAAAAGACCTGAACATAGCGAAAGAAAAATCATACCAATACCACCAGCACGGCACCCAACGAGTCTACGAAAAGGACGTAACGAACAGTCATCCCCTCGTAGACTAACACAAAAATCGTGGCTTCTCACCCAAAAAAACACATACCTAAGCTCTTTCTTGCCGGAGCGACTTTACTTTTTCAACAATCGACCTAAAGGCTTCCGCATCAAAAACAGCTATTTCAGAAAGCATCTTTCTGTTAAGCAAAATCCCACATTTTTTCAAACCGTCTATGAAAGAAGAATAATTAAGACCATGCATTCTACAAGCAGCAGAAATTCTCGTAATCCAAAGCCTTCTAAAGTCTCTTTTACGCTGTTTTCGCCCAATATAAGCATAATTTCCAGACTTCATTACCGCTTGTTTAGCCATTTTAAAATGCTTACTCTTAGCGCCCCAATACCCTTTTGCTAATTTAAGAACACGCCTACGCCGGGCTCGCGTAACCAGTGCACCCTTAACTCTAGCCATAACCAATTCGTTCCTTTCACAATCTAATTTTTAATCATCCACAAGGCAAAAGCCTTTTGATTGCTAAAACATTTGTCTTATCCATAACAGTAGATTTTCTAAGTCCTCTTTTTCTCTTCGTAGTCTTCTTATTTAAAATATGAGATTTATTCGCGTGACCACGTAAAACTTTGCCATTTTTGGTAATCTTGAAACGCTTCTTAGCACCGCTATGTGTTTTTAACTTTTGCATAGCTAAACCTTTTCCTCCTTAAAAACTCAATCTAAGATCTAACCTTCGGGGCCAAGAACATCGTCATACTCCTGCCTTCCAGCTTAGGAAATTTCTCAGTGCTAGCAAATTCATCGCATGCTACAGAAAAATCGTTAAGTACCTTTCTCCCAAGCTCAGCGTGACCAATTTCTCTACCCTTAAATCGTAGAGTAACCTTGACCTTATTACCAGACGCAACAAACTTTTTTGCGTGACCAACCTTAGTTTCAAAGTCATGAACATCAATACTCACAGACAGCCTAATTTCCTTAACACCAGTAACTTTACGATTCTTCCTGGACTCCTTTTCTTTCTTCATTTTGTCAAACTTATACTTGCCATAATCAATAATCTTACAAACCGGTGGGGTAGCCTTAGGCGCTATTTTCACTAGATCCACACCATACTCTGCAGCCTTATCAAGCGCTTCACTTAAAGGTACCACACCAAACTGGTAACCGTCACTCCCAACAAGTCTCACTTCTTTGTCTCTAATTTCACCGTTGATCTGCAATTCCCCTTTTCCGATGCCACAACACCTCCAAAAAATAAAACACGGAGCGCGAGCAAAAAAGCTCACGCCTAGCATTAACTAAAACTCAGCTAAACCATAAAATCGACCTGTGTTAAGAAACCAGTCTCACAGGTGTGAGCAGAAGCACACTGCACAACTTGAACAGTAAGCCTTATTCTACTATGCATCAAAATTAAAATCAAGCTAAAATAAAGGGCAACGCCGCTAATTTTACACTTAAGATTTTTTCAAATATTAAATTTGTTAAAATTATAATTTTTCTTTATGTTTTCTATGTTTAATTTAACCCCAATTTTACATTTCTAGCGCTCATAAAAAATTACACTTAGTAAGTCCTAAAAATTCTGAGATAAAAGTAATGTAAACAACGGAAAAGACACCATGCGTAAAAGTTATAAATAAAGTTTTAATAGTCTTTTTAGTTTAAGTAGGAAAGATGTGGAGCAAATTTTAGACAATAGAGAACTTTATTTTGTATAGTAACACTAATTAAACTAAATAAAAAATTTTAAGCTCTTTAATAAATGAATCAAAACACACGAGCACACTATATTTTAGTTGATAAGACAACCAATACTCAGATTGAAAATATAAAAAGCTTTATATAAAATTGCTTTATAATTAAAAAAGCCAAGAATAAACTAAATAAAAAAAAACTTAAGTCCCTAAGAAACTACAGGTAAAGGAAAAGGCTTCTCACTCTCGGCAACACACACTTAGCTTATACTATCTTTACACTTTAACTGCTAATTTTAAATACTCCTAGAATAAAAATCACATTAATGATTCAATATCAAAAAATCATAAAGGGAAATTAAATATCACAAACCTTCAAAAATCTAAAAAACTACGGAAAACTTTTTTGAAAAAACAAATAACAGACCCCACCATAGATGCAAACAATAGTGCAATAAATAAGCCGTGCCTCCGGATCCCCCGCTAATCAAAACATTAAACCAGCACAAATTTCAACAGATTATTCTGACTAAAATAAAAATCACCTCTGGCGTTTATTTCTGCAAGAATTAAAATAAGCAACTTCATTCTATAGATATCTTAGTAAACGTAAATAAAATAACCCAAAAAAGTCTACTTTTTATACCACAATTTCATACTTGTATAGTTACCCACACCCTCCGCGAGAACTTATAACACCAATGTAAGTACATCTTCAATTTATTGCTACTCAATACTTAACCCCATAATTCACGTCACTTACTATCACCTTAGCTTGTGGAACCATATCAACGATGTCAAAAACTGGATGTAAAGAAAATTTTTCTATATTATAAGACACGTTTTTTTACATACTGCATACAATCACTCATAAAACAATAGCAAATTCTGAAAAATACAGGTATTTGGTCGTATACAAAAATTCTTGCAAAATCCCCTTTCACTACTACAACAACGAAAATTAATTAAACAAATCTACTTTCCACTATTAGAACAAAGCCCCATAAATGCTAAACTAAACGCCCATTTATATAAAAAGCGAACAATATAACACAAATATTACAAAAAAATTGACATTTTAAAAAGTTTTTGATACAATACATACTGAAAACCATTAAATGGGAGGTAAAAATTTTATGGCAAAAACAGTAACCGCCGGCAATAGTTCAAAAAATAACAGCGCCATGGCATTAAGTGATGATGATTTAGGATCCGTTGGAGGCGGTTATGACACCATGACCGTACTTAATCACAAAGTGTATCGAGGTGTAGATGAATTCGGAGACATATTCTACACAACAAATAAAAGTTTAGTGAAAAAAATGGACACGAGCGGAGATAAAAAAATAGACACTCCATTCAATAAAAGTTTTGCGGAAAAGGCCATAATGGCAAACGGAGTTGTATACGAAGACCTTGCCAATAATTAACAGACAAATTTGACATAAATATTAGTACAGAAATTTCAAGAAGTTTAAAAGCACTGCACTGCCCTTTTGCATACAAACACATTACCAGACGAAAAACCGTGTAGCTAAAGGCACGAGTAAAAGAAGTTAGACATATAAGGCGCTGGACATGATAATAAAATTAAAAACAATAAATAAAAAACCACTGGGTATTCACAAAATTTTCTAGCTATCCTTGAACAGCTTACACCTTAGGCTGTAACAACCCCGTCTGCCAAAACAGCACGAGATTGCTTCCGGTAACTCCAAAAACTCCTAGAATATCAAACGACTTACATCTCCAGTGCCTTAAATGTCAGGAAAACCGCAGACCGTTTACTTACCATCAACATCTTTGTAATCGGCGTTGTAAACGTTCCCTTCCTGCCCAGATGTGCTATTTTGGTCAGACCCAGAACCACCCGCATTTGCTGCTCCACTTGCAGCACTTGTGTTGGTCTGCGCACTACCTGCATTCGCCGCCGAAGCTTTCTGATAAAGCTTTGCGGAAACATCATACAAAACTTTTTGCACTTCTTCCGTTTCCCTCTTTATAGCTTCGCTGTTATTACCAGAAATAATCTCTTTTAGCTTTTTAGACTTTTCCTCCAAATTCGTTTTGTCAGCAGCGTCAATCTTGTCACCACTATCTTTTAAAAGCCTGTCTATTTCATAACATAAGTGCTCTGCGTTATTTTTTATATCCAACTCCTCACGCTTTTTCTTATCTTCTGCAGCAAATTTTTCAGCATCCTTAACAGCTCTTTCAATGTCTTCTTTAGACATATTCGTACTAGAGCTTATAGTAATTTGTTGCTCTTTACCGGTTCCTAGATCTTTAGCATGCACGTTTACAATGCCATTTGCATCAATGTCGAAAGTAACCTCTATCTGCGGATCACCACGTCTCGCGGGAGCTATACCAGACAAAGTAAACAATCCCAACCTCTTGTTGTCCCTTGCAAATTCTCTTTCGCCTTGGAGCACATTTATTTCAACAGATGTCTGATTGTCCACTGCTGTCGAAAATATCTGACTCTTCTTTGTTGGGATAGTCGTATTACGCTCTATAATTTTAGTCATAACCCCACCGTATGTCTCGACTCCCAACGAAAGAGGAGTAACATCCAGTAAAAGAAGGCCCTTAACTTCTCCGCCGAGGACACCCGCCTGAAGTGCCGCACCCATCGCAACACACTCATCCGGGTTTATTCCCTTGAAAGGATCTTTTCCAATTAAAGACTTCACAGCCTCCTGTACAGCAGGTATTCTACTAGACCCTCCAACCATAAGGACTTTAGTAATATCAGAAATAGAGAGCTTAGAATCACTAAGCGCCTGTTTGACTGGCCCCATAGTAGCATCGACCAAGTCTTTAGTAAGTTCATTAAATTTAGCCCGCGTCAGAGTTAGGTCCAAATGCTTTGGACCAGATGAATCAGCCGTTATAAAGGGCAAATTTATGTTAGCAGAAGTAACACCAGAAAGCTCAATTTTAGCTTTCTCAGCTGCCTCTTTTAAGCGCTGCATCGCCATTTTGTCAGAACGCAAATCTATACCATTTTCGGACTTAAAACTATCAGCAAGCCAGTCAATTACTCTTTTATCAAAATCGTCTCCACCCAGTTTATTATTTCCAGCAGTCGCCAAAACTTCCTGCACACCGTCACCCATCTCGATTATAGAAACATCAAAAGTTCCACCACCAAGATCATAAACCATCACCTTTTGGTCGTTTTCCTTATCTATTCCATACGATAAAGCAGCAGCAGTAGGCTCGTTTATTATACGTTTAACAGTCAGCCCAGCAATTTTACCGGCATCCTTTGTCGCTTGCCTTTGCGAATCAGTAAAATATGCTGGCACCGTTATAACAGCCTCAGTAACTTTATCGCCCAGATAAGCCTCTGCGTCTGCCTTAAGCTTAGAAAGAATCATCGCAGAAATTTCTTCCGGCGTATAACTTTTGCCATCAATATTAACTTTGTGACTCGTGCCCA
Source organism: Ruminococcaceae bacterium UBA3753 (assembly GCA_002372375.1). Classification (GTDB taxonomy): domain Bacteria; phylum Bacillota; class Clostridia; order Oscillospirales; family Acutalibacteraceae; genus UBA3753. The sequence goes on from DFGJ01000017.1 coordinate 21,965, forward strand.
TCTCTCTTTTAATTGATGAAACCGTTCTGTCTGGGTTGGTAACAGCCTGCCTCTTTGCCACCTGACCAATCAATCTTTCTCCAGTTTTTGTAAATGCAACCACAGAAGGAGTTGTTCTGTTACCCTCAGCATTAGCGATGACCACCGGTTCTCCGCCCTCAATTACCGCTACACAAGAATTTGTTGTTCCTAAATCTATACCAATCGTCTTCGCCATAACTAAAACCTCCAAAAAACTACAAAATATTTTTTATAAAACAATTATCTAAAAAACTACTAAGAAAAATTTCCAAAACACACCTTCAAAAACCTGCGAACCAAAATCGAAATACTCTCCCGAAGGCACAACAACTGTAAATTTCTGCTTTTTTACACACGAATATCCAGTAGAACCCAACAAAAATCTTCTGCCACATACCGTGAAAAGCAAATCACAAGACCCAACACTCACAAAAGTCAAGCTATAACAGCTCACACAAAAAACGCCATTGCTATCTTTTACAAGCAAAAACTATGAACCCACAAAACAATTCTAAAGCATCTTCAGAAAACTCAAAACACTATTTCAAAAATCACCCAAAACCCTCAAACAGCAACACTTCTTGTTCCTCACATATATAAACAAAATTCAATTTGCAACCCTCACCATTGCACATCTTATAACTTTGTCTTTGATTTTATAGCCCTTTCTCAAAACTTCAACTATTACATTTTCTCCCAAAGAATCATCGTCTATATGCTGTATTGCCTCGCACTCGTTCGGGTCAAAAACTTCACCCACCATCCCAAAAGAGGAAACACCCAACTTTTCAAACGAAGCCTTAAGTTGACCGGCCAACAAATCCATCCCTTTTCGGTACTCCTCCGGTGCATCACCAAAAGACTTTATAGCCGCATCCAAACTATCAGCAATCGGTAAAATATTCACTATTGCAGCCGCCGTTGCATCACTATAAATCAAAAGTCTACCCCTCTCGGTACGCTTTCTATAGTTATCGTACTCAGCAGCAAGTCTAATATACAAATCTCTCTGTGCTTCCAGCTCCTTCATCAGCTTTTTTACTTTAGCATTAAGTTCTTCAATTCTTTCATCAGCACAAACATCACCACCCATATCGTCCAATCCGGACACAGTCTTCGACTTTTTACCTTTTACACTTTCCGCCGGTTTCCTCTCGTCCCGCTGCACTGATTGCACATCAAAATTCAAACCATCACCCATACCTGATTCGGGCGCCACCGCAATATCGTCACTTTCCATAAAATTACGGTTGTCCTTCTCTCTATTAGAAGCCAAACAGTTTACCCCCTATTTCTACTTAAATTCCCCTTCGAGCAACGCAAAAGTAAATCACTAAAAAAAGGAGATACACAAACCAAATTATACAACGCTGAGGTATAGTCCATCCTCACAGGACCAACTACCCCAACTCTACCAGAAAGTGCCTTCGAAACGCCACAAGCAGACGAAATTATACTAAAATCCCCAAGCCCCAAATAAGAATTTTCTTCACCAACAGAAACAGCTACACTTCTAACATTAGATCTATTTTTTGAAACATAGTCACTTAACAAAAACCGATCCTTCATAAAATTTAAGACACGGAAAACCGTCAGCTTATTTTCGAAACTGCGAAACATCTCTACCGGAATACTTGAAAAGTAAAAGTCATCTCCAAGAAAGCCTCTAACTAAATCCGCGATCTCGCTTAAAACTGCCGACAAATGGGGCAACCTTACACCGTTTTTTGCTACCAAGCCCTGAAGCAATACCACCGAAAAATCTTTTAGTTTAGTCCCCACCACATACTCGCCCAACAATCCTTCCATACACCTTAGCTCACTCTGTTCGAACGGTCTATCAATTTGCAAAACTTTATTTTTTACCGAACCATCTGAAAAAACTACAAAAATACAAATTGCAGAGTCCAAAACCCTAACAAGTTGTATTTTACTTATTCCAATAGATTCAAGATTTTCAAAATGAAAAAAAGCTAAGCAATTGGTTGACTTGGAAACAGCATTCAACAACTCACACGCCAAACTTCCAAAAGTCCCTTCAGTATTACGCAAAAAACGCCCAAGCTTCGCTTTGACACTGTCAGAATCCGTAGCGTAAGAAAGTTTATCCGCTATCGTACTAGCATATAATCTGTAGCCCCTGTCAGAAGGTATACTCCCGGAAGATGAGTGAATCTTGCGAATAAAGCCCTTTGCAGTAAGCTCAGACATATCACTCCGTATTGTAGATGCGCATACATCCAACTTTAAAACAGCATAAACAGTCCCCGAACTAACCGGCTCCCCACTTTTTATATAACTAGCAATAATGGCGTAAAGGATTTCCAACTGTCTATTCGAAAGCTCTATCATAGTCACCCTCTTTCCAAAAAATTAGCAGTCGAAACCAAAGATTGCTAACTCATCCACTCTATCACGCCTTTCAGACTGTGTCAACTCTATAATGTCAAAATGAGAAAAAGTAATCACAGCATCAAAATAATAAAAAAAATAAAGTTGAAAAACATCCCTAAATATTTGAGATTATGCCGAAAACTAATTCAATCATGCAATTTCACTAAATATCTAACATAAAAAGCTCAAATATAATTTACACACCTATTCTTAATTATTCTAATCGTATTAGCAATACATACTCAACAGTTGCATACCATTACAGAAACTACCCATCAAATCACTCGCCCACTGTATATGATAGAGTTCCATGCACTACTGTTATGATACTGCCATTTATCTACTCTTTCTCTAGCTTAACGCACCTATCTGTATATACATTTCTTCAATTTTCATTTTATTTAATCCCTATGAGCGTGCGACTTAATTTTTCATTTCTCTAGTGTTAACAAATATAGGCTTTGAGTTCATTTACTAAAAAATTATCAAAAAATTTGACTGCCTAGAACTTTACAAACTGGCCTTAATAAAACTGCAGGCCAACAAATTACTAGATTTCCAACCATCAAATTAAGAACAAAAACGATTAGGGAAATCTAGCAAAAAGCACACACCATCAACGCTTCCATCCAAAAAATTACAAAAACAAAGACGAAAACTTCGTTCTATTTTATTGCTTTGGATATACATTAGCGTCATACTATATACCAAATTATTTCAAAACCTTACAGAACAACCAAACTTTTTACCCGAACAAAGTCACTATTTTAAAGTGACAATTACCTATAAAAGTAAAAAACTAGTCTGCCCCTCCTTCAAATTTTAAGCACCAAATTTCCCAGAATACGCCTCTATACACTGAC
>DFGJ01000021.1 GCA_002372375.1 Ruminococcaceae bacterium UBA3753
AAGAAAAAGACGAATGTAAAAACGATACCGACCCAAAGGAAAACGAGCGAGAAGTCGCGAAAGAAAAAGGTGAACGTGAAAGCGACACCGACCCAAAGGAAAACGAGCGAGAAATCGCGAAAGAAAAAGGTGAACGTGAAAGCAGCACTGACTCAAAGGAAACCGAGCAAGAAATTGAGGAAGAAAAAGGTAAACGTGAGGAAGACACCGGCTCAAAGGAAACCGAGCGAGAGGGCGAAAAAGAAGAAGATGAACGTGAAAGCGGTACCGACTCAAATGAAAACGAGCAAGAAATCGAGGAAGAAGGAGGTAAATGTGTCGAAGACACTGAAATTGAAGATTTTACTATCAAATATTGGCATATTATTCTTTTGTGTGTAGCAACAGGTATAATGCAAATTGTAGACAATAATGATTTAGGATTCGGTGTTGATGAGAAGAAGGACGACAAAAAAGGTGGTGCCCTGCTAGGGGTAGGTAGTAATAAAGGGCCAGCCCTAGAAGAAAAATTTAAGAAAATTGCTTTTTCGGAGAGCCTTGCAGGTAAGTCTAGGCAATTTGGAAATTGGAGTGGAGAGTCTTTTACTATTTATCCGTCAGATGAAGACGATTTGAATAAGTATTATCCTTTATTGCCTTGGGGGTGTAATAATTGCTTTTTACTTTCTGCGTTACATTGCGCGTTTGCTCCCGAAAATATAGAGCTTTATAAAAAAATTAGTCAAATGACACAGAAAGAATTTATAACATTTATTGATGAGCGATTCAAAGATGAAAAACTACAAAAGCAAAAGCCTATCTTGGGAGAAGAACTTTACAAGTGGGAAAAATTAAAAAAGGACAAAAAAAAGCTTGAGGATTTCGTAAATAAGTCTATCGAGGCAATGAAAGTATTCTCTAACTTGAAAGATTTTAAGGCAGACGCAGATACGGAAGACAAATTTCTGTGGGAGTTTACTCATAAGGCGTTGGTAGCAGTAAATAAAGGAAAGGAAGAATGTATTGAGGAAGGTCCGTTTGGAAAGTCGCGACGTGGAACTATGGCAAATCCTAATGATGTGCTTAAGCGTTTGGGAGTTCTTGGAGGTGGAGCGGCTTGTTTTGGCGCGTTGGAGTCAAGTTTTCCAGCCTTTATGGAGCTTATAGACAAAGATGCTAATTATTTTGAAATTGTAATGGCTAGTGAGGAATTTACGCTTCAGAGATATAGTAGTTATCGTGATGGAAAAGGGTTAATACACGTGCTGCGTTTACGTAATACTTCTAATGAAGGAGAAAAAACGTTTGATAATTTTTATGAATATGAGAAAGAAAAAGAGAAAAAGAAAAATGAAGGTTCATCGAAAATGCCGGTCGAGTTAACATGTGAGTCCCATTGCGCAATTGGCGACTTTGGAGTGGGTCCTTTACCGTTCGATAAAGGATTTTCTTTAAAAAGGGAAATTGGACTAAGTGATGATGATATAAAGGAGGTTTTTGGATGTGAGAATCTTGAAGAATTAGAGAAAGCAGGTTTTACTACCAATTTTAGTGAAGAAAACGGTCGCAGTTATCAGGTAGAGGAAAGGATTAATTTTTCACCTGGATTTAAAGATAAAAAGATGTACATTTCTGCGGTTTCTATACCGACTAGCTATATGGGTTGCCACTACGTGTGCTATCAGCCTAAGTATGTAATGGATGAAAATGGAGGATTTAAAATAGCATATTGGGTATATTTTGAGTGCGGAGGACTGGGAAAAGGCATTAAAATTTATTCGTATGAGGAAGGTATGAAAAAAATAATAAATTCTATAGACTCTAGAGTAAGTCCTGCCCAAGGTGTAGTTCGTTGTGTAACAAAAGAAACCATACTAAAGAATAAAGAGTTTTACTGCACCAACTTTGATGCTTTTTATAACAGAATGTCCGAACAAAGTAAATTAAATGAAGAAAGCAAAAAGAAAGAAAAGATTGAGGAATTAAGAGAGACGGGAAAAAGAAAAACGGAAGAATTAAGCGTGAATAAGAATGGTGGAAAATGGAAGAAAAGAAAAAATAAAAAAAGACGTGGAAGAATAGAACAGGAAAAATTAAGCGAGAACAGAAAAATGGGAGGTAAAAAGTTTAATGACCAAGGCCATGAAGCGAACGCTGAAGGTCTTTCTTCCGAAAATAAAAGTAGCCTGTGTGAGAGAATATTTAGTGCTTTTGGCGCTATTTTTACGAATTGTTGCGACTATGTTTTAGATGAATAATAAGATTTATTTTCAGACTTTTATATGGTTGAGCTAAAATAATATCTAAGAATTCTTTTTAATTTTGCTTTTGCTCGGCTAATGTGCCTCGATGCAGTGGATTTGTCTATATTTAATTTTTCGGCAATCTCTGTAACACTTAAATTTTCACAGTAGCGCATCGTTAGGCATTTTTTCTGTCGTTCACTCAGTTCTCCATCTATTATTTTAGGCAGTATTTTTAAAATTTTTCTGTATTCTAATTCGTTAGTACCGGATACACTTTCCTTATATTTTGCGGCACTTGCTAAAGCTTCGGCGAAATCTCCTAAGAATAGTTTTTGTTTTGGCAATTATTTAATCTCCTTTCACATTTTTTTAAGTATTCACCATCATGTTTTAGTTCTAGGCACATACTGTATACAAGGTAGATGCGCCGTTGAAACTGAGTTTTTTCTTTAAAGTTCAATTTTGTGTAAATGAGATTAAACTCATCTTTTAGTTGTTTTACATAATTCGATAAAAATTTGTATTGCCGTAAGTATTCATTGGCAAGTTCAATGTAAGACATAAGCTACCTTCTTTTATAACACGATTTGTGTGATTAAATATATAATCTTTAACACTCATTATTTACAAAAAAATATATCTAAAAAAATAACATTAGTATTTATATACTAAAAAGTCAATTAAAAAGTAAAATTCTCTGTTTCAAAAATAATAGCACCGGTATTGACTACACGTTATGTGTATATTATAATTAATAAAGCGCTTCTAGATTTTGTCTGATACAAAAGGAAATTTACTATTTATGTTTTCTAAAAATCTCAAAATCTTGCGATTATCCAGAGGACTAACTCAAGCTGAATTCGCAAAAATTTTAAATACTTCCGTCTCCACGGTAGGGATGTATGAACAAGGTCGGAGATCTCCTGACCATGAAATGCTAATTAAAATAAGTTCCATATTTTCTGTTAGCGTAGACGAACTACTAGGGACCTTAAATATTCACAAGGAAATAAGCGATCTAATAAACGATGTAACTAAAATTTTACGGGAACACAAAGGGTTAATGTTTAAAGGGAGGCCTGTTTCTACCTTAGATAAAATAAAACTTGCTAATGCCATAAAAGTTGCGGCCGCCGTTACTATATCTGAAAGTCAGTGCGATAATTTTTTGGAGCCAGACATTCGTTCTGTCCTTTAATTAAGAGTATAAGGGAGGCAAATCATTGAAAAACATAGCAAAAAAGGTGGAAGAGTTAACAGCTTTTTATAAAACTAGGTCACCTTTTGAAATTTGCGAAAAATTAAATATACATATTATTTTTGCTGATTTGCCTAAAAGTGTAGATGGTTTATTTGTAAAAACTAAGTACAACGAAGAAATGATATTGATAAATAACAATATAAAAACAGCAAAAATTAAAAGGACATGTGCCCACGAACTTGGCCACGCTATTTTACACAAAAATGTGAACATACTACAGCTCGGGGAGAACTCCGAGTTAACCAAAACCTTAGACTCCGAAGCCGAATACTTTTCAACTTTGCTCCTAAATTGAAGAGTCCGGCTAACGGGATAGGTTAAAAGTAACTACGCAAAATTGAATATATATTTCAATGTAAAAAAACTAAACATCCACTATATAAACGGAGTTTATAAAATAATAAAAACCTAAAAGGTCAAGCACGATCCCTTAAATAGTCTTTAGGACCACAAAACCGGCATCGAATATGCAACGCAATGCAAAAAGCTCAAACTAGATTAAGTCAAAAAACTAAACACCCACTAAATAAACGGAGTTGTAAGACGACAAACACAAAAGGGGTTTAAGCGCGATCCCTTAAATAGTCTCTAGAACCACAAAACTGACACAGAATATGCAACGCAATGAAAAAAGTACAAACCAGATTAAGTCAGAAGGCTAAACACCCACTAAATAAACGGAGCTGTAAAAAGGCAAGCAGCAAAAATCTTTAGCAAGATCCCTCAAACATTTTTTAACATCATAAAATCAAACTCGAATGTATACCACAATGCAAAAAGTCCAAATCAGAGTTAAGTCAAAAGAGTCCAACACTCACTACACAAATAAAGCTAAAACAACAAAAGTTTCGAATACGACCCCTCAAACATTTTTTAGCATCATAAAATCAAACTCGAATGTATATCACAATGCAAAAAGTCCAAATCAGAGTTAAGCCAAAAGAGGTTAACATTCGCTACACAAATAAAGCTACAAAAAGGCAAGCAGCAAAAATTTTGAGCACAGTCTCTCAAGTACTCTTTAAAAACACGGAACTAACATCAACCGTATGCTACGATGCAAAAAAGCTCAAACTAGATTAAGTCAAAAAAATTAAATGTTCACTACACAAATAAAGCCATGAGGAGGCAAACAGCAAAAGCTTCAGGTACGGCTCCTCAAACATTTTTTAACATCATAAAACCAAACTCGAATGTATATCACGATGCAGAAAGTCCAAATCAGAGTTAAGTCAAAAGAGTTCAATACTCACTACACAAATAGAGTTAAAACAACAAAAGTTTCGAATACGACCCCTCAAGTACTTTTAAGGATTATAAAACCATATAAAAAAGATAGCACCAACACTCCGTGAGCTGCCAGTCCCACACACTGATCGACCTATTGCATCGGTCTGGGACAAAACATCAAAAAACAATAAACGAAACTTTTCACAAAAATGGTGGGCCATCGGGGACTCGAACCCAGGACCTGCCGGTTATGAGCCGGACGCTCTAACCAACTGAGCTAATGGCCCACGAAATAACATATAAAGACCAACCTTGGATATTGTAGCCTGCATGGAACAAATCTGTCAAGAAAAAAATTCAAAACCGCAGTTAGTTCGCACAGAAAATTTTAACTATGTGATTTTTTAAACAAAGTCGACATTAAAATTGATCAGAATTATAATTTTTCAACATAAAAACTTTGTCAAATTTTAATTACTATTATAGCAAAAAGCTTGACACTAACTATATTTCTGTAAAGTTAGATTTTATACTATACCCTTGCACGGGGACGTTGCAAGTTCTCTCTAATACTTAGGTATTTCAATTTTTTGAGTCGGTAGCGTACTATTGAAAAGTAGCCTCAATTCATTTTGTCAATTGTCTTTAGATTTCTAGTGCACATTTTTCAAATAATACCACTGGTTTTTGAGAAAAATTAAAAAAAACCTTCTAAACGCAAATTATTCCTACGCGTAGATTAACTTACGCAACTCTTCATTAAATTTTAGAAGCTCAAAAAAACAATGTTATGTCAATGACACATACAAATTTGTTTTCCTACGATTCTTGTTTTTAGAAGAAATTTCAAAAGTTGCACTTTAAAACTATCACATAATCTTACATTCAAGCCTGTCTATTAAATTGATGCGCGTTTGCCTTCATTTAGAAACAATACTTTACGACAGTCTCAATCCTAACAACATATTGTGAAAAATTAAAACAGCAACTTCTCTGTAAAAAAACTTCGGCTAATCGTTCTCCAACTATGCCTTAATTCACAAAATTATCTGTCGCGTTGTTTCACCGGAAGTTTAACACAATAGCATTCCAACTGTTTTAGTACTGTGCAATAAACTTTACTTGAAAAAACTTTTCACTTAATACTTTATATCAAGTTTTGTACATTTTTCCCCATTTTTATGACACCTTAGCGACTTATTTATAATTTTGTCTTTTGTATCAGTGAAAAATTAGGTAAATATGATCACTAAAAGTTAAAAAAATATTCTAAATGTGGGGCGATTAAAAAATTAAAGATGTTTGTAATAGTTAAAAACTTTTGCTAGGCATAATTTTATTTTACGCATTTGTTTTTAGTACTGACTCTTTGGCATCATTTGACTAGTATCGATAACAACATAACATAGCTGAATTTAAATTAAAGGTCCTTCTAAAAGTTAAATCTATCACAAGTAATTTAATTTTTTGTTGTTTGAATATTTTTACTTTTCGAAATTCATGAAAATAAAGCTTGTTTTTTGTCTTAATCTTATCTAAATAATTTATATTTATTACTATTTGATGATGTTTTCACAAAACTTGACCGAACGCTTGCAAGAAAGTATTTGGATACTGCTGTTTTATTGGATTGTTCTATTTTTTAGAATTTTCAAATGATTTTTCTAGTTAATAGTTAAATCTTAAATTTTTGATTCTATTTTCGTTATAAATATGCTAGAATACCCTTTGTTGTGTTGCGATTATAGAGGTAGTCTATGAGAATTGTTTGTGATCCTGGAGTTCTTAAAGATGCGCTGCAAAATGTGCAAAGAGCAATATCGAATAAATCCACGATTGAAGCTTTAGAAGGTGCTCTGCTGAAAGCTAAGAGTCGAAGTGAACTTTTTATCTGTGGGTACAACCTAGAGCTTGGTATAACTACTACTATTCCTGCTGAAATTGATGAACCATCCGGATGCGTTTTAGATGCGAGATTAATTATAGAAATATTACGTAAGTCCAGTTGTGATCAGGTTACGATAAACGTCAGTGAAAACTTGAATGTATTAATTGCTTCTGGGGAAAGTAAGTTTTCTATAAAAGCACTGTCGCAAGAAGAGTATCCAGCTTTACCAAGCATAGATGAAGGGGAAAAAATAGATTTGCCGTGCGACGTTTTGAAGAGAATGGTTAAGCAGACCATCTTTGCGGCTTCGGTTTTGGATGATAGGCCGGTCAATACGGGTACACTTTTCGAGATAAAAAACAACTCTATTACGCTGGTTTCGCTGGATGGGTTTAGACTTGCTAAAACTTGTTCAGAATTGAGCGTTAAAAATAATTTAGAAGAAAATTTTGTTGTGCCCGCCAAGACACTTTCAGAACTTATTCGTGTCATGCCGAATGAGAAAAGTACAGGACCTGAGGAAGAGCATGAAAAAGTTAACGAGGGCAAAGTCCAAGGGGCGGGTGGCAATGCAGCAGTGGGCGTTCTGTCAGGCGAAGTGGTCTCTATTTTTGTGGGAAAGCAGCACGTAGTCTTCCGTGCTTTTGGCTACAGCATCATTTCTCGATTGCTTGAAGGGTCGTTCCTTGACTACAATGCTGCGATTCCAAGAACTTGTGATTTTAGTTTTCAGGTTAGTGTGCAGGAATTTATAGAAAGTATAGAGAGGGTTTCTATTCTAATTTCAGAGCGTACAAAAAGTCCAGTTCATTTGAGGTTTTCGAAGGGTTTGATAAATTTTTATTGCAGATCACCCCTGGGAGAATCAGAAGATCGGATGGCCGTCGATTATAGTGGAGATGAATTTGAAATAGGGCTTAACAGTAAATATATTTTAGACGCCTTAAAGAGTGCAGACACCGATGTTGTAAACGTAGAGTTCTCCGGTGCACTGTCCCCGGTAAAAGTTACACCTGTTTCCGGAGATTCGTTTCTGTTTTTAGTTTTGCCAGTCCGGCTTGTGGCGGGTTAGCAGTTAATAAAGAAATTCATTGCGATAGATTTTTTTTTACCTTTAGGTCTATGTTTGCGCGTAGTGATTTCGGGTCAGCGGTGGTAGTTAAAGTTTTAGTTGAATAGCTTGGTTTTCTTGGAGCAAGGTCACAATATTGTAGGTGACGCGTGTGCTTGCTGGCATTTTGTGGTAAGTTTTTTATTTATAGTGCAAGTTTTTTTTGTTTCCCTTGAGTATTTTGATTTTGGTGATATTTATTCGTGTAGCTTCTGATTGAAAAAATGAAAGACTTTTGTCCTTCGTGATGGCTTTGGTCAGTTTTGTTCAATATTCATTCTAAATCAAAATATAAAACAGTGTGATTAAAAGTATAACGTCCACATTTTCATCTGCTAGTAGCAGAATTAGTACTAGTATTAAACTTTTTTCTGGATCATTAATTAAATTCTTAATGTTTAATAAGGCGTTGTTTTGCTCTTTTTTTGTATAAGGCAGACTATTTGGTTGTTCACTTTGACTTTCTTTTGTACCTTTTTCTATGTTTAGACTTTTTTCAACATTCCTAATTCCTGAATTGCTGTATTCTAGAGAAATTTTTGCTCTTTTTTGCATTTCTTGTACTCTTTTTATCGCTTCTTGGCGCATTCGCCGAATGTCTTCTATATTTTCGCTATTAGAGATCATAGTTTCCAAATAATTCCTAAAGCTGTTACTTTTTACCATCTTTCACACAAGATATCTTATGTTTCTTAACTTTTGATTATGCAAGTCGACAACTTAGCTCTTGACAGACTAACTTCAGAACTATATCCATTAATAAATGAAAATAAACACTAATGTTTGAAAACTGTCCAAATAAGAAAAAATAAAAGATTTTAAGCTAAAACTCAGCGATACTTAGTTGCTGTTGCCATTAGTAAATTTTTTAAAAAATATATAAAAATAATCTAAGAACATCTAAAAATAAAAGCTTAAGTCAATATTTTCCCCTTAAAATTTTTAGTAGCATCCTCTTATAGGATGGGAGGCACTGGAAATGAATAGACAAAAAATTGGACTGCAGAGGTATTTAAAAATTTTAAAAAATTCCAATATTAGTTTTAGCAAATATATTTTCAATTAAAAATATGAGCATAATATATTAAAATTATGAAATATATAATCAAAAATTATAAAAGCTAGATTAGGAGCTAGGAAGTTAAAAACCAAAAATATATTCTTCTAGCTGTTTTTAGTAATAGTTTCAGTAGTAACACGTTGACAAAGAAACCAGATAGCATTAAAATTGATAATGATTCTTAATATTGTTAAGGTGTTTGCTCTTGGGATCGCACAGAAAAACAAAGCAAAAATGCTACGTACAGGAGTGTATAGTAAAGAATTCAAAGGATCACCTTACAGTTGATGACATTTTTGAAATTTTAAAGGAGGATGGGCGTTATGTTAGCAAGGCAACTGTGTATAGATGTGTTGGGAATTTGCTCAAAGAAGGTTCCATAAGGCAGTATAAGATCAATTCTGGTGGCAAAGCTTGCTACCAATATGTAAATAAGGAGCAAGGTTGTGATTCGCACTGTCATCTGGTTTGTCTTAGGTGTGAAAAGATTTGTCATTTTGAATGTGACGAAATGCTCAGTTTGCGGCGAACTTTACAAGAAAAAAAGGGCTTTTTATTAGATATTCCAGGTAGTTCACTATACGGATTTTGTAGTTCTTGTAAGAATAAAGTCTAGATTTAAGTATGTTTTTGTGTGCTTGTCTTCTCGTATTGATGTGTGTTTTTATGTGAAATTTATTTTTATGTATAGTTTTTGTACTTTAATAGTTTGAATAAAAAGGTAAAAAATTGAGATCCATAGGTAAGAGTTTACTTTTTTTTGTTTTTATTCTTGTTAGCCTGTTTTCTTTTTCATCGTGCTCTGACAACGGTAGGAAATCACAAAACGGTATGAATAATAATAAAATAAAAATTGTTGTCAGCGTTTTTCCACTTTATGACATAACAAAGCAAATTGTAAAAGACAGAGCTGATGTCTCAGTTCTTTTGCCGCCTGGCGTCGATGTTCATGATTTTGAATTTAGCGCTAAAGACGTGTCAAACATCGTGGATGCAGACTTGTTTTTATATGCTGGCGATAAATGTGAGCCTTGGGTAGATCGGTTATTTAAAAATGAGTTAGAGGGTAGAAGTAATATAATTGATGTTACAACTGGGTTAGATTTTATACAAATTGGGAATAAAGTGGACCCTCATATTTGGCTTGATTTGCAAAAAGTTAGGCAGTTGATGTGTTCTATTTTAGAAACTTTATGTAATAAAGATCCAAAAAATTCAGATTTTTATATAACTAATGAGAAATGTTACTCAGATAAACTTGAAAGTCTGGATGAAGAATTCAAGAACGTTGCTGATTCTTCACGGTTGAAAAAATTGGTGTTTACTAGCAGATTTTCAGCCAATTACTTTGTAAACAGATACCATTTACAGTATATTTCTGCGTATACAAGTTGTGATGATAATGCTGAGCCTGATGCTAAAAAGATTTCAGAAATTCTAAATTTCATCAAAAGTAATAAAGTGGGTTCTATTTTTTATGAAGATGGCAGCAATCTGAAATTGGCTAATTTAATATCCGGTGAAACGGGGGCTAAAGTTTTAAAGTTTAATTCCCTTCATACAGTAGATAAGTCTGGATTTGAAGATGGGATAACGTATTTTGATTTGATGAAGGAAAACTTAGAAAATTTGAAACAAGGTTTAGCTTAGATGAATATATTAGAAATAAAAAATCTCAATATTTCTTATAAATTTTGTGGAAAAAAGATTAGCATTTTAAAAAATGCTAATTTATCGGTAAAATTTTGTGATTACATCTGCATTGTTGGTAAAAATGGCGCAGGCAAGAGCTCTTTGATAAAGGCTATTTTAGGTATAATCCCTATTGACAACGGAAAGATATCATTTATTAATTTAAAAAGGAGTGACGTATCATATGTTCCACAGTTTAATACAGGATTTGCCAATATGCCTGCAACCGTTGAAGAAGCGATCTTTACTGGAGCAGTAAGACCAGGACTGGCAAAATACTGCAGAATAAATAAAATCAGCGACATAACTACTCATTTTTTAAATAAATTGAAAATACCTGATTTATATAAAAGAAAAATGATGGACCTTTCTGGCGGACAGATAAAAAGAGTCTTGATCGCCAGAGCGCTTTGTTCTGAGCCTAAAATGTTAATATTAGATGAACCATTCGCAAATTTAGATGAAGAAACCTCAGATATTTTATATAAAATGTTTGATAGATTAAATGCTTTTAACAAAATTACTTTTGTCATGGTGCTACATGACACCGAAAAAGCAAAAAAAGTGAGTACAAGTATAATAAACGTAGAAAAGGGAAAGGTATGTCAAGTAATTAACAAGAAATAAAATTTTGACAAACTGATGGAAACAAAAATTTATAAATCTATAAATATTATATAAAATAAAAGCGAAACAATGACGTATAGATGATAAAGTATTTTGAGCACTGATGCCGTAAGTATTCGAGACTATCTTGTAGATATGAAACAACCAAAAACTTGGTTAGATGTCTAGGTGAATTTTGAAATAGCACAAATCATAACGATTTAAAAAAAGTCCACTTTACGCTAATAGGAATGATGTCTTAAATTACAATTTTTAGATTTTTATTCCCAAATTTTTTGTATATTTCACTTAATTCGTATCTTTTTGTATCTAGTTTTACATATTAGAAATTTATATTGATCTGTGAGATTTAGAAAATGAGCTGGCTACACCATCTTTGCCTTAACAAAAGTTAAAACCAAGAAGAACAGCATTGATTGCAACATAAAAGACTCAAATTAAAAAAGGGTATTGTTTTAAAAGTAGTTAATAAATTAATTCTGTAAAAATTGCACTATTCATCATTCTATAGGTGTATTAGGACGATAACAAATTTTATCACTATTTCAGACAAAAATTTATTTGTATTTTTAGTAGCTAACCTTTAGTTTTTGCTTAATCAAACAAAGTTATCTGCGTATTAAAATAGCTAAACTTGTGCCAATACTTAATTTTTTCTCCTTGAAACTTTTTTACTCCAGTTTTTTACATTAATGACGCCAAGTGCTGATGAACATAGTAAATAAATCAATGAACACAAAATCTAAAATGGCATAATTCAAGAATAACATTTTTTGTAAATTTTTTCTTTGAAGTTAAAGTTTTTGGTTGAGACTATCCATTTTTATCACTATCTTCCTTTAATTACCAATTTTTTCAACAAAAAGTATACTTTAGTTTTTCCAGGATTTGTTTATTTTATGCATAGATGTGTAAAACTTATTTTTTAATATTTTGAATACAAAAATATAGCAGCGTAGAGAAACACAAGCAGATTACTCCAAAACTTACAAAAGTATTTATAAACAAAGAATATATATAGGTTTAGCGTGTTATTAAACTTGAGATAATTAACAAAAATATTTTATTTATATATTAATGGTAATTTCTTTACAGTAGCTAAATTCAAAATTTATATTTAAAATTTATTATAAATTAATTTGATTTTATAAAAATAAGGTGATATTATACAACGTATATGGTAACACCGTTAGTTATGAGTTAGAAAACACCTAATAATCAAAGGAAAGGATCAAAGTTTTGCTAAAAGATGCTTTATCAAATTTAAGAGCCAAAAAGCCTCTAATTTATAATATTACAAATTTTGTAACAGTTAACGACTGCGCAAACGCACTTTTGGCTTTAGGTGCAAGTGCAATTATGTCGAGTGAAGTTTTAGAAGCAAACGATTTAGTAAAAATATCAGATGGTGTAAATATAAATATAGGTACTGTAAACGAAAAAAGTTTTAAACTTATGAAAACAGTCGGTACGTACGCTAGTAAGTATGCAAAACCAATAGTTTTAGATCTTGTTGGACTGGGAGCATCTGAATATAGGGGTTTTGTTGTAAAGGAGATTTTAAAAAAAGTCAAGTTTACGGTTCTAAAAGGGAATATATCAGAAATAAGGGCTCTTATTTACGGCAAGAAAAAACTTATTTTAGAAGATAGCGCAGGCGTAGATGTTAGAGCAAGGGATGAAATAAGAGAAACCAACGACTTGGCAAAGAAAGAATTTCAAGAATTTTTGCTTGATGTGAAAGATGTTGCAAAAAAATTAGATACTATTTTAGTTTTAACTGGTGCAATTGATTTAATAATAAGCAAAGATAATATATATATAATTGAGAACGGCAATTCAATGATGAGTAAGGTTTGTGGAACAGGATGTATATTAAGTGGCATTGTAGCAGCTTTTCTTGCCTCTAAAGTAGGTGAAGGAAACAATTTAAGTGTTCTGGAGAGCGCATGTGTAGCTGCTCTTTGCACATACGGTATTTGCGGGGAGTTGGCCTTCATTGCAATAAAAAAAACAGATGGAACCATTTCATACAAAAATAAACTTTTGGATTGTTTATACACAGTAAAAGAAGAAGATTTAGAAAAAAGAGCGAAGTATAAATTATTTTGATAAATTATTAGGTTGTTTTAAAAAGAAAATAAAGTTCGCCGTTCTAAATTTTAGAAGCATTTGAGTTGTCGCTTTGGTACCAGATATTGTGTGTGGCTTTGTGTTCTGCGTTGAAAGCAAAGTGGGTGTTTTCTGCTAAAAGTTAGGAAAGCTATTCTATTTCTTTTAATAAAGTTACGTAGAATCTAAAATTTAAGTAACAATATTTTTGTAGTGTAAAACCATAAATTTGTAGGGCTTCGGAGAAAACAAATACAAGCTCTTACTGACGGAGTTGTAACCCAGGCATGTTAACAATAACATAACGCGATAAATCTAAGTATTACCAATACTTTGTAGTTACTTGCGCTGTTTTGCCAAAATGGCGCAAGAGATAATTTTTTAGGTAAATTACAATTATCGCAAACTTCGTAATTAATAAATCATTAAGATGATTTTTGGCGTCACAGCTTTTCTGTCATGTTTTTTGAGTCTTGCTTTAAACATAGAAATTCAAACGGTTCAGCTTAATTATTTAAAAGATGGAATGTAAATCAATAAACAAAAAATGTAAACAATTATAAAAAAGTATTTACAAAATGAAAAATATATGCTAAAATAACAAAGTTAGTTTTTTAAATATAGGAGGGCTTTAATATGAGCAAAAGTTCAAACCGTAGGAGATCTGTGGGGAAAGCCGCTACCATGTTAGGCACCAGTGTAGCGGGGTCAATTGGTGCCGCAGCAAGTAGTTCCGCAAGTGCAAACTGGTTTAGTGATTGGTGGTCTGGTTCCAAAGCTGGCGATTCCGTTGAATTACCAGATATAAGTTCGGGAACATCGTCTGGCAACCATCTTGACATTATTACCAATAATTACGAGTCCAATGCACCCGAGGCTGGCCTTTGGGATACATTAAAAAATGGTGCCAGTTTTATGGGAAGCAAAATAAAAGGAGCTGCAGGGTCATTTATTGCTAAAATTGCTAAAGGTGCAGATCAACTTGAAGGGGGTCTAGCGAAGGCCGCTGGTAAACTAGGCGACGGTCTTAGTTGGTTGGATGGGAAGACTGGTAACAAAATGAGTTCTTTCGCAAACACAACTATAGATGCGGTAAAGAATAGTGGTATTGGTAAGAAAGTTGGAGAAAAGCTTAGTACCGTGGGTAACACAATTACTGGAAGTAGTATTTACAAAAAAGTTGCCCCATATACGGTAGATTTCATTAAAAACCATCGTTATACTGCTGCCTTAGCTGCTGGGTTGTTTGTTACATACAAGGTTTGTAAATCATATATGAGTAAGAATGAAAATATCAAAATAAACGAAGGTTATGAAGGGGAAGCGGAACAGAATTCTGGTCATAAGACTAATAAAAAGAGTCATGCGGGAGGAAAATCTGGCCATATGGATAATTTGCTTAAGAAGAAGAAAAAAAGAGCTAGTCGAAAAAATAAAGCCATAAATAACAATAAAGAGAATGAATCTGGGCAGTAACCTTATTTGAAGGATGTAAATAAACCAAGCGAATGGAATATTTTAAAATGATTTGTATTTGCACGTTCTAAAATATCTATTTCAGTAGACAGTATTTAGTATAGTATATCTCAAGTTTTCATACTATGTAGACTAGTGTATGGATAATAGTCAACTTTTTCGCCTAATAGTCTCAATGTATTGTTTTTGGCGCAACACTAACGGATTAAAGTTTCTTTCGTAGGATTTTGTTGAGATTCTGTGAAATTTAGTGCTTCCACGTAGCCTATACTCTTCGTTGCTCCTAGAAAAGTCCTGGCATACTGCCTCGTCGCACTGTTGGAGTCTCAGAGCAACTCTAGTTATAAGTGTAAAATGCCAGTCAAAAATTTGTAAATCGTTCAGTTTTACTGCGTCATCGCTACAATGTAGCTCCACTCTCTTTTGACTGGCATTACACCACAGCTCAAACAGTGCCGATCCAATTTGCTATCCTTTAGTCAATATGTCCAATTGCTTGGTGGTTATCAAAATGTTAGTGTCATATGTCAATATTCAACTACCAGGTATTCTAAATTGAAGTACCGCCCAAGGGCATCCCAGCTGCTTTTTTGCACTTTGCCCTTAATAAATAAGTATATATATAGCCTTAGTGTTATTTACCTTTGATAAATGCAGCTCATTTGAGATACCACGGGAATACTGTAAATTTTGACTTTAATTCACAATTTAAGAAACACAAGCCAGTTATCAACTATATGATTGTTCGGTGTAACTCTGAATGTTTGATAGATTCACTTGTTTAGTTCACGATTTTTAGCTAATGTTAACATAGTTATTATATTTGTAGTATAATAGTTATGTTTTTTAGTCGTTTTTTAACTGATTCTTAGTACTAATAATTTGAACTATTAACTTAAAAATAAGTGGTTAAATTTATATAAATCTTTTGGAGTGAAACGATTGAATTTCTAAATCCTGTATACAGACTTAATTCCCGGGAAAACTATTTCTAGTTGGTTGGCGTTTATTTTTTTATGTTCTTTACAAAATTAAACGGGGGGTTCTTGTTAACACATGAATGAAGAAGTAGAGTTCTTAAATTTTGTTCAAAAAAATTCACAGATGGGTGTAGATTCTATTAAACAATTAATAGATATTGCTAATGACGAAAACTTTAAAGCTATGTTGGAAAGTCAATACAGAGAGTACAAAAAAATTTCTGAAAATGCTCAAGAAATTATGAAAAAATATGATGGTGACTCCGAAAGTAACAACATGTTGCAAAAAGTACAAACTTATCTGATGGTTAGCATTAAGACTCTTTTAGATAAATCTCCAGATAATATTGCTGGAATGCTTATGCAGGGCAGCGTAATGGGTATCATACAAATAATTAGAAGACTTAAGCAATATGATGGTAGAATAGAACCTAACATATTGGACTTAGGAAAAAAACTACTCCATATTGAAGAGCGTAACCTGGAGGAATGTAAAAAATATCTTGGGCAGGAATAAGTATGAATTTTGCTAGTAGCGTAATAGGTAATCTTAACGCAAATTCTAAAATTACTTGAAAAGAATTAAGAGTTTTTATCGCAAAATTTATGTAAAAATTTACCTCTGCTAGATGCTTATTTCAATAGTTTTTCGCAATCCTAGAAGTTTGTAAGTTTATTGATCATGGTGATAATTAAAGATTTGGCTATAAAGAGGAATTTAGAGAGTAAAAAGACATCATGCACAAAAAAACTTAGATGAATTGATCTAAGTTTTAATTTTTCTGGATTCTTTTAAGTAAATGCGCTATTGGCACACATGTCAACGTCTCATTTCCTAGCACCTGAGAAACTGAAAAGCCTAAAGCAACTGTCATGCAGCTAAGTTTTTCAGTTTATGAAAAAATTCGCAAATCAACTCACTTTTTGATCCTCGAGCCATTTTAGAGCACTTCTAAAAACAAAAGCCTCGTTTCCTATGCGCAAACTCTTAAGAACCTCATTCGCTGTGGCCCACTTGTAGTCGTCTATTTCTTTTCTCTGGAGCTTCAAGTTTTCAGTATTCTTTAACACTTTTGCTAAGAATATTACTACTTTCTTTTCCACTATCCCGTAGGGATGGTAAAATCCCAACTGCCTAAAACCGTCTAAAATTTCAACATCTAGGTTAGTTTCTTCCTTGATTTCTCTTTTAGCTGTCTGCTCGTCTGATTCGTGCAGTTCCGTATGTCCTTTAGGGAAACCCCAGTGCTTATTTTTATTGTGCCGTACTAACAAAAAATACCTGGTATTTCCCACATTTTTAAAAACTATTGCTCCACACGATTTTTCATAAAGGCAAGATATGTGACTAACATATCTTTTAGATTTTATTCTGGAAAATCTGTTTTTTATCTCAGAAGCATAAAAAACATGCCCCAGTGGGGCCAATATCAATTTCTGATGAGAAAAAAATGGTCCACCCGTCTTCGCGGAAGCGATCACTTGACCTTTTATGTGCTTCTTACTAAGATCATTGTTTGCCACCACATAAACTTTTTTTCTGTAAAACGAGCTGTCTTTGTTGCTAACATAACCGTAAAAAAACGGCAGGCAGCGCTTCACCGTGCTTTTAACGTTGCAAACTGGCCCCTTAATAGAGACGTCAAAAATTTTTCCAAGCATACGCACACAAACACCTCCAATCTAAGTAATTTTCACAAAATTTACACACTCATTGCTATTTTACACTATTTGTGAAATTTTTTCAAATAAAAATTAAGTTAAGAGTGGATAAAAACTTATGAAAATGTTATAAATACTGCAATCTAGTTTAGTTACTATTAGAATTCTGAAGAGTGGCCATATCTGGACAAATTGTTTATTTTTATAAAATTTGTAATTGTTGTGCCATAAAAGTTACATAGGATTGAGGTAAAAGCAGTATGGCCAAAGGACCTTTTCCATCTCTGGGGATTTATATACATGTACCATTTTGCATAAAAAAATGCCCGTATTGTTCATTCTATTCAGAAATTTTCGATAAAGAACTGGCAGTAATTTATACTAAAGCATTATCAAGATCTATAAAAACATGGGGAGACAGGTTAGCAAAACAGTATTACGTAGACACAATATACCTGGGCGGCGGAACACCTTTACTTTTGGGTGAAAGTAATATATATAAAATTTTTAATACTATTGGCAATAATTTTCGTCTAAATATTCAAGAAATAACTATAGAGAGTAATCCTGGTAGTTCAGATGAAGTAAGTTTTTGTGAATTAAAAAAAATGGGTATTAACAGAGTATCTATTGGTATGCAGTCTACTAATAATTTTGAGCTAAAAAGTTTAGGGAGACTGCACAGTCATAAACAAACAGTAAATGTAATAGATAAAGTTAGAAAAGCTGGAATTGACAATATTTCTTTAGATGTAATGCTTAATATTCCTTATCAGACCAAAGAAAGTTTAGCAAATACTTTGAAATTTTGCAGAACGTCAGGTGCGAAACATGTATCGGCATATATGCTAAAAATAGAGGAAGGCACTCAGTTTTTTAAACTTCAGAATGAGTTAAATTTGTGCTCAGAGGAAGAGCAATGTAAAAATTATATAAATACTGTTCTTTTGCTAGAAGATTTAGGGTTTAAACAGTATGAAATTTCTAATTTTTCTAAAATTGGATTTTATAGCAAACATAATTTAAAGTACTGGAATATAGAAGACTATTTAGGTTTAGGGCCTAGTGCACACTCTTTAATTGGTTACAAGAGATTTTATTACAAAGATTCACTAAAAAACTTTGTCTACAAAGATTCACCGATAGTTGAGTGCCAAAAAATGATTCCAGAAGAAGAGTATACTATGTTACAACTGAGATTGAACGAAGGTCTAGTTAATGAGAAATATCTAAAGAAATTTGGAAAGAGTATTCCCAAAAAATATTTTAAAAATGCCATACTTTTTGAAAAGCTTGAACTCGCAAAAGTTATCAGTGATAACCGCATAAGTCTTACGACTAAAGGTTTTTTACTTTCTAATAGAATCATTTCTGATATTTTATTTAACACATAATAAAAATAAAGTTTATAACAAATATTTTTATAAAAACTGAAATTTTCTTCTGACATAAACTAAGGTCTTTAAGCAGGTTAAAATTTATATTTTTTTACAAAATAGTTGTATTTATGCCTATTTAATGTTGAATTATAATTATTTTTATGTTAAAATAGGGAGAATCCTAATTATTTTTGTTATAGGTGATTTTATGCTTAGTAAATTTTTTCGATCAACAGGTATAATTTCGTTGATTGCAACAATTGGTACGATAACTAATCACGCAGTGTGTTCAGCTGGAAAGGTTGCATGCAATGACGGCAGAAATAGTACGCGTGAAGGTAACTTTAACTTTGACAAATCTATTAAATCGAAAAACCCAGAAAAGTGTAGGGTTATTGTAGTGCGAGAAAATGAACAAAAAAACCCCAGTGTTGCAGAAGCAGTAGGTGCAGTTGTGGGAGCGGCAGGCGGTTTTTGTGTTGGCACGCTTTTAGCCGCACCAGTAACTTTTGCAGGGCTTGTAGCCTCTGCTGCTGTCGGTAGTGCACTCGCTGCTACTGCCAGTATGTTAACAGGTGTGCTAATTTGTCTTGCAAGTGCTGCTGCTGGTGAAGTAGTTGGTGGGTTTGCTGGAAAGGCTGTTAACAGTTTGCTTTTTTCTTAAGGCATAAACTAAAGCGTAAATAAGGTGAAAATTTTGCTATGAAAACAATTAAATTTTACGTTTATTTGCTGGTGATTTGCAATTTCTTTTGAGTTAAAATAAAGAAAGTTTTAGTTTTTATTTGAGGTGGTTTTATGTTTAGTAAGTTTTTGGGTTTGTTAAGTTGGATTTCATTGGTTGCGGCAATTGGCACAGTGACTACTCCTCCAATGTGTTCAGCTGAAAGGGTCGTTTATATCGACGGGAGAGATAATTCACGTATGAGTAACTCTTATTTGAACGAATCTGGTAGATTAGGTAAGTCGAGAGAGAATTATGTTATTGTAGTTCAAGAGAATAGGCAAAAAGAGTCTAGCCTTTTAGAAAAGGTAGGTAAACTTTTAGGTGGCTTGGTGGGGCGGTAGTGGGTGTGCATCTTGGCGGCGTGTTAGGTTGGGTAGGGGGAATAGTTGCTGTTCTTGGCGGCAATATAGGTCCCGCTCCACTGGCGTGCTTGCTAATGTGGTGTGGGACTTGCCTTGCAAGCATTTTTGTTGGAGGAAAAATTGGTGGGTTTATAGGAAAAACCGTTAGTGGCGTATTTAGTTCTTAGATTCTTGTATAGACTTTTATTTTAGAAAGACGATTGCGTTGGAATTAAAGTTGTATAAATTAGGATTGACGACATGCTACAAGTGAATATACAGTTGGTTGAGACATATACAGTAATATATAATTGCTGGTTAAGTAGAGAGATTGCTGACTCCTATATGGGTTTTGTAGCGTTGAGTAAATGTGGTGAAGAGATGCTTTAATTCGTTTATACAGGGGCGTTATATTGATCTTAGTGGCGGCGCAAAAAGTGAGGATACTGCTTTTTTAGTTAATGTCTAACTGAGGTTTTTTAAGCCAGGTTCTTATGGCGCTTTACGTATTGTGTTTTTGCAATTGTTTAATGAGCAGTGGATATCATTTATGTTTTTTAAGAAATATGATATAATTGCTGGTTGTTTGGCACCAGTTCGCAAATTCAACAGTCTTACAGCTGGTTGCTGTTCAGTGGGGTTTGGTAAATGCGATCAGCGTTCGCGCTTGCCACTTGCTGTGACCAATAAAAAAGAAAACAAACGACACGCATTTTCGCTTTTTATTTAAGGTAGTACAAAGTAGCAGAGGTTTATGTGTGCGCAGAGTTTTTCCATTTTTCATTTTATCAGCGTTTTAACTATCTCACCAACATAAATTTTATGAATTCCGTCGGAAGTATAAAAACTATTTATAATTTCAGGATCTAGTATTTTTTCTTTTCTTATGTCATCTGTGTATATTTTTCTGCAAATAAAAATTAAATTTGCTTCCTCAAAGTAAGGCGCCTCTTCCTCAAAAATCGGTGTAAGATTCGTCTCTTTAACTTTGTCGACCTCTTTTCCAGAGTGTGTTCCACAATACGTTAGGACCTTTTTATATTTTTCTGGATAAAACGACAGCGAGTAATAGTCATTTTTCTCCAAAAATTTAAAAGTGTGTCGTTCCTTTCGTACAAAGCAAACCGTGATATTTTTTTGCCACAGGTGACCCAAACATCCCCAGCTTGCTGTCATTGTGTTAAGGCTGTCCTTTGTCCCGGCTGTAATAAGCATCCACCTGTTAGATATAAGATCGAATACATTTTTGGTGTTCAGTTCTAGCGGCTCAATTGTTTTAAAGCTTTCCATAAAAATTCTCCAATTAAGATATTAATTTACCGTACTGTATACTACGCATATTTTTTAATTATAACCTAAAAATTATATATTAACAATTACAATTTTTAAAATATCTTATTTAGACATTTTTTCAAACGTAGTATTATCAACAGTTGCTAGGTGTAAAAAATATACAGAAATTACCCTTTTGCAAAGAATAACTTTTTTGCAGCGAATGTTAATAGTGTGCTTGCGTGCAATCATAATTTAGGTCATAATATAGCATATAGTATATGTTGACTACAGAGAAAAATTTTTAAGCATCAGGGAAATAGGCAGGGCATGGAAGCAGGCGTTTGAAAATACTGAAAGATATCATGAAGATACGGCTTTGTAAAAACTTAAAAATATGTATAAGTTTATATAAATTGATAAAAATTATATACATAGAGAGTGTTCGCAAAATGCTATAGTTAAAGAATTTTTATTTAGTAACAAAATATTAGTTAAATTTCTTTAAGCTTTTTGCTGTTTTTTAGCAATTTTATGTGATAGTTCATAAAAAGATTGTAGGCAATTGTGTTGCTGTCATTAAGATTATATTTTTAATTTCTACAAATTCGAAGCTCGGATTGGTGACTTTGAGACTGCTTATATGTTGTTGTGCCCTAAAAATGGTTACATGTCATTGTAAAAGATGAAAAAGTTTTATTTTTTGAATAAATTATTTGGACTAAAGAAGGCTGTATTCGACGTTTTTATTGTTTCTATATTTTGAAGAATGGTAATAGTCGTAGTAAGAATGTATTTTTTATGAATATTTCTTTTTTTATTGTGTTAGGGTAATTTTTTAGATTTTTGTGGGTCAAATGAGTTTTTATTTAAGCAAGTAAAAATATTACTTTATGTTATAATTACGAAGTAGCACATGGCTAATAAAACTGTCTTAGGAGTAAAGATTTTGAAGGTAATACTTACTAAAGATTTAAAAGGGAGCGGAAAATCGGGCGACTTAGTCAATGTTAAGGACGGATACGCGAAAAATTTTTTGTTCCCTAAGGGTTTTGCAAAGCCGGCGGATAAATCGGGGTTAAGTGAGCTTAAATCTAAGAACGAGGCTATTCTTTTCAGATCCAAAAAATATGAGGAAGAGGCGAAGGAGATTGCCAAAAAACTAGATGGTCAAGTTGTCGCAATAGAAGCAAAGGTGGGTGAAAACGGTAAAATTTTTGGTAGTGTTACCAACAAAGAAATAGCGGCAAGAATTAAGGAAGATTTTGGTATATCTTTAGATAAGAGAAAAATAGATTTGGGTGAAGAGATAAAGGCTTTTGGTACTTACGTCTGCGAGTTGAAATTTTTAAAAGGTATTAAAGCTAAGATTAGGGTCCAAGTTTTGGAGGGATGATTTTTGATTATCGGATTTCAGAAAAAAGTTTGCGTGTAAAATTATAAGACAGGGTGTATATTGCGCCCTGAGTAGCTGTTTGTTTGTACATACGTTAGTAATGGGCTTGATTTT
The DNA here is from genome assembly GCA_002372375.1 of Ruminococcaceae bacterium UBA3753. Taxonomy (GTDB): domain Bacteria; phylum Bacillota; class Clostridia; order Oscillospirales; family Acutalibacteraceae; genus UBA3753. The sequence continues at coordinate 22,554 of DFGJ01000021.1, forward strand.
TTTGGTGGTGTTTCAGCGTAATATGATTGACGCTTGCGTTATTGGCTGTGGGCCTGTGATAAAAGATTTATTAGGGTAGGTGTTGGTAAGAAAAATTACAGACTGAGTAGATGTTAGTTTGTACATACGCTGGTAATGGGCTTGATTTTTTGGTGGTGTTTCAGCGTAATATGGTTGACGCTTGCGTTATTGGCTGTGGGCCTGTGATAAAAGATTTATTAGAGTAGGTGTTGGTAAGAAAAATTACAGACTGAGTAGATGTTAGTTTGTACATACGCTGGTAATGGGCTTGATTTTTTGGTGGTGCTTCTGTGTAATGTGATTGGCGTTTGCGTTATTGGCTGTGGGTCTGTGATGAAAAATTTGTTAGAATAGGTGATGGTAAGAGAAATCATAGATGCTGATGGCGTAAGTGGTAGCTTCGGGTGTTAAACTAATTTTTGAGTGCACTTTTTTCTATCAACGTCGAGTTAGTTTTTTTGTTACATTCGAATTGATATTAATCCTTTAGAGTAAGTACTTTTTTGATTCTGTAATTTGAAATGTTGTTATTTCTTAGATTTTTGACAAAATATACTTATATAGATCGAGTTTTCTGCTTTTTGATTTTTAGTGAGTAATGTGAAAAAACAGAGGTATTTTTTGAAATATATTTAGGTGCGTTTTTTGTATACTTTTGATTAGAGCATGAGGTTACAAATAAACTAAACTTTTTGTGTGGCGAAACTGTAAATTAGGTTATTTCGTTGAATCTTAAATTGCAAAAATCAAATACGAGAAGTAGCTTGTGTAAGCAGGGCGGTGGCAAACTTGGATTGCCCCGCTGACGGCGTAACTATTTATAGCGGTGTTTAAAATTTTTTGGGTAAGGTAAGGCATTTTGAGTAAACTATAAGTCTATTATAAAAAAAGAGGTTTTGTCTGTTTTTAAAAAATAAGCAGAAAAAACTTTAAAAGTGTGCTCAAAGAGTATTTTAGTAAAAATAACACTAAATTTTGAAATTATCTATTCTTTTTTTTTCTTCTATAGTTTTAGTTTATATGCTTTAATCTTAGATATGCAACGAACATTAGAATTAAAAAAATCTAAACTTGAAGATATGCTAAGCTTCGAAGACAGCGAAGGTATAATTGCGTTCAGTATAGAAGCTGAGCAGGCGGTGCTGGGTTCCATACTCTTAGACTACGAAAAGTGCATGAGTTCAGTTATGGAGATAGTACCCAGGTCTGATTATTTTTACTTAGAAAATCATAGACAAATATACTCTGCAATGATGGAAATGTATTCCGTCGGTGCCCCCATAGACTTCATAACAGTTTTTGAGAGACTAAAACGATTAGACGTTTTCGAAGACCTTAACGCTTGCAAAAAATACCTAATGCAGATGGTGCAGATAGTGCCTTCTGTATCTGGTGTCGAAAAATATGCCGAAATAATAGTAGACAAGTACTATACGCGAGAATTAATATCTGCAGCCAAGGAAATAATTTCAGAATCTTCGTCCGGATTAAATGAGCCCTCTTTACTTCTGGACCTTGCAGAACAAAAAATTTTTGACATCCGCCAAGGCAAAGATGTAAAAGGTTTGGTAAAAATAAATGAGTCCATACTTGAAACGTTTGATCGACTAGATAAGTTAAATTCTGATGATCGTGATCTTTACAAAAGTATATCGACGGGAATAGAGGATCTTGACAGAACTATAACAGGTCTTAGTCGCTCTGATTTAGTACTTTTAGCTGCAAGACCCGGTATGGGCAAAACTAGTTTTGCTTTAAACGTTGCAAAAAATGTTTCTTTGAAAAGTAAGAAAAAAGTCGCATTTTTCTCTTTAGAAATGACGCGGGAGCAGCTTACCTCTAGGCTTCTTTCCTCGCAAGCTAGTATCCCTGGTACAAAATTAAAAACCGGTATGCTTGAAGAGGAAGAGTGGACCAGACTTATTGAAGCAGGCGAACAGCTTTCAAAAGCAGATCTTTATTTAGATGATACTCCTGGAATAACTGTGCCCCAAATGAAAGCAAAACTCCGCAGACTAAGGAAAGTAGACCTTGTAATAATAGATTATTTACAACTTATGTCTGGTGCTAAAAGATCAGAAAATAGAGTGCAAGAAATTTCTGGAATAACTAGAAGTCTGAAGTGTATGGCTAAAGAGTTAGATGTTCCCGTGCTAGTGCTTTCACAACTTTCTCGGGCAAGTGAACAAAGAACAGAACACAGACCCTTACTATCTGACTTGCGAGACTCAGGATCCATAGAGCAAGATGCGGACATTGTACTTTTTCTGTACAGAGAAGACTATTATAGTTCCACAAAGGAAGTAATAGACGAAGATGTAAACAAAAACGCTGGGGAGTGTATAGTTGCAAAAAACAGGCACGGAGAAACTCGCACGGTCCCACTTTATTGGGAAGGCGAATATATGCGTTTTACAGGCACGGCCACAGAATACTAAAAACGATTAAAATTTTTTAATGTGCTTGTTAAACGATATATGATGAAATATATTTGTGCAAAGAGACTAATTAAGATATTTGTTTAAAATGTATTTATTAAGTAAAGAGTAAAGAGTTAGCATACCTAAATGCATGGCGACAAAAGAGCGTAGATATTACCAAATAATGTTATTGTTTTGGCGCAAGTTGTGTAGGTTTGCCCAGAGTAGTAAAAACAAAGACAGTCAAAAATTAGATTATACTTAACCCTACCTCTTAAACTTTAACTAGACACCGCCTATCTCTTCTTCACATCCGAATCTGCCAAAGTTATTTTAGCACAACAAAAGTAGCCCCAAATTTTCAAAATTTCAAAACAGCGCGGCGTGTAAGGTGGATTATCTGTTAAACTCTTTTATGTTCCTGGCAATTCTCCGGTTGGTGTCTTTTTCAGCTATTGCTCTTCTCTTATCAAAAAGTTTTTTACCCTTGCACATGCCGATTTGTACTTTGACCAATGAGCCTTTAAAATACAAAGATACTGGAACTACTGTGTATCCTTCTTTTTTAATTGATCCATAAATTCTTAATATCTGGCTCTTATGCATAAGAAGCTTTCTAACTCTGGTAGGATCTTTGTTGAAAATGTTACCCTTTTCGTACGGAGACACATGCATCCTGTGTATCATTAGTTCCATAGTTTTTTCGTTTACAGAACACCAGGAATCCTTCAAATTTACCCTACCTTGCCTTAAAGACTTAACCTCCGTACCGAAAAGTTCTATACCTGCCTCCAACTTTTCAAGAATACTGTAATCATGAAAAACTTTTTTATTTTGAGCTATAGTCTTGAATGCTGTATCTTTCATGCGATATCTAGGTGGCTCCCTAATGATTGTTATGAAGAAATAAACTAACATACAGATTTTAATGCTGTATATCGACTGTAGCAACATAAAAAATATTGCTATACATTATAACATATTAGTATTAAATTTAATAACAACGTCGTTCAAATTTTTTGTTTATTTCCAAAATTAAAACATTTATTTTAAACTGCTAGGACTTGTAAAAAATGAAACACATACAAAAACCTCATTTTAAAAATAAAAAAGTTTTCTAAGTAATTTTGATTATAAAATCTAGATAAAATAAAACAGTATCAATCTCCATCAATGAATATAGTAAAAATTCATCTATAAAAATATAGGCATTATGAGAGCACGGATTCTGAAAGGCACTGACAAGGTATAAGTCATAAATTAATCCTGTGGGTCAACTAAAATAAGTTTTGTTATTTGTTTATTAAAATAAAAAATAGTTTAATAAATAAAAACAACCGTAGTTTTTCGAAAAAATATACAATTTAGACATTACGAGCGAATAATCTGACATATTAAAATTAAAATTTTAAGCTACAAGAGATTTATAAAAAAAGCACTTCTTGCATGTGACTCAAATTTTATGTAGTAAACTGAAAAAGTCCGATAAAAAATAGCCAAGTGTGTGCAGTAATTGGTAAAAAATCAAAAGTTTAGTTGATTTTGGAGTTGGAAGTAAAAAAACGACAAATTTTGAAAATAATTTACTAGTGGATTGTGCTATAAAACAGATATATTGCGTGTGTGAAAACAGTCCATAAAGATGAGCAAATTCTATTTACATTAGAAATACTGGCGCTCTTGGTGTGTGGGTATGCAATTCGTTTTGTATAAAAAATGAATATTAGTCAAAAAAAATATAGTTGCAATTATCAGCTTGATTTTATTTATTAAATGCTTCCTAACTTACTGTGTTCGACCTTATCATCGAATTTTTATCTTGCACATCTTGTAACTTTTGTAATATAATCGTAACACGGTTTATTTGGAGTGCGGATATGGCGAAATTGGTATACGCGCAAGGTTTAGGTCCTTGTTGAATTAATTCATTGCAGGTTCAAGTCCTGTTATCCGCACCATGGTGTGGTCTTTTCTGTGTGGCTTTATCACTTTGGATAGAGTTCCGTGTGCCTTTAGGTCGTTGTTGCACCGCTTTGTATTTTGTTTACTCGTTTATGTCACGGTTATTTGTACGTGTGTTGCTGTTGTTTAAGTAGCTGTGTGGTGGGTTACGTGCTTTTCCATGATGGGTGTTTAGCTGTTTTTAGATATGAGTTTGCGGTTGTGTTTGGTGCGGAAGTGACTTTTGTAGCGCCGAGGCTCTTGATGCTTTGAGGTAGTGGGTATGAGAAAGTTTTTTGTTCTTTTCTATTTTACGATTGCTTTGCTTTGCATTGTACCGTTTTCGTTTGTGTTTTCTGAAGAGCCTAAGGTTGTTCCGGATGCCCCAGCTGAAAAAAGTGAATCTTACTCCAAAAACCCATCAGGTGTGCAAGTTCCCCAAAAGGTACAGCCGGCTGATTCTTCTCCGAGGGGTGCTAAAAATAATTTAGAAGTGCGCCACAATGAACGGAGTGATGTTAGTCAGGCAAAAGGTAGTGCCAGTCAGCAGAATAAATATGCTGCGCCTGTAGCGGTGGAGAGTACGGAGAAGTCTGAGCATAATTCAGTTCCGCGAGCTGAGCCTAAAAAACGTGAAAATACGGGTTCTAGTAAACCGCCTGTTTTTAAAGTCGAAAAAAAAGTGGACGGTAAGGCAGCCGCTAATGTTGATGCTACCAAAAGTAAGTTAGTTGGAGCACCAGAATCAACTGGGTCAGACAAAAAAGTTGAGCAGAAAAGTGACGGAGTACCTATACCTGCCGCAGAGCAAAATTGTAAGCCTGACGACTTGCCGGAAGTTGAGGCGGGAGAGGTGATTTTGCCACAGGTGGTAGCCAAACGTGATGAACGAGTGCCAGCTAGTTTACCACTTGTGGCTGTGGCGTGGCTTTTGATCCTCGTGGGAATACTAGGTTTTATTTTTATTATCGTTAAGTCTGCACGCAGGAAGAGCTCAGCTGATGGTTTCCCCATGGATAATTCAGATTTGGGTAGCAAAAAAGGTGGGAGCAAAAAGCGTCTGCTGCCGGAGAAATATTATCGATAGTTCTCTCTTCCTGGTGGCATCTTCCGCTGTGTTGGCTTTCTGCTGGGTTCTCATCTTTTAGAAGGTTGTGCACTGTTTTATGTGCTTGGGGGTTCTGCTTAAATTTAAGTGATTGTGTCGCAATTTGTGAAAAAGTTGTGCGTAAATTGTTTTTCTAAGTATATAATTACGTCAGATAGCCTTTCACCGGAGTAGAGTGCAATTTTTTAATTTTAAATTCATTTCTGAAATGACTAGCATAATATGTAAACAAAATGATTATAACACAGAAGGAGTTTTTATGAAAAATACCTGTTCATTGATTTTGGCTGCAGGTACAGGAACTAGAATGTTTACAAATAAGCCTAAAGTTCTTATGGAAGTTGTATTTAAACCAATGATACACTGGGTCATAGATTCTGTGGCATGCGCTGGAATTCGGGATATTTGTACTGTCTGTGGTTATAGGCACAAAGAGCTAGAAGACTATTTTGAAAGAAATAATATAAACACAGAAGTAATTATTCAGTCTGAACAAAAAGGTACTGCCCACGCAGTTTTTATGGCTAAAAGCTACTTAGAAAAAAATTTAGAGAAAGAGGTTTTAATACTCGCTGGCGATGCCCCATTTATAAATTCAGAAACAATAAAGAAGTCTTTTAAGCTTCATGTAAAATTGGGCAATGATGCTACTGTTATTTCGGCGGAATTGAATAATCCTTTTGGCTACGGGAGAATAGTAAGAGATAAAAACACAAGGGAAATAATTGCTATCGTTGAACAAAAGGATGCAACTGCGGAAGTAAGTGGTATCCATGAAGTGAATTCAGGGTTGTATTGGTTTAAGGTTAAATCGCTTTTGGATATATTGCCGAAAATTAATAATTATAATAACCAAAATGAATTTTATTTGCCAGATGCTATAAAGCTGTTAATTCGTAACGCTAAAAAAGTTGGCTCCTATAGTGTAGATGATGAAACAATTATTCTAGGTGCAAACACAAAAGCACAGTTAAATAAATTAAATGAAATTGCTATAAAAAAGCGATTGGACCAATTGATGGCTGAGGGGGTCGATATTCCACTAAAAGACGGAATAATAATTTCTACTGAGGTAAAGTTCGGACGCGATGTGCGTGTATTACCAGGTTCAGTTATATACGGAAGGACTAGCATAGGTTCAAATTGCACAATAGGACCGAATGTTCTGATCAAAAATTGTTTTATAAGAGATAATACCGATGTTCAATGCGGTTGCTATGAAGATCAAACTTTAGGATGAAGTATTTGCTACATTTGCTTAATTCTAACAAAAACCAACTTCTGTAAAAAGTAGTCATTGCAGGGATCAATATTTAAGCACTGTATTGGCGAAAATCTGAAATTCATCCCGTGAAAACATCAAACGACCAGTTTATAGCATGAATTAATTAAAAAATTTAGATGTAAAGTCTTGAAAATTTAATGCCAATTTATCTTAGATTTTGAGCAAAAATTTACACTTTCTAAAAAACGGTTCAACTGGAATAAATTTCCTTGTTCCACAAATTGGAGCAAAGACGTTAAAAAGACTAAAATTATCTTCTGCTGTAAAGAGTGCTGCTTATATCGAAGGTAGCATAAGACCGTATTCAAAAATTTTCATCTTGTTAATAGTTTTTTATTAAATAATATAAATAGAATTAATTTAATTATTATATTAAAATTATCTATATATTAGCAACAAATCATGTCTCTCTAAAATCAATAGTTACGACGTAAAACGTGAAAATAATTGTTTCTTTTTTCTTAGAATATGCTACAATGGGAATAATCTTAGCTTTTAAACTGTGACTTATTGGTCAGTTATGTTGTTTTTGTTAATTTAACTTAGGCAAGGTGCTACTGTGATGGTGTCAAGTCGTTGCGTAAAAGTATTCACCGGTCGTTCTTGTGTCAACTTCACTAAGAGTCTTGTAGAGTATCTTGGAGTGCAATTGGGAAATATTGAGGTGGGAAACTTTAGCGACGGTGAAATTAGAGTGGAACTGAAGGAAAGTGTTAGAAATTGTGTTTGCTTTATTGTTCAGTCGACCTGCCCTCCGGTTAACGAGAACCTTTTGGAGTTGTTGATTGTCGCCGATACCCTTAAAAGGGCCGGTGCGTGCAAAATAATTGCTGCGATTCCGTACTTTGGTTATGCCAGACAGGACAGGGGATCGAGTGATTATGAACCGATTACTGCAAAACTTGTGGCAGACCTGTTGGTAACTTCTGGGATCTCTGAAATTGTAACTGTTGATTTGCACGTTCCGCAGATATCGGGTTTTTTCAATATACCTGTTACTGTGTTAAATGGTCAGGAAATTTTGGCCGGTTTTGTTAAAAAATCTGTCGTTCAAGAAAGAGACGATTTTGTTATTGTTGCTCCTGATTTAGGTTCGTTAAAACGAGCAAGAAACTTTTCTTCATTGTTGGGAGACTTTCCTGTTGTTGTGGTTAATAAAGTTCGAGATAGAGTGAATGAATGTAGGGTCACAGAGCAGTTTGGCAGCGTAAAAGGCAAGAATGCTATACTTGTAGATGATATAATAGATACGGCAGGAACAATTTGCGCTGCTGTCGATGAGTTGGGTTCCCATGGTGCAAGTGAGATTTATGTTTGTGCATCTCACGGATTGTTTTCCGGGGCTGCGTGTGAAAAAATAAATAATAGGAATATAAAGGGTCTATTTCTGCTTGACACTGTTCCTCTAAAATGTGCTGTTCGGAAAACAAAAGTGAAGGTTGTTCCATTTTATGAAAAATTTGGAGAGATAATGAAGAGGTTGGTGAGTTAGAGATACATAAAGTTTGGACTAATTGACTGTTTATTGCTTTTTATATTTTTTTGTTTCGTTGTAAAAAACTGTTGTAGTTGTTTTCTGCTTTTTGCTTTTAGTAGTGTGGTATTTTTTTAAGGTTTATATATATTTGTAATTCTGTGACTGTTTATTAAATTTGTTTTTTAACATGAGTGAGTGATGCCGTTCTTGAGTTTTTGGTTCCATTTAGGTTTAATTTTTTAATATAATATTAATTACTCGTCTTGTTGGATTGTATGGCTATACTTGGTTTCCCCTGTGTTGCGTGGTTTTAGTTTTTTGAGTAGGCATTATTGTGTATTTATGAAAAGGTTACTTAAAAATGAGTTTTTTGGTTTGACTTTGTCGATTTTTTTGATATTCTTGGGCGTCTGGCTTCTTAATATTGCTTCGGCTGGCAAGCTAATAGGCTCTGTGATTAATTCATTTGTTGCGCCTCTTCAAGCTATCACAAACAAAGTAGAGAGCGTGGCAGCCGAAAGTCTAAAAAAGAAAAGAAGCGAGGAAAGTTACAAGGATGAGATTAATCAACTAAGAGATGAGTTGCGAAAATTGCGCACACTGACGGCTGATTATTACGATGTAAAGAGGGAAAATGCACAATTTTTGAAGTTTTATAATTTAAAAAAACAAGATAAAAGTTTGGAGTTTGTGATTGCGGCGGTTGTAAGTAAAAGTCCGGGTGATCTTTTTGGTAGTTTTACAATAAATAAAGGTTATAATACTGGAATAGCAAAAAATGCCATTGTGATGACTGAATCTGGAATTGTTGGGAGGATAGCAGATGTAACGGCAGAAAGTAGCAAAGTTGTAACTATATTTTCTCCAGATTTTAAAGCTAGTGCTCTAGATGTGGTTTCTGGTGACTTAGGTATAGCGTCGGGGAATTTTAAGCTTTTTAAAGATAATCTTTTGGGGATTTTTTATTTACCTTCACAAAACAACATAAAAGCAGGTGATGTTGTTGCTACTACTGGTATGGGAGGTATTTTCCCAAAAAATTTGCCTATAGGCAAGGTAAGAGAGCTCAAGCAAGACGACTTTGATTCATCCTGTTATGCAATCGTAGAGCCGTTCATTAATTTGCGTGATATTTCTGAAGTATTCGTTGTAACCGATTTTGCCGGGAAGGAGCGCTAAGCTTTTTTACATGGTAGACTACTTTTTTGTTTTTATGCAAAATATTTTTAGAGATACACCAAAATTATTTATATTGTAGCATTATGTGAAGTTCGTCGCTGTTTGTTCATGTTAAGTCCAAAAAATTTGCTTTTCTTAGCAAGTGCGTCTGGTGTCCTTTTTGTTAGTAATAATTAAACTTGTGTCTAATATTGCTGGAATAAAAGTGTTATAATCAAATGTGAAGTTAATATTTGAATCAGTTGTACAAAAATATATACCTTGCATATTTTTTGCTGAAGGGGTATCTAGCGATGCAGAGCAAAAGCGGTGATGCAGAAATAGTAAAAAATTCTAAGGATATCTTTGAATTTATAAGGTATTTTGCATATTTTTTGGAAGTAATACTTTTTTTTGTTATCCAAAGGTGTCCAGCAACTCTGTTTTTTTCCCTAACTGGTACACAGCCAATTTATTTAGTACCAATTGCACTGAGTATATCCATTTTGGAGAAAAAAAGTATAGGACTCTTGTATTCATTAATGCAGGGAATTATAATCGATGTGGACTTTACTTATAAATTGGGATTTTATACGATAATGTTGCCAATATTTTCGATTATTTTAAACTCATGTCTAAAAAAACGACTGCAGATGAATTCTTTTGTTTCTATTTTTTTAATTTACATTTTTATTTTGCTGACTAGTCTTTTGGAACCACTTTTTCTCTCTATTTTTACCGAAATACATTTTGGTGCATTTGAGTACTTTAATTTTTATCTAAAAAGATCAGTCTTCACATTAATTGTTGCGCCGTTGTTTTATTTATTTAGTAGAGCAATTTCTCTTTTTTTAAAGAAAGAAGTTATCACTTAAGGTATGGAAGTATTCAAAAAACAATACAAAGCGAGGCGATTGTTTGTAATTGTTCTTTTGCTTTTTGTTACATTTATATATATTATACGTCTTGTTGATTGGCAAATCTTAAATGGTCAGAAATATTTTGACCTTGCTAATATGAATAATACTTTCACAGTAAAAACAGAATCTTTGAGAGGAGAGATACTTGATTGTAATGGTGTACCATTCGCACAAAATATTATAGAATATAATATTGTTATAGACAGATTTGCAATAAATGCAAATGAAGAAAATGATCTCATAGAGAGTCTCATTAAGTTGTTCAAGGAAAAAGGTGAACCATTTTTGGATCCTTTGCCTATAGTTTTAGATAATAAAACTAATAAATTTATTTTCGTTGATGGTAAAGAAGACGAAATAAAAGAGCTAAAAAGCAAAAATAAATTGAATTTAAACAGTTACGCTTCAGCAGAAGATTGTATAAATAAGATATGTACAAAATTTAATTACTGGGAGGAAACAGATCTGTCATTACGGCGAGACGTAGCTAGTGTAAAGTATGGTATGCTGGACAAAGGATATTACCAAGCTATGAATACTTCATATACTTTTGCAAAAGACATAAAGCCTAATATTCTTTCAATAATATGTGAAAAATATCAAGGTATCGGAGCTGTCAGAATAAGTCTTTCTTCTAGACGAGAGCTCGTAAACTCAGATGTTATACCACATGTTATTGGCTTTACTGGTAAAATGTCGGCTGAACAATTTGAAACTTTCAAAAGCAAAGACGGGTACACCATAGAGGATACAGTTGGAAAGAGCGGCCTTGAAGCCACTATGGAAAGTTACCTTAGAGGGAAATGTGGAGAGAAAAGGTTAGAAATATCGAAAGAAGGCAAGCTGTTAAATACTACAGAAAGCATTAGTCCTGTTTCCGGAAATACACTATTTTTAACAATAAATTCTGATCTGCAGAGGGTTGCAAATGCATCACTAGAAAAGTATGTTAAAATGGCACACAAAAACAATGCTGATTGCAATGCAGCCGGTGTCGTAGTTATAGATCCTAGAAATGGAGCTGTTCGTGCACTTTCTACGTATCCAAACTACGATGCAAAGAAGTATTTAGAAGATAGGAACTATTATAATTTTATAAATTCGGAAAAAACTATACCGATTTTCAATAGAGCCATTAACGGCACGTTTGCGCCAGGTTCAACTTTTAAACCGTTGGATGCTCTTGCTGCTTTACAAGAAGGTAAAATTGCAGAAAATGATACTGTCACATGTCACAGAATTTATTATTATCCAGGATCTAACTTTACTAATAAGTGCCTAGGAAATCACGGTACAATCCCACTCAAAACCGCAATGGCAAGATCTTGCAATGTTTATTTTTCTGAAATTGGCAGAAGAACTGGTATAGACAATATAAATAGGTATTGCAAACTCTTTGGGCTAGGTGTAAAAACGGGCATAGAGTTACCGGAATCTCTAGGGGTTATCGCCGGTCCAGAGCATAGCCAATCAGTGGGGAGAGTCTGGGATAAACGAATAACCATAAAATCTGCGATTGGGCAATCAGATAATTTGTTCACTCCATTGCAGTTAGCGACTTACACTGCCACGATAGCGAACGGTGGGCATCGGTACAGAACTCATATAGTGAAAAAGATTACAAATTATAAGCGGGACAAGAATATTTTAGAAAACCGCATAGAATCTCCGGAGTTATTGGCGGAAACTGGTGTTTCGGAAACAAATATAAAAAAAGTAAAAGAAGCTATGCGAGCAGTAGCAACTGGGGGCACTGCGGCTATGTTTAGTCGTTATAAGGTTCCTATTGCTGCGAAAACTGGTACAGCGCAATGCACCGGATCAGATCACACTTTGTTTATCTGTTTTGCACCTTATGAAAATCCTGAAATCGCTATAGCGGTTGTGATAGAGCACGGAGCCAGGGGCTTTGCTTCAAAAGGCGTTGCAAAAGACATTTTAGACGCGTATTTTAGTAAAAAATAGTAAAATTTGTATAGATTTAATATATTATACAACTATTTAGGTAATTCTTTAGCACAGCGTGCTGTCGGTGCTCGGATGTAGTGATAATAATTTAAAAAAAATAACATGTCCATTTGTAGTAATCGTTGCAAGGACTTACGTTGTATTAAAAACTATTACTGCCTATGATGCCTTTTCAAACCCTTAGTTTTTAACACATTCTATAATAATTAGACATTTCAAACTAATGAATCAAATATTTTTAATATATATCAAAAATATTTGATATTAAAATTAACGCCTAAAGTTTTTCTCTATAAAAAAATAAACTTAAGTATAAAAATATTAGTACGTTACGATATAAAAACTATTCGTCAAGTAAAATTTTGTAATCCAAATAAAACATAGAATACAAATTATGATAGGTAGATTTAAATGCAAATAGTAATCCATAGTTTGATAGAAAACTTTAAATATGAAAAACAAACTTTTTATATAGACTAAGAGATTGGCTAAATTGAAAAATGACTTTTATAATAATTTTTGCGGTTATGAATTTATTTTTATGTTGACTTAATATAAATCAAAGTGCTAGACTATGCACGATGTGTTTTCACAATACTTTCAGGAGGTTTGGTTATAGGTTTATGGGTAGTGTTGTCAAAAGGTTTCGTGATATTGGTTCATTTACAGTGAGGTTGTTTATATCTTTTTTGATAGCGGGTAGTAGTGGAGCATTCGGGACAGGAGCAGTAGCGGGCGGAGCACAAAGCGAGCAGGCAATGGATAAGGCGTTCTACAGGTTAGAAGAGGGGGAGTTGGCTGAGAGAAAAGTTGAATGCAGGAGTAATTGTGAAAAAGTGGTGGGAGATTTGCTAAAAAAGTATAAAGGAATAGATAAAGTTAGACAAATTTTAATAGTTGTAACTGACAAGGACAAAGTTGCTGCTAATAATGATAATGAAAAGTTAAATCAGAGTTTGGCTGAGGCATATTTTTATAAAAAAGATCAGAAGAATAACTGGAAGATGATTTTTTCAAGAGAGCTCGCTTATATTGGTAAAAATGGTGCTGGAAAAGCTGAGGAAGGTGACGGCAAAACTCCGCTCGGAGATTTTAATGTTTTGGGAGCATTTGGTATAAAAGATAAGCCGAGAAAAGTTAAGCTTCCCTATATAAAAATTACTCCTGAAACTTATGCCTGTAGTGATGACTGTGATTTTTATAATAAAATAATTAATTTGGATCAGGTAAAGCACGATTGCAAAGGTGAACGCATGATAGACTATGTGCCACACTACAATTATGGCCTGGTAATTGATTTCAACAAAGAAAACGATCCATCTATCGGCTCTAATATTTTTGTGCACTGCTACGGGAAGGAACCTTATACTGCGGGTTGTGTGGCACTAAGTGAAGAAAATGTTCTTAGTTTGTTGAGAAACGCTTCGCAACTGCAGATGGTTGTTTCGATTGTTTGAAAAGTGTTTTTTTGATTTTGCATCGCTAATTCTTGTTGCCATTTGGAAAACAAATTGGGCGTCGATGTGCTTACCACGTGAGTTGTCTTGTTTATTTTTTTGTTAGAGTAAGCGCTAGACGAACAGGTTACACATATTATTGCAATTCCAAAGAAGCTATGTCATAATAAAAGTGACGTTAGCTTCTTTTTCACCCGGAACAAAGTAGAAGACTTGGGCCACGTCAGCCTTATTGGTCAACAGAGTCACAGCTTTATAAAGAACGAGACATAAAACTGGTTGGGGTGGACCGTTTTCATCAGGGACGAAGAAGCAGACACGGGCTATATCGTCTTGATAGTTCAACAGAGTCACAACTTTTAAAGAACGGAACATAGGACAGGTTAGCAAGTGCTACGCGTAAGGCTGATTGCCGAAGAAGCAAACAGCATCGCAAACTACTCACAGTATACAAAGCACTGAGCAAATAGCCAGCAATTTAAGACGAAGGCTCGATTTACCGAATATACTTATTTTACAGTCCAGTCGAGCCAAATCCTCCGCTTCCACGAACAGTATCATCAAATGGTTGTTCTGTCTCAGCAAGACTCACAGGTGTCAGATTAAAGAACAACAATTGTGCTACTCGTTCACCTGGCTTAATGATGTAATCATTTTTACCAAAATTTCTTAGAGCCACTATGACTTCGCCCCTGTAATCACTGTCGATAATGCCTACGCCGTTAGCAAGAACTATCTCCTTTTTTACAGCCAAGCCACTCCTAGAAACGAGAATTGCAACACTTAAAGCATCAGGCATACAGATAGACACGCCACTAGGGACCTTCTTTACCGATCCACTAGGTATAACTAAGTCATTCTGCAAATCGGCAAAAATATCAAACCCCGCCGCACCTGTTGTAGCCCTTAAAGGTAAAACAGAAGAATCACGCAATTTCCTTACAAAGACCTTACTAATCTAGATATCCTCCTAAGAAACAGTACCTAAATTATAGCAAAGACAATAATCTAAAGCAATACACAAATTTAAATTTCATTGCTGAAAATGAAAATAAATAAAAAAATATAGAAATAAATGTTTTGGAATACTAACTAGTGGCTAAACGAAATATATTCAGGCCGAAATAAACAATAATAAATTAAATTTAACTACCTAAAGAATGATTTTTAAAACCTTACTACGAGTATAAGCTAAAAATTCTCGGTCAGTATGGCTTCGTAATTTTAATGTTTTACTAAAGCTTTTAGGTTAAAGAAAAAGTGCCAACCTATCGGTTGGCATTGCCGCACTAAGTTTACCAAATTTATAAAATCTTATTAATTTAAATTTTAACTGCTGAACGGAAAAGTCCACTTTTTCGAAAAAAACTTTGCTAAATAATTGCTATTAAAATCAAACAGTTTTTACTCTTCCTTTTCCTAGCAAATTAGCAATCCTAGTATACAGTAAAAAAGCCAAAGTACACGAAAAAAATGATTTTATAAAATTAAATGGTGCTACAATATATAAAACGAAGTCGAAAAGATTAGAAATAAATGGTACTAATTTATTCGCCGAATTTAACAAGCTTTCAATTGAACATGAAAACATTTTTAAGAAAGTTGGCAAAATAATAAAATAGTTCAAAACACAAGCGATAAAAGTACGTACGAATGTTCCAAATAGCAGTCCTGCTATAGTATTTTTTTTTATATACAAAGCACAAGTAAATGCCAAACTACCTGTTGAAATAAAATCTATCGTTTCAGACAAAAATAAAGTACGCGTGCCACGCAACAAAATTGACAGCACAAACCGTAACAGTGCTACCATAACACCAAAAAAAGGTCCCTCACAAAGTGCGCCCAGCAAAGCAATCCCTTCGCCAAAATCTAATTTATACATAGATAACGCATAAAATAGAGGAAACTTTATCAAAGAAATGAGAAAAGATAAAACACCGTACAAAGACACCTTTGCTAGAAAGTAACCCCTACTCGGAGAATCAACTTTAGAACTGCCCACCCGACAAGTACCCGCCTACTAGAAAATCGAAACCGCTTGATCAACTCATCTTGTCATAAATTTCTATAAGTGTGACAAAAGTTCGCTGATTTCAGCAAAAATATAGTGTTCTATTCAAAAAAATCTAAGATTTCCGGTACAGAATTCATCTAACCAGATGTCCCTATCGAACGAAAACCAAAGACAAAACCAAATAGTGCAACCTGCCCAAGATAACATACAACCACATTCTTACTAACAAGAGCACAAAAAAGCTATAACCAACAAAGACTCGCACATCAGCTATTTTATTGAAAATTTTTAGAAAAATCAAATCTAAAAGAATAATAAAGAATATGTTATACTCATAGTATGATACAATTAGCGTTGCTTGCCGGTATTGTCCATTTTCTCAGAAAAATGTAGTTGTGTGCTTTTGTTGTAGTGTGGGTTTATTCGTAGGTATGTTATATAGTAACAATATTTTGCGGAGGCGGTGTATTTTTGTTTCCGGTTGTAAGTTTAGTTATTCCTGTTTATAATTCAGGAAAATATTTAGCGCAGGCGCTTGATTCTGTTGTGCGCCAAACTTTTCAAAATTTTGAGGTTGTTATTGTCAATGATGGCTCGACCGATAACAGCGAGCTAATTGCACAAAGTTTTTGCATTAAATACAGTAATTTTAGAATTATTAATCAAAAAAATTCAGGGCCAGCAAGCGCTAAGAACACAGGGATAAAAAACTCCCGGGGTAAGTTTTTAACTTTTTTAGACAGTGACGATCTTTTGGACTCTAAATTTTTAGAAGTTCTATATAATTTAATAAAAGAAAATGACTCCGATATATCCTACTGTAATTTTAATTTGTACCACGCAGAAAGTAATATATCGATCTGTATGCCCTTCACAGCCAAAAGTGGTGTTTATCAAAAAGATGATGCTTTTGCGAAGTTAATTTCCGATGTCACCTTGCACCATTTTCCCTGGAACAAAATGTATAAAAAAGATTTGTTTATAAAAAACAACATAAAATTTCATGATATGTTTTATGAAGATGTAGCAACTTGTCCGGAGTTGTTTTATTACGCAAATAGAGTGGCTGTCACTTCTAAACCGTTATATTACTACAGACGACACCAAAAAAGTATCATTGCTGTTATGGATTCATGCAAAATCAACGATTTTGTAAAATCATTGGGGATAATTAGGAACTTTTTAGAAACGAAAAATGAATTTAAAAAATATCGTAAAAGATTTATAAGATACGCAAAAAGGATTAAACTTCAGGTTTACTACTGTATATTGGCGGATTATATTCGTAACGGAACTGTAAGCGATATGTATAAAAATTTCAAGAATGCTAGTGATTCTATTGATTATTTTGTCTCAGATAGCTTTGAAGTTACTGATGGGGAGGTTGTTGTTCCTTATAGTGTATACATACCAAAAAAATTAAATCTTGAATCTTAGAAAAATTCACAATATACTTTTGACGGTGTACGTCGTGGAAAGTTGAATTTTGTAGTTTTTTACAAGTTAGCGCAAATAAGAATGTGAGTGAGGGCTGTTTTTTTCTTGATGAGCGTGTTCCCCACAACATGTTCTTGCTCAAAATCCATATGGATTGTACCTTTTCCCGTAAGTGTATCTAAATGGTTCTTCGCCTGGAGTGTTGATCAAAAATTGCAATTCCCTGCCAGATACTATTAAAATTCACAATAGCTTTGTACCACTTTTTGACTAACAGCTTTTTAGTTAAACATATCCTCGTTCGATTTTATGCCGGCTCGTTGGCAGACATTTTATATAAATTCAAAGCATGAAGTGAGTTTTATTTCTGAAACGTACAAAAAGTTCTCTATGTAAAGTTTAATACTTTCAATTTACACACATGCAATTATAGAGTTAATATTAAAGTAAATCTATTTTTTATAGAATTTAATAACAACCCATACTGCATATTGCCACTTGCTTTTCCTTCGATTATCTAGTACAATATTGTTGTGATGCAGTCGAAGTATTTGCTCTGGTTGGTTTTTATTTATGGGTGATTTGCGCGTCAGCGTGTTAAGTTTGTTTAAAAATTACAAATCGTTTGACTCGAAAAGTTTAGAGCTTTGTGGTTGGATACGGACTGTTAGAGATTTGAAAGATGTTGCCTTTGCTGAGCTGAATGATGGAAGTTGCCTTATGAATTTACAGCTCGTTGCTGCGCGCGATGTGTTGGATAATTTTCATGATTTTGTCAAAATGGGAGTGGGGTCTGCTGTCAGAGTCAAGGGGGATTTGCTTTTAACGGGGAAAAAAGGTCAGCCTTTCGAATTGAAGGTGTCTTGTTTTTTTGTTGAAGGGGATTCAACTGGTGATTATCCTCTACAAAAGAAGCGTCACAGTCTTGAATTTTTGAGGACTATAGCACATCTTAGGGCGCGTACCAATACATATAGTGCTATTTTCAGGGTTAGGTCTGCCGCTTCGTTTGCGATACATGATTTCTTTAATAAGGAAGGATTTGTTTACGTACATACTCCTGTACTTACTGGCAGTGATTGTGAGGGTGCGGGTGAGATGTTTACGGTAACTACGCTTAATTTAGCTGGATTTCCTGCCACATCTGAAGGAAGCGCATCTGGTTTTTCCAAAGATTTTTTTGGCAAGCATGCTTCACTTACTGTTTCTGGCCAATTGGAGGCCGAGTGTCTTGCGATGGCATTGGGCAAGGTTTACACTTTTGGGCCAACTTTTAGAGCAGAGAAGTCTTATACTGGACGTCATGCTGCAGAATTTTGGATGATTGAGCCGGAGATGGCTTTTGCCAACCTTTCAGATAACATTGTCGTTGCTGAGCGTATGTTGAAGTATGTGGTCAATTCAGTCTTGGAAAAGTGCTACGATGATTTGGCTTTTCTGGAAAAATTTTATGAAAAAGGTTTAGTAAAGAGACTCAAAGATTTAGTTTCAATGAATTTTGAAATTCTATCTTATACTGAGGCCATAGGATTGTTGAAAAAAAGTGACTTCGATTTTGTGTATAAGCCCGAATGGGGCATTGATCTTCAAACTGAGCATGAACGTTATTTGACAGAGAGTGTTTTAAAAAAACCAGTTTTTGTTGTCAACTACCCTAAAGGAATTAAATCTTTTTACATGAAACTTAATGATGATGGTGAAACTGTGGCTGCGATGGACCTTTTGGTGCCAGGGGTCGGTGAAATTATTGGTGGTAGTGAGCGTGAATCGAATTATGACGCTTTGATTAAGCGAATGGACGAGTTGGGTCTTAAAAAGGAAGAGTACTGGTGGTATTTGGACTTGAGAAAATATGGGAGTGCAACACATTCCGGTTATGGTCTGGGGTTTGAAAGGTTAATCATGTATCTTACTGGGATTTCAAATATAAGAGATGTCTTGCCTTTCCCAAGGACTACGGGTAATTTGGAATTTTAATGGTCGTGTTCACGTTTTGGCAAGCTGCTCGTAGTTGTGTGGGTGTGCGGCTGATGGTGGGTCTTAGTTCACGAGGTATTTAACGTTAGAAATGGGGGTGTCACAAAGTATCCCATATTTTTGTGTATGGCTGGTGCTGGGATGTTGCTAGCTGTGGCGGGTTTTACGCGGTATAGAGGAATCGGTTTGGCTTAGCTTTTGGCGTGTCAGGTGTTCTTTAGGTTGCTGATGTTTGAGCGTTTCACATTTTCGGTAGTTTGGTTCGAATGTTTTTTAGTGGCAGTTGAGGTGGGGTTATATGATGCGGTTCAAAAATTTGCAAGAATGTGTGGCTCTGGAGCTTGGTGCTACGGAAAGGATTAATTTTTTGGATTGAAAACTAATTTTTAAGGTAATCTAATCAAAAATGCATACTGTTATTATTAATTTTCATAAAAAGTGGGTTTATTTCGGACATTTGCTAGTAACGGTAGGATGTTATGCAATCTACTCAAAAACTAACAAAGCAATGTGGTTCTAGAACTTGCTGCTACGGCAGCAATTAACTTTTTTAGATTTAAAACTAGTTTTTAGCGCCATAAAATCATAAATATATATCGTTATTGCAAATTTTTTGAAACCTTTAAATTTACTTTGGTCATTTTTTGTTAAAAGTCTGGTGGAGGTATACCATAATTCTTGTCTCAGAACATCAAGGAATAGTAGTACTATATAAACATGTTCTTTAGCACCGGTAAAGTTTTAGGAATGGCTGCTAAGCCTAATTGGTTCATACCTTTACTGTAAGTTTTTTGTAAATTTAAGAATTTAAGCTATCAGCGATTTTGGTTTCAACTGTTTTTCTGCACTGTTGAAAGGGATTTTAACCTTTGGCGGATGGTAGGATAAAAACAAAGGAAAAAGCAGACAGGTGATAAAAATGCCTTATTTTTCTGCGGATAAAACAGCAAGCAAAATTTTTCAAACATACCGAATATTTTAACACTTTTCAGAACTTTAGTTGACATTCCATTTGTCATTTAGCAGATAAATATTTGTTATCTGTCGTTGTGCGATATCAGAAGTTACTAAAATTTTTGATAAATTTGTGGTAAGAAAAATGGTTCAACAAATTCTAGCCCATAATATCTAAAAGATTTTTAGTTCTATATGCATTTATCTCTTTGGCACCGACAGGCTTTTGGGAACGGTTTCTTAGTACGATCTGATTAGAAATCTTATAACTTTAGTACAAACACTTCACTGATTTACTATTCTTCACATTTGACGGTTTTGATTTTAGGCTTTTACTGATACTAAACCTAACATAAGGTCTTGCACCAAATGTCGCAGACCAATTAATGGAACGTTTATAATTGTCGGTATCCAAAAACAATTTAATACAGCCGACTTGCGACACGGAAAACTTAAAAAATTATACTTATAGTCTAAAGTAGTATCTATTTCTATGCATACCACTAAATCTATATGTGTCCTCTGCCGACCAAACCTATCCACACACAACTTCCGGTGTACCATTTGCCAACAACTTTTTCAGTCGACTTAAACGCAGCAGTAACCTGAGGTTACACAAAATTTTGAAAAATATGAGCAAATCATCTAGACATGTAAATTTCCTTTCTTCTTATAGAAAGTCGGACGTCTTCCTCTTCTTCCCGTACTCCTAAACCTACTTTTCTTCACAAAGAAGTTAACCATCATAATCAACAAAATAAAAAAGAACACCAGTGCCAATTTAAACCATACAGATTCGAAAAAACTAGTTAAAACATACATAACATATAAAATGTTACTGCATTTTATATCTTCTCCCGATGTTAATCCAACAACTGCCACGGGACAATTAGCATATGAAAGAGTAGCTTTTCCCAAAATTTGATCATTAGTAACGGGGGCATTTATTTTATCCGGCACATCTAATTTACAGTTCAGACTAGAGGGCAATACATCTTTAGGCAACATAACTCTACAATCTCTCACAGGATGCAAACTCAACTTCTTTTTACCCCAGGCCAGTCGCAAACTAGTTTCACCAAGCGAAGAGTCTGTATTAGCAATACTTTTTATCTCTAAATTATCAAAAGCCCATTGGTAGAGTTTTCTTGATTCAACCATGGCCAAATTTTGCTTAATGTCATCAGAAAACGTACCTAAAATAACACACATATAATGCTGATTTCCTGTAAAAGCCGTCGAAACGAGGCATTTTCCAGCCAATGTGCTGTAACCCGTCTTAATCCCTTTAGCATACTTATAATAAAGATTACCGCCGCGCGCTCTATCTATCATACTATTAGTCGTAACCAGTGGATAGCGATTTTCACCTAAAATTTTTGACGTAGCCATTGATGTAATTTCTTCAAAAATTGGAAATTTGGTTATTGCATACCTGGCAATGATTGCTATATCTCTGGCGGTAGAATAATGTCCTTCAGCATCCAAACCGTGTGGATTAACAAAATGTGTATTCTTACAGCCTAATTCAATAGCCTTTTTATTCATAATATCAACAAACTCACTTATATTTCCATGCCCAAAGTAATCAGCAAGCACTAGTGCCGCATCATTCCCCGAGGTAATCAGCAAACAGTGCAAAAGCTGCAAAACACTGAGTTCCTCACCAACTTTTATACCAGAAAGTGAACTACCTGTTCCATCCAAACTTCTTATAAGTTCACGTTTTACAGAAACCTTTGTATTAGAAAGATCTGAAACACTTTCCAGAGTAACTACAGCGGTCATTATCTTCGTCAACGAAGCGATTGGCAAGCGCTCGTCAATATTTCTTTCGTATACGGTAGAGTCTGTATCCAAACTTATTAGAAGCGCACTTTTAGCAGAAACATCTACTGGTACGTTAAGCGGAAAAGTCGAAACTGATAGATCAGTCGGTATAGAATTTGTGGAAGAAAGTTTTCCGGATAAAAAAAAGTTACACAAAAAAGCTAAAAAGCAAAAAATAATCGAACCTAAAAGCAACTTCTTCAACATACATGCTCCACGAGAACAAGTGAACAAAATAAACTACACAAAGTAACAACTATAAGAGGATAACAAGTGAATTATAAATGAAAAAAAAGAGAAAAACAATGAAAAAAGTAGATACACAACTTCATTATAGCTTTTTTGATAAATTAATATACTCCTTCATATCACTGACTGACAAAAGATGTTTCGTTTTATCTAAAAATATAAAATTCGGAATAAATGTGGCTTATGTTGTATTGATTCAGCTGAGAATAAAGAATTTTGTATTATTAAAACCACATATTGGATATAAAGAGAAAATAAAACAGGAAAAAGTATCGACTAAAGCAAATTGAAGAAGCAAGTACTAGAATAATGGGAAAACATGGGTTTGTAGTACAGCTTATAATGAATAGAATTCGAAGGCTGAGCTGGTAGAAGGCCATTACCGACTATTAAATCAACATAAAAATATGATTTTTAAAACATACCTTAGAGCAAAGCACTATTTTCTTGATTTTTCATAATCTCTTAGTGAATTCATCGCTTCTTTTGAAAGTAAAAACAAAGCTAAAATATTAAAAATTGTCATTAAGCCTATGCCAAGGTCCGCTAAGTCCCATACGAAAGTATACGCATTCAAGCCACCTAAAAATAACATCAACACAAAAAATATCTTGTACAAAAATTGATAAATTTTATTTTGCCCAAAAATATAAGTTACACTCGGCCTGGCATATAAAAGTAATCCCAAAAATGTTGAAAAACTAAACAAAACTAATATAATAGTTATGAATCCTGACCCCCAAGACCCTACGTGATAATTAGTGGATGACTGCAAAAGTTCCATACCTTCCAAGTTACCAATCACGTTTCTTGGAACAAATAATATTAAAAAAGATGTACATGTACAAATTATGGTATCTATACATACTCCCAAGCATTGCATGAGGCCAGCTTTTGCTGGATGACTAACGTCGGCCATAGCAACAACATTCGGTGTATTGCCTGAACCAGCTTCATTTGAAAATATCCCTCGTTTCGCACCAGTAACTATAACAGTACCGATACCGCCTGCGACAACTTGTTTAAGTCCGAATGCTTCCTGTAAAATGTTAGAAAAAACACTTGGAACAAAAGCCAAATTTTTAAGTATTACAAACACAGTTGCAAGAAAATAAGCTCCCGCCATAATTGGGACCATAACGTCCAAAACTTTTACCAAAATCTTATTTTTAAATACAACAAATAAGGCAACTATTACCATTGCTATTGTTGTATAGACTGCCGGAATGTTGCAGGCATTCTTTACTGCGCTAGTTACAGAATTACTAGCTACCTGACTAACTCCGGCTAAGCACGTGATACCAGATAGAGCAAACAAAATTGCAACTATAGATTTTTTTCGCTTACCGCAAAATCTAATTAATGCATCGTGAATGTAATATGCGGGCCCACCAATAAAACCTCCGTTAATTTTATCTTCTTTTTTATGTAACTGCGCTAAAACAGATTCAACAAAGGCTAATGAAGAGCCTAAAATAGCGAAAATCCACATCCAAAAAATGGAACCGGCACCACCTAAAGAAATAGCCGCAACAACTCCAACCAGATTGCCCATGCCTACCCGTGTAGCAGTCGCGACGATCAGCGCTTGTAAGCCAGATAATCCATTCTTGCTTTCACTCTTTTCGCACGCCACTCTAATCATTTCAGGAATCATGCGAATTTGTAAGAACCGCGTCCTAAAAGTAAAGTAAATTCCCGAAAGCGCCAAAAGTAGCACCAAAAACGAGACATCCAGTGTGATACCTCCTGGCAAAGGTATTTTAATTAAATCCCCCCACAAAAAACCGAGCAAAGCATCTAACAAACTCTTCGCTGCTTTGCTCACACTTAATACGATATTCACAACAATTTCTCAACCACTAAACCTTAAAAATTAAGGAACCCTTTCTTTCAAAATATGTTCTATACAAGTAAATAATCTAAAAAAGCCAAAGCCATCTGCCATGGCCACCACCTCCTTTCAGTGAAAACAAACTCAATCATTCAAAAAATAATACTTAAGACCACAGATCCCACACCGCTGTATTTTAACTCATTTGTTACAAAAAAGCAACTGTATTCAAAATAGCAGGTTCACAACTTTTGGCTAGAAAGAAATTGCAACGAAGAACAAAACAATATGACATATCCAAAATTTTAATAGTTCTAGCGATCGATCGAACCTAAAATTGAGGAAAAGATACATAAAATTGGATTTATAAAGATTTATGATATTTATTACCTGAGTCGTCCATAACAAATTAGTACAAAAACTAAATAATACGGAATTCTAAGTGTATGCTATTGTTCGAGTTGAAGACTCATAAAAAATAAAGGAGGTAACTGAGGTGAGACACAAACTTTCAACAAAGCTGATAGTTTGCGGTTAATTATTTACAAGTTTATTTTTCGTTCTAATGTGAACTAGCCATTACCGAGAATAATACGCCAGGTACAGGATTTGGAGAAAAACGAAAATTACCCGATAACTATTGATTTAGAGCAGTAAAAAGTTCTCAATTTTCAAAACTATCACTGATATTAGGACTAGTCGCCTGATTTATACAACATAAAATATACTAAAATCAAATTTGCTAGTAAAAACCTAAAACACAACTATTTTAATAAACTAATTCCTAACTAGCAGGACACCCGCTACTATAAACGCTTCCACAGCATAAAATGTTTTCAAATCTATTTAAATTCTAAAAGACTGTCGCTTCAGAGGACACATTAGGCGGGCTATTTTTTGTAAATTTCAGGATAAACATTACTCAATGCCTCTGAAATAACGCCTTGTGACTTTTTTAGACCCCTCGAAAGTAAATTCATGGTTCTCTCATACGATGCATTGGCCTGTTTCACACCGTTTGGTGTAGCACTCAAACCGAAACTGCTCGCCCAATCCCTATTTTTATCAAGCGGAACTATTTGGTATACATTTTTTTCATTTTTCTCCGTATACAAGTTCACCCACGTTGGGATTACATCAACACCAGACGTCAACACATTACCATCACTGTATTTTGTAAAAGAGACCAGAAAAAGCACACCATCTTCTGTATGACCGGTTTTAAGATTCATGCGCTCTTTGCGCTGATTTGAAATAGCATTCCCTACAGAATAGATGCAAATTGTATCTTTCCCCGAAATGTCAGAGTGAATAGTGTCCATAGGTTGCACAACATGGGGATGCCCACCAACTATAACATCTACTCCCAAATCAGAAAGTTTCCTCGCTATGCCTTGCTGGAGTTTGTTTTCCTTAAGTTGATACTCATCCCCCCAGTGAATAAAATATATTATCTTTTCGGCTCCAAACTTTTTCATTTCCTCTATTATTTTTTGCTGCTCGGCATAAAAAGCATCCAACTTATTGTAATCAAAAACATTGAGAAGCTTGCTATTGTGAACACCAGTCGGAATACCATTTACACTAGAAACCCCGGAATCATTTATTGTTCCATAAGTGTAATTTACCATTCCAACTTTGATTCCATTTATATCTTTCACAATGTACTTTTTATCATTTTCATTAATTCTAGTACCGATAAAATCAACATTTTTACTTCTTAATACTTCTGCAGTACGCTTAAATCCATTTGGCCCACCATCGTTTGCATGATTATTAGCGGTTAAAAACATATTAAAACCGGCTGCTTTGGCTGAATCTATCAGGTTATCCGGGCACTTAAATGCAGGATAACCCGAAAAACCACTTTCAGCAAGGGTCCCCTCCATATTAATCACGCTATAGTCTGATTTACTAGTATATGTCGACAAGTGAGTAAAAATTTTCTCAAAATTGTATGTTTTTTGATTTGCATCATATGAAGATGTAATAACCGGCAAATGCATAAGCAGATCGCCTGTGCTTAAAATTTTCGCAGTGGAAACAACCTTGACGTTGACAGCACTAGGCTTACTGTTCACTTCATTGAATGTATTTTCCCCGCGTGACCCAAAAAAATGCTTAATCGAAAATATCGCCAAAAAAAGC
Organism: Ruminococcaceae bacterium UBA3753; assembly: GCA_002372375.1. GTDB lineage: Bacteria > Bacillota > Clostridia > Oscillospirales > Acutalibacteraceae > UBA3753. The sequence goes on from DFGJ01000021.1 coordinate 48,755, forward strand.
AAGACAACCAAAGCACCAATTAATACCATTCTATGCACAATCTTATTCTTCATCTAAAGGCATCCTTCTTTTTTAACTTCAAACCCAGCCAGAATAATCTTAACATCACACTTTAGTAGTTACAACAAAAAACAAATATCGACGCTCAAATCGAGCATATTATACTCCAAAATCTTTCTTAACAACGTGATGGACATATTTATAATAAAAAATTAAATTTACTAAAAGGACATACAAAAACGTAGTTTAAAGGGTTAAACGATTATAAAATATGACAAAATGTGGTCCTCCGTGTTGGATACCAACCAACGCAAACAAATAGGCCAACGAATTGTTTTGTCAAAAGTTTTTGCTGCTGAGTTTTCAAATGGAATAACTAAAAAGGCAGCGTAACACAACCGCATCGATCTGTTTAGACAGTTTACAAATACCACAACCACGCAAAATAGCCAAAACAAGTTTACACAGAAAACACTCTATAAGAAAACCATCAATGTTCCTTCGCTTTTTTCAGATTTCTATTATTCAAAACTTCAATGTAACCCTTTCGATTGTTAAATATTTGAAGAACGTTCACACTTGTGTATAGTGTGGTTTCAGGGGCTGCACAGATCAAAAATTAAAAAGTAGGAAGCAAAAATAAAACTATTAAACTTAATTAAATAATTTTAAGTACTTATTTTGCGACTATATAGTTACACTAAAAATTTTAAGTTATTTTGTTTTAATTTATGCTATATTTTTAACAATTTGCAGTTATCTCATTTTTTTCTTATGCAGCTCATCCACACATTTATTTTAGAATATCTGACCGTTTTACGTCTGATGAGATCTATGTTAAAATTGACCTTGTCCCTCTGGAGGTTTTCTATGGTTATGGATTTTATAATAGGGGCTCTTTGTGTTCTGACTGTTTTACTTTTACTCATAAAGAAAATCCGTTCAACGTCTCGAAAGTTCAGATGCAACAAAAGCGAATGCGGTAATTGTTGTGGCTGTAACTGTAGGAATAGTGAGGATAATTCAGAATAAATTTTAACGCCAAAGTAGAGTATACAAATTCAAATATCTGTGACGCGGCAGGCAATGTTAACAAAAAAGCCGTAAAGTAGCGACTTAAGTGTCCGTATTTAATTTTTTTGTCCTCTGCACATCTAACGCAGCCGCTTGCCTTTGCGGCAGTGGCTTTTTGTTGGCCCCATTCTTTAACATGTTAATTCTGCTGAAAGTTGTTCAATGTCTATCTTTAAATCTTAAGTCTATTAGCTTCTAGCTCATGTTTTATCTTAAAAACGGATGCTCAAAAATTGGTGCTCAAAAATATAACGAACAGAGACAATAATACCGGTAAAGCAAGAATGCCTTTAACTTTTAGTTGCAATTAAATTACCTCTCACTTCCTATAATCATTGAACACATACCTTCAATTGCTGTATTGATTAAGCTTTCACAATCGAGTTTATTTTCTTCCTCTAGAACGTATTCCAAAGATGGCTTCGTTTTCGGATGTTTTGGAGTAAAAACTGTACAACAGTCTTCATATGGTAAAATAGAGGTGCTAAAAGTGCCTATTTCTTCAGCAATTTTTATTATATCGTTTTTGTCCATACCGATCAGGGGCCTTAATACCGGCAGATGCTTGCAAGCGACATTAGTACAAATTAAAGCATTTAAAGTCTGGCTTGCAACTTGACCCAGGCTTTCTCCCGTTACAATAGCACCACAGTTGTTTTCGAGGGCAATCTTTTCTGCTATCTTCATCATGAACCTTCTCATAATCAATGTGAAATATTCTTCTTTACAGTGTTTCTTTATTTTTTCTTGAATTTGTGCTATATTTATAAAAATAAGTCTTGTGCTCATAAGATATCTATTAAGCCTTTTTATGAGCGAGATTACCTTATCTTCTGCCCTTTTGCTGGTGTAAGGCGGACTAGTAAAGTGTAGTGCTAAAACATCAGCGCCCCTTTTTGCCATAAGAAAACTGGAGACGGGGCTATCTATTCCCCCAGAAATCAGACTCAACACCTTACCACACGAACGGGCCGGTAATCCACCCACACCTTTTATAGGATTTCCCCTTATATACGCACCAGATTTTCTTATCTCTACATATATTGTTAATTCCGGTTTATGAACATCCACTTTTAGATGGTCGAATTCATTTAGCAAGTACTCTCCCAGAGTTGCACTGATTTCGTAGGAGCTTAAAGGGAAGGATTTATCTGCCCTGTTTGTTTCCACTTTAAATGTTCTGGTTTTTAAGATTTGGTCTTTTAAATAAACTTTAGAGCAACTTTTAATACTCTTAATGTCCTTATTGCATAAAGCAGCTCTTGAAAAAGAGTTAATCCCGAAAACATCGCCTATAGCCTCCAGTACATCCTCTAGAACAGTTTTTAAATTTACTGGTGTAACTGTTATTACTGATTGTGACAATTCCACTTTAAAGTCACCAAATTCGTTTATTTTCAATTTTATATTCTTAATCAGTTTCCTTTCGAAATCCTTTTTATTTGCGCCTTTTAGAAAGAGCTCACCTATCTTTATTAATATTATTTCCTGCATTTTGAACCTTCCGCACATTGATCAAACTTATTATAAAACATACCACATTAAATAAAGAGGAAAAATAGTTTTGATTTTTGTGCAATGCTAAAAGTAATTGGCTACTGCAAAATTGGTTATGTGTGTTAAAACACTGAATGTTACTAACCAAAAAAGCGCCACAATGTGGTTGATAAAAAAATAACAGGATAATCAACAACTCGATTTTTCTACTCGTGGGGTGTATTTTTTGCCCGGCATATTCATTTTTAGCACTACCAGTGACTTGGTAGAGCTGATATTTAGGAGTGACTGAAGGTAGGAGCCCTGGAATGCTATGGAATGAGAGGATTGCAAGTGAGTTTTTCTTCACAACTTTAGCGCTGTTAGCAGCTGTATGGATCTAATGACAAAAAATGACGAAAGGTGAAAATCCTGGAATTTAGCAAAAAATTAAGAAATGAGAAAATTTTTAAATCTGAATTTTTTTACACCTTCGGCGATACTAATAGCTGGATAGATCTGAATAAAATAAATTGGAAAAGGGTGAAAATCTTAGAAATTGGCAAAAATTAAGAAATCAAAAAATTGCAAATATAGATTTTTCTTTACAATTCTGTCATTGCCAAATTTAGTGCCGCGTTAAACTCACGGGTTTTAAAATTTTTAGTTTATAATTTTTCACCAGATTCCAATATATTAATCTCTATACTGTATCCACTTTTGAATTTATATACGCTCTTCAGTCGTCGCCTTGGTTACTAATAAAAAGCTATGTAAAAACCCCATTCACAATCTTCTTGTTTATTAGTATTTTTAATTAAAAAAAGTCATAAATCTTATTTTTTTATATTTAAAGTAAAAACTGTTATTTTATATCAACACAAAATCTGCTTCTCTCAGGCAACAAAAAAATTAGGGGAAGAAAGCACCCCGTGCGCAGTATGAAAGTTATACCTTTGATATTTTCAGACTGAACATTTTCTGATATTAATTTAAATACCAAACATCAAAGACCCGCAAAGTTTTTATATGTCCTCGGAGTTGACTAATTACATAGCATGTAAATCAAAATTACCTTTCCTTAGCCAAGGTATCAATTCCCTCTTTTATGGCGTTGTAGAGCTCATCTATGTCTTCTAGGGTATTATGCTTTGAGAAACTAACTCTCAAGGCCGATGTTATTCTTTCATCGCTCAGGCCAATATTCTTAAGGACTCTGCTTCTTTTTCCTTTGGAGCAGGCCGATCCGCCGGATACGTATATTCCTTTCGATGATAAAAAATTTATCATTGTTTCAGACTTTATTCCAAGTATGGAAAAATTAACAATATATGCCAAAGAATCAAATCCGGAGTTTAGTTGGGCACTTTTAATGCAAGCTAAAGAGTCGATTAAATATTCTTTTAATCTTTTAGCGTGCTCATAATTATTCTCCAAATCTATTTGAGAAACACATTCACCAAATGCACCAATAAGTGGTACAGATTCTGTTCCCGGTCTAATTTTATTTTGCTGCTCTCCCCCAATTATTCTAGGAATTATTCTTATTTTTTTATTTTTATATAAAGCACCTATTCCTTTTGGACCATGAACTTTATGTGCAGATATAGTTAATAGGTCTGGTTTTATTTCTTTAACATTTACAGGTATTTTACCGAAACTTTGAACGGCATCCACATGAAAGACTGCTATCGAATTTTTTCTTTCTATAATATTTTTAATTTTGCTTACGGGCAAAATGGATCCTATTTCATTATTTGCCATCATAACACTTATAAATATTGTATTTTTGTCTATAGCATCGCATATTTGCTGATCAGAAATTTTCCCGAAAATATCCGGCTTTAGGTAAATAACATTAAAGCCTTGACATTCTAAGTCCTTAAAAACTCGGTAAACAGAAGAATGCTCTATAGATGTTGTTATTATTTTATTGCCTCTTTTTTTTAGAGCATTTACAGTACCGTATATTGCTAAATTATTTGCTTCTGTACCACCTGAAGTAAAATACAGATCCTCCTCATCGTTTATATTCAAAATCCTGGCAATTTGGTGCCTTGCTTTTTCTATTTCTTTTTGCGCAAGGTAACCTTTCTCGTGTAAAGACGAAGGATTGCCGTAAGTTTCGTTCATTAATATGCAGGCTTTTTCGATAGCTTTTCCGCTTACTCTTGTAGTAGCGGCGTTATCTAAATAAATTTCTCTCAATTTTTTTACCTCCTTTTTAAATTTAATAGTCTTTATCAAAAGTAATGAATAACCTCAAAAAGATGTGCAAAGAATACTCATATTGAAAAACATTGTACTTTTTGGGGCTTTTTTATGGGGAAAAAACTAAAAAAACGCTGTTTAGTAAGACTTGTAAGTTTTGGTATATTTTTATTCGCCGTCCTTACTACTTTTTCCATAACTGGGAATGTGATGGCAAACAAATATAGAACTAATCTAGAATACAGTTACTTTAAAAACTTAAGTGAACTTTCGGGCTATATTTCAAGCATTGAAGTCAGTCTAAGCAAAGGCGTTTACGCAAATACTAAAACTCAGCAGCACGGTTTAGCCTCTAAGCTTATGGTACAGTCAGCTGGTGCTAAAAGTGCTCTAAGTCAATTACCAAATAGTTCAGCAGAAAACTTAACAGACATAAATAAGTTTATATCTCAAGTGGGCGATTTTTCAAATTATTTATCTAACAAAATAGATAAAGGAGAAGAAATCAGTGATAGCGAATTAGACAAATTAAAATCCCTGGGCGAATACGCAAAAAACGTAAACACAGAAGTAAAGGATATAATGGCCAGCATAGATTCACAAAGTTCCAATGTCTCTTTACTAAGCGGCAACCATAATGATAGCTTTTTAACATCAACTTCTTCAGTAGCTGTAAGTTTTAAAGATATAAACAATCAATTTACTAATTACCCAACATTAATTTATGATGGTCCTTTTTCCGACCACATAATGAACATGAAACCCAAATTTTTAGAAGGAAAACCTGATATTTCCAAAGAAGAAGCAGCCAAAAAAGTGGCAAGTTTTCTTGAATCAGATGTTAGTAAAGTAAAATATATTGCAGAGTGCGAAGGCAATATGCCAACTTATAAATTTAAAGTAAATGACACAGCAGAGGTTTCAGTAACAAAAAGCGGTGGATACATAAATTGTATCTTGAAGAATAAAGAAGTCAGTGAATTAAAGCTAAGTTATAACGACGCTAAAAATATAGCAAAAGAGTTTATGAGCAAAAATGGTATAAGAAACACGAAGGAGAGTTACTATATTATAGATAATGGTATATGTACTATAAACTATGCATATACAAAAGAAAATGTTATTTATTATAAAGATTTAATAAAAATTGGTGTAGCTTTAGATACAGGCGAGGTAGCCTACTTTGATTCTACAGGTTTTATGATGAACCATACAACAAGGGAGATACCAAAAGAAATAATTTCTTTAGAGGAAGCTAAAGAAAGTGTCAGTAAAAGACTAAAGATCATAAATGACAATCTAGCCATGATACCGACTTTAGGTTTAAACGAAGTGTTGTGTTATTCATTTGAGTGTGAAGGTGAAAATAAAGAAAAAGTATTAGTTTACATTAATGCAAAAACTGGATTAGAAGAACAGATTTATGTTGTTATAAGTTCAGATAACGGCATCTTAGTTATGTAAATTATTTAAAGCTACACTTACAGTTGTTTTAAATTTTCTACTAAAGTAAAAATCAAAATAACACATATTTTAATATATTGCGCAAAATTACATGTTTCCGGGCGCATATCGAAGGCGCTCCAGAGGTCTGAAGACATTTTTGAACTCGATCTCCTAAACGTTCAAGATAAAGTTTGCTAAAAGCAAAAAATTAAACTTTAGCAGTGTAGAAAAATATTTTTATATAATTCAATAAGTGTCTGTATGCCCTCACTCAGTGAAATTCTAAATACGATAAAAGAAATATCAATCGAAATTTTTACTAAAAACATTAATCGCGTCGCTCATAATTTTTTCACCAAACTCTAAAACTTTAGCAACAGCTGTCCATCCTTTGCCAAAAAAAGTAGAGTGTTCTGTAAGAACGATCTTTTCAAATGTCGGAAAAACAATACCTTTAAAGTAAAGAACTAGATAATAACAACTTTTATATCTAAGCAATAAATTTTCCAAAGACAGATTCCCTTTTTTTAATGCTTTAGCTGTTTTAATAAAATCTTCTATTTCCTCAAATCTAAATATATAGGGTGTAATCTCTTTCTTCAAAATAAACAATTTTTTGCATCCAGTGTTCTCGTCCACAACTTTAGTTATTAGCATAGAGTAAGTATCTTCTTTACTAAAAATTTTTACATTAAATTCATTTTTTAAGCTTTGAAAAAATTTTGCTAAGTCAAATTTTGAAAATAATTTTCTTGCTATTTGCTTTATTTTGCTATCATACCTATTGTTTATTTGTATTTGTTCAAGTGAAGAATTCAATATTTTTATATCTTTTTTCGAAAGGGTTATTAGGTACTTCTCGTTACTAATTTTTTCCAGTAACAATATAAAATTCCTCCGTTTTTACCTTTTTAACATACTATTTGTGGGGCTCAAAACAAGTTAACTTTTCATTCTATTTGTGCAGAGTGATTAATATGGAAAAGGTGAGAGTTTAAGTTAACAAGTAGATTAAAATATAGGGTTATATACGCCAAACAATAAATATTAAAAATAACAAGTAAAATTTAAGAAAATTTGTTCTAAATTTTTACATTACAGAAATTAGTTTTTGCCTTAGTGAGCGGTGGCTTGAACAAGTTTGTGTTGCCACAACTTTAATTATGTGATAGAATCGAGGGGTTTTGTTTGTATTTTTTACTTAGTATTGACCTTAGGGGAGGGAGAGCTTGTGGCGGTAGATTATATTGGACTAGCGACAAAAAGTAGTGTCAAGGGTGATTTACCGGTGTTTTGTGTTGGTGATACTGTTAGGGTTGGCGTGAAAATAAAAGAGGGCGACCGTGAAAGAATACAGGTTTTCGAAGGTACGGTCATAGCTAGGCGTGGAAGTGGAATAACTGAGACTTTTACTGTCAGGAAGGTATCCTCTAATGTTGGGGTAGAGAAGGTTTTCCCTCTGCATTCACCTAATGTTGCGGACGTCAAGGTTGTAAGGTTAGGTAAGGCAAGAAGGGCTAAACTTTACTATCTAAGAGATCGAGTGGGTAAGGCTGCGAAAGTCAAAGAAAAAATTGTTTAGTGTTATGTTCGTAGTAGTGAGGAAGTCCCTGAGGTTGCGTTATAGCTTTTGTAAAGGTGGTCTTTTTTAGTGGGGAACACTTTGTAGTTTCGTTGTTGGAAGTTGCACTGATTGTTGTGTGAAGGGATTAATGGGAAACGGTTTATTATTTGCAGAAGGAAGCTGAAAGTTTATGGAAGAAAAAGAGCTGTCGGGTTGGGAAAAATTAGTCAAGGCTGGTTTTGATTTAGCTGATATTGTGGTTTCCACTTTTGCTATAGTAGCCTTCGTCTGTACTTTTCTTATCATGAAGTTTGATGTAAGCGGCACTTCGATGCTGAATACTTTAAAAGATGCGGATAAGCTTTTAGTTTGGCACTTTATGTACGAGCCACGTAGAGGCGACATAATTACCATTAAAGATCCTGGATATTTAAATAAAAATATAATAAAGAGGGTCATAGCTAAGCCCGGAGACAAGTTTAAGATTGACCTTGATGCAGGGAAAGTTTGGGTGAACGATGAGCTTTTGAATGAAACCTACATAAAAGATCCAGGAAAAACTTTTGGTCACTATAGAGATGGAGGAAATTGGGATTATCCGGAAGTTATACCTCAGAATATGTATTTTTGCATGGGCGATAACAGGTTGGGTTCTTCCGATAGTCGTTGGAATGGTATAGGACTAATAAGAAGAGAAGACATAATGGGTGTTGCTTTTGTTAGATATTGGCCCATTAACACGTTCAGGTTGTTTAAATTTCTTTTTTGGTCGTTTTAGATTTTTAATTTTTTCTATTTTGATGGGAAGGAAGTTTTTTCGTGAAGACCAAAAGTTTAGTTTTTGTTCTTTTTGTGGTTTCAATTATAAGTACGATAACATGTAGGTTTTATCAAACTGGTAACCCAAGTGAGAATATGTCTTTGTTTTTTAGTTCGGAATTTTTCTGTTTTGTAATAAGTCTGGTTTGTTATATTCTGATGGGAGTTATTGTAAGGTTTTCTTATAAAAATCAGGGCAAAGTAGATGAAATTTTCAACATAGGAAAGAATTATGTTGCGACTATCGTCTCTTGCACTTTAGGCGTTTCTGTTACTATCAACGGTGTTATGGTCCTGATAAAGTATATAAATGGTTTTAGATCTTTTTCTCCTTTATTTGAAGGTTTGTTTGCTATTTTGGCAGGTCCGGTGTTTGTTTTAGCAGGTGTGTGCTATGCTTCTGGTAAGAATTTTTTTAAGAATAATGAGTTAGTTGCGCTTGCTCCAGTAGCGTGGGGGGCGTCTAGGACTATAAATATCTTTCTGAGATATAACATGGTTTCTAATGTTGCGTGGAATTTGTCGGATGTTTTGGCTACTATTTTTATTTCCTTGTTTTTGCTTAATCAGGCAAAGTGTATAGCGCAGAGGGAAGAGTTGAAGAAATGTTCTAAGATGCGCCTTTACGGTTACTCTGCGGCTATGTTTATTCTCATTTATACTACTCGAACTATTGTGACTAAAGGAAATGATTTTTTGTGTTTGCCGCCTGATAGCACTGGGATTGTTGGTGTGATTTCCAGCATTTGGATTATAGACATGTTAGTTGCTTTTTATATACTTTCTGTAGTTATAGGGATGGATATTGCCTACAAAAAAGGGTTGGAATCTGTTTAATATGGTCGGATTTGTTTTGTCTTGGGTTGGTACGTAAAGGCCTTGCTTGCTTTTTTTAAGTTGTTTCCTGCTGTTCTAAGTAAGTACCTCGTTTGTTTGGGCTTGTTTTTTGTTTGAGTTCATGTTGGCTTTGTTTTTTTTACCACGACTGCTTCAAGAGTCTTGCGTTAAACAGTCTACTTTGAGCTGTGCTTTTTTGATTCTTTGTTTACTGTTTTTTTCGTTCAACGTTTTTTAGTGCCTTTATTTTCCCTGAGAAATGTCGTGGATTTTATTGATATTTTTTTTATTTTGAGTTACAATAGATAACGCCGATTGGTTCTTTCATCGTCTTGCTTACTACGTTTTCTTGGGGGTATAGCTCAGTTGGTAGAGTACTTGAATGGCATTCAAGGGGTCGCCGGTTCGAGCCCGGTTATCTCCACCAGGCTGTTTTTTAGGGTGCTCTGTTTTTCTTTTACCCTGCGTTAGAAGCATTTTAGCTTATGTTGTGTATTTTTTGGGAACTTTGTAGCAGACGTGGATGTTCGTAATTTTTTTAAGCAATTTATTAAGTTTGGCGTTGTGGGTTTTTGCAACACACTTTTGTCTTTCGCTATTACGTATGGGACTTTGTTTTTATGTAGCTCGTTGTCTTTGTTTTCAAATAATCTAGACAAACAGATGCTTCTGTCTTCTTTTGTTGGCTTTACTTTGAGTTTTTTTAATTCTTATTACTGGAATAACAAGCTGGTTTTTAATAAAACCTCGAGTATGTTTTGTGCTTTTGCAAAAAGTTATTTGTGCTACGCTATTTCGTGGGCAATTTCTTATGCTTTAACATACATTTCGTCAAATCACCTTGGTGTTTCGAAGCTGTTTGTACCGGTGTTGTCACTGGTGCTGACGGTTCCGCTGAATTTTTTGGTCAATAAATTCTGGGCTTTTAGATGAAGTAACCATTGCGTGATTACCTATTTTAGCCGCATCATTTTTCTACCTCGTCCCTGGCGCCGGCGACCTCTTCCCGCACTATTACTGGCCGTCTGCGTTCCTTTTACATATTCATTCTTGATTGCTGTAAACGAAGTAGCGGCAGAACGAACCAAATAAAGAGGACACCAAGTAGCAACACGGCGGCGTTTCTTCTAAAAGGGCCGCCGAAGCTGTCTGATACATTCTTAAGGCCCGGATCTGCAACTTGTCGATGTGACCATTCGAGTGCAATCAAAAATTAGGTCAATCCGCTCCTCACGTAATTACTTATGTTCTTTCGTACAAGGACGTATTTTTCATCAAAATCCGTTAAGCTGTAAAACTCATCAGAAAAATTTTCATCTGTTGCCAGCATCTTTGCTAGTTTTCGTGACTTTAAATCCATAATTTCTAACTTCTTACTTCAATATTTTATTATAATAAAATATTGAAGTAAACATATAATTAATAAAATTATATGTTTAACAAAAAACGCCAGAGGGTGACACCTGTTTTTGCGCAGAAACCACCCTTCTGGGTTATGTAGAGGGGTTAGTGATGGTCGGCTAAGCATTACCATCATTTGATGCTACCTGCTGGAAGTTAAGCTCAGACTGTTTTAATGTTGACTCATCTTCACTTTTTTTAATAAGTATTGTCCCTGAGGGCATAACCAACCTGTCATCCATAGCCTTCAAAAATCTACTGCCACTAGAGCAATCAGTGACATCATCGTCGCAATATGGGTTCTCATCCCACGCATCTGCTAAGGTACTTTGCCACTTAAGAACTATTGATGTTATACGAGACCGTATACCAAGCACATCGATATAACTTTTGTTCTGCCAATTTTCAAAAATTTGTGCAGCTATAAGGTCAAGAAAAAATACCACTTTCCTATCAACGTCGTCTGTTGAGTTAATTGCGGACAAAAGACTATACCAATCATATTTTTTAAAAAGCTTTCGCATATCTTCCTCGTATTCATGTGCTTTCTCTATCTTATCTTTTTTGGACAGATCTTTAGAATCTTCATAAAAATTCCTCAACAGACTACGCAACTCAAGAACACCTGGCTTCAAATTAATATCTATATTCATAACCTTCTCCTATTTTTCCTTAAACTGTTCAACAGTATCCTTTTTTTTAATTAAAAAAGAACTACCAACATACTTCGATCTGTTTTCCCCATCGCCGTGTATAAACAAATTAAGTAAGCGATCGTCATCCTCTTTATATTTTACAAAACAAGAAAAGTTTCCATAATCTTTATCATAAGTCATTCGTATCAACTTGTTCAGTAAAGAACCATCTGACAAAGCTTTTTTGCGCAAAATATCCGTGCAACCGTTGTCTCTGCTTTTATAGATCCACCAATCCTCGACCCTATTGTAAAATTCTCGTCCCCGTCCGTTCACAGTTGTAAAATAATATTTACCAAAAAAATTAATTGTTTTATTCTTTGCACGATCATATACTGTATAACCGTTATAACCTTCATTCCACTTCACTTCCTGTAATGGCTGGTATTCACCCCACCTAGGATCGTGAGCTTCTTCTTTAATACAGACATATTCATCACTTTTAACCTTACGTAAAGCTTTTTTCAAATTTTCAATGGTTTCTTCTAAACTATCTTCTATAAGTTCTCCCTTAAGACAATCCCCATTACTTTTTGTTGAACTCTTGTCAAACATTTTACCAACTACTTGATATTTTTTAAACTCATCAGTATCAAGCACATCATCTACAGCCCCCTGCATCACGCTTTTACCGTCAACTTTTATATCGTAATTACATAGCTCCGTGTAATGTTCACTAGCTTTTATTTCGTCCGCTGTCGATCCAGTTTTTATCAAATCAAGTATTTCATTAAAACAACTGGTCAACTTATGATGCCCACCATTATTATTTTTGAAAAAACCGGTACTCATTCTTGGTGTCCCAAAAATAATATGCTCAAGAACGTAAGCACCTAAAAAAATGTTATTAATAGTTATTCCACCACTGCAATTGTATTTTTTTAAAATATCCTCCGTCATTTTCAAAAAATTGATTTTTCCCTCTTTTACCACTTTTCCATCTGTTCCCTTTTCTCCCTCAATAGTATTTTTTATCCCAGTTTCTCTTGAATTAACATCATTTAAAAAAGCAGCAACCGTATCTACTCCTTTATTTTCACAAAAATACTTTAGAAGGGAAAGAATAATACTTTTGTCCGTAACAGCTTCATCGAAATTTAATTTAAATTGACTACCCTCTCTTAAAAGTTTATAAGTAGCTTCGGCAACCTCATCGTTTTTATCAATTTCGAAAAAATCTCCCCACTTGACCGTACCATTTTCACCTTTTTGGAAAAGAGATTTATCCGAAACTTTTATCTCACTTACTAAATCAGATGAGGGCTCATACTTACAGACACCACCTTCGTGTTCTACAATACTTGAGTCCAGAAAATTCAGTATGCTATCTCTGAAATTGGCAATAATTCTTTTCCTCCTAGAAATTAACGTTTCAAGTAAGTCTAACACAGATTTTTTCTGACCTTTATCATCAATATTTTCAGCCTTACCTTTCAACTTATCTAACCGTTCTGCTATCGTCATCTTCGGAGCTTTGTTACTTATACTTTCTCTCTCACCTGTCAACTGATTTGCTACCGTCGTCTCCGGAGCTTTGTTACTTACGTTGTTCGTTTGTGTATTCCGTTGCCTTTCAAGTTCTTCTGGTGATATGCCAAGAGTACTTGCGAGTCCCTTGAGTTTCTTGGAATCTGATTTCTTCTTTTCACCCTTAAAACAAAAATTACCCGCAAACACTCCTTGCGAAGCAGCAGCAGAACCAACTAGAGAGGTGCCAAGCATTAGTGTAGCAGCGTTTCTTCTAAAAGAACTGCCAAAACCACCCGCTACATTTTCAAGGTCCGCGTCTGCAGTTTGCCGACTCAAACTTTCCTGAGCCTTTTCGAGTTCAACTAAAAATTCAGCAAACTCGCTACTAGTGTAGTCATTTATGTACTTTTTTACAAGGTCATATTTTTCGTCAAAGTTCGTTAGTCTGTAAAACTCATCAGAAAAGTTTTCATCTGTTGCCAACATCTCTGCTAGTCTTCGTGACTTTGAATCCATAATTTCTAATCTCCTTACTTCAATATTTTATCATAATAAAATAAAAAACGCAAGTGTATAATTTATAAAACTATAAATTACTTATAAAAATATACCGTAAAGACACCGCTTTTGCGGCTTTTATTGGTCCTGATGTATACTAAACCATATAAAAGTTCATTTTTTTGATTCCAAAAACTTTTTGACTCCGTCAAAAATGCAATTCGCTATACTGTTTTGATATTCATCTGTTAATAATTTCTTTGACTCCTCCTCGTTAGATATAAATCCGCACTCCACTATGATGGCAGGTATATCGGCGTTTCTTAGTAGATATATATCTTTACCTGCTTTTTTGTTTTCTCTTTTATTGTCTGGCTGTAAAGTTTTTATGACAGATTCTTTTACAAAATTTGCTAAAAGTTCGCTGTCTTTATTATTTGAAGAATAAAAAATCTGCGTTCCGCTGTACTGGGGGTCAGTGAACTTATTTTGATGTATACTTATTAGAATATTTTTGTCACTAGAATTTGCTATATTGGCCCTGCTTTTTAGGTCGTCTACTTTTTTTTGTCGTAAAGTTTTATTTTTTCCAGGTTCTTGTTTATATATCGCTTTATCTTCAGTCCTTGTCATAACCGCACTGAACCCTGATTTAATAAAAATATCATTTAGCTTTTTAGCTATTTTTAGATTAATGTCTTTCTCTAATATGTCATTGACTCCTACTGCTCCGCCATCTTCTCCACCGTGACCTGCATCTATTACTATAGTTTTATCGCCGAATTTTGCGACAGCATTTACTCTTTTTGACATATTGCAAAAAAAGTTACCTAGTAGCAATGCTGTAAGAAAAAAAAGAACTAAAGTTACAAAATAGAATAAATTATTTTTTAGTTTATTTATCACAATAAAGTTTTCCGTAATCTAGTTGTATAGTTTTATATGTATGCCTTAAAATTAAAATATAGTACAAAAATAGCATTACAAAAATTAAGTGCTTAGGTTTAGATAATCGTGTAAAAAATATACAGTCTTTATGAATTATACTCAAATTAATTAATTCCAATTTTACTTAAGTTCTTAAGAAATTTCGGGAATAGTTGAAGATGATTTCTAAAGTAAAATTTGTAAGGTAAAATACAAGTATATTTATATAATATACTTAATGAAAAAAGTAAGCTATTATGTGATAGCATAGGATTTTTGAAAGAATACTTAAGAAATTGCAAATTTAAAAAGCTGTATTTGTAGTTTTAGGTCAACTGGTGTTAGTTTTAAAAAGCATGATTAGAGATTGAGGATAGGTGGAAAATTAATTAAAAATAAGAAAATTTGAAATTTTTCCGAAATAGGACTAAAAAAATAATGGAGCAAGGCTCGTACAGATAAGAAAATTAAATATTTAAAACCATGGAAAAACGTCGTCTTACTTGGAAGTTTACTTGCAAGTATAATGGGATTAAACTTTTTTACAATTTACTTCATGCAATCATATAGAGACTTATTTTTATTGCATTAAAAATTACTAATATATAGAATCTTGATTAGTAAAAACGCTTTGTAGTATAAAATATTGAGCTGCAAGTTTTTAGGTGGAGTAACATCGTTAAGTATGTTTGAGTATAAAAAGATAAGGGCACAAGAGGATCTGAAAGCTCAAATTGCCCTTGCTATAAGGAAAGTTAAAGATTCACGGGTCAGAGACTCACTTGTAAATATAGTAAAATTAGAGTGCTCAAATAAGCTCGCTTCGATTAGGGTCTATGTAAGTACTGTACTAGGACTGAAAATAGCCAGAAGAGCAGCTGAGGGTCTAAATTCAGCAACTGGATTTATAAAGCAAGAGCTAGGCAAAAATTTGAGAATGAGATATATGCCCTGTATTACCTTTATAGCTACAGATTCAATTGAGTATGGAACAAAAATTTCTAAAAAAATAAGTGAACTTAGAGGAGTTACCGGCTGAATGGATGCGTCTTTAGGACAGATATCAACCCTTTTAAAGGAAAACGATAATTTTTATATCTTAACTCATCAGTATCCGGATGGAGATACTTTGGGCTCCGGGTTTGCTCTTTGTCGTGCACTGCAAAAAATTGGGAAAAAGTCAAAAGTAATTAACAATTCTGCTATACCAAGTAAATACACTTTCTTAAGGGATGGGGTAAGGGAGGAAGGGTTTAAACCAGGTTTCGTTATATCGGTAGATGTGGCTGATGAGTCCTTGCTTGGACCAAATTTAAAAGAGTATGTCGGCAAAGTTGATGTTTGTATAGATCACCACAAGATAAACAAGGATTTTGCTAAATACAAATATGTAGACTGCACAGCTGCTGCGACAACACAGATAATATACGATCTTTTGCAAAAGATGGAACTAAAGATAGACAAGTTAATTGCAAACAGTATATACACTGGTTTAGCGACCGACACTGGATGTTTTAAATATCAAAATACTACGTCTAGGACCCATATAATAGCCGCTAGAATGTTGGATCTTGGAGCAGATTTTGCAGCAATAAATAAAACAATGTTTGATCTTAAAACTAAAAAACAATTTATAGCGGAGCGCTATATTGCCGATTCTATGGATTTTTACTTAGAAGGTAAGTTGGCAATAATTTACGTCACGCTCGATATACTCGAAAAGTCAGGTGTAGACGACTCTGTAATTGACGGGATAGCCGGTATGCCAAAGCAAATAGCGGGTGTACTAATAGGTGCAACTTTTAGACAAAAAAAGGAAGAAGAGTTTAAGATTTCCGTCAGAACAGAGCCAGGTGTAGACGCTTCTCTTTTGTGTAGGCACTTTGGCGGTGGAGGACACGCTAGTGCTGCTGGTTGTGTTTTAAAAGGCAGTTTAGAAAAAGTGAAGATGTCGTTTGTTGATTATGTAAAAGAATTTCTTACTAAGCTAAATCTTTGATATATTTTTATGAGTGTAGTCAACTTATTGAATGTTTCATGTCTTTTTAGCTTTTGTAACAAAGTACTTGAGTTTTTAAATGTGATAGTCTCCAAATTTTTAATGTTGTTGTTTTATGTCCGTTTATAAGAAGCTAGTGCTAAGAAGGTTTTGAGATTTGAAAGTTTTTAACAAATTGTATGTAAAGTTGAGGGTATGTATTTAGTTAGTTTAAAATAACAGGTAAACTAAGAATATTTAAGTAGATGTTTGGAACAACTGCCCTGATATGGCATATTTTTTAATTAGATATTTTCGCTTCAAATATAAGATGATTTGATAACTGTGTACGTAGTTCTTGTAATTTTGTTTTTTGTGCGTTTAAGGTAAGAACTGTTTTTGAATGTTTTTTCTCTGTAAACATTCCGCGATTTTATCTTATAGCTTTTTGCCTCGTCAGTTGTTTTCTGATATTATAAAAAGTAAATAGTTTTGTGCTATTTAATAGTAATTTTTTTAGCAAATAGCTGTAAATAGTGCTCGGCCTTTGTGTAGTTCTAAGTACAAAAACTGATTTTAAAGGTGATGAAGTGGGTTTTTTGTCATTTAATGAAAAATATTATAATCAAAGATTAAACGAACTCGAAAATAAAGCGCTCACTTCTAGTGACATTTATGAAACAAAGCAGCTTTTGAAAGTCCTTGAAGATCTTTACGATGAAGGCTACACAAATTTAAATAATCATATGGAAAATAAATTTTCCTGTTTAACAAGGTTACGCAACCTTCTAAAAAGGTTTGGAACTTCACCTTTCCCTATTATTCGAAGAGAGATTCCGCAAATTAATTACTCAGCAAAAAGCTATGCACTCGATAGCGTAATAGATAAGCTTATTGCGAGTGCCAAAAAAATTGATGCCAGTTCCATAAATTCCTTTTTGGTTAGTATTTACCAATACAGTGAGTGGATTGGATACGAAGAAGGAACAGCATATATTTTCCTTCTAAGGGATACTTTGTTACCCTATATATTTTTCAGGAATAAAAACAGAAGAAGTATTCATGCGTGGCTGATCAATCGTAACTTTCTTAAAGACATAACAAGAATCAACGAAATAGACGACAACTTTAGACTGCCCATCTATGAAGCACTGGAGTCAGGAAAGGTATCGTTTGATACTTTTTGTAGCTTTTGCAGGGTCAGGACTCTATCTACCTTAAATACACACAAGAAATTGAAAGATGTGCTTGCCAATTTATTGAACTCAATAAGTGAAGAACGAATCGTTGTTGTTGAATCAGGATACGCTGGCACAATTCCTATTACTCTGAAAGCCCTGGATAATAGGGTCGATTTTAGGATGTACACAACTGCACCTTTCCTTTATGAAACTTACAAAGACCGAATTTTTTGTCAAAAATACGAAGATGTCCGAAAGTTTGAAACACTTATTTCGCAGGATGTACTACTAAAATATTCTTCGTATATTAACGGCAAATTTTATGTCAACATAACAAATAATGATGCCGTCTTCAACGAATCTTTAAAAGAAATAAAGTTATTTTTAAGCTGAAAGATTGAAATTTCGCCATTTCCTAAGTCAGATTTTCTTTATTAAAAATGAGCACTTTTTTAACTAATGTTGAAAATAAGTCTTACTGTAGAGCAATTTTAATGGTGTTTGCTAAAACAAACACGAAAGCAAAGGGGCTAAACTATAGTAGAGACCGGTTGTTTAAACTACTCTGTGTGTTTATGTTTCTTATTTTTTCGATTATACTCAGAATGTCATAGTAGGGTGAACAACGAATTATAAGATATTTCGATAGTAATACATACTATTATTGTGTAATACAACAAGCCAACCAGACGGAGTTAAAATCTAAGAAAAAACTGTTATTTAGGACAAGTGCATTGCTTTACCAACGAAAAACACTACTTTCCTAAAATAGATAGAATGATCCCAGTGTAATTTATTCGCTAAAAGTCTTTAATATTCTAGTTTCCAATGTCTTCTACGATATAAAAAAACTATAACAAACGATTTTAGTACAAAAGCTCTCTAGTTATTTGGCAATAATGTTCTAAGATGTACGTTTTCGTTATTTTTATTTTTATATTTCACCTTTTTAGACATTTATTAGTTATTTTTTATGATATTATCTCATATTAAGCTTACAAAATTTATATAAATTTATTTGCAATTTAATTCTCATTGCTTGGTCCAGCCATATAAAGTTTTTTAGATGTTAATTCTTTTTAAATTTTCTACGCAAAATAGTGACAGCTTTCTTTTCTATGCGGGAAACATACGACCTGGATATGTCTAGCTTCTTTGCGATCTCACGTTGAGTGTACACTTTTTCACCATTTAGTCCGTATCTTAAATTTATTATTGTCTGCTCTCTTGGTGTTAAATTTTCTTTTATATAGCCGTTTAATTTCTCTGCTTTAATTTTTATATCTATGTTGTCTGTAATGTCTTCATTAGTAGACATTATGTCCATTAGAATTAAAGTATTGCCATTTTTATCAGTATCTATAGGCTCATTTATAGAAACATCTTTTTCGCTTTTCTTGCTATTTCTGAAAAACATCAAAACTTCATTTTCTATGCATCGTGCTGCATAACTCGATAGTCTTATTCCCTTCTCTAAGTTAAAAGTGTCAATAGCTTTTATTAACCCTATTGTGCCAACCGATACAATGTCATCTTGGCTACTGTATGTAAAATAGTATTTTTTTGCTATGTGTGCTACCAATCTTAAATTGTGTTCTATAAGTTTATGACGCGCTGCGCTGTCGCCCGATTTCATTCTAATTAAGCAATTTTTTTCATCTTTAGCCGAAAGTGGCTGCGGAAACGCATTCGGACCATTTACATGCAATATGAAAAAAATCACATCTTTTAGTATAGAGCATAAAAAGCTTATCATATAGCACCTGTCGTCCTTTTTTTACATTGTATGAGAGTTAGAGGAACATGTTACATTTTAACTTTTTATGCAATTCGGATATTTACCTTAAGCATCAACAAATATTTAACACAAATATGTAAAATATTTATCAAAAACTTTCTGTTGATTACAAGTATTGGCAAACGTTTTTCGTCCTGCAAGACATTTATGTTGTTGCAATGTTAAAAAATATACAAATAGTTTTATTTGTGTGATGAAAATATGACACAGCATTCAACCAAGTAGGATTAGAGCTGGAAAGAAGTTTCAGAAACAAAAATTAAAAAATAGTCAAAACTTAAAAAATGGCTGTAAATTATTTAAGTTAGCGCAACATAATTTGTTAAACAAGGATAAAACTTTTTGCAGTTATCTAGATTTTTGGCACTCCAATGTGATGGTAACAAAAATCAAATTCGCACAAAGAAGCACGAAACTGATCTAAAGAATTATCAAATACAATTCTAACACTAGGGCTCCGTATCAAAAGATACATTCCGCACTAAAAGGCTTGGCTGCTCTAAACGTTTATTATTTAAATCAACATGGTCTATTTTTTCTCCAGCACTACCTTCACAAAGACTGTCTCCTAGCCTTTCGTCTTTAATTTTAAAACCATTTTTCGCACTAGTCAACGTAATAGTAGTTGGAAGAATATCATTTAAAACTTTAAGTGATTTGTCACAAAAATCTAAGAAATTCATATCTTCTTCTGAATATCACAATCTAATTAGTTCCATCTCGGAATCTGGTGAAACTTCGATCTTATTATCGTTTATATACGTAATTTTATTGAGAATTGATTCTAGCAACACTTTCAGAGTGATAGTATTAGTGTTCAATGCAATTTGCCGAAAAAACTGCTCGGGAGTTAGAGCTTTACACTGATCTATCTTGAAAACGGAAATGTTCTAATTAACAATCACACCGTATATCAAGGTGATGGCTCCAAATATCTACATTAAATCCCTGGACTTTGGGACTTCTTGCCTTCCTTGATTATTTACATTTTGTTACTTAGGACTTTGCTCTTGCACCTCACTGTCCTTCCTAGTTTCAAGGAGGAAAGAATACTTTAGATATATCGTTTTATTTGTTTAGCAAATTTAAAAGTCTTGCAGTTTACTTGAAAAATCAGGAAAAACACCTTGCATTTTTGTTGCGAAGAAAGTTATAAAGCTTGCTTGTACTCATAAAAAATATGATAGATCGGATCTTTTGTTTTTAAATTGAGTTAGAAAAAAGAGCGGACGAGTGCCCGCCCTTTTACAACTACTTTTTCTTTTTTTTAATAAATTGTGCCTCCTTGAGACCTATCTGGAGTCCTTGCTCCAGACCAAGTCGATAAAATTTATTCTTAGCTCTGTGATAAATACCGTCAGTCATCATAGCTTCAGACTCATTAAGTCCCCCTGCTATCTCATCCCCTGAATCATCATCATAAACTTTCCAGGTGCCATCCCCCATTTGCACCATTTTCCCCCGACAGCATTACTTAAATCAGCTTCTGATATGCTATTAGTTAACACCATAACCACACACCTCAAAAAATAATTTTCTTCAGTCTTAGACTTAAGATGTTTAAATTGCAAATTATTTCAAGTAAAATGTTAATACTTTTATTTTTAAAAAACAAAATCATAAAAAGTCCCATACTTTAACTATTTAGCTAGCAAATAATACTTATATGTCATTAACAATCATCCTGTATCTTTATTAAAATAAAAATTGTAGTTTTTAAAATAAATACTAAATAAATATGTCTAACTTGATATTTTAAGGCCTTACAAAAAATTAAAGACAGAAATTTTCATCATACTGTTGTACAAATTTTAAATTAGAAATTAGCACAACTTTTATTTGTGAATTGGCGAATTTTTAATTTTTTAAAGTATATTTTCTAAGTAAGGCTCCTCCGTTTCTTCTAAACCTTTTATTCTAACCAGAATACTTTTACAAATAGCCAGACTTTGTGAAAATTCGTTGCTCGCCAAATTGGACTTGAGTTCAGCAAAACTTACATCTATTTCTTCTAAATGACTGTGATCTATAAACCATTTTAATATTTTTTCACTTTTTTCCCACTTATTATTGGCAGTATTTATTTCTCTATAGGCAAAGTCTGTTTTTTCTTCAGCTAAAAATTCTAATGCAGAGTCCAAATTTTTTGTAATTTCACTAGTTGTGTTTTTTAAAAAGAATAAGCTTAGAATACACAAAAAAACAGTAACAGTGAAAATAACCACGGCACATACTGTACGGAACAAATCCTTTTACATCTCCTTTTTTATTATGTTGAATTCTTTTTTTGCATTAGCTGTCATAATGAATATATCTTTAAGACACACTTTTTGTTGACATAATGTATCGTCTAGCCATTCTTCACTCAATTTACAGACTTTCATACTATCCTTGGCTATTACACCGTCCCTAACAACCACTAGCTCTATTCCGGAATCTTGAGTCTGTATTTTTAACATAGAAGCATCTGGCTGCTGTTTTTCCGCTTTTTTTATTACACTCAGATTTCCACTTGTCTCGATAATTGCATATTTTACATCCTGGATGCTAGCAACTTCTAATTGTCTTAGCTGTTCTTCAAGGTCTTCAATACTTATGCGAAGTTCTTTCATCTTTTTTTGGTCTAACTTGCCATCATTTATTAAAAATGCCGGGCTTCCACAAACAAATTTATGGAATTTAGCGCTTTTCAACATAATTAAGGATATTATAATCTCAAAGGACATAAGTATAGCAATAGGCACAAGACCGCTGAAGAGTGTAATATTACTATTTTGCATCGGGATGGTTGCTATATTAGATATCAGTAAAGTTACAACCAGCTCAGACGTCTGCAATTCACTAATCTGTCGTTTACCCATCAACCTTAAGGCTATGGCTACAATAATATAGAGGATCAGAGTGCGAATGACAGAGACAGTCATAAAAAATATCACCAAATGTATTATTTCTTTAAAATCGATTTTTTATTCTCTATTTGCCTTGCTTTGTTTAGGTATCTATTCCATATATTCCTAACTGTCTTCTCGATTATCAATGTTTATTGTGAATCTAAATATTTAAAGGGTGTGATTAAAATGAGAACCGATAATTATCTTTTTTCTTTCCTTTATCTAAGAAGCAACAGTAGTTTTGTGAGACTAAAAACATAAAAGTGAGTTATAATATGCCAGATTAAATTTGTTTTTGTGTTAAAAAGGACTTTGTTATGTACAGGGCTCTTTACAGAAAATGGAGACCTAACAGGTTTTGTGACGTCATTGGGCAAGAATGCAGTACGGAAATACTGGAAAGTGAAGTCTTGTCCGATAAGATTGGTCATGCTTACCTTTTTATAGGGCCACGGGGTACAGGAAAGACTACATGTGCAAGGATCTTTTCAAAAGCAATAAATTGTACTAATAGTGAATCTAGTGAAAAACCGTGTTTCGTTTGTAAGAACTGTACATTGGCAGAAAATGAAACACTGCAGGATATAATTGAATTGGATGCTGCAAGTAACAACGGTGTAAATGATATTCGAGAAATATGTGAATCCACACGGTTTACGCCTGTTGTGTGCAAGTATAAGGTTTACATAATCGATGAAGTTCATATGCTCTCTACGGGTGCTTTTAATGCTCTTTTAAAGACTCTAGAAGAGCCGCCGGACCATGTAGTTTTTTTATTAGCTACTACCGAAGTAAACAAAATTCCACCTACCATATTATCTCGCTGTCAAAAATTTGAATTTAGAAAAATTTCTGTGGAAAAAATAGCAGAAAGGTTGATCTTTGTAGCAAATAATGAAAAAATAAATTTAGAAAAAAAAGCTGCCGTTAGTATAGCTGACTGTTCTGATGGTGCCATGAGGGATGCTCTTTCTATACTGGATAAATGTGCCTCAGTTAGCAATGATGTAACAGAGGAATTAGTTTGTAAAACTTTAATGATTGTTGATGAAGAATCGGTTTTTAAGCTGCTTGAGTGTATTGTGAACAAAAATTTAAAAGATGCTTTTGTGCAGTTAGCAAACGTAGAATTTTTGTCCGACAGTGTTTCCGATTTGTTTTCCAGACTGATTTTTATGTTCAGGGATCTAATGATATCAAAATCTGGGGTTGATGTTAGAAATATTACAAATTTAAGTGGAAGTTTGATCGATAAAATAAAAAAAGTATCCAATAATATAAGCTTAAGCAGTATTCTTTCAATACTAGATAAATTGCAGGAGTATGCCCAAAAGCTGCCATATGCGCTGGATAAGGAACTTTTATTTCAATCTGCATTAATAAAAATATGTGAAGATCAGTATCCAAATTCTGGTATCAAACAGGATGTTGCTTGTGAAAGATTGCAGTTGGAGAACAGACTTAGTGTTATAGAGAATGAACTGAAAAAGGTGCAATCTAGCAAAGAAAGTTTAATTCCAATTAACGAAATGCAATCTGAAAAACGGAGTGTTTCGAATGATGATGCTGTGCAAACTCAAAAGATAACCAGTGAGAATTTAATAAAAAATGCAAAAAAAATGGAGAATTGGTCAGAGGTTCTAGAAATACTCAAAGGCACATCACGTACTGTATACAGCGCTTTTAAAGGTTCAAGTGCGTACATAAGTGATGGTTATGTCCTTATTGATTCTCCAGCAAATTTGGCCTTTGACTTATTAAAAAAATCTGTACAAAGAGATAAAATTCGAGATATAATAAAAAAGGTTACGGGAAGGCATTATAGACTTGGTCCTTACAAAAAGCTGGTTGGTTCAGAAGGTGTTGTAGGGAAGGTTGGGACCTCTCTTGTAGGTACTGGGAGTAATGGTAGTGAGTCAGATCCGCTCAATGTTTTTATCAATAGGGCGAGGGACTTGGGGATTGATGTGGTTTTAAAAGGCGGAGATTGATTTTTATTTCGGGAGAGTGTTGTCGTGAAAGCGAATTTGCCAAAAAAGTTTAGGGGTGGTGGGCAAAGTAACCCCCGTGAGGCCCTTCATCAAGCGCAGGTAATGCAGAAAAAGATGGAAGAATTAATTTCTGAACTTAGTAATAAGGAATATGTGGTTTCGTCTGGTGGGGGTATGATAAAGGTGACTTTGACCGGGGACATTAAGGTAAAAAGTATAGAAATTGATCCTGAGGTTGTCAACAAGGACGATATATCTATGTTAGAAGATATAGTGGTTGCAGGAGTTAATGAAGCTATATCTGTGGCGAGGTCCGAGAAAGACAAAGCCCTAGAGGAGCTTTCTGGCTCTGCTGACATTTCTGGTATGTTGGGCATGCTTTAAATTTGTTTTTTATTTTCAGTTCACTTATAGGTTAGTGATTAGCGTTTTTGTTGACTATTTTTTTGCTAAAAGTGGAGGTTGTCCTCTTCTGGGTGTGGTTGTATCCAAACATAGAGGTTGTTTCTTGTAATGATGTGGCGTTAATGCTCTCTTTTTTGGAATTTTTCAGTTTCTTCGGTTATCTTGAGGAGTTGACAGTTTTTGTCAAAGACGGACACTGTTGTCTGCGCGGTGTTGGAGCTATTTTTTGAAATGATGCGACATTAATATTCTTGCTTGGAGAATTTTTTGGTTTCCTCAGTTGTTTTTTTGTGTTGAGGTTTTTTTGTTAAAGACGGACACTGTTGTTTGCGCGGTGCTGGTTGGAGCTGTTTTTTGAAATGATGTAGCATAAATGTTCGCGCCTGGAAAATTTTTTGGTTTCCCCAGTTGCTTTTTTGTGTTGAGGTTTTTTTGTTAGGTGTGTGCGCTGCTGGCTGCGGGCTTTTGGTTGCAGCCAAAAGTTAAAGCTATTTTTTTATAATAGTGTAGCATTGATGTTCTCTTTTTCTGAATTTTTCAGTTTCTTCGGTTATCTTGAGGCGTTGATGTTTTTTGTTAAAGATGGACACTGTTGTCTGCGCGGTGTTGGAGCTCTTTTTTGAAATGATGTGACATTAATATTCTCGCTTGGAGAATTTTTTGGTTTCCCCAGTTGTTTTTTGGCGTTGATGTTTTTTGTTAAGGATGGACACTGTTGTCTGCGCGGTGTTGGAGCTGTTTTTTGAAATGATGTGACATTAATATTCTCTCTTGGAAATTTTTTTGGTTTCCTCAGTTGTTTTTTTGTGTTGAGGTTTTTTTGTTAGGTGTGTGCGCTACTGGCTGCGGGCTGTTGGTTGCGTCTGGCATAGAAGTCGTTTCTTGTAATAATGTGGCGTTAGCGCTCTCGTTTGAGGAATTGTTCAGTTTTTTCGGTTGCTTTGAATTGATGTCAATGTTTTTTCTATTGTTCTCAAGATATAAGAATTCGATATATTGAGTTATATTTGCACTGAAAGGCTTTTGCGGGTTTGAATCTCGACTTAGATGCTCCGTATGCAGTCTAGTAAGCTAAGCTGTGAGTTTAGGCGAGGTTGTGCCTTGGGTTGTGCGCTAGTTCTTCGTTTATTTGTTTTCTTTTTATATAAGTTTAAGTATACTTTGTTTAGTGGTTTTTTTTTGAAATTCTACGAAACTCCGAAGATTGTTTTCTGTATAAGTGAGTTTTTTGTGTGTTTAAATTGTTGAACGAGCAGGGTTGTGGTAGCTATCTCCGTTATTTAAAGTTAAAAGTTCAGTTTAGTGGTCAAATTTCAGATTCACATAGTTTTAGGGTTGATGGATGTTAAATATGGGCGAGTATGTAGTTGCATCTCTTAAAAATTTGGTTGAAAAGCTTAAAATGCTTCCAGGCATAGGCGAAAAATCGGCGCAAAGGTTAGCGTATCATATAATAGGTTTACAAAAAAATGAGATAAAGTCTTTTGTTGATGCTATTTTAGACGCAAAGACCAAGATTCATTTTTGCAGCATTTGTAAAAATTTAACAGACAGTGAAGTTTGCTCTATATGTTCTGATGAGAACCGAGATGGTTCTACTATATGTGTTGTGGAGTCCCCTCAAGATGTTGTATCTTTTGAGAAATCCGGTGGATTTAATTTTAGGTATCATGTTTTGCATGGGGTGATTTCACCTTTGAATGGTGTAGGTCTTTCTGATATTTACATAGATGCACTTATAAAAAGACTTGAGGCTAACGGTGACGTTAAGGAAGTAATAATGGCAACAAATCCGACTATGGAAGGTGAGGCTACGGCGCTTTACATAAAAAAATTACTTAAACGCTTTGATATAAAAGTTACGAGACTGGCCTGTGGAGTTCCCATCGGCGGTGACCTAGAATATACTGATAAGATGACTCTTATACGAGCACTCGAGGGGCGAAGTAGTATGTAAGCATTTTTTGCTGTTTTTTGAGGAAAGCTGATTTTTGAGAAGTAAGTTATTAAAAATTGCATAAAACACCCCGATTGCTGTCACCCAATTACAGTAACAACCTGGGAAGAGTGGTCTACGAGTGAATTGCAAGGTGAATCTTCTTTGGCAAAGATAGTTCTAAAAAGATATGAAAAATGGATCATGTTACCATAGAAAGTATAGTGAAAGTAGATGATTACTAATAAGGGATTATGTATCGCAGCAATATGGTTGTTTGGAGAGCTCTCAGACTATATTTTTTGTATATACTGTCTAAACGCCCAATTTTCTTGTTCTTTACGTGTAGGCAATTCCTCGCGGAACTGTAAGGCAAAAAGATGAGGTTTTTTGTTCTAAAGTGTTCTACCCCGCAGTCTATAACCAAAGTGGTTGCAAACATACGTTTCCTAAGATTTAGCAGATAATAATTAAATAATAAGAGGTCTTTATGAATTCTGTGACTTTCTATACCAGCATAACCTTTTTCTCTAAGTTGATCTACTTCTATTTAAATTTTGCGAAAGGTCGAAATATAAAGATTCGTTACTAGAACTTACACGGATACTTATATTTTACGTACTTCAGTTTAATTGAATATTCTTACTGTCTCTCAAATAAAAGACACTATGAACAATATATGTATTGATAAAATTGCGGATTTTTCTAATTTTGGCCACCATTAAAAGTAGCATCGAAATCTAATGAAAGCAAACGAACTATTTCAATAATTATTAGAACTTATTTTCTAAACCGTCAATATAATTAGTCTGGGTTGTTTAGAATTTAACAACTGCACCAGTATTAGTACGGAAAGTTACATAAAGCAAACAAAATCTTTAAATTTTTGTCGACCAACGTCAGTGTAGCTTAATTATATTTATAATTGAATTCCATAAGCATTCATTGCTTTTTTGTAAAAAAATTCAATGTTGACGCTATCAAATTTTTGTGCAAATCTACTTTTATTTCTTTTTCAGTGACCGCTTTTATAGAAAAGGCACCAAATGTTCCATAATGTTTTTCAGAGTCTTGACCTGTTACGTCAACAAAATCGTTACCAAGTAGTATATAAGATTGATCACTTTTTTCAGTAAAACTTAGAGCACTGTCTTTACCAACAACTTTGATACAAGGCGAAGAACAGTCTTTACGACCAGCATCTTTTTCGATGGATACTATTATGGCGCCTTTACCAGGTAAAATTTTTGCTGGAACATCAAGTTTTGCAGTAAAATACCCAGAATAAGGGACGGTACCAGAAGCCAGAGATTGCCACTTACTTTTATCGCTACTGGGCTTATTCCCAAAAAAAGATGAGGTGTAGTATATCCTATATACACAACCTTCAGCGTTTGTACCGAGCGTAATCTCTTTTAAGGTCTCATTTTCACCAAAACTAAATACATTACAAGCCGTCAGATTGTCTTTTTGGCTAAACAGTCCCATATTTCCATATAGATCATGCTGATATATTTTTTCGCAAGGCTTATACTTTCTGACATCAGTAAAAGCTGTACATTCATCTAGAACTGTGCTGTATGGGAGCGTTTTATAGTAGTTTTTGGAACTATCAAAGCTATCTTTAACTAGCCAAACTTTTTTGCTATCATTCCACCCGATCACTGAAACTGCGTGCCGGCCATCGTCACCTTTATAGTGAGTATATATCGCTCCGTATTTATCTATAGCACTTTTAATAGTATCGATATTGTTTTCAATCTCTGCGATGCCTTTAACTGAACACACAGGTAACATGTTCTTATCTAAGTTAGAAAATTCCTCATCGATCAAACTATAACGTTTATCTTTTTCGTAGACAGGACCAGATCCTGAAATAAAATAACCACCAGGTACGGAAAAACTGTCTACACCTTCTTCGATTTTAACATGATATCCTTCCTCGTGATCATTGCGGTTTGCCCAATTTAACAAATGTTTTTCAGAAAGACTGCCACTTAAAATTCCATTCTTACACATTGCTGTTTCCAAAGCCGATATAGCAGCAAAAGCCCAACAACTGCCACTGATCAATTGAAATTTTTTGCGTAAACCTTTCTTCATTAATAAACCGAAACACGTTGTTGGAACAACTGATAAATGATCTTCGAATTCTTCACGAATAGCACTGCAAAGAACAGAACCGGTTGAAGTCATAAGACTGGAAACGGAACCAAACACACAACTAGCGTAGGCAATAGAAAATAATGTTTTTTTCGTACTTCGCATAAAAATCACCCAGCAGTCATTTTATCATGAAAAATAAAAAAAGTAAACAACAACTTATATTTTTAAGTGATATTAGGTATATTATACAAATCAGCTTTAAAACTACCCCCCCTAATGCTTATACATCTACCTAAAACACCGAAGTGCGCAAATAAATTTCATCATCTAACACCAAAAACGAAAACACCTCCACTTGCAATACGAAAAGTACAACACGCACCGTACTACCTGTAAAAATACTTTACCTAAAAACTTGCTTATAACTGGAAAATGTGCTACACGGAATCAGACAAATTTACGTCCTCTAAAAAGCACTGAAAACTTACATAAAACTGATATAAGTAAAGTCCAGAACAATTCAAATACAAGCAAGAAAGCTTTGGGCTCAGAATAGCCAATCGAACAAGCAAACATGAGCTAGCTAATCAGCCCCGGCGAATAATTTATAACACGCCCACTGCATCCAGGACAACCGCCCACTCCGTCACTACCCTGAAAAAACCAATAGTTAGGATTATGCTTCGTACCACGGCCTCCTCTTCCGCCTTCTCCAGGAACAAAGGTACAATTTCCTTTGTTTAAAACTTTTCCGTGATCCGGTTCAACAAAAAAAACATCTGCACCGTTACCTCCCTTGCCACCATCACCTCCGCTTCCTCCCCATAGAAGAAAGCCAATGGGCGCATAAGCTATCTCGCCACCCTCACCACCGTCAGACGCCTTAGCTACCAAATTTTCTAAAGTCAAACTTCCACTTAAAACTTTAAACAAAGGTTTACTGCTAATTCCTGCATACCCTTTTCTAGAAAAAACAGGTCCACTACTACTATCGATGAAAGAAGCTTTCGAAGGGGTAAGACCAACTATTTTTCCTCGTATATCTCTACCATTACTAAAAATTTTCACTTTCACCGTATCGTCGTATTCATAATATGCTTCCTGCACTTTCTCTTCATACGCTGGCACCAAAACATCATAATACCTTGTTTGAGAACTACGTTCATTCGAATCACCGCAAATTTCGGTACTTTTTCCACTATCTGTATAAATACTTTCACTTCTTCTCTCAAACCTTGGTTTGTGATGAACTGTTTTCTCTCTAAATCTTTTATCTTTTCTACCTACAATTATAGATGCATCTGGGAAAATAGACAAAGTGTGCCCATTTAAATCTAAGTTTGCTCCATCAGGCAATATAAGGTCATTTGTCACACATATATCATCAACCAGTCTAACATTAATTAAACCTTGTTCATCCTTTTTGCCTTTTTCAAGTGCATCAACCAAATCAGGATAAGTAGCTACCTTAACATAACTATTCTTATCACAAAAATTCCTCGAATAATCTGTGCCAATACTCTGATCAACACAAGAATCTACGTTATATACCACGTTGTTATAGTCATTTCTTTTACAAGAACCGCGAGGATAATCTGCACTACTTGACCAATCCATACATGAATTTACATTACGTACTGAATCGTTATAGTCATTTCTTCTACAAGAACCGCTAGAATAATCTACACTGCTGGACCGATCCACACATGAATTTACATTATGTACTGAATCGTTATAGTCGCTTCTCCCACAAAAGTCGCGAGAATAAGCTGCATTGCTGCTGGACTGATTAACACAAGAACTTGCGTTACGTACTGCATCGTTATAGTTATTTCTTCTACAAGAACCGCGTGAATAATCTGCGCCAACGCCAATACATGAACTTTCCAGAGCAGCGGTAAAGAATGGTATAACAAACAATTTAAAGCCTGCCTTCATAAAAACCCCCCTATTATCATAGAAACAATAATATTTGCATTATAAACCAGAATATTTAAAGAATCAAGTTGCAAATGTAAACTTATTTATGTTTTTAAGAAATAAAACAAAAATTCAAAATTTAATTCAAACTAGTTTAAAAAGTTATTTAATTCTTTTAATAAAAATAAAAGTTCTATATAGTATAGTCGGACATAAAAAAGTGGCATTTTTTGTGAGAAAGATCAATCTAACTAGTACATTTAAACAATTACTTACCTAAGAGGTAGAGTTTTTTGTAGGTATGCAAATTTTCCATTTCAGTAAGTTTTGGCCTAGTGCCCTATTATAGAAAGTTCATAAGATGTAGATCATCGATATTTAAACAATTTTTTTCGGTACTACGTTCTTATACTAGCCAGTGGATGGTGCTGTATCCTGGTTTTCGAAACAAATAGTATTTTTATTACAAAAGTTCAGTGCGCACCAACATGTGCTTTTTAGAGCAAAGACATATCTAAGTCTGATCCTTATGAATTTATAATTTATTAAAATATGATAATAAAAAATTAATTTAAAATATCTAAAATATTAATAAATAGTTCATATTTGTGGAAAAGTACTTTAACTCGGCATTTAAATTTAAACTGAACTTAAAACGACGATATGTCTCTTAATCAATTATTTCACCGTTTTGTAACTTAATTCTATCAATTTTTTGTTTACAGATGATTTTTCCCTTATATTCCTATTTTATGTTTAATATCGACAATTATATTCTGTTTTGCTAATAATTTCTAAAAAAATAACACCATTAACAGACAAACCTTTCGTTCTCCTAGGCGTATAATTTCGTGTATTAAACAAATTTTGGGAGATGATGCCTGTGGTCAAGACCTCTGAAATGCAAATACTAAAAAAAAAGATGCAAGAAGAAAGTATACCCTGGAAGATACATATAGTCACTAATACTATATTTTTCACTATAGGTCTATTAATATCTGGTAAAAGTATTTACGAAAAATTTTTTCCATTTGGTATAGCACTAGTCACTGGGGTACCATACAAAAACCTTATTCTGTCGTCCGTAGCTTCCTCATTAAGCTATTTAATTACTAATGACATTAGTTATTCAATAAAGTACGTAGCAACAGTATTTGCAATATGTGCAGTAAGATGGCTCTTAAAGGACATAAAATTGTCGCACAAATGCTTGTGTAATTCTATAATGTGCAGCTTGATCAATTTTTTTATGAGCTTCCCCGTATATATGCACGGAGATTCTTCATTTTACATTTTGACAGATATATTTATAGAATCCGCACTTGCCGGATCATGCTCATTTTTATTTGAAAAAAGTATAAATATAACTCTAAAATACTTCAAAACTAAATCTAAAACTAAATTTTTGGTAAGAAACACTAGCGACTTGTTAATTATTTCAAGTAGTATTTTTGTCGTAACCTTTTCACTTTCTGATTTTAACTTGGGACCCATATCTTTAGGTAATGCAATTTCTACTTATATTTTATTTTTAATTTGCAGAGCCGGCGGAACTTTATGCGCAGGTGTGTCCTTTATTATTTTAAATTTCATATCAGGGTTTAAACCGTCATCAATAAATACGTATGTCAGCAATTATTACAACTTCTCAGTACCTGCAATTTGCATGTTAGTTGTTGGTCTATTTCCAAAGCATTCCAAAATCAAAGTATCCATACTGTATATTTTTCTTAATCTAATTTTAAAACTATATTTTTTCTCAGAGATAAACATAGGCATAATAATCTCTAGTTTATATGAATCCATTCTGTCTTGTACACTTTTACTAATAACACCGGATAACATTTTAAATAAGTTGATAAACTTTAATTGTAATGACGAATTTAAAGCAAATAATTTGTACTGTATCCAACAGCGTTTAAGCTTAAATCTTAAATATTTATCAGAGTCCTTTAAGAATATTGGAAGCGGATTAGATGTTGTGTCTATGAAAAAAGAAGCGAATAAAAATACAGATTTACGGGAATTATTAGAAAAAACAAATGAAAAATTTTGTTCTGTTTGCTCATTAAGCACCTTTTGCTGGGGAAGCAACAAAAATAACACAATAAATTATTTAAATAATATTCTTAAGAAAAGAGAAAACAATCTAATGCATGAAAATGAATTTAGTAGCATATGCCCTAGCGTAGAAAAAATTAGAAAGTATTACGAATATTTAAATATGGAGAAAAGCATAAAGGACATAGCTCAAATAAAAGTTAATGAAATGAAGGACTATGTTGTAGAACAGTTTAAAGATACAGGATCAATTTTAAGTAATTTATCAGAAAAAATTAATAACTCGTTTAATTATAATCTTAATGTTTCTGATAAGATTTTAAATATCCTAAGAAAAAACAACATAAACTGCTATTATGCTTTTTGTAAAGATTATTTCGATAAAAAGTGGAGCATAGAGATTTCAGTTGATACAAGTGATAAACAGAAATTTGAAAACCTTCGCATTGAAGATATTTTGAAAAATGAATACGGAAAAATATTTAATAGTCCTATATTAATAAACAACTACAAAAAAAGTTTTAAATACATAATCCTCGAAAAAACAAATTATACAGTGCGTGTTGACGTCGCACAGCACGTATGCAAAAATGGTGATTTTTGTGGTGATAGTTACAAATATTTTTTCACAGAAGATGGTAAACTAGTTATAATTCTAAGCGATGGAATGGGAACAGGAGTAAGAGCAGCTGTTGAAGGAACTTTAGCATGCGAAATTTTGAGTACACTAATTAAATCCCATGTAGATACTGATATCGCACTAAGAATAACTAATACGACCCTTCTTACAAATCCGAATGAAGAATCGCTGGCTGCCATAGATCTGGTAATTATCGACTTAAACACCGGGAATTCCAGATTTATAAAAGCAGGTGCGGCAAGCAGTATTATAAAGAGTAAAAATGAAATAAAGATTTTAGATGAAGCTTCTCTACCTATTGGCATTTTAAAAAATATCGATTATTCCATCAATGATATCAAACTAAAAAATAAAGATAAAATTCTGATCATGTCCGATGGGGCATCTTACCCAAGCAATGACTGGATCGCTGAAAAACTGAACAGTTGGAAGGGAGAAAATGGTGATCTTGCAAAAAGTATAATAGATGATTCGTTAAAAAAAGCAGAACAAGACAAAGACGACGATATAACAGTTATAGCGGTAGAGATTTTAAATAGTTAAAATAGAAGTAAAAACTGTTACAAAATGAGCTGTTGCCTTAGGAATACTTCAAAAAATAAAATAACACAATCTACGATAAAAGAACCGCTCCCAAAGATTAAAACCGAATATACATTTTATGCCTCTAGTATGTTTATAATTGAACCTTTAAAAAAATAACTTATCTCTATTTAAGGCGTTTTCAATCTCCAGGATAGTTTTATTACTAGTTTTTGTAAGCTTTTCACTTTTTTAATTTTTATAAGTTTTTTTAAACTTATCCATTTAAAATCTTGTGTTTCACTTTTTTTGTAAACTGTGGTGTTGGCTTTATCCCAGTAAAAAGATGCGATTTAGTTATATTTTGTTACAGATACAATATAAGTTGGTGTATTTGTTATACAAATATTATTTTAAATAAACACCATAAAAAAGCTTTCATTAAAAATTCACTTACACAAAGATAGATCATGCTCGACCAACTGTATTAATGACTGGTACCTTGTTATAAACTAAAGTTTTAACTATGAAACAATATATCATCCACACTAATTTTATCTAAAAAAAATAAATACTAATAAAATATGTAAATGGCTTGGCAGAAGCTAATGCATAAAGTAGAAACAAATCTATAACAGTAATTCCTTTTTAAGGAAAATAATTTTGGAATAACTAAATAAAAAAATTTATTTAAAGGAAAAATGTGCCTGCTGATGCAACTTCAAAATAAAAAGTAGACAGTGTGGACTGTAAGAAACGAAACGTCTGTGTTTCTGTCTGGTGCAGGAAATAAAACAAACACACTAACTGGCTTTAAGAGTACAAAGATGCTGGGCTGATCTGCTGACCATTAGTTGTTAGTCACGAACCCAAAGCAAATGAAAGACCAAACGCTTTCAGAACATGTACTGGCACCAAAAACTCAAGTTAATGCCGCCATAACGTTGAAATTAATGTTGTGCACACAGAACTGGATGCACTAATCCTAGATTTTAGTCACAATCCTACCAAATTTCATCCTGTACAGACTCCTTCACGGATTATTATACATCACACTTATTGTGTAACAGTGCCGAATGGGATACGCTGTCCAGAAATATTAGCCGTTGCACTTTCCATACAAAATAAAAAGCCCCGCCAAAACAGCGAGGTCGGCTTGGTAATGGGATGCACTAACCTTCTATTTTAGTTACAACACCAGAACCCACCGTACGCCCACCTTCGCGGATTGCAAACCTCAAACCCTCTTCAATCGCAATCGGAGTTATGAGCTCAACAGACATATCCACATTATCACCAGGCATAGCCATTTCTACACCTTCCGGTAAAGTTATTACACCAGTGACATCAGTAGTTCTGAAGTAAAACTGAGGTCTGTAATTATTGAAAAACGGAGTATGACGCCCACCCTCATCTTTAGTTAAAATATAAACTTGTCCACTAAACTTAGTATGCGGATTTATCGTCCCCGGTTTCGCTAAAACTTGACCACGCTTAATTTCATCTCTCTGGACGCCACGTAAAAGCGCGCCAACATTATCGCCCGCTTCACAATAATCCAAAGTTTTACGGAACATCTCCATACTAGTGACCACTACTTTACGCCTTTCGGTAGTGAGACCAACTAGCTCAACCTCATCACCGGCATTAAGTCTTCCTCTCTCTACACGGCCAGTAGCAACTGTACCGCGTCCCGTAATGGTCATAGTATCTTCAACAGGCATCAAGAAAGGCAAGTCGGACTTGCGCTCCGGCGTCGGAATGTAAGAATCCACAGCATCCATAAGTTCAAGGATCGGCTTGTACTCTTCAGCAGAAGGATCAGTGGAAGAACTTTCCAAAACCTTCAAAGCAGAACCTTTAATTATCGGCGTGTTATCACCATCAAACTCATAGCTGCTTAGAAGCTCACGTACCTCCATTTCCACCAAGTCTAAAAGTTCCGGATCATCTACCTGGTCGACCTTATTCAAAAACACAACTATACTTGGCACACCGACCTGCCTAGCAAGTAATATATGTTCACGAGTTTGTGGCATAGGACCGTCAGCTGCTGAAACAACTAAAATCGCTCCATCCATTTGCGCTGCACCAGTAATCATATTCTTAACATAATCCGCGTGACCTGGGCAGTCAACGTGCGCATAGTGCCTCGCATCGGTCTGATACTCCACATGGGCAGTATTAATCGTTATACCACGTTCACGTTCTTCAGGAGCCTTATCAATATTTGCATAGTCAGTAAAATCCGCATACTTCTTAAAACTAAGAACCTTCGTAATTGCTGCAGTAAGCGTCGTTTTTCCGTGATCCACGTGTCCGATAGTCCCAATATTAACGTGCGGTTTGTTTCTCTCAAATTTCTGCTTTGCCATCAAAATCCTCCATCAGCAACAATAATTTAAAAGGCAAGGGGCACAAAACCAAAAATAACGTGAGTAATTCTAACAACTATATTTCAAAAAAGCAACAAAAAATTACGTAAAACAATAAATTGACTTTCTTGGATCAAAAAAATAAAAATAAAATTCAAGATAAAACAGCATATTTATTTTTTGCACTTAAAATACGATCTAAAGATTTGTCTATCATTTCTTCAGATATTGTATCTTTTTCAGTACTTTTAACATTCTTTACAATACTATTATAAAGGCTTTCTAGTTTGTGAAAATCTTTACGACTTTTTAGGGTAACTGGAATACTTAAAAGATCGTTACCAGCTTTTATTGCCGTTATAGCAGCCAACTCCCTTCCAAAGTGATCTGAAACTGCTTTCATTTCTAACGCATCTGTCATTGCTACCCCTCTAAAGCCCAGCTCCTCTCTAAGAAGGCTTGTCATAATACTCTTCGATAAAGTTGCTGGAACAACTATCGCTTTCCCAGCTTTTTTTGAGTGAATTTTTGTATCGTCGATCTTTGGAAGAGATATATGCGCTGACATAACGAAGTCTACACCTGCATCTATTGCTGCCTTGAAAGGCTTTAATTCTATTTCCCTTAGCTCTTCTAATGTTCCAGGAATAACAGGGAGCATATTGTGCGAATCAGAATCCGTATTTCCGTGGCCTGGGAAATGCTTAGCTGTGGCTGCTATGCCCATCAAATGTAAGCCGTTTATAAAGCTAACACCAAAATCTGAAACTAAATCTGCATCAGCGCCAAAAGACCTTTCCCCTATAACGGGATTCTTAGGATTATTGTTGACATCTACAACAGGTGCTAAATCACAATTTATACCTATTTCCTTAAGCTCTTTTGCTATTGTCACACCTTTTTCAAAAGCTTCCTCAGAAGATTCTATTTCTGAATTATTTTTTAACGTTTTTCTACCAAACGCAAAACGCTCTACTTTTCCACCTTCCTGGTCTGTGAATATTAAAAGAGGGGGAAAATTATATTTTTTAGTTATACTCTGTAAGTCAGAAACTAACTTTTTAGACTGATCTTTGTCTAAGAAGTTATCTTTAAATAAAACAATACTCCCAACTCCATACTCGCCAATTAGTTTTTCTAGCAGTGGTCTAGTAACCTTATCAACTTCTGTTATTGCTCTACCATTATTTAAATACCTTATATCTAGAACCATCATTTGTCCTATCTTCTGGCGTAAAGTAAATCCGTTAGAATCAAAATTTGAGTCAAAACTTGAACCAAAAGAAGAAGGAAACAATAAAAAAAGCACACTTGCAAAAATTTTTTTAAGAGATTTAAGCATAAACAGTCCTCCTAAATAAAATGTAGTAGTATAAATAAAAAAAGACAAAAAAGGCAAAAACCACGATGATAATTGCCTTTAAAACGATTATGTACATTTAAAAATTAAACAGATTTTTTCTTTAAATTCGCTATTTTCACGTCCACCCAATTCTCAAACTGCTCATCTGTCATGCGTGGATCTTTCTGTCCCATATAAGTACTGCAATCTTTTATAGAACATTCACTGCAGTCCTGCCTATTTTTCTTACTTGCACAGTCATAGATTGGGCAAACAGCTCCACCTCTGTAAAATACCTTACCCTCGGCCTTGGAGCAACCACCACATTGTGGAAGAGAATCGCACGCAGAACAGTCGGCACCACAAGCTGCTATCATCTTTTCCATAAAAAACCCCCTTAAATTGTAATTATTTGTACCGAAAAAATACCGTACCGTTGAAGTTTAAATTAAAACTTTTTAAAGATCCAGTTAAAATTTAGTTTTTATGTAGCAATAAGCGAAGTGCAAAACTTCTGCTTTTGTAAGTCAAAATTTTATCTATTTTGCAAATAGAACAAGAAGTAAAACCCTGCAGTAAAACATATATTTATAAAAACTAACTAAAGCCTCTTCTACGCTCTAAATAATCTTATATATCTAAGACGCAATTGATAATTGACCAACAAAACAAAGACCAGACTATAAATTAAGCCCAAATCATTTATATTCTTGTTTTTTATCTTAAAGAAATTAAAACAATAAATCGAAAACGTTCACAATTTCTGAGTTATCTATCCCTAAGAAATTCATCGTTGTTAGCTATAATAACATGTTTATATTTATTGCACTGATTAAAATGTTCAGAATGTTCCATGTATGCAGTTAACAAACTTTTTAGCCTCCCCACTATGATCTACCAATAACGTCCTCAGAGTTGTCCGGAACAAGGTTGTAACCCAAAAACGATAAATTACTCAGTGGTTGTTTTCCAAGTGCAAAAGCAAAAGACTAAAAGCAGATTATAAGCTGGAGAAGATTGAATAAAAGTACGGCAACTTAGAAATTTTAAAGGGGCAATTAGAATCGGTGCTATTTTACAAAGAAGCCGCATCATTATCTATCAGCTATTTGCACGCTCGATCCTTTCTCTTTCCGCCTGGGGAGGCATTATATAATTTATTTACAAACTTTGAGCGTCTAAAGTGCGGCAACTTAGAAAATTCAAAAAGACAATTAGAAGTCGGCGCTGCCTTACAAAGAAGCCACATCATTATCTATCAGCTATTTGCACGCTCAATCCTTTCTCTTTCCGCTTGAGAAGGCCCTATATAATTTATTTACAAACTT
Organism: Ruminococcaceae bacterium UBA3753; assembly: GCA_002372375.1. GTDB lineage: Bacteria > Bacillota > Clostridia > Oscillospirales > Acutalibacteraceae > UBA3753. The sequence continues at coordinate 87,647 of DFGJ01000021.1, forward strand.
TGAGTATCTGAAGTGCGGCAACTTAGAAATTTTAAAGGGGCAATTAGAATCGGTGCTACCTTACAAGGAAGCCACATCATTGTCTATTAGCTATTTGCACGCTCGATCCTTTCTCTTTCCGCTTGAGAAGGCCTTATATAGTTTATCTGCAAACTTTGAGCATCTCCAGCTTCAGTTCCGCTTTCCAAAAGAGTTTTTGCAGCAAATGCGACGCTTCTAGCTAATTGATATTTAAAACCTGAGTGCATAATCCTGATATTTTCTGTTTCTTTTTCAAAATTTTTATTTATGAAATTATAAAAAATATCTGCACCATCGCCCAATAGAATTACATCTTTTTCTTTAAAATCCTTTATTTTTAAAAACATATCTTGAAAACTAACAGCATTATCTACAGTTATTCTGAATATCTTCCCATCTTTTACGTGAAATAATGCAGCATAAAGCTGATCTCTTCTAGCGTCCATGCATGTACACACTACCGCATCTTTTTGATCAATAGCGTTAAAGGCCATCGCATACAAAGTAGAAACCCCTAAAGTTTTTTTATTTAGTGGTAAAGCCATCCCCTTTATCAGTGAAACACCTATGCGTACCCCAGTGAAAGATCCTGGACCATTGCTTACAGCAAATAGATCTATGTCTTTTACTGAGAATTGAGAGAGGTCCAGCAAACTCTTTACTGTTGGAGCAAGGGTAGTACTATGGACTAATCCGGAATCCAGGTAAATCTCCCCAACTAGTTTTTCGTCATCTAGTATCGCGCAGGATGCAACCTTAGCACTCGATTCTACTGCTAATATTCTCAAAACCAGATCTTCCTTTATGGGCAACGCCAGTATTGTAGTAGTATATCCAATTAATTAATTTTTTTAACACACGCAAATATGACCACCACGTCATTTTACTGCTAGTTTGCATGAAATCGAAATCTTTTTTTAAAATAGAGAAATGTGTACAAGTCAATACCAAAGTATTATAACTAAAAAGTGAAAACATAACGAAAATTAGTGATCTTCAATTTTTGTGTTTATATTTACTGTGTACTATTTTTAGAATTAATACTTGCTTATGTGCAATGAACTTATGCATGTCAAGAAGTTTTTATCAAAGTCTTGTTTATCAGTTTTTTATTTCCTGGGGTGAGTCAAAGGAACGGAGTCTACTTGTAGACATTTTGTAGAGGAGGAAAATATGTAATTTTGTAAAATGAACTGTAAAATTATAAAAACAAAGGTGTATAGCAATAAAAAACTCGTATTTAAAAAGAAAACTAAGCTGTAACTCTTTGTACAGACTTAGTAACAACTTCTAGAACAGCACATTCACACCACATGCTATGACGTTCTTGGAGCGAGAGTTCGTTGGAGATAGGTTCACAATCTGAATTCCCTCCACTGTATATATAGCGGATAGCTAGAAATGTTCTATTCCAAAAAAGTCAAAATTTCTTGTATTTTTCCCACTATAGGTGATTTTTACTTTTATTGTAGGATATTTTTTGGGGATAAAATCCTCTATATTTTCACTCCACTCTATCAATGTTATGCCATTACCTATGTAATCAAAAAAACCAGTGTCGAATAATTCTTCTTCCGAGTTTATTCTGTACATGTCCCAATGATATATGTAAAACTTGCCTTTGTAGATGTTAATTATGTTATAAGTAGGGCTCGTAACCACTTTGGGGTCTTTCACAGAAAGCCCGTTAGCTAATCCTCTAATGAAGGTTGTTTTTCCTGCACCGAGTTCACCGTAAAACTGTATTATTTCTGTTCCTGCTAGTTTTTTCGCGAACCGTGCTCCAAGGTCTTCTGTAAATTCTTTTGAGTTACTTTTTATTAACACGGCATTTTTTCTCGCTGTTTCAGATTATTTGTAAAATAGCATGTATTTTTGCCTTGAATTAATCTAAGATTGCATTTTCAACTACACATTAGATTCAAATGACTGTAATGTTCAGTTTGTTAAGCCACGATTCAGTATAAATATAAAATATGTTTTATAGTAGACAGTAATGAGGGCTAAAGTGATATTACATAATAGAGAATTTAAGATTATTCACTCTTTAATTCAAGTAAAAAGTTTAACCATTTCTTTCTCATTGTTTCACTTTGCTTATTTCGTTTTTTTGTTTATAACTACGTCAGAAAGTATATTTAAACACAGGGGATTAAACTAAAATAGTTTAGAAAAGGGCATGATAAGATGGAAGTTTGGGACGCGTATGATTCGTCTTTTAAGTTAGTCGACGGCGTATATCTGATAAGAGATGAAGTTATACCTGAAGGACTGTATCACCTGGTTTGCCAGGTATTGGTGCAGCATGTGGACGGAACTTATCTTTTAATGCAAAGAGATAAGGACAAAAGCCAGGGTGGTATGTGGGAAGCGAGCGCCGGTGGCTCAGCTTTGAAAGGAGAAAACGCCAAGGTTGCAGCTAAGCGCGAACTTTTTGAGGAGACAGGTATAGTTGCTGATAATTTAAAAGAAAAACATAAATACAAATTCCGGAATAGCATATTGGTTGAATTTTTTACAACAATTTACAGGGATAAAACTAAAATTGCCTTACAAAAAGGTGAAACACAGAATTTTAAATGGGTAAATGCAAAAAAACTGATAGAAATTAAAAAACGTGGAATGCTTACAAAAACTAGCAATAAAACTATATTAGATATTGAAAACTCCTTAAGTAAAGAAAAATTATTGCCGAATGTTCAAATTTAAACATATAGAAGTGCAAAATGTACTTTTAGTTTCGCTCACCAGGTGCAGTCATCTGCTCTTGGTTTGTTCCTATTTTAGACGCCTTTTCTGTGTATATTTTTCCCGTCAAGACTTAAACGGCATAATTATTTCGAATAATACCTAATTTTATATTTGTGATTTTATTTTATCTAGGGCTGTTTTTTCTAGCCGTGAAACTTGAGCTTGACTTATTCCTATTTCTGATGCCACTTCCATTTGCGTTTTGCCCTCAAAAAATCTGAGTTGCATAATCTTTTTTTCGCGCTCCGTGAGTTTTTTGATGGACTCTTTTAAGGCTATTTCTTCAAGCCAGTTACTGTCTTCATTTTTGCTCCCTATTTGATCCATTACATATATCGTGTCTGTACCGTCCGAAAACACCGGCTCATATAGAGAGATAGGTTCCACTACGGCCTCAAGCGCCAGTATTAAATAATCTTTTGGAATTTGTAAATTTTTAGCTAATTCGTCTACTGTAGGTTCTTTGTTGTTTTTAGCCATCAAGGTGTGCTTTGCTTGCATCGCCTTGTAAGCAATATCTCTTAGTGAGCGACTCACTCTGACTGAGTTATTATCCCTTAAGTGACGCCTGATTTCACCTATAATCATAGGCACACCATATGTTGAAAATCTAACATCCAGCGTAACATCAAAATTATCTATGGCCTTAATAAGGCCTATGCAGCCCACTTGAAATAGATCATCCAAGTTTTCGCCTCTGTTGTTAAACTTTTGTATGACGCTAAGAACTAACTTTAGGTTTCCATTAATGAGTTTTTCTCTTGCTAGTTTTTTTTCTTTCTCATTTCCATTTTTCATTTTCTTTAGGAGTTCAATTTTTTCAGACTCGCTTAAAACTTTTAGTTTTCCGGTATTTATTCCACATATTTCAACTTTCCGATAGTTCATAAATATTACCTTCTATCGTTTTGTTTCCACAATATTGATTATTCTCAAAACGAAGAGTTTTAATTCATATATTTTTTAGCAAAATAAAGTCAATATTCTACAACTTTTGTTAAATTAAGATATAGCTTGGGTTTAAAATACAAGTAACCTTACTCTTTTAGGAAGCCAAATCTTAGGTTTATATCTGAAGGAAATTCGCTAAGGGGATCAAATATTAAAGAGAGTACTTTGAATCTGGATTAAGAGGGAAAATAAATAATATTTTTATGAAGCTTTCGTAATAATAACAAAATATGGTCGAAGTCATTTTTAAAATAAACTTCACAGCTTATGTAGTATTAAATGTTCCTGCTAAAGCGGTGTGTGCATATCGGATAAATTTATGATTAATAAATAACTAACTAGATCTGTAGCTCTAATAATTCAAACAAATTTGTGCTATCAAGCCCATTTCGTGGCCAGTTTTTATATTTAAGTGTTGACATAATGATTTATATATGCTAGCATGTTGTAGTTATATTTTTTGATGGTGTGGAGGGATGTTTATGGTAGCTATTTTCGATGCTGGTGTTTTCTTAGGGGTATTGCGTCATCATCATTGCTTCCATAGACGTTGCCATTTCGCACTTGGAAGTTGATTTATTCTGATTTTTGAGTATTTTCCGTGGCCGTGGTTTCGTCTTATTCTGGGAAGCTTCTGCCGCGGTGTTTTTCTGGTATAAAAACAAGATTAACGCATGTATATTTTATTTTGAAGTTAAATACATTAGAACTGAGTCTGTGATAGGTTGTTTGCAGTTTTTAGAGCTTTTAGGTACGTTTAGAAGAAGCAAAGGTTGTGTTCTTTAAAAGGATTTGTTAAATAGGTTTTAGCCTTGACTTGTTATAGCAGTAAAGAAACCGATTTATATTTTGGCGCGAATAATGATGTTTTCAATTAGATTCCTTCAGCTTTAATATCTAGTACTTATGAATTCAATACAAATGTACATCTAACGAATAACAAGGGGGGCGGACCGACTAAAAGAAGCAAAAGTTGTACTCCTTAAAAAGGTTTGTTAAATAGGTTTTAGCCTTGACTTGTTATAGCAGTACAAGATCCGATTTATTTTTGGCGCGAATAATGGTGTTTTCAATTAGATTCCTTCAGCTTTAATATCTAGTATTTATGAATTCAATACAAATGTACATCTAACGAATGACAATTGGCAGATCGACTAAAAGAAGCAAAAGTTGTACTCCTTAAAAGGGTTTGTTAAATAGGTTTTAGCTTTGACTTGTTATAGCAGCAAAAAAGCTGATTTGTGTTTTGGTGTAAATAGTGACGGGCTTTTGTTTGGATTTCTTCCGCTTTAATATCTAGTATTTAAATATACGTCTAACGAATAACGAGGGGACGGATCGACTTTGGGCTAGATTCTGTGTCTTTCAACAATAGAGTTTTGTAAAAAAATGAATTAGTAATCTTTTGAGGTAACTTTTTTAGAACTGTAAGAAAAGGAGATAGTTTTTTTTACGATTAAAAAGAGTGGGGTAGATTATGAAGAATGTTGTTATAATTTTAATATCTTTGTTGTTTATGAATTTTAATAATAATAATGTTTGTTTAGCAAAAAATAAAGAAACAATAATTATCGGTTTAGATGCCGATTTTCCTCCAATGGGGTTTTACAACGAAAAAAATGAGATAGTTGGGTTTGATATTGATCTTGCAAAAGCTGTTGGTAAAGAAATGGGATTTAAAATAGAAGCTCAGCCCATAAATTGGGATGCAAAAGAAATGGAATTAAAAACAGGGAAAATAGATGCTATTTGGAATGGGTTAACCTACTCTGAAGAGCGAAATGCAAACATGTTATTAACGAAGCCATATATGAAGACCAAACCTGTTGTCGTGACAAAAAATGACGCCAATATAAACAAAATAGAAGACCTAGAGGGCAAAACAGTATGTTTGCAAAAAGGCGCGTTAGCGCAAGCATCTTTGATTTCGAGCGAAGTTTGTAAAAACGCGAAAGATATCTTCTACCTAGAAACCATGCTGGATTGCCTTAACGAAGTAAAGCTTGGTAAAGTAGAGGCAGCGGTCGTGGATGAAGTAATTGCCAGATATTATTTAAATATAAATAGCAAAGAAAACTGCTTCAAGATTCTGGAAAAGAATATTCCTGCAGAAGATTATGTTATAGCCGTCGCAAGAGGTAATGAAAAACTTAAAAATACTATAGAAGAAGGTTTAAATAAAATAGTAAAGTCCGGTGAGGCTGCTAGGATATCTGAGAAATGGTTTGGAAAAAATTTAGTCTGCTTTAATGAAGAAGATCAGTCAGCAAAAAAGATCACTGCAGAATCAACTAAAGAAAATAGTGACGTATTTAATGGAATTTTTAGTGGATTATTAGTAACTTTAAAGTTATTCTTCGCTTGTGTTCTTTTTTCCATACCTCTTGGATTACTGATTTGCTTAATAAGAAGACGCAATATAAAAATTTTAAACGCTATTATTGATCTTTATACTCTAGTAATTAGAGGCACTCCACTTCTTTTACAAATATTTTTTATATTTTATGGTTTGCCCCTGCTATTGCCAGCTATGAAAATAAGTAATCGATTTTTAGCAGGATCGGTGGCATTTATTATAAATTACACAGCTTACTTTAGTGAAGTATTCAGAGGCGGAATTAATAGCATACCGATTGGGCAATGGGAAGCAATAAAAGTACTTAGAATCCCTAAATTTAAAGCCATAGAGAAAATAATAGTTCCACAAAGTTTAAAAGCATGTTTGCCGTCTATATGTAATGAGGTCATAACTTTAGTAAAAGATACAGCACTTATTTTTACAATTGGCATTGTCGACCTTCTGAGTGCAACAAAAAATGCCGTGAATATAAGTGCTAATGTCTCTATTTATGGAGTAACAGCTGCAATTTATTTATTTATGTGCTGCATATTAAATATCATATTTAAGTTATTAGAAAAAAGATTTAACTATAAAAGCTGAAGCGATAGAGATACCGCCATTTTGTTTTCACATCGTTTTTCTGAAGTGCAAGGAATCTACAGTAAGATGTTCATATTAGCAAGAGTGTCGTCGTAGAGTATGAATTAATAGGGAGCATCATCGTGCAAAGATTATTAAGTAAGGGGCAAGTTATGTCAAAAGTAAGAAAATTAAATGTAAAAAATTTAGATCCATTAAAAAGATAGAAACATGGCACTTACAAAACATTTTTTAATAAAAAATCTTTAATTATAAATATAAAGGATACAAAGCAGATATGAACATTATTGAAGTTAAGAATCTAAGTAAACAATTTTTAAATAAGAACATATTTCGCGACTTTAATTTTAGTGCTAAAAAAGGTGAAATAACTGCAATAGTAGGGCCGTCAGGGCAAGGAAAATCAACGTTTCTGCGAATCTTGGTTGGTCTTGAAAAGGCAGATAACGGCACCATACAGATAAATGGCAAGAATTTATTGAAGGATGGCGTGTACAACAATGATCGAAAAGAAATTAGTGATATTTTTAAAGACATTTCTATGGTCTTTCAAGAACACAATCTGTTTTTTAATTTAACGGTCATTGACAATCTAAAAATAGTAAAGGAAGATATGAGAAAAATAAACAATTTACTAGAGGATTTCGGCCTTGCAGGCAAGGAAAACTTGTTTCCAGCAGAACTTTCTGGTGGACAAAAGCAAAGGCTTTCTATAATTCGTTCATTGCTACTGGATCCAAAAATTATATTATTTGACGAACCCACATCTTCTTTGGACAGTGAAAATCGTGTAAAAATTGCAAATATTTTAAATAAGTTAAAAGAAGACTCTTACACAGTGGTTGTCGTCACTCACGACGAAAGGCTACTGAATTTGGTTGACCCAATTATATATCGCATAAAATAAGAGATAAATTAACGGCTTTAAATCGTCATTTTCCCAGGCATATCACTGTGGCAGTATTAAAAAGATAAGTCACAGCATCCTGGACTTTAATTCCAAAAAAGCTTACAAAAAACGATACTATTTTTGAACTATCCTCTTTGAATCTTATAGCACTTCAACTTTTAATATTTAGCAATTTTAAACGCTACGTTCGCCGTTTTATCTGTAGTACCTAGCCGTACTCGCTTTACTAATTACAGTCCTTGACGGTTGAATTTTCTCGAATTTTTCTTGAACAACTTCAAGATGTTCTTTAGATAGTCTATATCTTCAAATTCTTTGTAACCGACATAGTGGATACCGGCCTCATTTATACAGGTAACAAATCCGAATGTCACACAGGCTAATCACATAGGAACAGAAAGGAGCGAAGTCATGTAGAGTAAAGTAGGACAAACGCGATACAGTAAAAATTACCTTAAGCAAAACAGCACAAACAGCCAAACATGGTAACCACGGACTAAATCCGTCGATTATTTAAGGCTCAGCAACTATTGAAGTGTTACCAAAAAAAGACATCAAACACTCGAAGCGATGCTCACCTCAAAGCTTCAAAAAATCAAAAAACCAACGGACACTTGTAATCAAATACTAAAATGCCTTTCCACCCAAATGCTCGTATCGCGGCTTTACCTACTAAACAACACGTGCCCTCTCCTTTCTTACTTTGCTTACCTTTATGCTTCCCACTTCTAGCCTTTTGCCAGTACCTACGGCTACACAATCTAAAGGATTTTTTGCTATAGTAACATTTATACCAGTATTCTCATTAATTAGACGATCCAAACCAGGGAGGAGTGCACCGCCTCCGCTTAAGGTTATACCACTGTTTATTATATCTCCGGCAAGCTCCGGTGGAGTTAGCTCCAGAGCAGAGCGTATGGCATCTATTATGGTTTCCAAACTGTCTTTCAGGGCGCCCCTAACCTCACCAGAGTAAATATCTATGCTTTTGGGCAAGCCATCTAACATATTACGTCCTTTTATAGTTATACTCTTTTCTTCGTCTCCTAAATCGTAAGCTGAACCGATCGTCATCTTAATGTTTTCTGCCGTTTTTTCACCTACCAACAAGCTGTATTTACGTTTTATATAACTGGCTATAGCTTCATCAAATTTATTTCCTGCTACTTTCACAGAACAAGAAGTCACTATGTCTCCCAAAGATATAACAGCTATTTCAGATGTTCCACCACCAATATCTACTATTATGCTTCCAACAGGCTCGGCCACCGGGAGCCCAGCACCCAAAGCAGCCGCCATAGGTTCGCACATAAGCTCAACGTCCCTCGCACCGGCTTGCCTAGCAGCATCTTCAACAGCCCTCTTTTCAACTTCTGTAACTCCAGACGGCACGCATATAACAATCTTTGGTCTCCAGCCAAAAAAACCTATCCTGACTATTTTTTTTACAAAATACTTCAACATAGCCGCCGTCACTTCAAAGTTAGCTATAACACCGTCCCTGAGGGGTCTTACAGCGACTATTGAACCAGGAGTCTTACCTATCATCTTTTTTGCCTCAGACCCAACCGCTATAACAGCATCCTTGCTTACATCAACAGCAACGACCGAAGGTTCCCTTAAAACTATTCCTTTGTTTCTTAAATATACCAAGGTATTTGCTGTGCCAAGATCTATACCGACATCTTTCGTTTTAAACAATTTAACCAACTGAGTTCCTTCCTTACTGTCACAAACATTTTATTCTGAGGCAACAATACCAGGGAGAGTATAGCACAACAATCGAAACTGTGTAAATATATATTGTTGCTTTTCGAAAACATTAAATCCAAGATGACTAAAAAGCACAAGGCAAAAAAGTATTTACTTTAAAACCTAAAAAATTAAACGGTCGCCGCAAAGTAAGCTTAAGTGGACAGGGAAGTAATTTAGATTTAACGCTTCTAACTCTTTACTATGATTTAGATCTAACAACTCACTCAAGTTTTATCTATAAAGCTGTTTTTACTTCTGCTAGCACTGTGACGAGATTTCTTAAATTTATTGAAGAAATGATCAGTAACCTGCTTAACAGCCAAAACAGCTGCAGTAGCCCAGCCGGTTACCAGTACTACTATGCTCTTCCGGTTGCTTTCTCATTTTGGAATACAGTTACTCTTTGGAATGAAGTGTTTCTTAAATTCTGGATTATCAGCCAGATGCTTTTTAAAACCTGTAGCCGCGGGTAGTTCTATATGATCCTGGCGTAACAGCTTTTCAACAAAATCTGCAACCTCTTTCTCTGCTTTGTCCATCATAGAAATCAGAGAGCCGGTACTCACATCAGGCTTATTTAATCTTTTAAATAAGTTAATAAACTCTTGCGTATTATCGTCAGGGTCATCAAAAGTATTTACACCAAAAAATCCCAACTGGTTTAAAGTAGAGTAAAACTCTGGAAATGTCCTCTTCTGTTTAGGGCAAAAAGTACGTCGCAAAAAAGCCAACTCTTCTTCAGTGAAGACAGCACTCTCTGAATCGAGCTTTTTCTTTAATACTTTCCCACAAAGCTTACCAGCAAAACTTTTGTTTCCTTTTTTTATTTTTTTCAAATCTTCTTTTAATACAGAAGTTAGTAGCCTGTCGCCATTAGAAATATGGTCAAAAATATAGTCAGAGTCAAGCTGATACCGTACGTTACGAAGCAAATCAGAATCATCACTTTTAAATATATCGAATTCCGATGTGAAATAAATTAGCAAAAAAGCGCCTCATTAGCGCTTACGTGGTAATTAGCATATCCCAACTTTTTCTTAGCGAATTCACTCAAGTATTTATCTAACTCTTTTAGGTAAGAAAAATCCTTAATGCTTCCACCCTTGGATTCAACATAAGAACCTCTAAAGTAAATTCTAGGCTTTTTTTCGCCATCCATCAATCTACAAACAAACGCTGGAGCTTCGATTTTAACTTCTGAACCACTCAAATAAAAATTTCCCACCTTGTCGCAAGGTTCGTCGAGACAGTATCTTTCATCTTCCAGCCGAATGTCTTCAAACTTAGGATACTTACCGTCCTCGGCCTGCACAACTGAACTTGCAGCGAGGCTTCCAAACACTCCAAGACAACAAGTGGACGACAAAAACTTTTTCACAAAACAACCTCAGATCACTTTAGAGCTGAGATTGTTATACAGTATTGCAAAAAATTATGCAAGCTTAACTCAACCAAGCCAAATGTATTTAGCTGAACGTGTATTTTGTGGAGTTAGAAGAGCAGCATTTATTAGTCTTATTTTCATTAAGTGTAGTTACTTTTTATATATATAACTAAATTTGTAAAATTTTAAACAAAAGTATTGATTGTTTTTTCTATCTTTTAGTCTGAGACCTCACTCGGCTATTACATATGCGCTACTTTTTTGTAGATTGCATTTTATTATAATTTTAGTGAAATCTTTTGAAACAGGTCTTTTATTTTGTTGTTGCAACTTAGTTAAGGATATTTTAAAATATAGATAATACTTTTGGATAGTGGTACATAGAGATGGATATTTTAAAAAGAGTTTTTGGATTGTTTTTAATTTTTCTTATAGCTTTCGTTTTTTCTGCGTGCAAAAGCAAAGTTGATACATCTTGGTTAATTAAGTACGACGGTAAGGTTATGCCGATTGGGATTTTTAAGTATTACCTGAAGGAATCATACAATAAAGCTGTAGATATTTTGACGGCAGCGGGGGCTTACTCTCAGGAAAGCACAAATGACAGTATAGCAGGTAAAAGTTTCGACTCCTGGATTAGGGATGATGCCGTAAATTCATGCAAGGATCTGATTGCCTTGGAGTCGCTATTCAATAGTGAGGGGCTATCCTTCAATGAGATGGAAAACAGTGAAATGAAAGCGAATGCAGAAAATATTCTAGCAACTATATCGCAAAATTTAGAAAAAAATTATTTAAGCTTAGAAGATGTGAAGAGGGCGTATTCTGAGTGTAAAGCAATGTACAAAAAACTTTTTGATCACTACTATAAAAAAGGTGGTTCAAAATTTGTAACAGATGATGCCTTACTTGAATACTATAAGCAGAATTATGTTTCTTATTCCATGGTGACAGTTTATCCGTTCGTGTTTTCAGAATCTTCCGGTGTTGAAAGTGGTAGTAATATTAGTTTGGACCAACTGAATAAGACAAAATCTATTGCAGAGGACTATGTTAATCAAATCAATGCTGGTGAGAAGACACTTTCCGATGTTTCTAATACCATCAACGAAAGGAGCGGAAAAGAGTTGGGGCCCCCTAATGTCGAAACTGTAAACCTCGATAGTGCTAATGTCCCAGAGAACATTTTAATTAAGTTGAAAGCACTAGATGTAGGAAAAGCTGACTATGTGCAGGTAGATGATTTTTTTGTAATTTTGTATAAGCTGAACATTAACGACAGTTTGCCTGATCTTGGTAAGGAAGATGTAAGAGACGATGTACTGAACTGTATGAAGCAGAATGAGTTTTACGATATTTTGGCAGAGACGAAAAGAAATATTAGATTTGAAGTAAATGCAGAGTTTTTAAATAGCTTCGTTCCCAAAAATATTTTTAAAGATTCTTAGATTTGAGTGATAATGCACTAAAATGCAGAAATTCTGGTTAGCTTGTTTGTAGCTTTAGTGGCCACGCATGATAGTGGCGGGACTTAAAACGTTTTGGCTACATTGCTGATTTACTTATTTTTGGGGTTGTCCATAGATGTTCCAGGTTGAGATATATTTTTGGGGCACGTTTTTTGAATTATTCTCTTAAAGCATAACTATATAGTGGAACATTGAATTTTGCTACCCTTTGGCTGTAGTATTTTATTAATAATATATACTGTGCCTGAATTTAGCGCCTTTGTATGTTAATTTTTGTAGTTATACTTATGTTATTTGTTGTATTTCGTTAAAAAAATTTATATAGAACTTTTCTTAAAGAGCATACATGCTACAAATTTTTTAATATATTATCAAAATATAATACCATGTTTATATTACAATATACTTCTCGAGAGTCCCTCTGTTTTTCACTTTCTCAACTCTGCGAAACGAGTTTTTAAATCAATTTTTACTATCTTATAAGATCTTACTTTTGAGCAAAACTGTATTAAATTGTTCTGGTTTTATTTTTATATATTTAATTCTAATATAAATTGTTAATGTGATTATTTTTAAGCATTTTAGGGAAAATATATATATCATTTTTATGGTAAAGATGTACTTGGTTTGATGTTTTAGGTTAGGATTTTTTATGAATATTTTCAGTACTTCAGTTTCGACATTATAACGAATGTTTGGGATTTTTAACATCGCTGATATAAACAATAACGACTTAATTATATGGAAATAAAGGATGATTTTATATTTAAAATTGATTTATTTTATATTAATGGTTATAATGCAGTGCGATGTTTTATGTAGAAAGCTGGAGAATTATTTTCTATATAGTTTTTTTCTATCAGCAAATTTAAAGTGTAATGGCTAAGAAAGGATTGGTTTTTTATGAAAAGACAGGTATCTTTGGAGAAAACAAGAAATATAGGTATTATGGCTCACATAGATGCCGGAAAAACTACGACGACAGAAAGAATTTTATTTTATACAGGAGTTAACCACAAAATAGGTGAAACCCATGATGGCGCTGCCACCATGGATTGGATGGAGCAAGAGCAAGAAAGGGGTATAACTATAACTTCAGCGGCGACAACGTGCTTTTGGAAGCAGCATAGAATTAATATCATAGATACACCAGGTCACGTGGATTTTACCGTTGAGGTTGAAAGGTCTTTGAGAGTTCTGGATGGGTCTGTTACAGTCCTGTGTGCTAAAGGGGGAGTAGAGCCACAGTCGGAGACTGTCTGGCGTCAAGCTGACCGCTATAAAGTGCCTAGAATGGTCTATGTGAACAAAATGGATGCTGTGGGAGCTGATTTCTATAATGTTATCCAAATGATGAAGGACCGTCTACGCTGCAACGCTGTTCCGATTCAATTGCCAATAGGTTCGGATGAAACTTTTAGAGGGATCATAGATCTTGTTGAGATGAAGGCATATATATATAATGACGATCTAGGTAAGGACATAACTGTTGAGGAGATACCGCAAGAGCTTGAGGACCGATCGGCTGAATATAGGCGAGAACTTTTAGAGCATGTTGCCGAAATGGACGATGCTTTGTTCGAGAAATACTTGAATGATGAAGAAATAACACAGGATGAAATAAAGTCAGCTATTAGAAAAGCGACACTTGCCAATAAGATGGTGCCTGTAACTTGCGGGAGTTCTTACAAAAATAAAGGTGTTCAAAAGCTTTTAGATGCAATAGTCGATTATATGCCTGCACCAACAGATGTTCCGGCTATAAAAGGGATAAACCCTGAAACTAACGAGGAATGCGAGCGTCACTCTTCGGACTCTGAGCCGTTTTCAGCTCTGGCTTTTAAAATTGCTACTGACCCTTACGTAGGTAAGCTATGCTTCTTCAGGGTGTACTCTGGATCTATCAGTGCTGGTACTACTGTTTATAACTCAACTAAAAACAGTAAAGAAAGACTTGGCAGAATTCTTCAAATGCACGCAAATCATCGGCAAGACATAGATACTGTTTACGCTGGTGACATTGCTGCTGCAGTTGGTTTAAAGAATACTACAACTGGCGATACTCTTTGTGTGGAATCCAATCCAGTAATTTTAGAGTCTATGGAATTTCCTGAGCCTGTTATTAGGGTGGCCATTGAGCCAAAAACAAAGGCTGGCCAAGAAAAGATGGGCTTGGCACTTGCCAAGCTTGCCGAGGAGGATCCTACGTTTAAGGCTTACACGGATAAAGAGACCGGGCAGACGATAATTGCTGGAATGGGTGAGTTGCACCTTGAAATTATCGTGGACAGATTACTGAGAGAATTTAAGGTTGAGGCTAATATTGGTGACCCTCAGGTTGCGTACAAAGAGACCATAAGAGAGAATGCTGATGTTGAAAGTAAATATGTCCGTCAGTCTGGCGGTAGAGGGCAGTACGGTCATGTGAAAATAAAAATTTCGCCTAACCCGGCCAAAGGCTATGAGTTCGTTAATTCTATTGTTGGTGGTGCTATTCCTAAAGAATACATTCCTGCTGTGGATGAAGGTATAAAAAGTGCTATGCAGGCTGGTATTTTAGCAGGATATCCGGTTGTGGATGTTAAGGTTGAGTTATACTATGGTTCTTTCCACGAAGTCGACTCATCTGAAATGGCGTTTAAAATAGCGGGATCAATGGCTTTTAAAGATGCGATGAGCAAAGCTGATCCCGTATTGTTGGAGCCCATAATGAAAGTTAGTGTTACCGTTCCGGAAGAATATATGGGGGATGTTATAGGTGACCTTAATTCTCGCCGTGGCATGATTCAGGGAATGGAAGCCCTTGCTGGTGCACAAAGAATAAATGCAAATGTTCCTCTGTCTGAAATGTTCGGATATGCTACTGACATGCGTTCTAAAACTCAAGGTAGGGGACAATACACAATGGAGCCAAGTCATTATGCTGAGGTACCGAAATCTGTTTCGGAAGGAATTATATCCTCAAGAGTTAAGCCGGCGGGATAGGTTGGCCATACCGCTGGCATGCGTTCTAAAATTTAAGATAAGGCGGAAATACGCAACGTAACCGCGTCACTATGTTAGGGTACTAAATTCTGTTTTGAAAGAATTGTGTCCTTTAAGAGTGGAGTTGACGGGAAATCGGCCGCCAGTTTGTGCTTTCTTTCCAAGACTTAAGATTTGAAGTATTATGCTATGAAACTGGGTCAATGTGCTGGGGTACCGAGATCTGTTTCGAGAGTAATTTTGTCCTCAAGAGTTAAATCGACGGTAGCGGTTGTCGGCATGTGTACTTCCAGTGTTCGTTCTAAAATTTAGGACTGGGGACAATGCGCAATTTAATTGAGTTACTGTGTTGAGGTACTGGGATATGTTTCGGAAGGAATTATATTCTCGAGGGTTAAGCCGGCGGAATAGGTTGCCATACCGCTGGCATGCGTTCTAAAATTTAAGATAGGGCGGAAATACGCAACGTAACCGCGTCACTATGTTAGGGTACTGAATTTTGTTTTGAGCGAATTGTGTCCTTAAGAGTGGAGTTGACGGGAAATCGGCCGTCAGTTTGTGCTTTCTTTCCAAGACTTAGGATTTGGAGTATTATGCTATGGAACTGGGTCACTGTGCTGGAGTACCAAAGTCTGTTTCGAGGGGGATTGTGTCCTCAAGAGTTAAGTTGTTGGTAGCAGTTGCCGACTTGTGTGCCTTCAGCATGCGTTCCAAAACTTAGGACTAGTACGCAATTTAGTTGAGTTACTATGCTGGGGTACCGAAATCTGTTTCGGAATGAATTATATCTTCAAGAGTTAAATCGACGGTAGCGGTTGTCGGCATGTGTACTTCCAGTGTTCGTTCTAAAATTTAGGACTGGGGACAATACGCAATTTAATTGAGTTACTGTGTTGAGGTACTGGGATCTGTTTCGGAAGGAATAACTTGCTAATTTGTATGTGCCTCCAACAGGCGTTTTTGTTAGTCACGGTTATGTTAATAGTGCACGTTTTTAATTTGAATACAATGTTTTATTTTTGCTCTTTTCGTAGAGCGCTGGGAGATTTATAAATATTTGGGAATTCTTTGCATCATTGTTTTGCTTTAGTTTTTGTTTTGCTGTAAGGTGTTTTTATGAGAAAACAGATAAAATTATTAATTTTTAGTTCATTAATTTTTGCATTTCTTGGTGGATTTCTCTTTTTTTTGATTTACTTTTGTCCCAAGGAGAAAGTAAGCGACGTCTCATTCGCAAATAAAACAACTAATATAAGCGATGAAAAACTCATAAATAAAAATTTCAAAAACTTGGAGTGTATTACACTAAAGAATAGAGGAGATTCATTTACGGTAAATTTGGAGAAAAATGAAAAAGGTGAAGATGTTTACCATTTAATAAAGGCAGATTGTTCCGAAGTTTCACAAGATTTAATAGAAAAATCGATAATGAAGAATTTTATTAATGAGATTGAAGAAATGACATCGTTAAAGCTCGTTAGCGAAGGAAGTGACGATTTTCCAAAATATGGATTAGAAAATAAGAATATTTCCATCACACTTAATTTTAAAGGAAGTGATTCCGTAGTTCTGTTTTTGGGGAATGAAGCTCCATTTTCGTCTGGTTACTATCTTAGTGGCAGTTCGCCTGAACTGAATAACATTTACCTTATTTCGGAAACAGCTGCAGAAGTATTTTTCTTAAATGTGGAATCTTTTATGACAGAGGCTAAAGTAGCTTAAAAGAGCGGGACTTATCCTGAAGTGTGTAGACTTTTTTTGATAATACGTTTTAATCGCATTAGATATCTTATATTTATTGTATGAACTTTACACTACGTCATATTTTTAAACTTTTGCTCCGAATGTTAGATTTTAGGAACACTTGCTTTTGTTGTAAATTCTGATGAGTACTGTATTATTTCTTTTTACTTTAACTTTATCAGTGATAAAGATAGGTAAATGGGTTAAAAATTTGGTAATTTAACCTATAAGCAAAAAATTAAAACATAACTAGAGAGTAAAAATTAACTAGAAATCAGGTTTTTAATACATAAAAGACTAAAATTTTCCCCATGGTTGAGACAAAAATAAACAAACACGTCGGGACAATGGAAAAACACAGCAGCAATGAATCCTTCCCAAACCTAGTCAAGAACAAAAGACTCAAGCATATACACAAAACATCGAAGAACGTCCAAATTGCTACTCGCCTGTGATATGTTGCATTAAAATAAAAAAACTTAAACAATCTATTAATCTAACCACATATTTTAACATCTGCATCAGCACGTCAACCGGCACGTTTCAGCAGCATGACTATTTTTTAACAATTTCAAACATGTATTTTATTCAAAACAAACAAAGAAAAATAAAAACCGCTTATTCCAATTTTTGCTGTATTAAAATCCTTTTTATCGCGTTTATAGCAACTTTAACTGCACGATTTATGTCAAAGCACTGATTCTGTGAAACACCTACTTTTCCAATTTCTTGATTCCAAATTGCAAGCAATATAGTGCCTGCATGAAGGCCTAAATTACTTGAAACAACAAACAAAGCAGCAGATTCCATTTCACTACACAAGGCTCCCCCTTTGATCCATGCCGACCACTTGTCACAAAGTTCATATGAAACTCCCATTCTTTTTGGTGAATGCTGACCATAAAAACTATCTTTGCAATGGACTACACCCACATGATATGGAAAATTCAATTCCTCAGCAGAACTTTTTAAGGCAAATGTTATATCAAAATCTGCAACAGCAGGAAACTCTATAGGCAAATATTCCTTACTCGTACCTTCTTGCCTTATGGCCGACGTAGCAATCACAAGATCTCCCGCGTTTACTCGCAAACTCATGCCGCCACTTGTTCCCACACGCACAAGGTGAGATATCCCTATTTGCGCAAGTTCCTCCACACAAATAGCTGTAGAAGGCCCACCTATTCCAGTCGATATTACTAAAATTTTCTTACCTTCAATTTCACCCAAGAAAGAAATATACTCTCGGTTTTCTCCTATTTTTCTTGGATTTTCTAAAAACATTGCAATTTTCTCAACTCGCCCAGGGTCGCCAGTAAGAATAGCAAAACGCGCGCCGGATATATCGTTTCTTGAAAGACCTATATGGTACATAACTTCACTCATTCCCTAGACCACCCCGTGCGCAGTACGATAAACTATAACCCTAGTGTTATAACATAAATGAAATATTTTTTGCAAGCATATTGGAGGCTTTAAAATAAAAAACCTATTAGGTTTATTGCGTAATTACAAACAAAAACTTACTTTCACAAAAAGTGAAAATTTAGAGTCAAAAGTTTTAATTTTTATATCCTATTTCTGGTACGACGCTTAAATTTTCCTTTTTACATAACAAAAAACTTGTTTTAATTTTTACATTTTATTTTTTTCAGAAAAACGAATTTTGAAACTCTGCTGATGCCACTCGAATTAAACAAAATAATTAAGTCTTGCTACTTTTTGCCCTCAAACCGTTTTTTCAATACTTATTTTTTACAACCTACAATTTTACTTATTTCTAGTTCAACGTATTTTCACCATACTGTACAGTCAATGTAACCAAAAAACGTTTTAAAACAAAATCATTAAGGATAAGCTAAAAAACACACCAAAAATGGACAAAAATATAAAAAGCTACACAAAAAACAATACTACTGATTAAGAATACACATTACCCTAAATTTCTTTATACCAAAACCTAAAAATGCACCTTAAACAAAAAAGGTAAAGTTACGAAACAGTGCAAAATAGTCTCTTTAAAGTAGCAATTTGATCTTCACTCATGCCGCCATACTTCAAATAATTGACCGCCACCGCGTGGAAATCGCCCTGAGTTCGAACTGCACTACCCTTTTCAGCATAACTATATAACAGATAATCAACAAAATCGTCAAATTTTGTGTCTTTTATAGCATTATACTTATCTGGATCACTTTCTTTTGTGATACTGTAGTAATTTTCATATGTTTTCATATAATCGTCCAAAACCTCATTATAAGAAGCACCACACAGCATAAAAAGTAACGCACAAACAAATCCTGTTCTATCCTTGCCCTCGCGGCAGTGTATTAGCAACTTGACGGGTTCACTGTTATTATTACGCACACAATATTCGACATAGGATTTCAATCCACTAACAATCTTTTGTGCATGGCTCTTAGAACGATAATTACACGCCACGCCAAGACAAACACACTTTCCTTTTTTGTATAAATTAACTGCAAAACAGTTTTTGTCAGCACTATCTACAGTGCTTCGTAACGTTTCATCCTTGCCTGCTAAATTTATCAAAAACGCTATATCATTATTTTTTATGCATTTATTTACACAATTCACTCTATTGTACTTATTGACAAACGGCGAAGCGGACCTATCAATTGAGTCATTTCCTAATTCATCACTGCGACATTTCCTATAGTTAGCAAATGACTCATCGCTAGTGTAGTCCGAACGATTATTGCTGCATAGCGTAGCATGCACTTTCTTTATATTTAGATACTTAAACTTTTCTTTAAGCGTAATCGTAACACTATCACCATCTTTCAAATTAACTTCTGTTCACAACGAATCCCAGTTATTACGACAAATAGTAGAGCGACTAGTCCCATGATAATTCACAATCAATGGAGCTCTTGTCCGAGTAGAATATGTCCTAGAATAGGGTATATCTAACAGCTCAAAACCATTGCTAAAGCAAACATTCACACTATCACCATACTCAAATCCTTCTTCTTGCAATCTATTAGCCGATATACAAAGTAAAATTTGTCCAAACACAGGGTCATGAGCTACTTTACATTTTACGGCTTTACTAATTCTTTGATTTAAATCTTTTGAAACTTTTACATTATCAGAAAAATCTATACTAACTGCATCATTTTCCCTGATTTGAACGTTGTTAAGACCATCAGTCTCACATACCGACCCGGAGTTGCTATCTTGGAAAATAACTTTGTTGTTAGGCTGCGTGGAAACATCCGAACCGGAAAGTTTTTTTGTACCAATTTCAGTTAAAGAATGCAAACTCAATTGACTAAACTCTCCACTTTGCAGTGAATAAATAACAGAACTTGTATTACACAGATTAGCTAAAAACAAAAAATTAAAAAAACAGAAACCAGCTTCTTCACAAGTAAAACCTCATACAAACCATTATCCATCAAGATAATAACACAATAATTCTTATCAAGGCAATAAAAAAATACTAAAAAATCGAAATTAAAATATTTAATTTATATTGTATAAAAATCGTTATAAACATATGTTCCTTATATCAATAATAACATTATTATTTCCTACAATTTATCAACTTATATTAACTTTAATATACGGCTTTTACTCCTCCCAGCAAAGAATTCTCATTTCTGAAATAATACCAAAAGGTGCTTATATTTTCTTAAATTTTGGACTCGTTAAGCGTCAATGCAAATGAGCAATTAACGTCGTATTTATAATGTTTCTTTAATAAAGCTCCTATCTAATTTTTATTGATAAAATTTATTTTGTGCAAGCTAGAATGTCAACTTTATTACATATAAAACTTTACTTTGTATTTTATTATGCTTCTAAATAAAATACAAAACATTGACAATTTATACAATCTATAGTACCATTGTACAGGTGGCTAGGTTGATAGCGTTAATTCATACCATTTTTTAGGAGGAAAAAATTTATGCAAACAAGGGAAACCTAAGGCAAAAATATTGATAATGAAAACGAGTTAAAAAAGGTAGCTGGGGGTAATATTGCCCCAACCCCTGAAGAAATTGAATACGTCAACAAACGTTTGTCTGAAAACTTAAAGAAAACTATAGATAACAAAAATCGATAACATTTTTAACAATTTCCCCTACTCTTTATTTCGGACCTAGTACTGGCTTTTGGAGGCTGCCTGTATTTAGTGCACCGTGCACAAAGAATGCGGACGACAGAAGAAACCAGGGCAAGTCAACTTAACTTATCTACTTTTTCGTTATCAAAATCTATTTCGTATAAACGATACTGTTGCCCATCCAGATTTACAATCAATGTTTTTTTCCCATTGCTGCCTTTAACCGTGACGGTATAAGTTCCCGTATAAGCCGGTATTACAGTTTTAGAAGAATCTAAAACACCATCTATATATGTCTTTAAGGAAACTTCTTTGGTAACATCTTTTGGCAGGTCTACATAAACCGCTACGCTCTTTTGGATCGCTTCACCTGAACTAACTGTTACTTTAACACTAGTACCCTCTTTCACTTCTGTCCCCGGCAAAGGACTAATTTTCAAAACTACATCTTTGGCTTTTTCGCTTTTTTCTTTAATTATTTCGGAGTCCACCTTGAGATTCTTACGCGATATCTCATTTACTGCTTCATTGAGAGATTTGCCTACAACGTTCGGAACAACTACAGTTTTCGCTGCTGGACCTTTGCTGACAAACAGTTTTACCGTGCTATTAACAGCAATTTCCTTCCCGGCATCTGGGTCCGTACCAATCACTACTCCTTTTGCCGTCTCGCCGTCCTCTACATACAGAACCTCGTATTGAAAACCCGCATCTTTTAGCGTTGATTTAGCAACATCTTCAGTTTTGCCCTTTAAATTAGGTAGAGCAACACTCGCGCCCGAACTATTAACAAAAAGTGTAATCTCCGAATTCTCTTTAACCTTTTTGATTCCAGCTTTTGGGTCTTGATCTATAACGATACCTTCCGGCTTCAAAGAATCGTAAGCATACTTTAGATTCCACTTAAATTTGTACTCTTTTCCATCTACTATATCAGATGCTCTGAGACCAATAAAATTAGGCACAGCAACATCTTTACCAGTTAATCCAAACCATCCTGTTAAAAGGCCGGATACCAAAACAGCCGTAAAAATTAAAACAGATATTCCAACACCTATAGCGATACTTAAAGCTTTCGACGATCTCGATTGCTCTTTACTGATTACAGCACTTTCATCATCAAGATCAAAATTCCTTTTAGAAGCTTTTACACTATCGATAACATCTATGTATTTTGTTGGAGCACTATCAACAAAATAATTATAATCGAACTTTATACTGGGATTTTTTTTAAACTCATTAATAGCCTCCATCATGTCATCAATAGAGCTGTACCTAAACCGAGAATTTTTTTGCATAGCCTTTAAAGTTATTTCCTCTAAACCCTCAGGTATATTGGCATCCAACTCCCTTAAAGGCTTTGGGTCGCTTTGAAGTTGCATTATCGCAACGGAGACCGCATTATCCGCATTAAATGGAAGTGTACCAGTCAACATCTCGTATAGTAACACGCCCACAGAGTAGATATCTGTTCGTTCATCGGTGGTACCACCTTTTGCTTGCTCCGGAGCTATATAATGAACCGAACCTATAGTTTTGTCAGTTAGTGTGTAAGTTTCATATCCCAAATACTTAGATATACCAAAATCTGTAACCTTTATGGTTCCATCCCTTAAAAGCATTATGTTCTGTGGCTTAATATCCCTGTGAATTATCCCTCTTTTGTGAGCATGCGAAAGAGCATCCAATATTTGTCCTGTAAAAAATATGGCATCCTTCCACTTAACTTTTTCTTTCTTAGATATAAATTCCTTGAGTGTTATACCATCTACGTACTCCATTACAATATACTGGATCTTGTCGCCTAAGCTCACATCGAATACCTTAACTATATTCGGATGAGACAGCATAGCTATAGTTCTAGACTCATTTTTAAACCGGCGCATAAAATCCTGATTGTTCAAAAATTCATCTTTTAAAATCTTTATGGCTACCAAACGCTTTTCTAGTATATCGAAGGCACTGTAAACGACAGACATGCCCCCTGTTCCAATTAGCTCTCTTATTTCATAACGCTTATCTAGTCTTTTTCCAGCATACTTATCTATCAATTACTTGAACCCCCTGATTCCGTGCTAATCTTATTCCCTTTGATGTCGCTAATTAAAATAGCTGTTATATTATCGCTTCCACCCTTACTGTTGGCATCATTTACTAATGCACAAACCAAATCTTGTTTTTTTGTTTTGTAATTTCTGAAATAATCTAGCAAAGCTTTCTCGTCAAAGTAATTGGTCAAACCATCTGTACACAGCAAAACATCTTCACCCAAGCTCAGCAGTATTTTTGAATAATCAACCTCAACGCTCGACTCTATTCCAAGAGCCCTTGTTAGTATATTTTTTTGCAAAGAGGACCTGGCTTGGCTAGATGTGATTTTACCATATTTTAACATTTCTTGTACAACAGAATGGTCTTCTGTTATTTGCTTTATGTAATTTTCTGAAACAACATACGCGCGGCTATCACCTATATGGGCTACGTGCAAAACACTCCCAACAACGACTCCAGCTACAACAGTTGTCCCCATTTTACCAATTTGCTTTTCACAAGATCTGTCGAAAATCTTCTTATTTGCATTTACTAAAGCACCGACTATAGCATCCTTTATGTATTCATCGTTGAAATTAAACGAATTATTACTAAATTCTTTAACAAAACTATCCGTAATTATTTCTTTCGCCATAGAACTCGCTAGGCCACCAAATTTAGTGCCTCCCATCCCGTCGCAAACTACGACCCAAGCAAACTCATCATCTAAAACTTTGAAACTGTAACAGTCCTGGTTACTTGAGCGTACCCTACCAACATCAGATTTAGCATAAATATCTAGCACTTACTTTGCTTCCTTATATCTAACATCTTGCGGCAAATTATCAATCATATAGACTGATACTTAAATTACAACAACTAACCCACTTGCTCAACGTGATTGAGACGCAGCAAACCAAATTGGTGATCCAGACACTTTAAAATCAGACACAGAACGTCCCTGCGTAAAGACTTTCTTAGCCACCTTTTAAGTGAGTAGTAAAACTATACACCGCTAGCTCTAAGTTGCCCACAGGAGGCTCTTATATCTGAACCTAGGTTTCTCCTGATTGTAACGTTTATTCCCTTTCTTAGTAAAGTATTTTTAAATTTATTTGCAGAAACGATAGTAGACGGTAATAAAGAAGAAGCTTTGCAGGTTTTATTAAGATTAATTAGGTTAACATGACAAAGCATCCCTTTGATTTTACTAGCAAGTTCCAGTGCACATTCGACGGAATCATTCACGCCAGAAATAAGAGTATACTCAAAAGAGATTCTTCTCTTTACTTTTTTGACATAATGCTTGCAAGCTTTAAGTAAATCATCGAAAGAAAATTTTTTGCCCACAGGCATTAAATTTTTCCTTATTTTGTCGTTACTGGCATGAAGCGAGACAGAGAGAGTAAGCGCCAGATTCTCGTTAGATAAATCATAAATTTTGTTTACAATACCACAGGTAGAAAGAGATACATTGCGCTTGCTAATATTTAGACCATTGGCATCTGTTAGTATATTTAAAAATTTGATAACATTTTCATAGTTGTCTAACGGTTCACCCATACCCATAAGGACAACATGGGATATTTTAATTTTGTTAATACTATTCATTTTTTGTATTTGCTCCAACATTTCTCCAGGCGTAAGATTTCTTATAAATCCACTCATTCCGGTAGCGCAAAATTTGCATCCCATCCTACACCCCACCTGTGTAGATATGCAAGCAGTGTACCCATATTTATATTTCAGCAGAACCGATTCTATGTAATTATCATCACTTAACTTAAATAAATATTTTCTTGTTTCATCTTTTTTGTCACTAATTAACGCTTTTTTAACTACTAAATTTTCCAAAAAGAAATTTCTATCTAACAATTTTCTTTCGGTTAGCGGTACATTGGACATATCACTAAAACTATTTATACCCGCCATCGCCCAACCGTACACCTGCGAGGCTCTGTATTTAACAAGCCCAAGTTCCAAAAGCTTTTCTTCTAGTTCACTTTTAAACATGGACTTTACATCCAACAACTGCGCACTCATAAGTCCCTAACACTTCACTAAAACATTATTTTTAGATAAACTATAAAATTTCAAAAAACACCCGGAAAAATCTCAATGGAAACTGAAAAATTTGCACTACAAAAGGGAACTTACGCAGCCCCACAAGAAACGGGATACTACTCCGCAAGAACATCCCAACCTGTATTTTCAGACATTACCATCCAAAAAGGAAGAAAAAATCGTCAAAAAACGATCGTGATTTACTTTATAAATGTGCAAAAGATCACGCTGAAAACCTCGCCACGAAAGTCACCCAAAAATTCCGACAGCGTTCAGCACAAAACCTAACCACAGGTACTCCCCTGAAATAATACTACAAATCTAAAAATTAAGTAAACTTCAGAATCCTAAAAAACTCCAATCTTACTCGCAACTGCTAAATGTCATCACGAACGCTATTTCTTTAAAGGCTACCCCATGCCTAGTAACAAAACTGAAGCAAGCACAAAACACGCACGAAATCTAGGTATACTACTAGAAAAAACACACAACCGTTAAAGCCGCCAAAAAACTATTCACGCTAGCTTTAAAAGAGGTAAAAACGCTAAATTACTCGACGTATAACATAAAAATGGTCAAAGGTAATAATGAAAATTTTGGCTTTAAAATAGACGGAACAGAAAACTTAGATGCCGCCCGTATTTCGTGCAAAAGTAACTCACAAGACACGAATTATCTTTTTCAAAAAAGTTTAGATGATATTACACCTCTGAGCGCCAGAAATCTTTATTCGGTTAGAATTACAGCGCTACCAGTTTTCCCAAAAAATACAATGCGCCAAAAAGCGGCAACCCAACAATTTTACAAGAAACGCTGTACCAAACCGAACAACCAACAAAAATCGCTATTCCACTGCTAAGAGCACAAAACTAAAAAACATCGAAATTTAATCCTAACAAATACGCCACAACATGAACGTGCAAACAAACAGAACAACCAATTCACCCTCAGCTAAACGCTTAATGCTGCTCAGTTCCCTGCCTGACATACTTCACGCCGCTGAACCGAAATGCGCCAATTTATCTACATACCCATGTGTGACTTCTGCATGGTACCACAGATATAAGGTGTATGTCAACCAAATAAAGAAGTTTTTGATTAATGCATAAAGGTCAAGCTTTATGGAACGTATTCAGTTTTGCTTGAACTTGTGTAGTATTTAAAATATAATACATATGTTCGGGAAATGCTTGAGGAATACTCCATGTTAGTTTTAGTTTTGATTTTTGTTTCCCTGCTGTTTTTTCTTTTTTGTCCAATACGATTTCATATTTTTTTGCGTGGAAATAAATTGAAGGCGAACTGCAAAGTGCTTTGTTTTAGTTTTAACTTTATAGGGGAAAAAAATGTTTTTGAAGGAAGCATAAAAAAAGATTCTGAAGGGGAATGTCCTAATAAGTATTGTAAAAAGCAAAAAAAAATTGTAATGGACAATAGAAAGGTTATTATTGTGTTGTTGAACGGACTAAAGGATTTTATTAGATCTTTAAAATGCTTTCAGTTATTTCTAGAGGTGGGGGCTATCGACAGTGCAACTGTAGCCCTGAGGTATGGATATTTGTGTGCCATAATGGCGATGTTGGAAAAATATGTTTTTGGCAATACCCGCGGTAATAGAATTGAGGTTGCTCCAAATTTTTCCTGTGAATGTAATTTTGTCAGTTTTTTTTCTTGTAAGTTTAGGTTGAATTTATTTATTATACTTAAAAATGTTGTTTCTACAATTTCTAAAATTATGAAAGCGGGTGTTTTTTGTGGAAGAAAGGCCACTTAATTCATTGATTGATAGTACTCTATTAAAAATAAAAGAAATGGTGGACGTAAATACATCTATTGGTAAGCCAGTAGTTATAGATGAAGGTATCACAGTGATACCGATTTCAAAATTAACATATGGATTTGCTTCCGGCGGCTCGGAATTCTCCGATAAAAATGACAATAAGGATAATTTGTTTGGTGGCGGCACCGGAGCAGGAGTAACAGTTTCGCCGATTGCGTTTATTGTGATAAATGATGGAAACGTGAGTATGCTCCGAATAGAGAGTAGCTCGTCTACGGTTGATAAAGCGCTGGATGTTTTACCCGAAGTCCTTGAAAAAATAAAGTCTTTTTTTAACAAAAAGGGTAAGAGTAAAGGAGATGTAGATAAAGAAAGTAACCAAAAGTCCAATGCCTAGTACTGCAGGTTAGCAGGTAAATTGTGTTGTTTCGACGGGTGTAGAGGTTTATTCCGTTTCAGTTGAAAGTGTATTGATGCGGTTGCGGGCCTCTTGTGCTGTGGGGATATAAAAAGGGGTTGAGTTTCTGAAAAATGTCTTGCTGACTGTATAATTTTGGATTGATATTTATCTGCTTATAATTAGTTACGACTAAAACTTGTGTGTTTGCAAAATTATTTAACAAGATAAGCAACATCGTCGGTACAGTAGAAAAAATATTTAGGCTACTCCTTTAATTATATCAAAGTGATATGTTGACTTATAGTATTTGGGTTACTTTAAGTTAAATGTATGTAAATTAAAAATTGACAAACTACAAGGGTGAGTGTTCGAAAGAACTGTGATCTGAAATTTAAAATCTATCTAAATTAATAGCTCTAATATTCATCAAAAGTTACAAAAATTTGTATCATGTACAAACATTCTAAGTTCGCGGCCACGTAGTTTGTACAGCAATAAATGTAGCACAACGTCGAATGCATCTTCATTAGCGGAACATGTAGAAAATTGAGAGCTTGAGCGGACTTAGTAAATTAGTACGTAGAACAGCGCGAAAACAGCTTAAAAAATAAACAAAACTTTCAGATCTTGTACAAAAATCAATTCAAAGCATAAGAAACACCCAAGATATCAAATAACAAGACCTCCATCAACTTGCAAAATCTGGCCTGTTATGAAATTTGCTTCTTCAGAAGATAAAAACAATACAGCATTTGCAACATCTTGCACAGTACCTATTCTGCATAATGAAGTTCTGCCCCGAAGTAATTCAAGGTCATGTTCGTTTAAATTTTTGTTCATTTCAGTATCTATCAATCCTGGAGCAACGCAATTAATATTTATATTGCATGGTCCTACCTCTTTTGCCAAAGCTTTCGTAAAGCCTACTATTGCCGCTTTGCTGGCAGAATACGCAACCTCACAGGACCCTCCGACTATACCCAAAATCGAAGAGACGTTTACTATCTTCCCTTTTTTTCTCTCTATCATTTCTGGCAACACTGACTTACAACAATTAAAAGTTCCTTTAACATTAACATCAAAAATTTTGTTCCAGTCTTCTTCAGATGTATCTCCAAAAACTCTACCAATGCTTATACCAGCATTGTTAACTAGAGTGTCTATTCGCCCTAAAAAAGAAATAGCCTTTTTTACCATATTTTGAACTTCTAAGTAATTTACAACATTCGCACAAACGGCTAGAGCATCACAACCACTATCCCTGAGTTCTTTCTCTAAGTTCTCTGCTTCTTTTTCAGATTTAAAATAATTCAGAACTACTCTATAACGATTTTTTGAGAAAACCTTAGCAATCTCTCTGCCGATGCCTCTTGAAGCTCCAGTTATCAACACTGTCCTGTTCTGCATTGTTAGCTTTTGCACCCCAATAAAAATAAATTCACTAAGCCAAACACAGCTAACAAGTTAACATGCACAAAAAGTACATCCTACAACCAAACCCAAACTGCATGTTAAAACTATTGGCCATTAGACAAAAAGTTTAAAAAATTACGCAATAAAGAAAGAACATCTTAGCAAACTCCAACTCGCATTTGTATCAGTCTCCCACACTTTAAAAATACAACAAACTTTCTGATAAATACACTTATATGACTAGCTCTTTACATAAAACGTTGTTAAATAAAGCCCCTTGCACAGAGTAGTTCAGCCAAAAGCACGGCGCCCCCGGCGGCACCGCGGATGGTATTGTGTGAGACGCTAACAAATTTTACACTATTTTCAGAATCAACATTTAATCGGCCAACAGATATCCCCATACCTTTTTCTAAATTTTTATCTAATTTGACCTGTGGCCTATCGTTATTCTCGAAATACTTTAAAAACTCGTTTGGCGCAGATGGAAGTCTTAGATCTTTTATTGGATTTATATAATTCCTCCATTTGTCAATTATATCATTCTTTTTAACTTTATTTCTGAATTTTGCAAAAACCCCCGCAGTATGACCATCGGAGACTGGCACTCTAAAACATTGCGCACTTATCCTTGGACTTTTGGCACTTACTATTTTATTTGATATTATACTGCCAAAAATCTTTAAAGGTTCTGTCTCAGACTTTTCCTCTTCTCCAGCAATGTAAGGAATAACGTTATCTACAATTTCCGGAAAAGTTCCGAAGGTTTTTCCCGCACCCGATATTGCCTGATACGTACAAATTTTAACTTCTTCTAAACCAAAATTTAGCAGTGGGAAAAGAGCAGGAACATAACATTGCAAAGAGCAATTAGGTTTAACGGCTATAAAACCACGACTTGTCCCCAACCTTTTTTTCTGAGATTCTATAATATCTATATGATTTGGATTTATCTCTGGTAAAATCATGGGGACATCTGGAATCACTCTATTTGCACTATTATTTGAGATTACAGGACATTCACATTTTGCATATGATTCTTCTAGTCGACGTGTTTCTTCTTTAGGAAGGTTTATTGCACAGAAAACAAAATCAACACTTTCAGAAATTTGTTTGAATTCTATTAAAGCATCATTAATAATTAAGGGCTTTACATCTTTAGGTATAGGTGTAGACATAAGCCACTTATTCTTAACAACATCTTCATAAACTTTTCCCGCCGATCTTGTACTTGCAGCTACCTTTGTAACAACAAACCACGGATGGTTCTCCAGCAAAGTTAAAAACCTCTGCCCTACCATACCTGTCGCGCCCAAAACACCAATTTTGTATTTTTTCATAGAGAACCCCTTAGCTACTTGGCACTTAAACTATATAATATTCTATGAAGCAACTGAAAAAAGGTACAGAGAAATCTACCTAAATCCCATCTAATTTAGCCTGTCACAAAAAGTTAAAAGTTAAAATGCATTTCGTTTTTTACTAAAAACATTCTAGAATATATAAGCCTGCCGCACTAGAAAGTTTTGAGGGAATTTAGTAAAGCTCATAAGGATGACGGTCAAACGATTTATATTCATCAAAAAAACGGAGTAAGTCTTTAGCATCGTCAGAGTTAGGTTTTTCATTTTTATAAAAATTTTCAAACTCGCTAACCACATTTTTATACGACTTCTTGTTAGATTTCGACAAACGCAATTCTTCACGATATTTCTCCCAAAACATAGCATGTTTCGATTCAAGATGTTTCGTAATCAAGCGAAGAACAGGTCTTAATGCAGGGTTAGTATAAAAGAGCTTGAAACGTTTTCGTTTGCTAAAAGGAAACAAAGGAAACAACAACATACTCCAATCTTGTTCTATGCGACCATTCAGTATATAACATTGCATTAAATTATCATTCGCACTACGCCAAAGAGTTAAAATACTTCCCGCTCTTTTAATAATGTCTGGACAAATAGCTATAGAGTGTAGCTCCAAAAAGTTACACTCTGTTAGAATATCTTCATGAGCTTCTACGATCATATCCATAACGTGGAGAAGTCGATTTAACGCATCTGAATCTTTCTCAAAACGATCAATAAGTACTTTTAAAAACAAATTAAAGTTACGTTCCTTTAAATACCACTTTGCTAAAACAGAGATGGACAATACCATTAGTGTGTGAATCATCAGCGATGCAAAATCATTATCAGGAATCTTCATGAGATTTTGCTTATTATGAGCGTCCATACTTGTCTCTTGTTTTTCATTCTCCCAAGTTGGATTCCTGCACTCGTGCGCGCTTGCCGCTAAATTTCCAGTAAGCCCTAGCAAAATCGTCGTACCTATGAATTTTTTCATAAAACCTCCCCTTAATTGCAGAATAAATTACTCTCACAAAACAAATACCTAACTATGTTAAAACCTACCTAAAATAAGTTCAATACGCCAGAAACTCCCTGAAAATAAAATTCGCAAAAGACCAATACGAATAGTAAATATTTACATTATTTTTGTCAATTAACATTGTTCTTCACCTGCGACAAAATTGTTTATAGCAAAAAAATTTTCTTTTATTTAATGATCTGTAAAAATTTCGCTAATTGAACGAGAAAGTATAAAAGCGGGAGCTTCCTTGATTTGCTTTTCTAGCTCGCCCCGTATCTTGCTCGCTCCTATACGTAATATTGTTGCTTTTTTACCAACCTTATTTATACTATTGGAGATTACCCTATCAAACAAACGATAAAATATTCTCGATACAAATAACTTATTTTTTAACCACCGAAACTTATTTTCGTCAAGAAAAACGAAGCGATCAAAAATAGCATTAATTTCTTCTATTCTTTTATTTAAATAGTTTAAACTATTTTTCATACCAACGAGAAGCTCTTTCTCACTGCGCACATTGCTTTTATAACAGTGTCTAAACAAAAAACTTCCATACGGTGCATGATGCTCCATTAACTCACGGCTTAACCCTCTCTTCTCTATAAGGCTACACCAAACTGCATCAAATTCCGGGAAGATAACCTCAAAAGGGCGCATATTATTTTTTAAACGTGAAAGCTGAAACTGAATGTCTTTTAGATCTTTATCTATTTTTACATTTTGCTCTCTAATATTGCGCACAACCTGCCGCAACCAAATACTGATTAAAAAACTTGCAACCAGACAAGTAGAAACAACCAGATCATTAGAACGCTCTTTTAAACTAAATTTGTTAACTATAGTTGTATCGGATTCATTATTACAATTGAAAATCAACTTACTCCCCACTTTTCCTCGTGTATCCGCCATATTTGCACCCAACGCCAAGTTCTCTGAAAGCCCTAACAACATTACTGTACTCAATATCTTTTTCATGAAACCCTCCATATTTGATTTGAATGTAATATACATTATAATATATAGATTTTATGATGTATATATTTTACTAGTTATTTTTTAAAAATCTATTTTTTACATAAATTTTCGTTTCAAATTACACTAAATTTCGTTATATAAAACACTTCCTTTTTTTGATTTTTATATTAAAATTGAATCTGAGAGGTTCATGCCTGAACGAATAGGAGGACGAGACGTGCTAGACTTGAAAAAACTTAGAAATGATCCGGATACTATTATCCATTCGCTAAACAGAAGAGGACACGATTATTCTTCTGCCGTTAATGGTTTGTTGAGAATCGATAAAAAGAGGCGCGAGTTGATGGCAAAAATGGAAAGCCTCCGTTTTGAACAAAATGAAGCGAATAAAAGGATTGCCAAATTAGTCAAAGACAAAGAAGACACAACGGAGCTGTTTGCAAA
Organism: Ruminococcaceae bacterium UBA3753; assembly: GCA_002372375.1. GTDB lineage: Bacteria > Bacillota > Clostridia > Oscillospirales > Acutalibacteraceae > UBA3753. The sequence goes on from DFGJ01000021.1 coordinate 120,130, forward strand.
GTTTAGATCGATTTCATCCCTTGCATCTGATTATAAGTCGCAAATTTCTGATCTTGAAAAAGAACAAGAAGAAATTTTGTTGAGTTTGCCTAATACGCCTCACTGCGATGTGCCCACTGGCCTTTCAGATAGGGAGAATAAGGAAGTGAGACGAGTTGATGCTCCAAAAATAAACAATTTCAGAAATAAACCACATTGGCAGATTGGTGCGGATTTGGACATCCTGGATTTCTCGCGGGCGAGCAAAATAACAGGGTCTAGGTTTGTTGTTTATAAGGGTTTGGGGGCTAAACTGGAGCGCGCTATAATTAGTTTTTTCCTAGATGTTCACACTAAAAATGGTTTCAAAGAGATTTTGCCGCCGTATATTGTAAATTCTAAAAGCATGACTGGCACGGGTCAGCTCCCTAAATTCAGTGAAGATACTTTTAAATTAGAGCGTTCTGATTATTATCTAATACCTACGGCCGAGGTACCTGTAACTAATTTGCATTCTGGTGAGATATTGAAAGAGTCAGAACTGCCGGTAAAGTACTGTTCGTACTCTGCATGCTTCAGGGCAGAGGCCGGTTCTGCGGGAAAAGATACAAAAGGCATTATACGACAGCACCAGTTTAATAAAGTTGAGCTTGTAAAATTTTCACTACCAGAAAATTCTAATGATGAATTAGAGTCGTTGCTAGAAGAAGCTGAATTAATTTTAAAAATTTTAGAGCTCCCGTACAGAGTGGTGTGCTTATGCACGGGGGATTTAGGTTTTAGTTCCGCCAAGACCTATGACATTGAGGTTTGGATGCCCTCGTATGATAGGTACGTTGAAATATCGTCTTGTTCAAATTTTCTGGATTTTCAAAGTAGGCGTGCAAATATAAAGTACAAAAATAGTAGAACCGGTACGAATGAGTTTGTGCATACTTTAAATGGATCAGGTCTCGCTGTCGGGAGAACTTTTGCCGCTATCTTAGAGAATTATCAAAATGAGGATGGTTCTGTGAGCATCCCCGAGGCACTGAGGGAGTATATGGGAGTAAACGAAATATCTGTCGATAACTCGTTCTAGATTCTTACTTGATATTTCTAAGGTGAAGCGTTCATATTTCCATTTTGCTTTTTTAGCAAGCCGCTCTTTTGTTGATAATAACTAAGTTGTTGCAGTTACTTTTCTGGCAGGAAAGTGTTTGTCGCTACTTTAGAAAATCATAGTAACGAGGGTAATTTTGTGAGCATACACGAAACGCTACAGGAGTATAGTATGTGGGATCAAATGGGGTATTTGTCGATGGCTCACTCTAGGTTTTTCGTTTGTTATTTTTCAGAAAAAGTGATTCATACCTTTCTTATATTTTTAGGTAATGCGCTCTTTTATTGATGATAATGGAATTACGGTTTCCTCGTCTAAGGTGGTTGTGCTGAATTTTTTGACCGCAGTGAATGTTTTTGTCTAGTGCGTCGCATACTTGTTATCGGTTTTAGGTAATTTCTGGTTCTATTTTGTGACTATGTAGTACAATTTACTTCTACCGTTTTGGAGTTTTCATTTTTAAAATTTCTCCTTGTTTTTATTGAATATGCTTATGGATAAATCCGATATGCAGTTTAATTTGAATCATGTGACGTTTTCCTACAGATTGGGAAGTAGGAAAATTTTAGATGATGTTTCTTTAAAAATAAAGAAGGGTGAATTCGTTTTTTTGTTAGGAAAAAATGGATCCGGAAAATCTACATTTTTAAAGCATCTTAATGCCATGCTTATACCTACTTCAGGAGAAATTTATGTTGATGGAAAGGATACAAAACTTGAAAAAAATATTTATAAAATTCGCAAAACAGTAGGGATGATTTTGCAAAATCCTGAAAGTCAAATTGTAAACAGTATCGTTGAAGAGGATGTCGCTTTTGGATTAGAAAACATTGCAGAGGATCCTAAAATTATTCAGAAAAGAGTAGACAGCGCTTTACAGGCTATTGGTATGCAAACTTATAAAAAGCGGATGATTAATGAGCTATCTGGTGGACAAAGACAGAAGATCGTTATTGCCGGCGTTTTGGCTATGCAACCTGATTGTATACTCTTAGACGAACCTACTTCTATGCTTGATACTAAAAGCAGGTCAGAAATTTTGCGTATAATATATGATTTAAATAAAAAATTGGGAATCACCGTCGTTTGGATTACACATAACCTAGAGGAAGTGCAATGCGGGCACAGAATCTTGTTAATGAAGGAAGGTAAAATAGCACTTGATACAACCCCTTCTGAACTTTTTTATAACGACGAAATACTTAGCAAGTTCGACTTAAAAAGAACAGAATTGGTAGAATTTGTGTGTAATTTAAAAAAGAAAGGTCTCAAAATAAAAGATACAACTAATAAAGAAGCGGTAATCGATTTTATATTTAATCAGCTGAGAAAAAACTAAAGTTATTTTAAAATTAAAATTTGCAAAATTTTTATTACTATGCGAATTACAAAGTTGTAGACACAAGACATAAGTCCGCACAAAATAAATCAAGCAAATCGAAATATAGTATAAGGGCACACAATTTTTATTTTTGGTGTCCGTATAGTTAGCTCCCCCCAAAAAAATTTTGAAAAGTATCGCTGATTAAAACCGCTTTTGACTTTTTAATTGACCAAATTGAGGGTACTTCTTCATTTCTGATGTTTTAATCTACAAATCGAATTTTTGAATTATCAAATTATAAATACAAGACATAAGTTCACACAAAATAAGTCAAACAAATCAAAACATAGTACAAAAGTGCTCTATTTTTATTTTCAGTATCTGTATAGTCAGCCCCCCAAAAAAAATTTTTGAAAAGTATCGCTGTTTCTGACCATTAAAATCGCTTTTGACTTTTTAATTGACCAAATTAAGGGTACTTCTTCATTTCCGATGTTTTAATCTACAAATCGAATTTTTGAATTACCAAATTATAAACACAAGACATAAGTCCGCACAAAATAAATCAAGCAAATCAAAATATAGTATAAAGGCACACCATTTTTATTTTTAGTGCTTGTATAGTTAGCTCCTGAATTTTTGTATAAGTACCACTATTTTGGCTTATGAAGATAACTTTTAAATTGACCAAAGTTTGGGCACTTTTTTAATTTTTTATATTTTAATCTACATATCTAATTTTTGGATAATTAAACTACAAACATAGTATATAAATTTGCAGATAGTAAACTAAAAAGATTAGGGGCATACTAAATAAAGAGAGACTACTAATTAACTGCAAAAATGTTTAATAAGCCTGCTAAACGTTATAATCGCAAGACAGCCCATAAACCCGACTATTCACCACAAATATACAAATATAGCAGATATAATTCTAACGAATACAACATGTATCAGGCTGCATATTTATCTATTTTTGGGACGAAGCAGTCGTACTTTTGTTAAAATTTTATTAACCAAATATGTTTCTATAACGCACTTTCAAATGAACAATACTGATAAAAATCGGTTTGCAGCTTGTCACAAACGTTTTACTAATGTAAAGTACACAAAAGGCCGGTCGATAAAAATACAATGTACTATAAGCAATTTTTAATAATGAGCCAACATTTCTCTACACAAATTCTACATATATATTCAAAAGCCATTTGTCTTAAAGCTAAACTTTTTGAACGGCTTTCGTCATTCGACTTAGTTTTGCTAAATAGCAAAAAACCACAACTTAGCTTTCAACACGATAAAATCTGCAGAAAACGAGAATTCACACGAACCAAATGCGAAAAGTGTCCCTGTGCACAAATTCTGAAAACCGTTAGGAGAACCAACACTTCCCGCGAGTGCTATTAGGCACAGAAAGTAACGATTCCACAGCCACTCTTAAACATCAAGATGCAAAATCAAAACAGTGCAAAACACTTTTCAGAAGGATTTTTAATTAAACATCACGAATTAAATCCGTGTTCCAACCGAAACTGAGTAAAAACATGAGGAAGACGATTACCACTCTCTCACCGTAACCAATTGGCAAAATCAGCTTAAATCAAACTCAAGAATCAGCTTTAACTAGGCGAAGGGACTTACACAAACAATACTATACAGCCATAATTAATAAAAAAGAGTGTCAAACTTTGCTTTCTATGTTTTGCAGCTCAAACCTGTATTTTTGTCCATTTTTATTAACTTCATCTAAAAACATATCGTAAGGGCGACACCAAAGCCTATTATCTCCGTACAAAGCCCTATACACTATCATTTTCTCACAAGTCTCGCTGTGGTAAGCAATATCCACTGTTAGATACAAATTGCCTTTGTAATGCTTGTAAATTCTATTAAGTTCTATCATAAAAGCTCTCCCTGAATTAAAAACTAGTGTTACGATTCTAGTAAGGTATTTGCGGCGAATTACACCACCTAACAGAACGCCACCTTCCTTTCCACTTCCCACACATTCATTTTAACACAGTCTAACTAAAAGAGCCAACGTAATTTAGAATTTGGGTTAGCCAGAATTGAATATTTAAATATAAAAATTTTTGAAATGTGCTTTTCTATAATTTCAATGTAGTTTTATTGGATTTATTTTTCTTTGGTTTTTACATGTATTTTTTAATTAACTAAAAGTTAAGAAAATAACGCCATATTTGTAGATAAATGTCACTTTACAGATTTGTGCCACAAAAAAACTTGCTAGAAATTAAAAATCACTAAAAGTAATAATATTCAAGCCGAGCTTGATAATGAAGATTTGTTTTTCTTTTATTTTTCACATCGACATTTTGATTGGCTATAAAATTCCTAGTTTTCTCCTTAATTTCCTGTATTTCTGAAATTTACTTGGCAAGAACTTTTTCCTATCTGAAAAATATTCCCACTAAAAAGTAAAAGCAAGTAGTTAAGCGCAAATTGTAACGCCAATCGGCGCTGATAGGGTACATAATTTCTAAGTTATAACTCAAAGTTTAGATCTCATTTTTTCAATTGTTTCGTAAAGGTTGCCCTTCAGGTGCGTTTTGTCTAAGTACGGTAACAAATTTACTCCATATTTTTTTGCTACAGCCAAAAGCAATCTTTTTTTTGCTCCTTCTGATTTTACTTTGTTATCAGCTAAAGTATCAAAAAAACTAAGTTGTTCCATGTATTTTTCAGACAAGTTATATAGCCCAACTCCCAGCAGTCTTACAGGACCTCTTTTTATTTTCAGCAACATTTTTTTTGCTTCAACATAAATTTTCAAATAATCGTTACTTGATGGAATATTTTTTGAGCGTGTTATGCTTTTCATATCTGCGTACGTTACCTTAAGAATAACTCCGTTGCCATAGAGACCTAGTCTTTTTGCTCTTTTTTCAACGCAAATTGAAAGCAAAAATAATACATCCTTAAGAAAAGTAACATTATCCACATCCTGCTGGAAAGTTATTTCTCTGCTGATCGATTTTGCATCTTTAGGTTCATGTGGAATAACTTTTCTTTCGTCTATACCTGACGATAAATTCACAATAAATCTACCACTTTTTCCGAGTATATCGATAACTTTCTCACTGTTTTTTCTTACATCACGCACAGTTTTTATTCCATATTTTTTTAATTTTTCAGCTGTCATTTTTCCAACAGAATAAAGAGTGCGTACATCGCGGTCTATAATCAAATTAACAAAATCTTTTTCCGATGTTATCTCGAAATAACCATCAGGTTTCTTTTCTTCGCTTGCAATTTTAGCTGCTGACTTCGAATACGCCAATCCCACAGAGCAACTTAAGTTCAGCTCCTGCTTAATTCTTTTTTTTATTTCGAAAGCGATTTTGCGTGCTTCATTAAAATCTTTGAAATTATTGGTGATATCCAAAAAAGCCTCGTCTAAGGCAATAGATTCCAAACAATCAGTATATGTACACCAAATACTATGCAGTTTATTCGATATTTCTTTGTATTTTTCATAATTAGGGTGCATGTAAATGCCACTTGGACATAACTGGTAGGCCTTTTTTATATTCATTGCAGAGTGAACGCCGTATTTTCTGGCCTCGTAGCTACAAGTTGAAACAACTCCCCTTTCGCCAGGCAACGCGCCAATTATAAGAGGTTTGCCAGACAAACTCGGGTTATCCATAACTTCAACGGAGGCGAAAAAAGCATCCATATCTACATGTAGTATTATTCGTTGCATAAAAAAAACTATAAAAAATAAATTTACCTAGAAATAATCAATTGATTTATGTCTAATTTATAAAAATCTTCACACAAATAGTTGAAAAACTTGATATTATATATTTACTTGATTAAAAATTATTATTTTCCAAATACTCTTTGATATTTGACTATTATAAATTAAAGTCCACTGTTATAGAATCCATCATTTCAAATAAAATTTAATTTTTGCAGATAAATTGCGTTACTAAAATGGGAACATTTGTTCCCTGAAATAATAAGACATAACACCACGTTTGTGTAAGTACCTTAGTGAAGTAACTGTTGACTAAAAAAAAAAATAGTAGTAGCATGAGCGCGTTGCTTGCACCAGTAGCCCAGTTGGATAGAGCGTTTGGCTACG
>DFGJ01000035.1 GCA_002372375.1 Ruminococcaceae bacterium UBA3753
AAGGCTTTTTTGGCATAAAATCGCCTTCAAAAATTTTTAGAGACAAGATTGGTAAACCTTTGGCTGAAGGAATAGGATCCGGTTTTACTGATGAAATGGGCAGTGTGGTGGCTGAGATGGAAGAATCTTTGCCACGGGACTTTAATGTAACTGGGAACAGTTTTAAAGGAAGTCAAAAAACGTCTGAAAATGGATACAAAATAGACTATATTGCGACCGTTAATGCATTTAAAGAGGCTTTAGCTGACATAACTGTTGAAATGGACGACGAAAATATGGGTAAATTTGTTAGAAAAACTGTTGAAAAAGCTATATACGCTTAAAAAGGAGGTTTAATGTTCCCTTACATAATTTTAAATGGTGTAAACAGTAAAAATGTACCGGGTTTATTAATCCAAAATTTTCCGCCTATAACCAAGCCTGAAATGCGGACAAACATTGAAGAGATAGACGGGCGTGACGGTGACATAATCACGGATCTTGGTTATGCTGCTTATGACAAAACGTTTGATATTGGCATAACTGATAGGTCTGTTGTTAATCAGGTTATAGGCTTTTTCAATTCTCATGGCACAGTTACTTTTTCAAACGAGCCGGGCATAGTTTATGACTACAAAATCATTAAGCAAATAGACTTTAACAAGCTGATTCGTTTTAAAACTGCGACGGTGACAATGCATGTTCAACCTTTTAAATATTTTTTAACCGAAAAAGAACTAGAATTTGTGGGTGACAAGCAATTATTAAATGTTCCTGACTATATCCAAACAAAGAACGGTATAAATCTAACTGTAGCTGACAATGTTTTTAGTTTAAGTGGCACGTCTACAGAACAAACAAGTTTTATGGTTCCTATGGATTATTTGCTTTTAGAACCCGGCAGATATATTTTGTATGCTTATTCTAGTGGATCCGGTACCAATAATTGTCAGGCAGCTGTTATAAATGATGTTGCCACCACGGGAACTTGCTTTGGTTATGGACCGATAGACCTTGAAAATAATAAAACGTTGAACAAAACGGACGATTATTCTACACCAAAATCATTTAACTATGTTTATTTGAAAGTTCCAAACAATCAAACCGTAGATTTTAATTTGCATTTAAAGCTGACAAAAATAAACGAAGAGGGTCTAAAAATAATCAACAAAGGCAACGTTTATTCTTTGCCACAGGTCACTGTTTACGGAACCGGCGATATAACTTTGGGCGTTAACGGTAAATCCGTTTTTACAATAAATTTAGGCCTCGAAGAGTACATTACAATAGACGCTACAAACCTTGAAGCCTCTAAAGATGGAGTTTTAAAGAACAGACTGGTAACCGGAAATTATGACAACTTTAAATTAAACCCTGGTGTCAATTTTGTTAATTACACCGGGATAGTAGAAAAAATAACACTAAAAAAGTATTCACGCTGGCTTTAAAGGAGGTAAAGATGCCAAATTACACAACATACAACATAAAAATGGTCAAAGGCGATACTGAAAGTTTTGGCTTTGAAGTCACGGGCATAGATTCTTTGGACACAGCCTTTTTTTCGTGTAAAAGGAACTCGCAGGATACAAATTATCTTTTTCAAAAAAGCTTAGGTGCAGGTATAACACAAAGCACAGAGAGCCATTATATAGTTAGAATTGCGCCTGAAGACACGCAAAGTTTAGCACCAGGGCAATATTGGTACGACTTGGATATTGGCAAGGACGGCGATATATTCACTATTTTACGCGGTGTTTTAGAGCTTGTGCCCAAAATAACTGAGCCGGATGCTGTTGTTTTTACAAGCGTTGATTGGGGTAATATCGTAGGTAACATACAAAATCAAAGCGATTTACAAGCTGCTTTAAACGCAAAGGCCACGACATCAAGTCTTGCACAAGTTGCTACAACTGGGTCTTATGACGACTTAACAGATACGCCGTCAATTCCAACAAAAACAAGCGAGCTGACAAATGATAGTGATTATGTTGTTGAATCAAATTTAGCAGCAGTTGCAACTAGTGGCTCTTATAGTGACCTTTTAAACCGTCCAACCACTTTGACAGATTTGACAGGTGTTCTGCCAATAAACCAAGGTGGAACAAACGCGACAGACGTAGTTAGTGCCAGGACTAATCTTGAAGTCTATAAAGAATATGTTTTGTATAACAATTCGTCCGGCAGTAACGGAACAATTAATCTATCTGACTCTGTTACAAACTACGTTAAATTGGGAATTTATTTTAGGACTTTAAATCCGAGTTCTTCTGATTTTACCAGTAATGTTTACAGTTATCAGGAAATATACATTTCGACCTTAAGTGACTTTTACTTTTTGTTGAGTATTGTTCGTTCTAACCACGAATTGTATTTAAATTTCTGTTCTGCAATAGCAAAATTGGAACTTTCAAGCTTTGTTTTGTTCAACAACAGATCATTTTATATAGAAGTCCAAGGATCGAACAGGGGCCCCGATAGTTATCAAATATATGTCACACGTGTAGTTGGATACAAATATTAAAGGAGAATTAGAATGAGCTTAAAAACTAAAATATTAATGCTTAAAGGCGAAAAAGGAGACCCGGGCGGATCAACCTGGGGGAATATTTCGGGTACTTTGTCTAATCAAACAGATTTAAACACCGCACTTTCAGGGAAAGCCGACACCGCTGATTTAGGCCCGGTTTGCTTTTCTAACGATTACGACGACTTGAATGATAAACCAAATTTAGCTGCAGTTGCCACAAGTGGGTCGTACACTGACTTAACAAACAAGCCGTCTATCCCTACCAAAACCAGCGAGTTGGTCAACGATTCGCACTTCATGACGCCGTCGAATTTTGTTGATTATATTTATCCGGTTGGGTCGTATTATTGGACTTCTGCTTCTATTGACCCATCTGTAGTTTTTGGGGGCACTTGGGAGCAAATTAAAGACAAGTTTGTTTTAGCAGCCGGTGATACTTATTCGGTAAACGCAACGGGCGGTGAGGTGGCTCATACTTTAACACTAAATGAGATGCCAGTTCATGATCATAGAGCCTCAAACACTGGTGGACTTTATGTTTGGGGAGGCGTTAATTCTAGTAAGTTTGCTGAGGGCTCTGGTGGTTATGAGACCTTGCTAAGCGGGGTCAATACTAGTTCGACCGGCGGAGGACAAGCCCACAATAATATGCCTCCATATATTGTTGCTTTTTGTTGGCATAGAACGGCCTAAAAAGGGGGTCCATAATTGATAAAATTATTTTCCTCCACGGACAAAATTTTTGAAACAAACGGCGACAAAATAATTAAAGCAACCAAGGCAAAAGTGCATAAAGAAGACAATGGGGACTTCTATCTGGGCTTTGAATGCGGCGTGAATTATGTGGACGATATAGTTGAAAATGCTATTTTAGTTGTGAATTTGCCACAAGGCGATCAAGCTTTTAGAATATCTAACGTTTCAAAAACAAAAAGCAAGATATCAACCA
>DFGJ01000047.1 GCA_002372375.1 Ruminococcaceae bacterium UBA3753
ATATGGCTCGTTGGTCAAGAGGTTAAGACGCTGGCCTCTCACGCCGGAAACATGGGTTCGATTCCCGTACGAGTCACCAAAAAAGGTTGACAAGTTAAGGACTTTAATTTAAAATAGTTTAGTTGGTGCTGATGATGCTGGGGGTACACCCGTTTCCGTATCGAACACGGAAGTTAAGCCTGGCAGTGCAGAAGATACTTAGTTAGTGATGACTGGGGAAAATATGTAGGTGCCAACTTTTTTTGTAGAAATTTTCATGTATATTTCAGATTTTCATTTGTGTTTTAGCAGATGTTTTTGTATTTTTTAAATATTTATTATATATCAACAGTTTTTAAAAAAGTTCCCTATCATTTTTTTACTATTAATCTGTATAAATATATGATATAATTATACATATTTATTTTAGGAGGCTTTTTTATGGTTGGTAAGAAAAGTTTAAAAATTACAAGTTCCATGCTGATTGCTGCAATTGCGTCCGGAGTTTGTAACAGCAGTTTGGTTTTTGCAAAAAATGTAGATGAAGGTGAGAATAGAGAAAGTTTTATTTCGACGTTATTTAAGTCGGGGGTTAGTGATAGTCATGGTTTGGCTAGGGAATTGGTGACCGTTCCGATGATCTTTTACCCAGTTGTTTTAGCTTTCCTTTATGCTTTGTATAGATATGGATGTGATAAATATAGTGAGTTTGATGATGACAATTTGGAGAAGAAAGAACTTGACGAGATAGAAACGGTTATTGATATGGAAGATGCATTTGACACCGAGAATGTCTATTTGCTTGATTTTGATGATATGTGTTGGCTTATTTATACTCTCTTTGATAAAGACAAAGACAATGAATTAGCTAAATTGGTAAAACAATTAGAAGAAAAATGTTTTGTGTCTTTTGATGGCCGCGGTGAATGTAATTTTACTGATAGTTTCTTTAATCATAAGGATTTAGTGTTTTATGTTTGTACCTTCTTTTCGAAACATTTTCCATTTGAATTTTTGTTATATCGCTGTAATTATAATGTGTTCAATTGCAAATATTGTGAATATTTATCCAACAAAGAAATTAAGAAATTGGTTTATTTAATTAACGTTTTGGAGGACTCAGAAAAGAATAAACTTTTCAGTGAGAATGACGGCTTGGAATATTTTGTTAAGATGTTTAATAAGAAATTCTCAAAAGGAGATTCTCGTGTTTCACTTAAAGCCAGAAAATATTTAGCTGAGATATTTGGGCGAAGTTTTAAATCGGCAAAAAATACTGTTTTCGATAATTTACTTCTAGATCTGCTTATGAAGGTTGAGCTACTTGGTGCGAATTCTAGATTTGAAGCCAAGTCGGTTGATAGTGATGAATTTAAAAATGTTTTAAGCTCCGCCACTATAGGCGAGTATAAAAGAAGTCTTAATGTGGGCGATCACTTTAAAGTTAGTAGCAACAAGAACTTTAATAATTCTGTTCTGTATTCTTAGCGCAGTGTACTAAAAACACTTGTATTGTTGCGTTTTCCGTGTTACGCTTAGTCAATTGTGAACGGATAGGTGCTACTTGTCGGAGTATTTTGTGTGCTGGGTACCTAAGAACCGTTGTTTTGGTGTTTTGTGGTGGTTTTTGAGTAGAGTTTGAGAGGCTAGTTTTGTTTATGCAGAAGTTTTATATGACTCATCTGATTTTTCCTACGCCGAATATCAAACAAACTCGAGACTTTTATGTCAACAGCCTGGGTTTTAATGCAGTGGAATATTTGGGTTCTGATGAACCTCACGTATGTTTGTACAAAGATGACATTGAAATAGTGTTGACGGATTCTAAAGGTCGAAAAGTTGTTCCGAATCATGAACTTTATGGTTATGGATACGATGCTTACGTTGTTGTATATGATCCTGAGGAGTTGCAAAATGATTTCGATAAGCTAGGGTTAAAAATCGTAAGGAGATTTTCTGTAACTGACTATAACAACAAAGAACTACTTTTAGAAGACATAGATGGTAGGTGGATTGCATTTGGAGTGAAACTTGATACGGGAGACTGGACAAATTTTAATAATAAAAACAAAGATAATGTTCCTAGGTGATCGTTTTTTAGTTGTGGTACCTTTGGACATAGTTTTGTTTCCTTAAAAGGGGTTTTTCTTTCACGCCTGGCATTTTTTGTTGTAACCAGTCATCGGGGAGTCGGAGGTTCATCGTGGTTTGATTATTGTTGGAGGACTTTAGGTTAGAATAGTTTAGTTGGTGCTGATGATGCTGGGGTACACCCGTTCCCATCTCGAACACGGAAGTTAAGCCTGGCGGTGCAGAAGATACTTAGTTAGTGATGACTGGGGAAGATATGTAAGTGCTAACTTTTTTGTTACATGAATATGAAGTTTGCTCTTTGTGTTTTTTACCGAAGGGTATTTTTGATGTTTTTTTCTGCTTAGTATTTATTGTTCGTGGTTGTTTTGAATTTTATATTACGCTTTTATACAAAAAATATAATTAAGCCGAGATGATTATTTATATTGCTTTTCTTTTTTTATTTGTTATAATAATAAATATTAAGTATATTGTGATTATATATGGAATTATAATTAAATTATGTCGGTTTTTAAAAATTCTAAGTTGAATAAGGTTACAGCATGTGTTACTGCAGTGGGTTCTTTGATTCCCTTGATTTCTGGAGATTATTTAAGTGCAAGTGTGTTTGCCCACGAAGATAGTGAAATTGCAGAAAAGGAACAAGGTGTGAAGGAAACGCAAGACAAAAAGGAAAACGTAAAGAATGCTGTACAAAAGAGAATTGGTAGCTCAGACAGTAGAGTAGTGTTGTGGACTGTACTTTCGACACTTTTATTGGTACCTCTGTTTATTAAGTTATATTCAACCAAAAATAGTTTTGCTCAAAGAACTAAGGCAGTAGGAAAGAAAATTGAAGAAAGGGGTAAGGAAGAGAAGGAAGAGGCAAGGGAGGAAGAAGAAAGTGAGGAAAAGAAAGAGGTGAAGAAGGAAGAAAGAAAGCGCCATAAAATAGTAGATAAGGTTTGTAAAAGTGCAGTTATAGATAAGATCTGTAAAAAATTAGATGAAGTTGGTGCTAGTTTTTTTTATAATCTTGATTCTGAAAGATTTGAGTTAGACCCAAAGCGTTCATTTTATGGATTTAGTGATATATGTCGTATTTGTGGTAATTTTGATTTACTTGCTTCTGACAATTGTAGTTTTGAAACTGATAACCAGGGCAATTTAACGATTAGCTGTATTAGTTCTGATGGTTTAAGTGGGAAAACTGAAAAAAAGTGTTCCATTTTAAAGTGGATGAGAAAGGTATGATTTTAGCTAATTTGCTTGGAAAAGTGTACCTTTTCGACTTTTTTTAGCAGAAAATATGGCGCGTACTATAAATATGAGGAATTTTTTTTACGAAAATTGTTGTGACGTATGTCGTGCCTATTCCTATGTTGATATAGATGTAAAATCTTGTTTGTTTAATATGGACATTTCTAATGATTGGGATACTGCTTTAAACGTTGGCCCTGTAGGCTTTAAATCTTTACACGATAATATGTTGGAGTTGAAAAAAATTTTTGAAACGAAGGATAACAGTGGAATTTTTCTAAAAAAAATTAATGATGCAATTTACATTTGGGGTTTGTTGACACCAATTGTAAGAAAATTGAGAAATAGGTATAAAATTGCTGTTAGTAAAATAAATTCTCAAAATAAATCGGACAAAATCATTTCTTTACAGAAACAAAAATTTTTTTACAAACGTGGTTTCTTAATAGAGCTTTTTAGTATCACTGAAGATAAAGAAATAAATGAAACTATTAGAGAAATGTTGCGCAGTGAAGTGTATGGACTTTGTTCTATTATTCTAGGTGAGAGCAAAAGTGACATTTTATTTGGTAGTAGTGACGTTTTATCTGGTAGTAGTGAGAACTTTCTTAGCCGTTATGAAAATTCTGAAAGTTTTGCATAGCCATTCAGCTAGATTGGGTTGGACTTTTATTTCTTGCTTTAAATTTTTTTAAGTCTGCCTAACTTTTTGAGGCATAGCTGTTTCAAATCTTGTATTTTTTCTAAGATATATCTTTTTAGATTTTAAGATTTTAGGCGATTTAGTCTAGCTTACATATTTTTAGAGTTCTTCGTTTCCTTTTGTATTTATCTGTTCTTAGTCCTGCCATACCGAAATAGTTGTTGCTTTTTTTATATTTTCGTATTAAAACAACGTGGCGACTAATTTGGACTTTTAGTTTTCGTTTTAATGATTTTTCCTCCGACGTATTTTTAGAAGGTCTTGTATTTTTTTCGTGTTATACTGGGTCATCTGCTTGTTTCAGGGATCGGGAGTTTTTAGTTCCTTGTTAGGCTCGGTCGGTAGAGCATGCGGTTGTTAATCGCAGGGTCTTTGGTTCAAGCCCAAATGATGAGTTTTGTTTTGCCATATTTTGTAGCTGTTTTACTATTTAGCTTTCATTTAATTTTATTTTTTTGTGTATTCTATTAGTGAGTTTATTGCCTCATTTTTTAGCATAAACAGAGCTAACATATTGAATATAGTCATTAGTCCAATACCGAGGTCTGCTAAATCCCAAACAAAACTGTAGGCATTTATTCCGCCTAAAAAAAGCATTGTAATAAATAAAAGTTTACACAGAATTAGGTATTTGAAATTTTCTCCAAATACATATATTACGTTTGGTTTTGCGTATATCGTTACTCCTAAAAATGTAGAGAAGCTAAAAAGAACTAAGATTACTGTTATAAAAATTGGCCCGAATTTCCCTAAGTGATAGCTCATTGCTGATTGCAATAACTCTATGCCCGTTAAGTTTGCACAAATACTATTGGGCACAAGTAATACTAAAAGTGCTGTAAAAGTGCAAATTGTGGTATCAATAAACACGCCTAAGCATTGCGTTAATCCCGCTTTTGCCGGATGACTGAAATTCGTCATAGCTACAACATTTGGTACACTGCCGGAGCCCGCTTCGTTTGAAAAAACTCCTCTTTTTGCACCTGTTATAATTACAGCACCAATACCCCCGGCGACCACTTGCTGGAAACCAAATGCTTGGCTGAAAATTCTTATAAAAACATCTGGAATAATAACTACGTTTTTAATGATTACAAATAATGTTATAAAAAAATAGCTTCCAGCCATTACCGGTACTACTGTGTTCAGGACCTTCACTGTCATGTCTGTTTTCAACAAAATAAATAATGCTGCTACTGTCAGAACAATTGAGGTAATCAAGGTCGGTATATTGAATACACTTTTTATAGCAGATGTTGTCGCGTTGCTGGCAACTTGACTAATACCACACCAACAAATAATGCCGGACACCGCAAAAAGGACGGAAATAACTGACTTTTTTCTTTTATGACGTTTTTTCAATAGCGCATCGTGGATGTAAAATGCCGGGCCTCCAATAAAATTGTGCTATAGATTGATTTCTTTTTTATGTAATTGAGCCAAAACCGATTCAACAAATGCGAGTGATGACCCCAACATAGCGAATACCCACATCCAAAAAACCGATCCTGCACCGCCTACTGATATTGCTGCGGCCACACCAGCAAGATTGCCCATTCCGACTCTGGTAGCAGTTGCACAACTATGGCTTGTAATCCTGAAAAGCTTTTTGCATTTTTGTTTTTTTCATTAATGACGCCAATCACCTTGGGAATCATTCTAATTTGTACAAATCTAGTTTTAAATGTAAAATAAATACCGGAAAAAGACAAAAGCAAAACCAGAAATGAAATGTTTAGAGTTTCGCCGTTAGGTAAAGGTATTTTTATTAAATCTCCCCACAAAAGTTTGAGTAAGACGTCCAGCACACTCCTGGCAACCTTACTCGTACTTGATGAAATTTCCATAAAGCACTACCCAAAAATCGCCAAAATCCGTGGCACCCTTTCCTTTAAATTATTTCTTTGCTCGAAAACAACGGCACAATTCTTAATATAACCATAGCCATCTACCACATCTACCACACCCACTAATGAAATCGCAAAATCAAAATCTTAAAAGGAACAGGTCCGGCTAGCCCTACACAAAGAGTGCAACACCACACGGTACCGCCCACGTTCTAACATAAACTAAACACTTGTGCAACAGATCAATGTTCACCGCAGTACTAATGCTGTGAAGAGAAAACTATTTTCAAAATATTTGACAATTGTAACAGTATAAATAAACTAAAGAATAGACTAAAATATATAAATTAACTAATTCTTTTTATGCATAATAACAAAACTTATATAGCACGTTATCCTAATTCATCAACACAACCTGAACTTTCACACAAACCTGAAAGTCATCAAATAAAACAGAATCAATAAGTTTTGAAGAAAGTACCTAAAACGTTTTAAAAAATAAACAGTTTTTACTTCTTGTTTACATGTTGCAAGTAGGCACCAATAAACCCGTCAATATCGCCGTTCATAACGGAGTCGATATTCCCGACCTCAAAATTCGTTCTGTGATCTTTAACCATAGTGTACGGCATAAATACATACGACCTTATTTGTGAGCCCCATGCTATATCCTTTTGTTCACCTTTTATATCTTCAATTTTTTCAAGATGTTCTTTTTCCTTTATTTCCAACAATCTTGACTTAAGCATTCGCATTGCCATCTCCCTGTTTTGATGTTGACTTCGTTCATTTTGGCACGCTACTACTATACCAGTCGGCAAATGAGTCAACCGTACAGCAGATGACGTCTTGTTTATATGCTGACCACCTGCACCACTTGCTCTGAAAACGTCCATTTTTACATCATCCGGGGAAACATTCACTTCAATTGTGTCGTCAATTTCCGGAATAACCTCCACTGACGCGAACGAAGTATGTCTTCGCCCAGACGCATCAAAGGGTGAAATCCTCACCAACCGATGAACTCCCGCCTCACCTTTTAAATATCCGTATACATTACTCCCAGAAACAAGAAATGAAACACTTTTGAATCCCGCTTCTTCACCATCTAAAAAGTCCAACAATTTGAAACTAAATTTACGCCTCTCAGCCCACTTGGAGTACATCCTATAAAGCATCGCAACCCAGTCCTGTGCCTCGGTGCCGCCAGCGCCGGAGTGCAGCGTAACAATAGCATTCCTTGAGTCGTACTCCCCAGTCAACAGTGCCTCAATTAGCTGAGAGTCTAGCACTTGCTCTGTTTTATTAAACTCTGACAAAATTTCATTGTAAGAATCCAGATCACGAGCCTCATTTGCCAAATCAATTAATTCCGACATATTCCTATACAGAGAACAAACCGCATCATATTTTTTTAACTTATCCTTATAGGAACTAATGCCTTGCAAGACCTTTTGTGATCGTTCTTTATCATCCCAAAAATCCTGTCTGTTTGTCTCGATTTCCAGCTCGTAAATTTTTTCCCTCAGATACTCAGGTGCAACAACCGCTTCAAGTCTACTCAATTTCGGCTTCAAGGCCCTACACCGCAACCGCAACTCATCGTATTCAACCATAAAAAGTCAAATCCTATTTATAAAAACTAAACTATGCAATACACAGCTAGGTATTGAGTAATATACAAAAAGTGCACAAACAAATCCTATTAAAGACAAGCTAAAGAACGCAAACTAGCCAAAAATAAAAAAATCTCGCCTAACTCAAGCAAAAAACAAAAAGTGCACCAACCAAAACAACAACACTGCTAAGTGGGGGCTAACTAAAATAATCTATAAAACAGACGCCCGCCGTAATAAAAAGCACACAAAACTCAAGCGGTTGCGAAAACACAAGCCTGTTTTTTAAATTTTCCAAGTCTTCGAAAACGAAGTGTCCCATCAACTCTTGCGTATAAAGTATCATCAGAACCAATTCCCACGTTTAAACCAGGATGTATCTTCGTCCCCCGCTGTCTAACTAGTACATTACCCGCTTTAACAAACTGACCGTCCGCCCTCTTGGCACCCAGTCTTTTAGATTCAGAATCTCGACCATTTCTTGTAGAACCCATCCCTTTTTTATGTGCAAATAGCTGTAGATTAATCTTAAACACGATTTACAAAACACCCTCTTTTCACTTGAATCAACGAACACCAAACTTCGCCAGATTTAGACACAGCATAAATAAAAAAATTTCCAATCAAAAACAAAGGCAAAAAACAAACTTCGAATACATGTGACAGACCTAATTGTAAAACATCAACCAAACTGCGCAGAATTAACCAATAAATTTTTCGGATACTCTTTCGAGATCGCGACAAAATGCGCAAATAATCCTCTCAATAAAAAACTGCAAACATCTGCATCCGAATCGCTTAACAAAAAAACAACACTATCGTCTGAAAAAAATAAATCTCGTGGCTTCACACGCATCACATCGATCACAGTATTAACAACCAAATACACCGCCGAAGAGACCGCGGCACACACTATATCTTTTCCGTATCTTGCAAACCCAGCGTGGCCACAAATCTTAAAACCACAAAGAAGTCCATCCAACTTCCTAAAAAAAGTAATCTGTATCATAGAAAATTAAGTCACAAAAAGATAAAAAGTGCACTGCAACTAAATACCACACACAACGGCATCTATACAGATTTTAGTGTACATCTGCCGATGACCTATTTTACGTTTACAATTTTTTTTGGGCTTATAAGTGAATACAGCAATCTTCTTGCATCTTCCGTTTTTCACAACCTTAGCTCGTACCTTTGCTTCAGGAACCGCTGGATTTTCGAAAACCGCCTTACCCCCCTTGAACAGAGCAAGAACATCAAATTCTACCACCTCACCCTCGTTTAATCCCAACTTCTCAACGAAAACTTCGTCACCTACCTGTACTTTATACTGTTTTCCCCCGGTTGCTATAACAGCAAACACACCTTGTCCCTTTTCCATCTTTCGCACCTTTTTTTAAGTTTCGCTGCTAAAAGGCAAAGCAAAAAACTACTAAACCCAAAACATGCAGTGTAGCAATTTTAGCATTACTAGCACCTGGTGTCAAGATATAAAGTTAAAAGATGCTGCTAAGTACTTATTGGGGGTCTATTAATAATTTATGTTTTAAGCTATTTCTTTTTATTATTTTTAGCAAAATTACGGACGACACTATAACAACCTGTTTTTTTAGTTTATCCACGCTAAATTTATACAAACTATATAAATTTATGATTTTATACATCTAAATATTTTTTGCATTATTAGACCTTATCAAATGGTAAAATATTAAAAGATATAGTTTCTTGTTTTTATAATTTATTTTTATTATGTAATTCTACTTTTTTAACACTATGCAGTTCACATGGTAGTGTTACGTAATTTTAGTTAAGGGAACGAAATGATAAATCAATAATTTTTTTGAAGTTTAAGTTTTATCTTAAAAAAGTTATAGTAAAAGAATGTATATTGTATTTTTACATCTAAAATTACTTGAACGAAATTTTGTCAATAATATAAAAAATTATTAATTTTAGTATAAAAATATATCTCTATTATTTTAATTACTTCCGAAAGTTAGACATGAAGTCATAAAACATAAATTATTCAAGCAAAATTTTTTGATACCAAATAAACTAAAAACTTACATATATGTAAAAACACACTGAAAAGTAGGTGTTAAGTGTAGCACCTACTTTTATATGCTGTGGTTCAAAAACTACTTAGAGTTTGGTCCTTTCTCCCCACTTTTAGTTCCTGGTCCAAAAAAATTTTGTGCCATACTTCAGATGCACCTCCTTTGCCACCTGGCCTAACATTCAAAAGTATAAAAACAAAGCCAACATTTAATAAGTCAAACAAAGACAAGATTTAAAGGCTTTGCAATTTTATTATTTACTCTTAATCTTTAATTATTCTCAACTCTAACTTTTTTCTTTATAAACCACTTTGTTATTTTGTCAAAAACATTGAACAAGAAAAGTCCTGCAACTATGACCAAGGCTGAAGCGATTAATAGATACAAAGTAACATCAGCTAGTGAGAAAAGTTGTTTAAAAAATACTACGCCTACAGCCATCCCACAGCACATGGCTGTAAACAAAATTTTCCTTAGAAAGTTAAATGGCTTGCAAACATTGAACAACACTAAAAATCCTATAAACGAAGTAGACAGAACACACAGTGTAGAAACATCTTTATCTGAAACTCCAAAAAACTTCGAAATCAGTGATATTAAAACTACACTTATGACTATTGAAATCCCTCCGGGAAAAGCTTTTCTTATAATATTGTGCATAAAATTACCAGATATTCTCTCTTTGTTCGGCTCAAGTGCCAATATAAATGACGGTATCCCGACTGTTAAAACACTGCTAAGCATCATTTGAATTGGTTCAAAAGGGTATTTCATATGTATAAATAAAAAAATCAGCGCTAGTAAAGTAGAATAAATAGTTCTAACCAAAAACAGTGAAGACGATCTTTGGACATTATTTATCGTCCTCCTGCCCTCCAGCAAAACCCTTGGCATAGACGCAAAGTTAGAATCCAATAAAACTAGCTGGGAAACATTTTTGGCCGCGGAGCTCCCTGATGCAAGAGCGATACTGCAATCCGCCTCTTTTAGGGCCAGAACATCATTCACACCGTCTCCAACCATTGCGACCGTATGCCCGGATTTTTTAAGATATTTTAACAATTTTTGTTTTTGAGTTGGTGTAACTCTACCAAATACTGTATACTCAAGCGCTGCTTTCTCCAAATCTTTTTCCGTCTTTATAGTAGAGGCATCAATAAATTTATGGCTGTTACTTACTCCAACTGATTTAGCTATATTTGCAGCAGTTGCAGCATTGTCTCCGGATATTATTTTTATTTTTACATCTTGATTTTTAAAGTACTTTATTGTTTCTTTTGCTTCGCTTCGCAAAGTGTCTTTTATTAATATATAGGCCATAGGAACTAAACCGCCAGGAAGATTATTTCCTTTAAAATTCTCCTTAGCACGTGCCAACACAATAACTCTGTTTTCTTTACTATACTTTTCAAGATCACTAAAAATTTTTTCGTTAGATAATTCTGAGTCAGAAAACATAAACTCCGCGGCACCCAACACAAAGCTACCGCACTTCTTAAAATAAACCCCGGACCATTTTCTTTCCGAAGAAAAAGGAACAATACTCCCTGCGGGCTCTAATTTTTCAGAATTGAGCAAATTTTCATACTTTTTCTTTATTGCAAGGAAAGTCGGATTAGTATCTAAAGAGGCACTTACGAACAACTTTATATATTTTTCAACATCTTCAATCTTGTTGCTAGCGAGTGGCACAACATCTGCTACGTGCATCGTTCCTTCAGTCAAAGTGCCTGTTTTATCTAAACACATTACATCCACTCTTGCTAGGGTTTCTATGCAATAAAGTTCTTGTACAAGCACCTTATATCTAGAAAGCTTTACCACGCTGACGGTTAAAACTGTACTTGTAAGGAGTACAAGCCCTTGCGGAATCATTCCAATCAACGCGGCTGCGGTACTCACAATTGCACTTTCTATGTTAGAATTATTTGATATTTGGTTTAAAAATAAAAGCAATCCTACAGGAATTATAAAAATAGATATTACTAATATAATTTTCTTGAAAGTTCTCATCATTTCTGAGGAAACTTTCTTCATGTTTTTAGCTTCTTTGTAAACAGTATCCGCGTAGTTGTCTTTTCCTACATGCTTGACCACCGCTTTACAACTTCCGCTGACTATATAACTGCCAGAATATAAGAGATCATCAACTTTTTTATCTATGTAATCAGACTCACCCGTAAGCAAAGACTCGTTGACCTGACACTTACCTTCCACAATCACACTGTCCGAGGGTATCTGGTCGCCCTGATTTAGTTTTATTACATCGTCTAAAACTAACGCTTCTGTACTGATCTCTGAACTTTTTCCGTCTCTAACGACAGAAACCTTGGATGCAGACAGTATGGATAACTTATCTATAGTCTTTTTCGAGCGAATTTCTTGTACTATCCCAATTATTAAATTAGATAAAACAACACCCATAAAAGAGAGATTTTTAAATGATCCGGTGTAAATTATGGCACCGGCGAGTATAAAATTAACTAAGTTAAAGAGTGTAAAAAGATTGTCTTTTATGATTTTCGATATACTCTTGGTGTTAACATTAGAACCAATGTTAACAAGTCCCTCTTTTACTCTTTTTGCCACTTCAAGCGAAGAAAGCCCATCTTTAAGATTAACTAAAGAAGAATTACATTTTGATATCTCATTTTTCTCGCTAATACTTGCCATTTTTTCCCTAAAATACCTAAAGTTGTTGATATTTTAACTTTTTTGTGGTTTTAAGTCAAGACACAAGAAAAAACAGAACTACTTAAATTAGTAGGAATCAATTAGTTAATTACATGCCGTAGCTAAGAAGTATTGGGAAAAATTTTACGGATTATCATTAAAAATATTAGTGATAAAATCTGTATATTATGATCAAACTTTGTTAGCTCATGTACAAATATTTTATAAAATTAGCTTTTTTAAAATGTTATAAATCAGAGAAATTTTCAAAATTATTAACAACATTTGGCTAGATTGCGAGCGCTGATATTTTTCGCGTTGTTACCAGCTATTTGATTTTTTTATTTGGACCTTGAAAATGCTTTTTGTGTGAAATTTAAAAACTGTGAAAAACAAGTCATCATTGAGATCTTTATTTATAGTTTTAGAAAATTATAGTCACAAAAACAAAAGACATGAATATTGTGATATAGCTGTGTCCTCAGTAATAAAAACATTCTTTAAAGCGTAAAAAGTATTTAAAAACGTTAGTTATAGACCAGGAATAAAAAATACTTTTTGTACAAAAAGTAACATCTTTTTTATTTTTTAGACCAAATACTATTCATCGTACTTTTATATTACAGTTTTTGGAGATACTAAAATTTTGCGGTGCAAAATTACAGAAATAAAAAACAGAGAGGTGATCCATGTTCGTACAGGATGCAGACTGGGGTATGTCAATGATTTTGAGGTAGATACCACTAATGCACTTTTATTGGGTATAATTATTTTCGGCCGACTAAAATTTTTTGGAATCTTCGGTAGAGAAGACGACTTATTTATTCGTTGGGACGAAATAAAAGTAATAGGAGACGATACGATTTTAGTAGATTGCGCCTTAAAACCAAAGAAGAAAAAAAAGAAAATTTTTCCATTTAGCGGACTGTTTTCTAGGTAGAGATGTTAGTTGGTATCACAAATTACAAATTTCAACAAAACACAGAAAACCACCAACTGAGACTATTGACTCAACGACATACAAAGCACCTTCTCACAGTTTAAGTGGAATAATGAAGAGTCAAAAAGGTAATGCTAAAGGCTGTTAATTTTATTGACTATCTTTAATTCCCCAAAAAACCTCTTAATCGCTTACTTCTGCTAGGATGGCGTAGCTTTCTAAGGGCTTTTGCTTCTATTTGACGAATCCTCTCCCGGGTAACTCTGAATTTCCTACCAACTTCTTCTAACGTATGTGGTCTACCGTCAGCAAGCCCAAACCTCATTCTAAGAACTTTTTCTTCCCGCGGAGTCAAAGTATACAGCACATGTGAAAGTTGTTCCCTTAAAAGGGCATGCGCAGCCGCATCCGAGGGTGCAAGAGCGTGATCATCAGGTATGAAGTCTCCAAGACGAGTATCCTCTTCTTTACCCATAGGAGCCTCCAAGGATACGGGATCCTGGGAAACTTTTAAAATTTGACTAACTTTCTTGGCAGACATATCTAACTTCTGTGCTATTTCTTTAGCACTTGGCTCGCGACCTAAGTCGTGCGTCAGCTGGGACGAGGTTTTTTTTACCTTATTTATGGTTTCCACCATATGAACAGGAATTCTTATAGTCCTGGATTGATCTGATATCGCTCTTGTTATGGCCTGCCTTATCCACCATGTTGCGTAGGTAGAAAACTTAAATCCTTTTGTGCAGTCAAATTTGTCGACAGCTTTTATAAGTCCAACATTGCCCTCTTGTATAAGATCCAAAAAACTGAGTCCCCTACCAAGATATCTTTTTGCTATACTAACGACCAATCTTAAATTGGACTCAGCTAACACTTTTTTCGCATTTTCACTACCCTCAGCGATTTTATGTGCAATTTCTTGTTCATCTCTTAAATTCAGCAGCGGGATCTTACCGATTTCCCTCAAGTATAGACGAACAGGATCGTCTACACTAGCCTCTAAAGTAACACTCTTCTTGATTAAATTGCCATTAGTTAGTATGTCTTCCCTCTGATCTTGAATATTTTCACCATTGCCAATTTCTCTTCCATCAAAACTAGTATCTATATAATCAATTTCTCTTGCTATATCCTCTTCAAATTCTTCTTCAGGCGTTTCCAATATTTCTATGCCCGCATCGTCTAGAGCATTGTAAAAATGTTCCAAAATTTCAGGTTCAACATCTAGCGCATCGAAGGCATCCAAAATCTCTTTCGTAGAGATTGAGCCTCTCACTTTACCAAGAGACATAAGCTCCTGCATAATTTCCTCTTTGCTTTTTTGTTCTGGCATTATTCTTATACTCCTATCTTTTCAACTGCCTTAATTTATTTATGTAATTAATAATTTCATCATCTGAAACGTTACATAAGTCCGAGACTTTGTGTTTTTCTTTTTCATAAAGTACAGTTTTTATATAACCGTTAACATCTTCCAAAGAAGAATTTCTTAAATTCTCACATGCCAGATACTTTGCAACCCTTGCTTTATCTTCTTGCTCTAGGTCTGCACTCAAGCTCTGAAAGCTTAGACCTTTACCAAGCTCTAGTCTTTTATGAATAACAGAGTATATCTTTCTATTTATTTCAGAACAAAAACACTCTACCGGTAGTTTTGAAAATATATTGCTAGCACCTTCAGGATTATTTACAATGTAAGCTATTATGGCGCCTTCTGCCTTACTGGTTCTAAGACTTTCCGCTCCACTTTTTTTAACTGACATTTCCTCCTTCTCAAGACTTAAACTGATCTTTTTCATCTGTTTAAACCTGAAGCTTTTTCTGATCTTTTTCGCTCGCCTTTCAACTTGATCCAAAATTGTCGATTTATTCACCCCCGTAATTCGACTTATTTTGCTTGCGTACACCTCTTGTTCGAGCTTATTATTAAGGTCACTTAATACTTTTACCGCTCTGTCTAAGTAAGCTATCTTCCCTTCTGCAGTCTCAGTATCTATTCTTTCAAACTCCCTTATTAACTTATATTCTACATCATTTTTCGAATTATTTAATATTTTTTTAAATTTTATACTCGCATCTTTTCCGGATATTCTCAAAAATTCTTCCGGGTCTTTTCCCTTCGGGACATGTGCTACCTTTACTTTAATTCCCTCCCTGCGTAATAGCACAGATGCTTTTTCGGTTGCTTTTTCTCCTGCCTGATCTGAGTCGTAGCATATGACAACTTCTCTAGCTATAGTACTTATCAGTCTTGCCTGGTAGTCTGTAAGGGATGTCCCCAGAGTAGCTACAGTATTTTTGAATCCGCTTTGGTGAAGAGCCACAGCGTCCATATATCCCTCCACTAATAGTAAAGATTCAGATCTTTCTTTTTTAGCAAAGTTTAAAGAAAACAGATGCATGCTTTTTTTGAATACCAAAGTATCTGAAGTGTTAAGGTACTTTGGCTTTGTGTTAGGATCCAGTGTTCTTCCACCAAAGGCAATAACATTTCCTTTTTGATCTATTATCGGGAACATCACTCTGCCAGCAAATCTTGAGCTTAATTTCCCATAGCTATTGTATGCGAGATTAGCAGCTACTATTTCTTCCGCAGCGTATCCCAATTTTAAAAGGTATTTTATTAAAGCAGTTCTGTCGTTAGGAGAGTATCCTATCCCAAAATGGATCAGAGTCTTTTTTAAAAAGTTCCGTTTTTTTAGATGCTGCCTCGCATTCTCAGCCTCGAAAGAGTCGCGCCAAAGCTCCTTATAAAAAAAATTGGCAGCTTCCCTATTAATTTGTAGTATTCTTCTCTTCTTATCAGCTTCTTTTTTCTCTTTTTCTAGTTCAGGCCCATTCAAATCAATATTAATCCCTGCCATATTCGCAATAAACTTCAGGGATTCTAAATAACTAAGATTCTCTATTTTTTCAACAAAAGAGATTACATCACCGCCTTCGCCACAACCAAAGCAGTAAAAAGAATTACTTTCCGGGTAAACATTAAAAGAAGCAGTTTTTTCCGCATGAAATGGACACAATCCAACCCAATTTCTGCCTCTGTGACTTAACTTTACGTAAGAAGAAGCCACATCTAAAATGCTTACCTTTTGTTTTAATTCTTCTAAGAAATTTTCTGAGATCATTTAAAATCCTAAAAGTTCAGTGTCTTACATAATTTTTACCAACGTAAAGCTCCCCTAAGAGGAAGTTTATTTGAAATTTCAATACAAAAAACTGACCAGCAATCAAAGACAACTTACTAAAAGTGTGTTTAAAATTTATTAAGAAAAAAGACTGACAACTGTACTAAAGATTGACCTGACCTATTTTCAATTTAATATCAACAATTACAAATGGGGAAGACTGCTAATTTTTGTTTTCTTAAAAAACTTAGCGATATCCAAAAATCTTGAAAAATTATACTAGTGTAAACATTAATTGCAAAAGAAAAGACTTAAAAGCAAAACGGACTAAGTAACACTTAAATTAGAAGCAGTATATACATTAAACAATCTAAAAAGCACAGTTTATGACTAAACTATAAGCAAAAACACGAAGATGTCATTGTAGGGTCAATTTTACCATAGAACAATAGTTTTTTAGCAAAAAATACTCCAGAAATATGTTTTTTAATTTTAACAAGTTTAAAGTTAGCAAAGTCCCATAATTCCCAGTATCTCTATAAATTTGAGTTAATCTAGAAATATATTATCAAGTAAGTTTGTACAAAATCTAGACTTATATAGTTCATGTATTTCGAATTTAAGTGATGTAAAATTGCTCAAAAATTGAGTTAATCAGGTCTGTGCCTATTTGTGAGGGCTATATGTAAAATGTTACCATAAGGAAGAGCACGCAGGGCAATTAGAACACTCTGTTCAAATTGACGTTATCTGCATATTCGGCCTGTTTGCTACTGTTGCAATAGCAAACACCGTGCCTTTTTAAACAATTTCTTTTCTTCGGTGTAAAAGAGATATTAATTTAAAAGTTAGCCATATAAAATTAAGAAATTTAGTTGACACATCAGTAATATATCTGCTACAATCTGTTTGGCTGGAATTTTTCTAGCAAATTTTAGTTTACTTTGTTGGAGGGTTATGTTGAAAAGCAGTAGGTTTGCTTCGTCTGCAGGTTTGTTTTCGGTGGTTGCGTCTACTTTGGTTAGTAATGTTGGAATTGCTGGTGATTCGATTAGAAAATTAGATAATATGAAAGCGCACGATTGCACTGAAGGGCTTTCTTCAGAAAAAGCGGTAAAGGAAGCAAAGAAGGAAGTGGAGCAAAGCAAAAAGATTGGTGGAGGGAAAGAAGTTGTTGTTTTAACAAAAAAATTCGAAGAGAAGCCGCGCGCATATTTTTTTGAGCCTATCGGTAGATTCATTGGTGGCATTCTTGGTACAGTGTTATCTATGCCTGTTACGGCAGAAATAGTAAAAAACCTTAGCAGGGAAGGTACTATCTCTGCAAAAAATCAGGCTTCGTTTGGCGAGGCGAGTTTTTTGGGTTGGAGTTTTGGACCGCATTTTGTCGTAAATGGGGACGCTTCTTTTACAATTTTTTTGACGTCAAGTGCTTTCCTATCATTAATTTGTGGAAAAATAGCTGGTTTGGTTGGTCGTGGTTTGGACTATCTTATTAGTTAGGCGTGTAGATTTTTGGTGCCGGCGATTTTATGTCGGCACGTGTTACGGGCTAGTTTTTAATTTGGTGGTTGGTTTGTTTTTTTTGCTTTTGAGCTTGGAAATTGGTGGCCTTGATGAAGCTTGAAATCGTTTGTAAAGTACTTTCTGAGTTGCTTATTAGATAGGGCTTGAAGTTAGTTGTTTTGCCTTGCAGTAGGATGTAAAGTACGTTAAGGTGTTTCGGTTTTTGGTAGTGCGATGCGTGGTTTGTTTTTTTAGCAAAAAAATGAAAATTGAGGGTACGCTGCTGAAATAGTGTAAAGTAAGTCGCTGTGTCTTGGACTTGTTGGTGGGGTGCGTCCTTCGTTTTCGTAACCAAAACTCTACAAAAGTGCGAGCTTACTGGTAAGAAGGCAAGGAGTGCTTAGTATACAAATGTTACAAAGGGGTCCAAGTGCCTTGCTGGTAATGTGAAGAATTATTGACATTGTTGTTTGAGGTTCTGCGGTGGACACTAACATCAACAAATGTTTTTTTAGAGTACGAGTAGCGCATGTCGTTGAGTCTAAAATGGTACGGCAAGTAGTTGCTGTAGCCGCTAGGCTTTAGAATAATAAACATTTGCCTCTCTAACAAGGAAGGTTTACCACCGTGAGAGTGTTTGAATTGTCAATAATTGGCACAGCGAGTGTGTTCTTTTTGGTCTTCTTAAAATTATAGAAAGAACCGCGCAAGAATGATTAAATGAATACCAATAGAGAAGACGAAAATAGGCATGTTGAGGTGTTTTTTCAAAAATGGGAAATGAGTTAAAGAGAGAGGTGTATAAGAGCGACTGTAAAAAAATTAAAGATAAAATAAGTCACGAAAATGTGCGCAACGCACCACTATTTTTTGTCTGAGAGTATTATTGCGGATGATAAAGTGTAGCGACGTGAAAAATTTTCCACAAATATCACTCAACAAAACTGCCGAGGGTGGAATGTGCAGTCACTAAAGAAGAGGTAGTGTAAAAAAATTGGACAGATCTGTTAAAACGTAGGGTCTTAATAAATTATCCAAAATAAGGAACAATTAAAAAATCAAAAAGCACAATCGATAGCCCAATCAAACTATCCATAAGGCGAGGTTTTGTATAGCATACCTGCCTTTGACACTGCTAAACGGACAAACTAAACGGTGTTAATGCACTTTCAGCACGGTTTCGAAGACTTCATCTATTTTTTTGATGTAGTTATCAAAAAGCTCTAAATTGTCGTTAGGAACCTCGTACTTTATTTTTATCAATCGATCGAATATGCCTGTCTCTTTTACTCTGTTAATCGGAATAGACGCGTCTATCAGCTGCTTGCACCTGTTATTTAGATGAAGTATCACTTTCATCATAAGTTTTTGCTTTTCTAGAGGGACATAAGTATCCTCTTTGTGATAGGCATTTTGTTGCAAGAAACCTACCCGTATAATTCGTGCAATTTCGATAATAAGCTTCTGGTCGTCAGGAAGAACGTCAGACCCTATGAGTTTAACGATTTCCATAAGTTTATCTTCCTGCTGTAATATAGCACTAATTTTTTTTCTATAGTTAATAAAGTCTATACCAACATTTTTAGTGTACCAGTCATTTAGGTCTACCGCATATTCACTATAACTATTCATCCAGTTAATTGATGGGTAGTGTCGTTCATAGGCTAGATTTTTATCCAAAGCCCAAAAGCAGCGAATAAATCTTTTTGTATTTTGTGTTACTGGCTCTGAAAAATCCGATCCTTGGGGTGAAACAGCTCCAATTATAGTTACAGAACCTTCACTTCCATTTAAATTTTTTACAAGTCCACTTCTTTCGTAGAATCCAGCTAATCGTGAGGGCAAATAAGCCGGGAAGCCTTCCTCAGCAGGCATTTCTTCCAGACGACCAGATATTTCCCTTAAGGCCTCCGCCCATCTTGACGTAGAGTCAGCCATCATAGCCACATGATACCCCATATCCCTGTAGTACTCTGCTAAAGTTATTCCGGTGTAAATGGAAGCTTCTCTTGCCGCCACTGGCATATTTGAGGTATTCGCTATTAAAACTGTACGCTCTGTCATGGGCTTACCAGACCTCGGGTCCATAAGTCCAGAGAATTCTTCTAAAACCTGACTCATTTCATTGCCACGCTCTCCGCATCCCACATAAATAATTATGTCTGCGTCACACCATTTGGCTATTTGGTGCTGCGTCATGGTCTTTCCGGTACC
>DFGJ01000026.1 GCA_002372375.1 Ruminococcaceae bacterium UBA3753
CTCGTTTTCCTTTGGGTCGGTGTCGCTTTCACGTTCACCTTTTTCTTCCTCGACTTCTCGCTCGTTTTCCTTTGGGTCGGTGTCGCTTTCACGTTTACCTTTTTCTTCATCATTACTGCTAACCTGATCGCTATTACAACGGCGCTGACTGGTACCATCGTGTTCAGTCACTTTATTTCCCTTTTTATACACTTTATAAAGTAAAGCACTGCCAACCAAAGATGAAAACAACACGGGTGCCTCAAAAATAATTTTAGGGTTACGTTCTATAAAGGATTTTATGCTTTCTTTTATTTTGTTTAAACTTGAATTTTTTTGCTGCTTTGTATGGGGGTTATTAATTTTTGAAATATCTTTGCTTATCGGAAATTTATTGCTTCCTTCACTTTTTTCGGGACATAAAGCACTGCCTTCCCAACTACTATTTTTTGCATCAAAACTAGCAGCATCTGACTCTTCAGCTAAGTTTATGTTTTTTGTTTCTCGATTTTTTATGTTTTCTTTACTAAAAACATCTAATACATTTCTATTATTTTGAGCTTTGATACTATATTTTTGAGCACTGGTAACATTGGTAGAAAGAAAACTCAGGACTGTAGTACCGCATAAAGCGTTTAAGAACACCCTACTCTTCATGCCATCACCACCTAATTTCATGCAAACACCCTCTGTATTTTACCATAAATGCGTTATTATAGCAAATTTGAATGATTTACCATTTTGCTTTTGTTAGGTAATTACTAGTCGCGGCATTTGTTGTCATGATAAACACAAGGCAACACATAGAAAACGTTTGTTTAAGATTTCAATAGTCGCGTGGAATCTAATTTGCAAATATAGACATGGCCTTCGGCTTATGGCGTTTTTATCAGTATTAGAATTACTTTTTGGACACACAAAAACATAACTGTTTCACGCTCTCTAGATTTATTAGTGTGCAAAAATGCTAAAATAAAAATCCTATTTAGTTAAATGATTATATTTATAAATAAAAGCGAGCAAAAACAAATGTAGCGCATTTACGGTGCTTTCAAACGAATTATTTATAACGTAAATATAAAATCATCGATTGCTTAATCTTAATTTTAATAAACTTATAATTTTTTTGAATAGATAGTTTTATTCTACATGTTTGTGGCAGAAAAGAAAATTGGGCTTTGCTCAAAAAAGATATATATAAATAAAATAAATTTTATAAATTAGTTGACAATATATATAACTATCCTAGAATTGGCATATCGAGCATTAGGAGAAAGGAGCATTTAACAGTGAAATTGCATATTGTAGGGAAAAATATTTTCTTTGCATAGAAAATTATATGTAAAAAATGAGAACGGCAAAAACATTTATAAAATATCTAGTAAAGTGTTTTCGGTTGGTCACAAAACGGTTATTTGTGCGACATCCGGGGAAAAAGTGGCTTATATTGAACAGAAATTGTTTCATCTTATGCCAACCTACAATGTTTTTTTGTTAACAATGAGTTTATATGCAGGATAAAAAGAAAATTTAATCTATTTAAAAGAAATTACACAATAGATAATAGCTACAAGTTGAAAGGTAATGTTATAGATTTAAACTTCGACTTGTATGACGTAAAAGATAAAAAAGTCGCCAGCACAAGAAAAAAATTTTTTTCTTTAGCGGAAAGGTACGAGATAGAGGTTGAAAATGAAAAAGATGCCTTGCTAGCTTTGGCAATTGTTGTGGCAATATCAAATGATTGTTTTGACGAAACGTCGATTTTAAGTAGTTCTGTTTAAAACGGTTAAGGTATACTCGCTAAAAACTTTTGATTTTGCATAGTGTTTATTTTTTAGGCTATAGTAAATGTTACTATTATTGGTAAGTAATAAAAAGAAATTCATTAGGTTTCGATTTTTGTAAATTTTCAGTAGTGAAACAGTTTATCTAGCTTAAGTGTAGATTTACCTTTTGTGTCGGTTAACCATTTGTGAATGTATTGGTCTTTTTCGCTGCTCAGAAAGGTTTTCTAAAAAAGCTAATTTGAATTTACTATGCAAATTAGCTTTTGCTATTTTTGTAAATTTAAACAGAAGTTTTTATAGAATTGTAAATTAACTTCCAACATCCCCACGAATAGTAAAATCCGAATGGAGTGGTGGTTTTATAAACTTAACGTTGCATTTTAGTATTTTCTATGTTAAAATCAGCAGATGAGTTAGCTTCAAAATAGTTAGGGAGAGGGGTGTAGGGTTGTGCCTACTTTGCAGATAGTTTTAGGGGTAGCTCTTATCGTTTTTTCTTTGTTAATTATTTTGGTAGTGTTATTGCAGGAGGGTCATCAGGGGAACGTTAAAGCTATAGCGGGTAGCCACGTGGCTGATACTTTCTATACACGCCACAGGGGTCGTTCCATTGATGCTTTTTTAGAGCGTTGGACTAAAATGATATCGGTTACTTTTTTTCTTTTAGTCGTAGCGACGAATGCCGTGCTGTTCTTTTTTAAATAACGTAGTTCGAACGGCTGACGTTGTTCCATTTTGGTTTTATCTGTACGGGCAAATCGCGGAAAAAAACGGGAATAGTTTCGCGCTTGGATGGTAAGTATATTATCATAAAAGTTAGCATTGAGCTTTGTTCTCAATTATGAGAAAGGGTTATGTCTGGTTTTATGAGCAATATAGTTAAGGCTTTTACAATGAACTTCGGGAAAAAAGAGAAGGCGAACGGTGTTAATTTTGCCTCATTGAGGATATTAAAGGAAATACGAGCAGTTACGGCAGATTTGGCGTGCGCCGATGCATGGTTTGACTTCGAAGAGGATTCTGATATGCTTGAGTCTTGCATATACTATATAGAGAGCTTGCGTGCTCGGTATAGATGTCTCTTAAAAAAAGCCAGATCGAATAATGTTACAATTTCGCCAACCAATCACGTGTGATTTGGTATAAGGCGCTCGAGGTAGTTTTTTGACGTTTTCGTGTATAACATGTTTTGTTGCTGTCCTTGCTTTTTTTATTCTGAGTTTGCTATACTGGCTTTTGGGCCACAATAGACCATTTAAAGCCTGCTCAGAGAGTATTTTTGGTACCTTCGTATTTTGGTCACTTCTTAATTTAATGACTGCATTTGTTGGCTTTAAGATTCCAGTTAGCCTTTTATCGCTTGCTGTATCAGTTTTTTTGGGTGTTCCAGGAATTATTTCTTTGGTAGTTGCGAGGCTAATAGTCTAGGAGATAATTTTTAATGAAGTGTCCTTTTTGCAATTACTGTGAAAGCAGGGTAGTAGATTCGCGTGCTACTGAGAATGGAGAAAAAATCAAAAGAAGAAGAGAGTGTGTTTCCTGCAAACATAGATTCACGACGTTTGAGATTGTTGAAGAAACACCAATTTTTGTTGTAAAGAGGGACAATACCAGGGAAAGATTCAATAAAACCAAGTTGTTGGAGGGATTTTTAAGAGCATGTGAGAAAAGACCCATTTCGATTGATATTTTGGAGGATGCAGTGAATGAGGTGGAAAAGAGGGTACGCAGTATAGGTGAGAAAGAAGTTCGGACTGAGTTAATAGGTGATTATTGTATGGAAAGCTTAAAAAAAATAGATGATGTTGCTTACATAAGGTTTGCTTCAGTTTATAGACAGTTCGATGCCGTGGAAAATTTTGTGAGAGAATTAGAATCTTTGAGAAATGTGTAATTTGTATGCACTTGTGTCTTAGTTGAGTGTTTGTCTGTCAATCTTTGAACTGAGTTGCTAATCAATTCTCGATCCAGAAATAGATTTTGTAGGAAAGCATCAATTTACAAGCTCAGTCAAAGGGGTGCTGATGTAGTTTAGGTAAACTTGTGTCTCTGTCGATACGGTTTAATATCATGATTGCAGACATTTGGTAGTTAAATGCCTATCCTAGTTTTTTATATGCTGCTTGCTTGAGGATTTTTGTTAATTCGTTTATTTGTCAAATAGTATAGAATAGAGTTGATTCTAAAATAAGTCATAGTTAAATGTGTGAATTTTTAAGTCGTGTGAGATTCTAGGAGTGTGTAAATAAATTGCGGAGTAAAGCTTAGTTGTTAGTTGTTAGTTGCTAACGTCTGGGTTTGTATCCTCTAGTATATGTAAACTCACTTAAAGTTGCTGGATAGTTTATATGGGGTGTGAGCCCTCCTCCTTGGTAAGTAAGTTGTTTTTTTGTGTTAATACTTGCTACGGGTTTCAAAGAACGGATGATATGGAAGGTAAAACATACATCATGAAGATAAGTATAAATTAAAATGGATGTTGTTTTTATGATATGCGATGTGATAATTCTGAAGGAACACTGGCGATTGAAAAATTGCTGTAAGTACTTCGCAAATTATTTTTTGAAAATATTCCTATTTATTGTAAATTTAGTTGCTGTTCAAGCATTTACGAGCTTAGCCGTAGCAAATACGCACCAGTTTTATCTGGAGAGTAGTAACAGTCACCCGGTTCGTGGTGAAGAGTTTTCATTAGTTTTTGGTGTCATTCCTTCAAGCGATGCGAATTTATCTGTTTTTAGACTAAAAATAAATTTTGATCAAAGCGTATTAAAATATACTGGCATTTATTCGGATAACAATGTCCACGATTTTAAAACGAATCTTAGTGGTAATACTCTTAATGTTATTTTTTTAACAAGTGAAAAAGGTTTAGAGGTAAAAAAAAGTGTAAAAAGTGAGCTGTTAGAAATTAGTTTTAAAACTCTTTCTGGTGCACCGGCAGCAAAAACTGATGTTTATGCCGAAATAGATGGTATGGCAAACTATGATTTAGAAAGAATATATACTGCTAGCGATAGATTAAAGACGGAGATAATGATATCGGAAATTCCAAAGGTTAACTGTAATTTAAGATCCTTGACTGCAGAAAACTATACACTTTATCCTAGCTTTTCAGGAGATATTACCCAATATAAAGTAACAGTACCTTCAAAAAAAGATGAATTGCTAATAAAAGCTGTACCTCAAGATCCTGATGCGAAAATAACAATAAATAAAACCTTACTTAATAGTCCTGGTAGGACTACCGCCATAACTGTTACAGTATTAGGCTCAGACGAAAAAAGCAAAAAGTCATACAAAGTAACTGTAAATCGGTTAAAAGCATCGATAGACAAAGATAATAGGTCGGCCAAGAATTTCAGTGGTTCAAAAACAACAAATAGTGGTAGCAAGGATTCAAATTTATATAGAAAGTCAGTAATTAAAAATCAAATCTTTAAAACGGAAGAAGATAAAAACAATGAAAGTTGTTATTCTGTGTGTATTGTAAGAAATCATTTTAGATTATCTGTTTTTCTAGTAATAATTATGATTTGTATGATAATTTTAGTACTTATAATGAGATCCAAAGATACAAAAAATCCAACGTTGGACCCAAAGGTCCCTATTAAATAGGTAAATGTATAATTTATCAATTTCTTTAAATGAACATTACGCGAGAACCGGCAAAAAAATTGATAATTAGCGGAAAAATTGTGTTTATCACTTAAAAGACACACAGTGAACACTGAAAAAAA
The DNA here is from genome assembly GCA_002372375.1 of Ruminococcaceae bacterium UBA3753. Classification (GTDB taxonomy): domain Bacteria; phylum Bacillota; class Clostridia; order Oscillospirales; family Acutalibacteraceae; genus UBA3753. The sequence continues at coordinate 5,510 of DFGJ01000026.1, forward strand.
GTTTTAAAACTTGCACACAGCGCTAAATTTGATGAACAAAAAGATGATTTTAAAGTAAATTGTAAAACTAGACCATTGTATGTGGAACCTTGTTTACGTGTTGCTGTACCGTCTATTTAAAACACGATAATTCTTAGTATGATTAAAATTAAATACTATATGACTAGAAATTGATGTCACTCATTGACTTTTTAAGAGTATACTACAAAATAGTTAGTGCAAAAATGATAAATTTAGAACTATAAAGTCTTAGAGGCATTTGAAAATAATTAAATCATGTAGTGAAAAGCATGATCGACCCACATTATAATTCGAAAATAAAGCACAAAATCTGTCATTATATTTGGAACTTTATTTTAACAATGCTGTGCCATCTATTAAACCCTGCTAATCCTTAGTACGATCAAAATTAAATACTATATGACTAGAAATTGATATCTCTCATTGACTTTTTAAGAGTATACTACAAAATAGTTAGTACAAAAATGATAAACTTAGAACTATAAAGTTTTAGAAACATCTGAAAATGATTAAACCATGTAGCGAAAAGTGTGATTGATTCACAGTGTAAATTGAAAATAAAACACAAAACCTAGCTTTATATTTGGAACTTTATTTCAATCATGGTGTGCCATCTATTAAACCCTGCTAATCCTTAGTACGATCAAAATTAAATACTATATGACTAAAAATTGATGTTACCCATTGACTTTTTAAGAGTATACTACAAAATAGTTAGTGCAAAAATTGATAAACGTAGAAAAACAAAATTTTAGTTACATTTGATAATAGCTAAAACTGTTAACAAGAAACATAATTCATCCGCTACCAAGCTACGCCAAAAATAAAACTGTCAGCCATAAGAACGTCCAGCATGACAAGTTGAGTCGATAACAACACCGGTAACTTTTGGAACAATATTAGGTACGAAGGAACTGTATCTAAGTGCATTATCAAATGAAACTTTTCAGTTGGTAAATAAAAAAAAAATACTAAGCATAAGTCACTAAATAATTATAAACTTAGAAATATTAAAAACTCAAATCAGTACAGTCGCTAGCAATAAAATCACCTAACGTAACCCTATTCAAAAAATCAGCAACACACAAGGTCACACTGAACACTGGAGGGCCATTAAAACAATTACCTAACAGGAAACGACAGTGTAAAAGCGGAGGAATACAAAAAAGTCCACGAGGACAATAGACTCGCGGAAAATAAAAAAAGATAAAACAACACCAAACGAACGAACGCAGCTAAAAAGAAGACCCATCAACCTGATTTACTAGCACTGAGAAACCTGGAAAGAAAAGACTTCCTTACCTTCTCTGGCTTAACTTTTTTATTTCTGTACTTATATCCAGCAAAAAACGCTTCCGACAGATCTTTGCTGAGTAATTTCTTTATTTTATCAATGACTTCAACCCCCTCAAGGGAATTTAATATCACCATCGTTATAGTCGATCGAACATCCATATTCCCATTTTCATAGAAATTATTTAGCACAGACACCAATTTTCTTAATTTACCTACATCATTTCCTTCAACTACCAAACTCAAAAACAGTGGCACAAACCTTTTTTTTACAAAAGTTACATACCTAAACCTAACATACTCTTTCTTTTCTTTTTTTGCTAAGTCCTTGAGTTCCGGGAAAGCAGTCATCAATCTGTTAAGAAAAAAGTGCAAACCATCACTTTCGGCCCTCGCATTCAGATTACTCGCTTCCATACTAGTATGATCATCAGCTTTTGCGTCCAAAAAAAACTTGCAAAAATCATTGGCAATGTCTTCAGCATCTTTTTCATTACTAACCGAAGGATCAAAAAGCCATTCAGCCAACACACACTTTGTGTCTGCAACAAACTCATTTTCTTCATTTTTTGAAATTTTAGACAACTTAAACACATTACCAGCATACTCAACAATATAGCACAACAGTGATTTTTCAAACACAACCGAAGACTCGCCAGGGGCACTTACCCTAGTGAAGCCACGGCTCCCCAACACTTTACCCAACTTTTTAGCAATTATATTTAAGGCATTACTCACTACAACACTTTCCAAGCTAAAAACTCACATAACACTAGTATACCAAAACACGAAAGACGTCAGCAAAAAAAGACAAAACCAACAGAAAGCAGGAGAATCTTAGCCATTACAATACGGCAACAACGCCATATATCTTGCCCTCTTTAAAGCAACAGCAAGCTCTCTTTGATGTTTAGCACAGGTACCGGCCGCCCGTCGCGAAAATATCTTGGAGCGCTCTGTTAAAAATTTAGAGAGCCTAGTCACATCCTTGTAGTCAATAAGATCCACTCCTTCCACACAAAATTCGCACACTTTACGCCTTCGTTTTCTAAAATTATTCCTTCTGTAACCCCCTTCATTCGACACATAACCCTGATTCCTCTTAGCATGACCATAACTATAACTCCCCCTATAACCACTACCTGAAGGATTAGCCTTAGTCACCGATTGAGTACTATTTGACGAAGAAGAATTTATCTCGGATCCCTGAATTTCTTCCCTAACATCTTCCATAAAAAAACCTCAAAAATAAAAATAAACAACAGGTAAAGAAAAAGTCAAAACGGCAAATCGTCATCATCTACAGGTAACTCAGTAAAATCAAGGTCACCAGACTGAAAGGAAGAATCCACAGCCTCAGATTTTGATGAAACGTTGCCCGCACCATCTTCTGGTGGTGAAACTACTGACCGAGACTCTGAAAAACTAGCTGTATCCTTCTTGCTCTCCGCAAAGTGTAAACGATCAGCCACAACCTCGAAAACTTTCCTATTTACCCCATTCTTATCCTGATAACTACGAGTTTGCAATACACCATCTACCGCAACCAACTGCCCCTTAGAAAAATACTTGGCAGCAAACTCCGCATTATTTCGCCACGCTACAACATCAATAAAGTCGGTGGACCTTTCCTCACCCTGCCTAGCAAAGTCTCTGTTAACCGCCAGAGTGAAACTAGTAACAGCAAGGCCTGTCGGAGTATGCCTCAACTCCGGCGACGCTACCAATCGACCCATAAGTACAACTTTATTCAGCATAAACTAAGCCTTTTCCTCCTGAACGGCTACCGCAGGCACCTCGGAAGAAACATCAGACGCTGTCTCTCCCAAATTTTCAGCCGGACCTTCTGGAGCCGGATCCGAAACCTCGTCAGCTTTCGCCTTTTTCAGAGCCCGCTTGGACACTTTCTTCTTTTTAACAACATGTTTAACAACCATGGTTCTAAGTACACCATCAGTTATTCTACAAATCCTAACAAACTCCGCCGGAAAATCGCTTTTACTCACAAAATCAAATAAAACGTAATACGCTTCAGCTTCTTTATTAACGGGGTAAGCCAACTTCTTCTTGCCCCATTCTTTACAAAACTCCAAATCCGCGCGCTCAACCACAAGTGACTTAAGCTTATCCACTATGGTATCAACACCTTCGCCACCAGTCTTACAGGACAACATAACTAAAGCTTCATAACTTTTCTGGGTCTCTTCCATAGTACCTCCTTTTGGACTAAACGACCTTTAGCATTCGGACCTAAAACTAAAGGTAAGGAACAAACAACCGTATATCACAGTGTACTTTATGGTATAAACTTAGTCAAGTGGTAAATTAGAGTTATTATAAACGCTGAAGATAGGGACCTAGTTTAATAGATTAAATGAATAAAAAAAGTGATAATTAAAAAATAATTTAAAATAAAAAACAATAAACTTATATGGAAGTTTGCTGGTTACAATTCAGCAATTACAGAGATTTAATTTTTAAGTTGAATATAGTAAAAGGAAAGAAAAAATTCTCAGATTTCCGATGTAATGAGAAAAAAACTTTTGAGATTAAACTTTAGCGAAATCCACTCCGTAATAGCGAGTTGTTTACATTTATACATCATAAGTACATTTTTTAGAATCTGGTAAGAGGACATTAAAATATTGATTAAATATAAAATTTAAAGTCTATATATGACATGAAACTTTTTGTATGTACTTGATATCAGTTTTCCTATAATTTTTAAAATTGATACATATTCTAAATTATAAAAATGGGGAGGTAGTTATTTACAAACGCTGCGGTTAATTACTAGCACAAGAGAATCAAGTATCTGAATTCTTTAACGTAATTCTTGAACTAAACGTTTCAAAAATGAAGTCGTTCTATATTTTTTTAAAATTGATATGTTTCTAATTATAAGGACGGGGAGGTAATTATTTGCAAACACTGCGGTTAATTATGAGCACTAGAAAATGAAGTAATTGAATTCTTTAACGTAATTTTTGGTAGCAAACGTTTCAAAAATAAAGTCGTTCTATATTTTTTTAAAATTGATACGTATTCTAAATTATAAGGGAGGGTAGGTAGTTATTTTTAAACACTGCCGTTAATTATGAGCGCAAGAAAATGAAGTATCTGAATTCTTTAACGTAATTCTTAGTAGCAAACGTTTCAAAAAAAGTAAAATTGATATATAATCCAAAGTATTATATGATGCTTGGGTGGTGTAGGCTTTCAAGTTATTTGTTCGAGTTCTACAAAAACAGAATGAAGTGGTTGTGTTTATTTATATGAGGTTTTAGTAAATTTTCATATTGAAATATTTCTTAGTTTGTATGATTATAGCTTTTGTATGTAAATTTTGTTCATAAATATTCTTATTTTTTGTTAGTTTGATATTCTGCTCGTTTTTTTAAAAGTACAGTGAGATAGAATAATTTGAATGGGAGAGGTAATAAAGGCAATTATAGGAAAGCTTTATGTTGTGGGAACTCCCATTGGCAACCTAGGGGATCTTTCAAGAAGAGCAGAAGAAACGCTTATTTGCGTAGATTTTATTGCTGCTGAAGACTCTAGAGTTACACGAAAGTTACTTAATTTTTTGAATATAAGGAAAGCTATCATCTCTTATCACGAGCATAACAAAGAGGAAAGAAGTAAGATAATTTCAGAAAAAATTTTAAATGGTGAAAGTTGCGCACTAGTATCGGATGCGGGCATGCCTTGTATATCGGATCCTGGAGAATATTTGGTTCAATTTTGTTATGACTTAGAAATCCCTACGGTGGTTATACCTGGACCTTGTGCCATAAGTTCCGCACTATCATTAGCCGGCACGTTTGGCGGTAAATTTTCATTTTATGGGTTCTTAAGTATTAATAAAAAAATCAGGAACAAGACATTAGCGGAGATAAAAAGTGATCCAAAAACTATAGTTTTGTACGAGGCACCTCATAAATTATACAGAACACTTTGCGATCTTTATGAACACTTAGAAAACAGAAAAATCGTATTAGTAAAAGAGTTAACTAAAATGCACGAAAGTGCAGACCATACAACGCTATCAAAGGCTGTAATAGACTACAAAGATTTGTCTATAAAAGGTGAGTACGTTATTATAATAAAGCCAACGGAAAATAATAGATCTGAGAACGCAGTCAATATGGAACAAGGAATTTGTGTTTACAAAAATCATATTGAAGCTGGTAAAAGCAAAACTGAGGCGATAAAACTTGCGAGTAAAGAAACTGGCATAAAGAAAAATGCTCTGTACAAAGAGATATTCTGCAATAAACTGAATACATCAAATGTAGTTCAATGTGATAAATAGCGAAAATGGGAGATGAGTTGCTTTGAGAACAGTAAAAAATGGATATTCATATGAAAATTTAAAATATCAAGAATTAATTAAAGTTTTCTTAATATGAGACGACCAAAAGAGTTAAAAGCATAACAAACGTATTATCAGTTCGTGAAGAGGAATTTTGTCTAACACACTCGCTCTCGGCATGGTCCGTTATTTTGAACTCATGCTATTCATGCCGACTTCTTCAGTAAAATTGTTCAATGCAGAAATCGTATTGTTTTGTCCATCTTCTGTTTTTAAAACATCTTTTTTCAAATACTCACAGATTTTAGAAAGACTCTCTGCACTATAACTTTTTTTACTAAAATTGCAAGCTTTACCTCCAATTTTTAAGTAATATTCGTTCCGATGAGAAAATAACGAACAATGCTTTAAGCCTATATTAGACAATAATAAATTGAAAAATGGTAAGAAATTTCCGCTAGGGCTTATATATGAGGAACGAAACCCATCACTGCTGTTAATTAACTTATCTACAGGTTTCACCTCAAAATACCAACCCCCAAGTTCTCCAATAGATTCAATGTACTCATTTTCTTTTTCTATTTTATATTTCTCAAGGACTCTTTTCAGGTCATCGTTTCTCAATTTCTCAGTATCTACTTTAAATTGAGAATCACTTCTAGTTTGTTTTAAACTTATTAAAATCTTTTCTTTATCTTTGAGTTCGTTTTTTACCTGCATCATCTCTTCTCCATTGCGCCCACATTCAAGTATTTCAAGAGCAAGTTCTGTTGGAACCTCGATGTTTCTTAGCACTTCTATTTTTTCTAAATTGTTGAGCAAATTGGCAATACTAACGGGATAATCTATTTCATTCTGAATGTTAAGCGAAAAAGAACCGAACTGCAGTTTAGTTACTTTAACTAGCTGGGAATTTTTAAATTTACCAGTGAAAGCTAATTCTATTTCTTTACAACTGAATACGAAAACAGAACTAAAAGAATAAATAAACATATAAAAAGCTAAGCAGAAAGAAAAAATTGGCTTAAAAATACATTTTTCCATAATAGCACTTCCTATTTTATAGAACAAAGATTCAAGAAAAAACAGTCTAAATCTAACAACATCTTCATCCATGCATCATAACAGTATCTCCGACATATAATACAAAAATTCCCTCAGTACCGTTATCCAGGCTGGCACGTCAATTTGGAGAAAATTCTGTGTCAATATCCGACCGTACAGCTTGTCAGTCTTTAATGCCGGTACTTCTACATTCCTTATACGATACCTGCTTCATTGCGACCTCTAATCAATGCAATTTGGCAGCTTTCAAAGTATACGTTGCACCCCAGTGCTTCAAAACAGTAACTAAATCAAAACCGGCAAGTAGCAATGCTTCTTTTTCATGGTCAACAGTTAATGGCGTGTCGTAATGGTAAAGTTCAACATCACTAATACCCTGCTCTTGCTTCAGACGAAGAAACTTTGAACGGTGTAACTGCTCTTCTTCCTCTGAAAGTGAAAAATAATCTGTTAGAATAAAGAAGCCTCCGGGCTTTAATGCTCGCCGGACTTTTTTAAAAAGAGGAACTTTTTCTTCTTTCGAGAAATGATGAAGTGACTCAACTGAAACAGCCGCGTCAAAGACACACTCACCAAATGGCACTTCAAAATACGAACCTGCTACTAAAGTCAGCGACTTGTCAGGATACTTATTACGGAGCACATCAAGCATCCTCGATGAAAGGTCTATTCCTGTTACTATTGCTTCGGGAAAAATTTTAAAATAGTACCCTAGCTCTAAACCTGTGCCGCACCCTAAATCTAAGATATGTGCGCCAGAAGTCTGCGGCAGGCAACTTGCAGTAAAAGGATAAAATTCTTTTGCCGAATCAATACATGATAGTTGATGCTCCTCATAACCTTCCAGACGGGAGTCAAAGAATTCTCCCATTTTCTCAAGCATGCTTACTCCACCAACTTAGAATACAGTTCTCGTACAAGCATGCTTACTCCACCAACTTAGAATACAGTTCTCGTACAAGCATAGCCAAATCCACTATCTACTTCAACATCTTTCTAAAAAGAAGTCTGGAAAGAGCTCACCAATCCAAAAAACGAGCCCTCTATCCATGCCAACTGAGTCTGTATCAAAGTCGTAGTACAGTTTTCCGATAGGAGTCGGCAACTGAGGACGAGAATAAAAAACATTGCCACTACAACTATATCCCCTTTCTGCCACCTTACTACTATTCTTTTTAGTACATTAAAAACAACTGCTCCTACTAATCTTAAAAATCTACCTTTCGCCCTTAATATAGGGTTTACCATTTGCTCTGGGTGCACAAGACTTTCCAACAAAAAAGATCAGAACAAATATAGTCAAAACATACGGCAACATATTTATAATCTCTGATGGAATAAAATCTGCTCCACCAAAAGTAACAGCTAAAGCTTGCGCAAAGGCAAAAAGTAAACACGAAAAATATGCGCCGAGTGAAGTCCATTTACCAAAAATTACAGCTGCCAAGGCTATAAACCCTTGACCGGAAATCGCCGATGGCGAAAACTGTGAAATGACAGATAAAGTAGTAACCGCGCCACCAATTCCAGCTAATATACCAGAAACGATCACACATAAATAACGTGTTCTATAAACATTTATTCCTAGGCTATCCGCTGCATAAGGGTTCTCTCCTATTGCCCTTATTCTTAGCCCCCACTTGGTTTTCTTAAACATAAACCACAGTACTATTGCCGCAATAATTGCAAGTATGACAGTTACGTCTAAATTATAAAAAAGCTTAGGTAATTTGTTATGTATCGGATAAGTCTTAGTCTGCCCATTAAAAAATATTTTACACAAAAATACCGAAAGACCCGGTCCTATAAAATTTAACGCTATACCAGAAATTGTTTGATCTGCTGAAAAAGTTATGGACGCCAGCGCATGCAAAAGAGAGATCAAACCACCCACTACTCCGCCTGCCATCAGTCCAAGCCATGGGTTAGATGTATAATAAGCTACACTGGCAGCAAAAAACGCTCCCACAGTCATAATGCCTTCAATCCCTATGTTTATAACACCTGATCTTTCAGAGATAACTCCTCCAAGTGCTGCAAATATAAGAGGTGTAGAATACATAAATGTAGTAGTTAAAATTGGGATCAAAAAATCCAACACTAGTGTCCTCACTCTCCTTTGTACTAAATATAAACTTAAAAAAATGGTTGAGACAAGTCACGGCAAATTCAAAAGTGAAAAAACGTCTTCTAAAAAAACGTAAAAGTAAAAATTAAATCTCAATTAAAAAACCTGACATTAGACATTTTCACTCTCCTTTGTACTAAATATAAACTTAAAAAAATGGTTGAGACAAGCCTCGGTAAGTTCAAAGGTAAAAAAACATCTTCTAAAGAAAAACAAAAAAGTAAAAATTAAATCTCAACTAAAAACCTGTCATTAGGCATCGTTATTCTCCTTTGTACTAAATATAAACTTCAAAAAATAGCTGAAATAAGCAGCCGGCAAGTTCAAGAGTGAAAAGACATCTTCTAAATAAAAACACAAAAGTAAAAATTAAATCTCAACTAAAAAACTTGACATTAGATATCGTTACTCTCCTTTATACTAAATATAAACTTTAAAAAATTTGAAATAAGACACGGCAAGTTCAAAAGTAAAAAAAACATCTTCTAAAGAAAAACGTAAAAGTAAAAATTAAATCTCAACTAAAAAACCTGACATTAGATATCGTCACTCTCCTTTAACCTAAATATAAACTTCTTTACAACAGATGGAATAATTTTAGTCAGCGCAATAGCAAGAAGGATAGCTCCCATAGTGATATTGATTATTTCAGACGGAATTCCTAGATCGGACTGAACATTGTTTCCTCCATAAATTAGCCCACCAAAAAAAAGCCCAGAAAAAATACAGCCAATAGCCGATCCTGCTCCAATTAATGCTACAGATATCCCATTAAAACCTATATTTTCGAACATATTTAAAAGATAAAGCCCATGAGGAGAAACACCTGATATATTCAAAGCTGCTGCCAAACCACATATTGCACCTGATATTCCCATGGACTTAATGACATTTTTCTTAACACTTATACCTGCCAACTCAGCAGCTTTAGGACTATTTCCTACAGCTCTTATGCCAAAACCAAGAGTCGTCTTATACAAAATAAACCATATAGTAATAGCTACCAAAATTGCTACTAAAAAACTAACATTAAGATCCGTTTTAAGTAGTATATCTGAAAGAAAACTGTTTCCTCGTAAATACTCTATACCTTCTTTTGATCTTTTCCACTCGTGTAGAAGTGTTATAAATCCAGATTTATTAATAGAATAAGTCTTTGATGTGCTGACTTTATGAAATATTGGATTATTAACTACAAAATTACACAAATACAGGCATATCCAGTTAAACATTATTCCAGATATAACCTCATGAACTCCAAATTTTGCTTTCAAAAAACCGGTAAAAGAGCCCAAAATCGTAGATGCTACAACACCAGATAAAATAACCATGGGAATCTGAAGAACAGGGTGAAAGTTAAATAAAATACCTACAACCGTAGCCACGACTGAGCCCAATATGTACTGTCCCTCTGCGCCAATATTAAAAAGACCGGCTTTAAACGCAAAAGCTACGCTAATCCCAGTAAAGATCATAGGTGTACTTTTTTCTATAACTTTAAAAACATACTTAGGTCGTGAAAAGACACCTGTAATTAAGGAGTTTAAAGCCATAGCAGGACTATAGCCTAAAGCACCGATGATACCCCCTGCCACTAAAAGACCAAGAAAAATAGCAATCAATGTGGAAACTATAGGCTTTTTTAAAATATTTATAAGTAAAACTTTATTTTCGTATTTCATGCTACGTTTTCGTTTCCTCCTGCCATTAAAAATCCCACATTTTCTTCATTTGCCTCTTTTCTGGAAAAACTCCCTAATATTTCTCCATTATAAATAACTGCCACTCTGCTCGAAAGCGCTAAAATTTCATCCAGTTCCAAAGAAATTAAAAGTATCGCTCGACCTTTTTCTCTTTCTTTAATTAAAGTCTTGTGTACATACTCTATAGCTCCAACGTCAAGGCCACGCGTTGGTTGCATAGCTATTAATAAATCCGGGTTACTGTGAATTTCTCTACCAATAATCACCTTTTGCTGATTTCCTCCAGAAAGCTTGCGAATACGTCTTCTGTGGCATCTTTCCGGAGCAATGTCGTATTGTTTTATGAGCTCCTTGGTAAATTTGTTTATAGCTTTGTAATTTAAAATTCCATTTCTCGAAAAAGGAGACTCACGATATTCTTCAAGGACAGCATTTTCTGCTACCGAAAAATCTAAAATTAGTCCACGTTTGTGTCTATCTTCGTGAATAATAGAAACTTTATTTTTTATTACCTCATAAGGAGTTAAGTTTTGTATCTCTTTGCCATTAATAGTTATCTTCCCACTAGAAACTTTTCTTAAACCCATTATAGCTTCTGCTATTTCTTTTTGTCCGTTCCCCTCAACCCCCGCAAGGCCTAAAATCTCACCTTTCCGTATTTTTAAAGAAAGATCTTTAACCGCAAAAAGATTCTCAGAAGTTTCTTTCTTTATACATAAATCGCTAATTTCGAACACAACTTCACCCGGATTTTCCGGAGGGTTATCTACAACAAGCTTAACGTCTCTACCAACCATCTTCTTTGCAAGTTCATGTTTATTAGTTTTTTCCACATCTAGTGTATCTACATATTTACCCTTTCTAATAATAGTACAACTCTGTGCAACGGCTTTTATTTCTTTTAATTTATGAGTAATTATTATTACAGTTTTTCCGCTACTTGTTAACTTAAATATTATATTTATTAACTCCTCTATTTCAGCCGGAGTCAAAACTGCTGTAGGTTCGTCTAAAATTAGAAGATCTGCTCCTCTATAAAGTGTCTTTAATATTTCCACCCTTTGCTGCATCCCTACAGATATATTTTCAATTCTAGCTTTTAGATCAACCTTAAGTCCATATTGGTCAATTATCTTAGCTATCTTTTTATTAAACTCTTTGAAATCCAATACTCCAAAAGGACTTGTTACTTCGCATCCAAGCATTATGTTTTGAGCTACGGTAAAGTTTTGGACTAATTTAAAGTGCTGATGAACCATACCTATACCTAGGTCTATTGCAACACTTGGATTCTTTATTTGAACAAGTTCACCGTTTATAAAAATTTCGCCCAGATCCGCTTGGTAAAGACCATAAAGAATATTCATTAAAGTGGTTTTTCCTGCTCCATTTTCGCCCAAAAGTGCGTGCACAGATCCTCTTCTTACGTTGAGGTTAACATCATCCAATGCTCTAAATTTACCAAAACACTTGGTGATATTTTTCATCTGCAAAAAATACTCTGCTGTATCTTTCTTAGGCAAATTCTCCATAAATATAAACCTCTTTTTCAAAGTGCTTTTTTAAAGTGGAGGCACAGGTTTGATCAAATGACAGTACAAAGGCAACTTGTTTTAAGTAAGCATCTTTTTCCAAGAACAAACAACGTATTTCCCGCATAAAATTAAAACTCGATGTACATATTCTACATAAAAGCTTGCAAGGAGCATATATAACCATAAAAATGCTAAGTAATCCATCAAGGTAAAAAATTAAGTTTTTCCAAATATTTCTCATATTCACTTCTATTAGCAGGAATTAAAAAATCCTCACCTTTTAATTTAACTGTTCCATCTTTAATGTTATTTAAAAGTGCCATAGCGCTATCGTATAATTTTTTGCCTAAAAGGTTATAGTTTTCAGGAATTCCTACACATCCTTCTCGTGAACCAAAAGTAAGTGTTTTTCCTAAAATGTCCTCACCGTTCATCATTTTTTCACTAACCAACTTGACAGCTTTGTTAACATTTTTTAATGCTGAAGTTAAAACACTCTCTGGTGCAATGTCTGATTGATCTCTGTCTACCCCGATAACAAACTTTCCGCATTCTTTTGCAGATTCTATAACACCATACCCGGTCCCTCCCGCCGCCTGAAATATAATATCGCAGCCGCTACTATAAAGCTTTGACCCTATCGCCTTACCTTTTGCAACATCTGAGAAACTTTCGGCATATTGAGTTACTATATTTATCTCTTTCCTGTCTTCTTTTGCAGCATACTGCGCACCAGCTTTGAATCCATATTCAAATTGTTCTATTATCTCACTTCTTTGGCCTCCAACAAATCCGACTTTATTTGTGGAAGTTTTTTTGCCAGCTATGTAGCCAACTAAAAAAGCAGATTCCTGCGAGCAAAAAGTAACACATGTAACGTTGTTAGGTGTACTATCGCCAAGACTGGAATCTACTAACACATAATTTTTATCTAAATTCAAAAGAGCTGCTTCTTCTATGGCATCACTTAAGGAGAAACTTATGCCGTAAATAAGGTTGTAATCTTTATCTGAAAGTCTGTCTAAAATCAATGTATAGTCTGAACTTTGCTTAGGCTCTGTGTATGAAATGCTTATTTTATCGCCATATGTATTTTTGAACTCCTTAAGTCCTTCCCAAGCTGATTGATTAAAAGACTGATCATTTATCCCGCTTAAATCAGTAACCATAGCAATTTTATAAGCTCTGCTTTCCACATTTTTTAAATCTAAATCCGTTTTTTGTTCATCACACCCAGAAAAACTTAGCAAAAAAATTCCTAGAGAGATCACTAAAATAATATTTTTAGCTACTTTGCTAAAAGTTAAACGACTAAAACCTGTGCTATTTTTCATTTTTGGCTCCGATAATACCTTCTTTAAAATCGGAATATGTCTCTTCGCTGTAAGGAATAGTTAAATCTTTACCTGAAATTTCAATTTTGCCATCGTGTATTTTTTCTAAAAGTTTCATAGCTGAATTATATGTATTTCTACCCATTAGTCTATAATCCTGAGGGATGCCGACACAATCCTCTTTTACACCATAAACAAGAGTCTTGCCACCCAAATCCTCCTTATTAAAAAAGCTCTTACCAACCAATTCTACTGCTTTACCCACATTCTTCATAGCTGAAGTTAAAACACATTCAGGGGCAATATCAGATTGATCTCTGTCTACACCTATTGCGAATGTGCCGTGTTCCTTTGCAGATTCTATTAATCCAAGTCCAACAGGCCCAGCGGCATGCATAGCAACATCACAACCACTATTATAAAGCTTTGTCCCGATTGCCTTACCTTTGGCTACATCTGTAAAACTATCCGCGTACTGAGTAATAACTTCGATTTCCTTTCCAAGCTCTTTGGCAGCAAGATAAACTCCGGCTTTAAACCCGTATTCAAACTGACCTATGATATAACCTCGCATGCCTCCTAAAAATCCCACTTTGTTAGTTTTGGTGGTTTTACCGGCAATATATCCTACCAATAAAGCCGATTCCTGCGAATGAAACATCACACAAGTAACATTGTTTGGTATATTTTCTCCAAAATTATAGTCCACCATAACAAAATTTTTATCTAGATTTAAAGAAGCTACTTCGTATAGTGAATCACACAGCGCATATCCTATCCCATAAATTACGTTATAATCCCTATCAGCCAGTCTATCTAGAATTAAAGAAAAATCCGATGTCTGTTTTGGCTCGGCATAAGTAACCGTTACCACATCACCGAGGTCCTTTTTTAAAATTTGAAGTCCTTCCCACGCAGATTGATTAAAAGACTGATCGTTAATTCCACCAAGATCGGACATCATAACTAGTTTAAAGGAGGTGTCATTACCGGAGGTGTGTATATTTGAGTTCCGCTGTAATTTAGGAGGTAAAAAAGTTACAACTAAAGTGCTAAAAATTAAAGCAGAAACAAGAAAAACTATAAAATATTTAACCCTAGACATTGGGTCCTCCAAAAAGCAACAAAAACACGGCACAGACAATTTTAAAATTCAAAAACCGCAGTGTAGAACAATCACAAATACTCCTATATTGCACGTCAGATACGAACAAGGTCATTTTTACACAAAAATATCACTAAACAAAGTATTTTTGCCAAGGAAAGAACATATAATAGCGAGAAGAAAAAGATTAAACAAAACCAGGAGCGGAAATGAAGAAAAACCAAGGTTAATATCAACAATCTAGCGAAACTCCCAGTGCTAACCTAATCATGTCATTAAGTCCCTGTTCTCTTTCTTTTGAGGTTAACTTACTGGCTGCAAAAATATGGTCTGTAATAGTTAATATACTCAAAGCTTTTTTACCAGAAACAGCAGCATTAGTATAAAGCGCACTAGACTCCATTTCTATTGCAAGGACTCCTAACTTTTCCCACGACCTATAAAATTCTTTATCATCCTGGTAAAAAATATCTGAAGAAAAAACATTGCCGACACTAAAGTCTAGCTTCATTTTTTTTGCCTGATTAAAAGCTAAAGTTAACAGCTCATAGGACGCTATAGGTGCAAAACAGCCATATTTATTATACTGCAAAGCATAATTAGAATCAGTGCAAGCACCTTGAGCCAAAACAATGTTCTTTAACTGCAACTTTCCACATAAAGCCCCAGCAGTACCCACTCTGATTATACTTTCCACACCGTAAAAATTATAAAGCTCATAAGAATAGATGCCAATGCTAGGGCAGCCCATACCACTACCCATAACAGATACCTTTCTTCCCTGATATATACCAGTAAAACCTAAATTATTACGTAATTTATTAAAGCAAAACACATTGCACAAGAAATTATCTGCTATATACTTAGCACGCAAAGGATCGCCCGGCATAATAACTAAATCAGCAATCTCACCTTTACTAGCTTCTATGTGAACTGTTGGCACCAAAAGAACGCCTCTTTCTAAACAATAAGATGACAAAACAAAACTTAAAACTTTTTCTAAATTTCCACAATTGGATAAAGTAAATTACCGATGAAAAGCAAGTAACGGCCTAAACAGTCTAAACATCCTACGTTACTTAAACGATACCAACATAAAGTCGAATCAAAACAACCCCAGAGGTAACAAACCCTAAAACAAAAGAATTGAACCAATTGTAGCACCAAATTATCTTGAAAAATTACATAAAATATAACCTCCATTTAAAATAATCTAAAATAAATGCTGGCAATTGAGCACTGCCAGCATTTAACTTTCGCTACCCGAGCCATTAGAATTATCAAGCTCTAAAAGTTTCACATTTGCTAATGGAACGTATCCTTTGCTGTAAAGAGTTTCAAAAGTAAGTGTCTCACATCGCCAGGAAGATTTTCCATTTTTGCTATATAAAACACCTTTATCATCAACACCTGCCTGGTCTATCGTAAAAACCAATCTTTTTTCTTTGTCTATACCTGTAACCATCCTTACGTGACCAAATCTTACATTATTTCCTGTTCTTGTGTGTGTTAAAATAGCATCTGCAGACTGCAACCTTGCATAAGACTCAAACATTTTTTCTTGTCCATTTTTTTTACAAATATCGATAGTGCTACCATTTGTATAGACTTCCTTATCGAACTCATATGGTCCGACTGCAGCTACTCCGTTGCTACTACCAAAATCACTGGTATCAGTAAAAGTTCCATACGGGTTTACTAAGAGCCACGCAGCCCTAACAGCAGAACTGCAATCACAGCCCAGATAGCTCTTCTCTTTGTTATCATAGTAATAGACATTTTTGCCATTTTTTAGCACTAATCTTTCAAGAAACTTTCCTAAATCCGTATCTCTATTAATTTGGGTATAAGGTATGCCAACATAATCCATACCAGCTTTGTAAACTTTTCCATACTTCTCGTTCCAGTACGTAAAGTCTTTCTCTGGCGTCCATTCAACGTTTGCCATACTTTTCATATAACTTACTACTATGTCTCTAAATGGATTACAGCAAGATGCTGAACGAGGTAACGAACAAAGGATTAAAAAAACAGGGCAAACCAACTTTGCAAACACTTTTTTTAACATAACCAAAACTCCTTACAAAAGAATTCTCTCCATTTTCTTAGATGCGCATTTAACTAAAGGGCCACCAAAAAGCGCTAACAACAAAGTGATTATACCAACTGTCCCACCAAATGCAAACCCTAGTAAACACAAAGCGCCATCAAATAAAACTTTAACCTTTTTAAAATCGAGCTTCACTAGCTCAGAAGAAGCCATGGCGAAGGCCGTCCAAACATCTGCTCCCAGCCCAGAGACTACCATCAACGCTACTCCCAACAGCATTATAAATGAGCCTAATACAGACGAAATAAAACTGACCAACAAAGTTGGAGAAGGAAAAAACAAACGATACAAAGAAACTACAACATCCTCTACTTTACCGGTCAAAAAAATATACACTAACGTTCCTGCACCAATATGTTTCCGCCCAAAAATGAGTGTAATTAAAAAAACAAAGCCATTTATTGCATAGGCTGCTGTTCCTAGACTGACAGAAAGCTTATTTCTAACGCCGTCAAAAAGAACACTAACAGGATCATTACCAAGCCCCGCACAAAAATTCAAAGCAGTGCCTATTCCTATGAACAAAACTCCCAAAAATACCAAAAATAAATTTTGCAACCAACTCCTTTCATAAATAAGTTTTACGTTTATCCTTAGCACGCGAGCACCTCACCCAAAAACGAGGTACCGCATAACCTATTCTTTATTCCAAAATAATCTAAAATAGTCGCTCCAACATCAGCAAAAGTTTCTAAAGTTCCTAAATTTACTCCCTCTTTTATCTTCCTGCCATATACTAGCATCGGAACAAACTCTCTTGTGTGATCTGTTGAAACATCTCCTGGATCGCAACCATGATCAGCGGTTATTATCAGCATATCGTCACTTCTAAGCTTTCTCAAAATGTCGTCCAATCTTTTATCAAAAGAATTAAGAGCCAATGCATAGCCTTCGACGTCATTCCGATGGCCATATAACATGTCAAAGTCAACCAGATTGACAAAACATAGTCCCTCAAAACCACGACTTAGACATGATTCCAACGCATCTAACCCTTCAGCATTATTTTTGGTGTGTAAGTTTTCGCTTATACCTTTCCCGGCAAAAATATCAGAAATTTTGCCGACCCCTATAACGCCATAACCCTCAGACTGCAATAAATCTAACGCAGTAGCACTTGGAGGTAAAACGGAAAAGTCCTTTCTGTTAGAAGTTCGAACAAAATCAGGAAAATCACCAGTAAACGGTCTCGCTATGACACGGCAGACATTGTCTTCCTCGATTAAAATTTTTCTAATTTCACGGCAGTAATTGTAGAGAACGTTCAGCGGTACCACTTTCTCATGTGCGGCAATTTGAAAAACGCTGTCTGCTGACGTATACACGATCAAACTACCAGTTCGCACGTGTTCTTCACCATAGTCCCTAATAGCCTCTGTTCCAGAATATGGTTTATTGCAAATAACACCTCGCCCCGTTATTTCAATTAATCTTTTAATGATTCTGTCCGGGAAACCATTCGGGTATGTTGGGAAAGCATCTTTTGAAACAATTCCCATTAATTCCCAGTGACCCGTGGTAGTATCCTTGCCCTTCGAAGCTTCTTGCATCCTCGCAAATGAAGCACTAGGTCGTCTAACAACTTTTTTATAAGAAAGATCCGTCAAACCATCAATACTAAAAAGTCCTAATTTCTCAAGCGAAGGTATGCACAAAAAACCACTTTCAACGAGAGAACGAACCGTACTAGCACCTTCATCGCCATATGAGGATGCATCAGGTGCCGCACCTATTCCAAAACTATCCAGCACAACCAAAAAAACACGCTTCATTACAACATCCTTATAGTTTTGGCCCACAAGAAAACTAAAAAAACAAAGAAAAAACGACTAACTGAATTGTAACATTTCAAAATCTGACATGTAAAGCAGCAAAAACAAAATCGGCGTATTGGATATTTTACAGCAGCTTCAGGGTGAACAATATGGTTATAGTATTCTGAATAAACCAAAATTTTTTAAAGAAATAGAAAAGAAAACTTTGTTTGTATATATTTATAACAATTTTAAGGAACGGTCTATAATTTCAATAATAAAAAATGTAGATCATTGAGGCTTTAAATTCGCTAGATGCTCGAATCAAAGAGTAAAATGTATAATCAACTTCAAATCTGCATACAATAGTCAAGTAGAGGCTAAATATTTTAATTTAAAGGAGCTGGAAATCTGAAATGAGCGAAAAGCAACCAAATTCTTGTATAAAATGTAATGTTATTTCATGTAAAAATCATTGTAATTCAGAAAATTTCTGTTCATTAAGCTCAGTGAAAATTGGCACACGGGAATCGAATCCCACCGGATGCCGAAGCGTTGATTGTGAATCCTTTGAGTCTAAAAACTGATTCTTAATTTAAAAATCGGAAAAAAGCGAGGAAAGTATTGATTTCTCGCTTATTTTCATTTTATAATTTAGCAGGTCTAGGTACGAGGCACTTGTAGGGTATGGTGCGTATATGTTTTTTGGTTGCAAGATAGCGCTAGTCCGTTTTATCCAGCAGAGTTAAGGTAAGATGTTGGGAGCCTTTTTGAAATGGTTAGAAAATCTTGTTATAAAGGAATTGTAAAGTCCCTCACGGGTTGTTACATACGGCGCCATTGGGTCTGTGAACGACTTATTGTGCGCTAAAACTTTTCGTTTTAGCGCTATTTTTTAGTCATACTTGTTATTCACATATTTTACTGAGTGAGGTTGAACTACGGATGAAAAACAATTTAAAAGTTAAGTCTGATTTTTTGGTCGGATTGAGAGACGGTTTGCCCATTGGTCTGGGATATTTGCCCATAGCTTTTACCGTTGGCATGGGGATTATAGCAAAAGGTTTTAGTTTTTTGACGAATGCACTATCGTCCCTAAGTATCACCGCGATGGGTACAATAACTATGACGAGTTTGATGGCAAGCGGCGAAACTTATTTAGGAATCTTTATGGCTCTGCTTCTATTAAATTTACGGCATGTTGTTTTGTCGCTGGCGTTGTCTCAAAGGTTAGAGCGAAATGTTCCTGTTATTAAGAAATTTTTGGTAGGGCTCGGTATTACTGACGAAAGTTTTGCGGTAGCCATAAGTAAAAGCGGAGAGATAACGGCAAATTACTTTATTGGTGTGGCGGTTTTTCCTTGGATATGTTGGGTTGTAGGTGCTATTGCTGGGTCCATTGCGGGAGATATACTTCCCCAAAAGGTCACTGTTGCTATGCAGATGGCGATTTATGGCATGCTTCTTTATGCCTTAGTTCCTAGTGCTAAGAAATCTCGCCCGGCTTTGTATACTATCGTTCTTGCGGGTATTTTGAGTACATTGATTAGGTGGCTGAGACCATTTTGTTCAGGAAATAAGGTAACTGCTTTCGTATTTTCACCGAGCATTTCCCTTGTTTTAGGATCCATTTTAAGTGCGACAATAATAGCATTGAAGTTTCCAACGCATAATTGCAATGAAAGGAGCTAACTTTTTGTGGAGATACATAATGTAACTTATAACTTGGTTTGCATTTTGATTTTAATCTTGGCTACTTACGCGACCAGGGCGCTTCCGATAACTATAGTAAAGGGAAAGATAAAAAATCGATTCATATCTTCCCTACTCGATTATATACCGTTCGCCGTCATATCTTTTTTAACTTTCCCACACGTATTTGAAATCAAAGGTATGAACATAATACCCAATTTAGCTGGCTTCCTTGCAGCTGTATTTTTATCATACAAAGGTAAAAACCTTCTTATTGTTGCCTTAGGTGCAACTCTGGTGTCGCTAGTGCTCATGACCTGTCAGGACTATCTTTATATCTGCTAGGTAATTATTTTGAGGAAGATTGAAAGTTGAGTGGGAGATCAAGATCGTAGTGATGTAAGATTACATGTGTTACGTATATAGAGTAGTGCTAATTAACTCGTTGATCCAAAAGTAAGGAGGAGTGGCGTTGTCGGTGCACCCCCCTGTTTTATGGTATATTTACCATTTTTTACAAAAAAACACAATAGTCGTGTTCCCTGATTTTTAATAACTGTTCCCCTTGTATATCTTACTGCCCCTGACTTTTAGCACAGAGTCACTGACCGGCATTCGTGTACCTAATGGGCTGAGCACTCACCACAGAGTTTAAGCTTTAACAAAAAAAGCCTCCACACGGCTTAGCTCAGTGCGTACATACTAAAATGGTTCAGCATCATATGCTCAGACTTTTACTTCTACCTAAAGTACCTAATTATCTAACTTGTTTGGACATCAAGGCCGAGCGTATTTTCTAAAAACTCATTCATTCCGCTTCCAGTACCGTATGTTGTACCCAATTTATCGTTTAGTTCACCTCGGGCATAAGTTTTATTTGCCTTAATTCCCCTCGCTTGTAGAAACTCATTGTTTTCAACTTCCTTTTTGTTAAAGATATATCTCTGTTGGCGAGCACTTCCAGGGTCGAAGGACATTACCCCTCCTCCCACTTGTTCTAGATTATCTTCAGATAATTCTGCAGATTTTTTTACTTCCATCCGCGATACCTTCCTTTCACAAAAAACAAATCCCATGACAGAAAAACGTGCAATTCTGTAGGACAACTACACGCCTCTCCCACTATATTTTCAGTTTTTACCAGCACCAAATGGGGGGTACATAGTTTTCCCCCCAAAAAAGAGATTACAGTTAAAGCTGTTCGTGCAACATGTTTGCAATCTCTGCGTCAGAAAAATGGTACTCCTTATTATTAACGGTACACTTAAAGCCACCGCTTGAATCATTTTCTAATTCTACCATTTCGCCGTCCACTTCCATTCTCATACCGCCGGATTTCCCACCTGCAGCAGATTTTGTATCTTCAATAGTAACAACTGTCTTAGCCATAAAAAACACTCCTTTTAAATCATTTTAATTACCAGTACTCAACTGATAACATGTTTATTATATTCTAAACACATAAAAAAGTCAAGAGTAATTTTTATTTTTTATACTTTTAACATAAATAAAATATATGTTATATAACACTAATCGCTTCCTTTCACCACCTACACTACTAGTTTTAAGCCTTAAATAATTTTAAGAGCATAAAAAATATAGCCGTATTTTGATGCATAATATAAAATTAATAGGCTAGCTGATTATTTAATAGGTTTTATATTATGCAAAAATCATATAAGAATAATATTATAAATGATGAATTAGAAATAAATTCTAATAAATGTAGAAACATATTAAGTGAAGCCAAAAGATGTTTAAACTGTGCCACAAAACCATGTAGTCTAAAATGTCCGTTAGATATCGATATTCCAAGTTTTATATCGGCGATTAAGGAACAAAAATTTTTCGATGCGTATAATAGGATTTGTGAAAAATCTCCGTTCCCTGCTATTTGCTCAAAAATTTGCCCACAGAACAAGCAATGTGAAAGCGGTTGTGTCAGAAAAAATAAAGGATCATCTGTGCAAATTAGTAAATTGGAATCATTTGTTGCAAGTATTTATGATAATTTAGGTGTTAAAGAGAATAATAAACCGACTAAAATAATATCGGCAAAAATTAAAAAAGTAGCAGTTATAGGTTCTGGTCCAGCTGGTCTAAGTTGTGCTTATTATTTAAAAAAATATGGGCATGCGGTAAGCATTTTTGAAAAGCTGGCTAAAGTTGGTGGTATGTTAAACTACGGTATTCCAGAAAGTAGGCTTAGCAAAGATATATTAAAAAATGAAATAAAAAAAATACAAAAAATGGGAGTAAGTATTTACACTAACGTTAACGTCGGTAGCGATGTATACTTGTACGACTTAATAAAAATTAAAGGCTTTGATGCTATCTTTTTATCGCTAGGAACATGGAAAGCAAGAAGACTAGATATATATGGTGAAGATTCAAGAAATGTTGTTAATTTTGTAGATTTCTTGATAAGTTATCATAAAGGCAAGAGTGTTTTAGATAAAAAAAGCATAAACAATATTGCCGTGGTAGGTGGAGGAAGTGTTGCAATAGACGTGGCGAGACTGGCCTTGACTTTAAAAAATGTAAAAAATGTTTACTTAATTTATAGAAGATCGATAAATGAAATGTTAGCCAGCGAAAACGAAATAACTGTGGCAAAAAGTGAAGGAGTCAAATTTCAGATGCTTACCAATGTAAAAAAAATAGTTACTAATTCAGTTGGAACAATTTCAAAAATTTTGTGCTCAAAGAATGAGCTGACAAATAAACTTGACAGTAGTAAAAGATTTTCTTTTAAAGAAATAATTAAGTCTGACTTTGAAATAAATGTGGATGCAGTAATTACTTGTGTAGGCTCAGCTGCCAGCGAATTTCCGGTACAGGATCCGTACTTCAAAATGATTTACGATAAAAATGGTAAAATCCAAACTAATGAAAAAAGTCAGTGTACTAATGTACCAGAAATATTTTTTGGGGGTGATATGATCTTAGGGCCATCAACTGCGGCTGCCGCGATGGCACATGGAAAAAAGGTTGCAGAAAATATTAATAATTATTTAAATACGACGTAGTAAATATTTATGTATATACTATTAAGATAGCTCTGAGTGTTGGTAAAATTATAAGACTTATACATAAGGTATAAAAAGTGTGAATAAAAATTAAGAGCGTATAAACAAAACGATAAACTCTTTTGCGGGTTTGACGTTTTTCGTTTTCGTGTCAATAATTTTTATTTAAATATAATAGTTTCGAAAAACAAATATGGATGTGAAAATATGGTACACTAAAGTATTTAAAAGTGCGTGTATGAGAAAACTAATAGTTATAGATATTTTACGTTATTTGCATGTAACTGTACTGTTTCTTGTGCTTTCACTAGAAATATTTTGCGTATCTAAGTGTAGGTAGATTATTCTTAATCCAAGTACCTTTCTTTAGTTCTAAGTACAAAGCTGCTCTAGCTTAGATACTTTTTCCCAGCTCGATATTGAAAAGCTAACGCATCTACGCAATGTTCCAGATTTCGGAGTTGTACTTTTCTAGCACTTTAACAACAATTAATTGGTTTCCTACAGGAAAACAAACAGTACGTGTTAATTAATATGTCTAAATCATATATTTTTTTGATATTTAAAGCTACTCATTAATTCTAAAAGCCGATTAAAAATAATCATATATATATATCAATACTGTAATATTACCTGCTGTAGAAAACTTTTGAAGGAAAAAGTACCCTACGTTCTTTTATATATTCTCCAAGGCCCAGAAACTCTTTGCAATTGTTGTAAACTCTAATCATTCCACTCTCTATTCTAAAATCAAATGAGATTTTTCCACCGTTTAAAAAAACTTTTTCAAGGTTTTTATTTAAAAAAATCGGAACATAACTTAGAAACAGGCGGTCTAATGCAATGACAGCGGTGTGCAAAGCTTTTTTGCCCTTTAAGTCTTCCAGATCTTTTAATCCTAAACTATTTTCAACAGTAAAACCACAAGTTTTGGTACGACGAAGTTTTGTGAGGGTAGCTCCGGTTAAAAGCCGATCGCCAATATCTGCACAAAGACTTCTTATATACGTACCTTTAGAGCAGTTGACTAAAATAGTCGCCTCATGGTCTTCGTCAATATAGCTGAGCAACTTTATTTTTTTTATTTGAACTTTTCTTTTCTCTCTATCGATTTCTATTCCTTTTCTCGCAAGCGTATAAAGACGTACTCCATTCTTAGATATCGCAGAATACATAGGAGGGACTTGCTCAATAAATCCTTCAAAACTTTTTAGGACATCCTCTAACTGATCTTTATTTACCTTAAAGTCATCCGTTTTTTTCACTATCTTGCCAGTTATGTCTAGAGTATCGGTAGAAATGCCAAGCTTAAAACTTGCTAGATATTCCTTTTCTGAGCTCTGCAGTAACTCTTGAACTTTCGTTGCTTTATTTAACAGCATTGGTAAAAGACCCGTCGCCATAGGATCCAAGGTTCCTGTGTGACCTACCTTTTTTGTATTAAACAGTCTTTTCACTATACTTACCACTTTAAACGAAGTCATACCAGCCGGTTTATCTACTAAAAGTATGCCACTGATCATACAGAAAAATCCTCAACTTTATTTAATTTAACTACAAAGATTTTGATCAATACTACATAAAGAACATCTAAACAACGGTTTCGCTACGGACTCGCTGCGCTGTCCGCGTCCGAATAATACAATTTGCGGATATTGTATACTCTACTGATCTTTGAGACTTCTATCATACTTTACTCCATATACTGAAAATTTACAGAGATATCCAGTACCGTTGAATGATCCCGCATCGTCCTAAGCCCACGTCATCGATGATTTCATTTTCAAGTGTTCCGCCGTTCTTTATAATCGTCCGACGTGATGCTTCATTATACTTATCACAGGTAAGCAGAACCCTCTTTTCTCCGTAAGAAATGCAAATTTGAAGCAACAGTCTAAGCATCTCACTGGCATATCCTTTCCGACGCTCTGACGGCAGAATACTGTACCCAATATTACCTGCGTACTGCAAAAGAAACGGTGTCAATGGATGCCTGTAATCGATGATTCCTACAACCTTGTCATCATTCATTCGAACGGCCAGAAATACCTCTGACGGAACATATCCTTCGCCATACTTCTGCCTCAGACGTTTTTCAAAATCCATCCACTCCGAAAATGTGTCCACGTCTTCAAGACCTGCACAACCACTAAAAATGTCGTTATTTTCCGCCATTTCTTTTTTGTATTGCATAACCTGATCCGCATATTTTTGTTCCGGCCTAACCAGCCTCAAAATCATGACTTTGCCCTCCACAAACATCGGCTTTGTCGACCTGACATCCAAATCACAGCCACAACCCGTAGTTATCTAAATTACTAACTCAACCCTACGGTAAAAACATCTGGCACGATCACTAACCCCCACGACATCCAGATGGCCCACTCAACCATTCGGCAGGAGTCGTAGTTCAGCTTAGTCAGAACAATTTTAAGCCCAAATCAGCTCTCCGATGCTGATGTTCAAGTGCCTTAAAAGCCCGTATTTCCGTACTTTTTACGCGAAAAGTCCTGAATGCGAGACATCAATACCGCCGTCTCCACGCGCAAATTACAAGCAAATACCCACAGTAAAAGTAACCATTAATAGTTTTCTAAACATTTCTAATCTTTGTCCACGCCGACCTTAATATTTAAGTAACAAAATTATCTTATTTATTAACATTTGTAAACTAGCGACATGTACTCTCAAAAGCGCAACATCTTTAAGCGTAAAATTAAAAGATCACAGACTAAAACAGGCAAAATAGCACAATGAAGCTGATAAATTAAAAGTACTACGAAAATAGTCCATAAGTAATCATCAGCCATCTTTAACAGTTATTAAAAGGGAGTTCATTGTTTTATTGAGGTTTGTAACCGCAAATCAAAAATAAGAGCATTCAAAGTAGATCTTATTTTAAAAATAAGTCACAAACAAAAACTTAAAATCATAAAAAATAAAAGCATATGCGCAGGAGCCATAATGATACAAAATTTTTAAAATTGATATAGAAATGGGAAAGAGAAATATCTTTGCTTTAGAGCACATAAAATATCTGGAAATTATTCACAGCAAAATCGCACAGTTAATTATTTTCACCCACGGCAACTTCTAAACACTAACAAAGTATTATTTTAAAAACAATTATAAAAAATAAATCACAAGACTATACATACAAATTAGGTAAAATGTTTATATGTTTTATCTCTTTTATTTAAATAATTCATTTTTAATTACTCCGCAATCTCTCACTTTTATTCTAGGACGTACGCATGTTTTTATTGTTGACGGGGTAGTTAAAAAGTGTTAGAATACCCGCTAGTGCTTATTGGTTCAGCATTTGTCGAAGATTAAAAAGTTACAACTCGGATGGATGTTTTTTATGTATAAGTTTACTGGTTTTACTGAAAAGGCAAATATAGCATTGAATTTAGCAGTGGCCATTGCATGTCGGCTGGGTCATACCTACATTGGTAGTGAGCATATATTGTATGGCTTGTTAAAAGAAGGCAGCGGAGTAGCTTTTGCTGTTTTTTCTGATTTGAATGTGCGCGCAAAGGACGTCTTTGAGTTTTTAAAATCAGAAATTGGCGTTGGAAAGCCTGGCTTCTTGACCCCTGATGACTTTACCCCTAGAACCAAAAGGATTTTGCAAAATGCCATAATGAAGGCCAAAAGTATGGGACATAGTTATGTTGGAACTGAGCACTTGGTTTTGGCGATTTTGGAGGAAAGAGAATGCTATGCTGTCAAGTTTTTGTCCGATTTTGGAATAAACTCTCAGAGTGTTTTTGAAAAACTCAGTGAAAATGTTCAAGATTTAGATGCTTCTGAAGACGATGAGGAATCTGTGGAATTGGGTGCCACAGGAAGAAGGGGATCGTACCTTGAACGGTATAGTAAAGACCTTACTAAGCTGGCAAGTGAGGGGAAAATAGATCCTGTTATTGGTAGGGAAAAAGAAATAGAGAGAGTAATCCAGATACTTTCCAGACGCACAAAAAATAATCCCTGCCTTATTGGTGAGCCGGGTGTTGGGAAAACGGCCATAGCGGAAGGTTTAGCTTTAAAAATAGTTAATAGAGAAATACCTGAGCTTCTTAAAGACAAAAGGGTTGTTGCGCTTGACTTGACATCTATGGTCGCTGGCACTAAATACAGAGGAGAGTTCGAGGAACGCATAAACAAAGTCATAAAAGAAATAATCAAAGATAAGAATGTTATTTTGTTTGTGGATGAAGTGCATGCTTTGGTTCACGCTGGTTCTGCTGAAGGTAGCACAGACGCTGCTAACATATTAAAGCCCAATCTTGCTAGAGGGGAACTCCAGCTTATTGGTGCTACTACCATAAAAGAGTATCGCAAGTACATAGAAAAAGACAGTGCGCTTGAGCGAAGGTTTCAAACTGTCGTGGTAGATGAGCCGACTGTGGAGGAAACGGTGCTTATTTTGAAGGGCCTTAAAGACAAGTACGAAGCACACCATAAGGTGAAAATATTGGATACTGCTATACAGGCTGCGTCCGAACTTTCCTACAGATACATAAGTGATAGGTTTTTGCCGGATAAGGCTATTGATCTTATTGATGAGGCTTGTTCTAAAGTCAGACTTAAAGCTTCTACTCCGCCTAAAAATTTGAAAATTATGGAGGAAGAACTTCAAAAGCTATCTGAGGAGAAATCAGCTGCGATAAATTCTCAGGATTTTGAAACAGCAGCTAAAATTCGTGATAAAGAAAAGCTTTTGAAATCAGAATTAGATAGCTCGAAAAAGGTTTGGGAACAGGGAACGATAGAAACTGCTGGCGAAGTTGGTGAGAATGAAATAGCGGAGGTGGTTGCGTCGTGGACGGGCATTCCTGTGACTAAATTAACTGAAAGCGAAAGCGAGAAGCTCCTGAGACTAGAGGATAAGTTGAAGTCCAGGGTTATAGGTCAAGATGAAGCAGTCAAGTCTATTTCTGATGCAATTAAACGTGGCAGGCTGGGTTTGCGTGATGAGAAGCGTCCAATCGGTTCATTTTTGTTTTTAGGGCCTACAGGTGTAGGTAAGACTGAGCTCTGTAAAGCACTGGCCGAAACGCTTTTTGGCAGTGAACAATCGATGATAAGGGTAGACATGTCTGAATATATGGAAAAGCATGGAAGCGCAAAGCTTTTGGGGGCTCCTCCAGGGTATGTAGGTTATGATGAAGGTGGCCAATTAACAGAGATGGTTCGTCGTAAGCCGTATTCTGTCGTTCTTTTTGATGAAGTCGAAAAGGCTCATCCTGATGTTTTTAATGTTTTTCTGCAAATTTTAGAAGATGGTCTTTTAACGGACTCTCAAGGTAGAAGGGTGAGTTTCAAAAATTCTATTATTATTATGACATCTAATGTAGGTGCGAAGCTTATAACTGAAAATAGGTCATCTATGGGATTTATTTCTTCTAACTCTCCGGAAGTAGACAACAAGCGGATGCGGGAAACTGTTGAGTCTGAATTAAAAAAAGAATTTAAGCCGGAACTTTTGAATAGAATTGATGATATTATAGTATTTAATAAACTTACTGAAAGTGATATAGAAAAAGTAACTATAAAAATGTTAGATGAACTCAGAGAAAGAACCAAAAAGCTAAATATAGGCATCGATTTTGACTCTACTGTAGTAAAGCATTTGTCGAAGGCTGGTTTTAGCAAAGTTTATGGTGCACGTCCGTTGAGGCGGCTTATTCAAAAAGAGATTGAAAATGAATTGTCGAATCGGTTAATCAGCGGTAGTATTGTAGAAGGCGACACGGTGCTTACTGAATATGATGAAGAGAGTTGTTGCTATAATTTTACAAAAAAGGTTTCTTAGATACGGTTTCTTTGCTTTCCACTCTATTATGCTGGCTGGTGCTGTTTTTAATCTTTTTCTGTTGGATATTTTTTTGTTATACGGTATGTCTGTGATCTTTTAGATAATGGACCGCTTTTGTAAGTTTTAGTTACTGTGCTTTTCTTGTTAGTGTTTTTTGTTTTTGTGCTAATTTTAAGATCTTAGCATAAATTTTTGTATTTTTGCGTGTTAATGATTTTGAGCAAGACTTTATGTAAACTTTTTAAAGTACTGTAAGTGTGTTAGACAGTTTTTCATAGTAACTAATATTATGTATCATTTCTGGATAGTATCAGTACAAAGATTTGCTAAATGCGTTTTTAATTTGAGTACATTGGACAGAGCGTTTTTTCGAAGTTATAAACACAAAAGTTGTTGTTACCGATTTTGGAATAATCAAATTATGAAAGTCTCTTCTTTTTTGAATTTATATAGTACAATACGTATAAGGGTAGGTAGAACTTTAGGGTGGGTTTTTTTAATAAAAATGTTAGTGGAATAATTTTACTAGGGTGTGCTTTAGCGCATTCGGTAGGTAGTATTCCACTGAGCGATTTTCCTGTAAAAAAAAGGCTCCATCAATTGTTTGAGAAATCTGAACTGAAAAGCGCATTCCCTAAAGTTTTTACAAGTTCTATTAACACAGAAGAGAGTAAAAGTAACAAAAGTTCTGCCACAAATGGCAGTTCAGCAAAAGTATCGTTTCCAGGTGAAGAGAAAAATAAAATTAAAAATAAAAAATTAGAAAATATTGGAAATCCTCGCCTTATTCGCCCCGAGCAAAGACACATTGACTTGGATTCTAAATCAAGGACTGTCTTAAATGAGGCAAGGGCCGAAAATCAGAGTTCCGTATCTAGATTAAACAATGTGCCTGTAGTTAATGAAAGCTCTGACTCTTTACATAGTACAGCCATGTCTAATGTAAATGTAGAAGTTGAAAACATACAAAAAAGTTATAGTAACCAAAGTATTGCTGTTAAAACAATAAACAGTGACATTTTAAATACGGATAAAAAATCTGGGACTATAATTAATGCTAATGCCAAAAATATAGAAGAAATAAATAAGTCGAGTACGGTTTCAAATGTTATTTCTGCTGAACAATCTAATGGACGTGATAGTGTCGCTAGTAAAGGAGAGCTTAACAATCAAAAGCACAATAGTCCTGACATAACTGACAATTCTGATAATAAACTCCACTTTAATACTAACGAGAATGTACAGGATTCAGAAGAATTAAAAAATACTAATCAAATCATCAACAATGAGGCTGGCTTTGAACATTATGGACAAAAAGACCAACAAGTATATACAGCCGATTCGGTACACGGAATTGGCGAAAGTGGAGTAAGGCAAATTCCAAACGATCAAATTGGCAATAAAAATGCTATATCGAATGAAAGCGCTGTTAATAATGTTAATGAGAATACGAAAACCAGTCTAGAGGATAAAGTCCATGGCGACGGTGCCCGTAGTAACGAATACGATGTCTATACAAATAATGAGAATGTAAATAAAACCGTTGATAATCAGAATAATTCCATTGATTCATTAAATAACGACAATAATGGTACTGATCAGCAGGCAAATAATAATCAGCAAGAACGTACAACTGGTTCAGCACAGGTAATTGACGAAAGTGGAGTAAAGCAAGTTCCAAACGATCAGATTGGCGATAAAAATGCTATATCGAATGAGAGCACTGTCAATAATGAGCTTGCTGATAATGTTAATGAGAATACGAAAACCAGTCTAGAGGATAAAGATCACGATGACGTTACTCGTAGCACCGAATATGATATTCATGTAAATAGTGGGAAAGTGAATAAAACCGATAATAATCAGAATAATTCCATTGATTCATTAAATAACGGCAATAATGGTACTGATCAGCAGGCAAATAATAATCAACAAGAATATACAGCTGATTCATCACATGAAATTAACAAAAGTACTCTTTCAGAGTCACCTGATAACGGTCGGGAAGATATTCCGTCGGCAGATAATGAAGGTAAAAAGGATATTTCTTCAGAGTCACCTAATAACGGTCGGGAAGATATTCCGTCGGCAGATAATGAAGGTAAAAAGGATATTTCTTCAGAGTCACCTAATACTGGTCGGGAAGATATTCCGTCGGCAGATAATGAAGGTAAAAAGGATATTTCTTCAGAGTCACCTAATACTGGTCGGGAAGATATTCTGTCGATAGATGATAAAGGTCAAACTTCTATAGACATACAAGGCAGATCATCCGATGTGACCCTCGACCGTTTAGAAGATGCTATCAGTTTTTTGAATTCCATTGCCGCGGGAAATAAACTTCTTGTTGATGGTGTAAATGTGGCAACGTTACTTTTACCTTTTTTAAATACATTAAAAAAAGCTAATAATAAAACAAGAAATGATAGTGAAAAAGATGAAAAAAGTGGGGGTAAGGATCATGACTCCAGAAAAAATTTAGGTTCTAAGAAATTTGGTCAAAATATCACTCCTATACCGACTGCTATGGAGTATATTCGTGGAACAAGTCGTTCGGCAGATGAAGAAAAAAAATTAAAAAAGAAAACTGATACTTCCGTGGTACTGTATGTGCAAAAAAGAGTGGATGATGAAAAATGTGAACCAGTCACTGCTGTAGTACCGTTAAAAAATAAAGAGACAGACATCGAAATATGTAAGGCCGAAGATCATGCCATGTGCGCACCAGATGATAAAACAGTAAGTATAAAAAGCGATGCCAAGAATTATGACTTTACGCTAAACCCTGATTCTAAAGCTTTTAGCCAAAGTGTCACACCTGTGCCGACAGCTCTAGAATATATTCGCGGATCAAAACATTCAGCAGGCGAAGGAAGTGATAGTACACAGAAAAGCCCCAACACAGATTACAAAAGTTTGCCAGAGAGTTTACCACCACCTGCTGTTGCTGTAGAACTATTGTTACTTTACATTATTCTCCAAATTCTTTTTTCTTCTAACGATTTTAATGAAAAAGGGACAACTGATTCTTCAAACGCGCAGACTGGCAGTAGAGAAAATTTAAACAACAGTAACATTAAAACTAATAATTCAAACATGATAAACAACTCTCTCAACAAGAATATTAATAATGAAGTGCAAAATAATAACAACACCGAGCTTAATGTAAATGTAAATAATAACCAGAACAACTTCGTTAATTCATCGATTAATAATAATAATAATAATAATAATAGTATTGATCAACATGCAAATAATAATCGACAAGAACATAAAGATAATTCAATGCAGGGAATTGACGAAAGTGAATCAAAACAAAGTCAAAAGTATCAGAGTGACGATAAAAATAATATATCTAATGAAAACACTGTTAATGATGAGCGTGTTAATGACGTTAATAAGAAGGCTAAAACTAGTCTAAAGAATAAAGTTCATAACGGTACCCGTAGCAACAAAGATGTTAATGTAAATAGTGTGGAAGTGAATAAAACCAGTTATAATCATAATAGTCTCGTTGATATAAAAGACGGTACTAACGACCAGCAGACAGGTGGTAATAAACAAAGTTATGAAACTGGTTTAGTACATAAAACTAACGAAATTAAAGTAAAACAAAAAAATTCCGATCAGAATGTCAGTATCGTTAACGTATCGAACAAAAGTGACGTTCAAGACAGATTTATTAGCAATATGAGCGAGCATGTAAAGAACAGTCCTGAAAATGAAAAGAGTGACAATGCTTCTAGCACCAGTTTGGTAACCAAAAATAGTGAGCGGTCCTTAATATCATCGAATGACGACGACAATAGCGCTTATGGACTTGGTTTAAATAGTTTACTTGAAAATATTTTACTGGAGTATCTCAATAATGAAATTGACCTAAATCCATATATTTTAAAAAATGGACAGGCAAATAGTAGCAATATAATTGTTAGGATAGTCCGAAAAAACAATAATAAAAATACTATATCGATGAACCTTGAAAGTAGAGATTCCGCTATACAAAAAAGAAAATCCAGTGGGCAGGATCCAGACTATTTCATAAAAATTTCTGATATAGACAGCGAACAAATCAGCCGTATTTTTTCGTTAATGAGGCCCGGAACAAAAAATGGTAAAATGTCCATTAACAAGTGGCTTTTTTCTAAAATTGCCAAATTATTTGAGGGTAAGAGAATCACTTTTCAAATTTTAAAAAAATCTAGAGAAAATAGTAATTCTTTTCACCTGGACAACGGTAGCAGTAATTCGCTTAAACTAATAGGTAACCAAAGATTTGTTGATCAGATCTCAGAAAACCTAAGTAGTGTTAAAACTTTATCTGCAGAGTCTGGTGTAAAAAATTCAGCAAATAAAAATAACGCTCCCATCAAATCTCCGGATATTGATCAAGAAATGGAAAATAATAACCTTGATAAAATTAAATACAATAAAAACAAAGACATTTTATCGAAGCGCGAACCATTGATCAAAGATAGAGATTTAAACCCTTTAGCTAATAAAGTAAAAAATAAAGAAAGCGAAATAACAAAGTCACCCAAATATAATAAGCTAGAAAAACAATCTACAAGTATGGAAAATACTGGAAAGAAATTGCCGGAGACTAAAGAAACAGTCTCAGTTTCTACATCGGTAAAAACAGAAAGTTCAAATTCTGACAAAAAGTTTGGCAATGGGACAGTCTTCTTGGGTCAAGGAGAAGTACCGCTAATTAAGGAACAAAATTATAATTTTTATTTAGTTAAAGTACCTAAACCTAAGTTAGAGGTTGAAAAAGTGAATGAGGTGACGATTTTACCGAAAAAAATAAAAAAGACAAAGCCTGT
>DFGJ01000042.1 GCA_002372375.1 Ruminococcaceae bacterium UBA3753
GGATGACAAAAAGGATGACAAAAAGAATGACAAAAAGAATGACAAAAAGAATGACAATGTGGTTTCAGCTATTGGCAAATATCTGACCGAGTTTTATGACAATAAGCCTATATTTAGTTTGGATAGGTTTCGTTGGTGGGAGAAAGAGGTTCCTAAGTTAAAGGATTTCTTTGATAAGTTTGCTTCCAACTATCCTGTTTTGTACAAAGCTTTGTGTAGTATCGTAGATCCTTTGTCTTTATACAAACTTGCTTGGTCAAATAAAGATATGATAGCGAATGGAATAGATTCATTGTATTTGAAAGGTTCAGACTTGTATAAAAGTTTAACAAACTCAGACTGGTATAAAGCTTCTAAAAATCAGATAGCGAATGGAATAGATTCATTGTATTTGAAAGGTTCAGACTTGTATAAAAGTTTAACAAACTCAGACTGGTATAAAGCTTCTAAAAATCAGATAGCGAATGGAATAGATTCATTGTATTTGAAAGGTTCAGACTGGTATAAAAATTTAACAAACTCAGACTGGTGGAGAAAGTCATCTGCTTTACTGAAGCGATACGGTTGGCCAAAAACAAAGATTGAACAGTTTCTTCCTGTATTTTTTTACTATACTATTGGCTGGAAGGCAGCGCTGGTTGTTTATGCCCTGGATCGTCTTACTTTTGCAGACTATTTTTTGAGGAATAATATTCAATCTACTTTGTTGGACTACATTGTGGGATTTTCTAGAATTAAAAATGATACTTTTTTACCTGAGAAATTTTCAGATATTTATAGGACGTTTCTTTCTAATTATAACAAAATCTTCGATTCCACGCTTCCTGCTTATTTGAAGGAGTTAACAGGCTCTGATGAGTTATGGAACGGTATTAAAGAGTTGGTCCCATCGTTTTCTCCTTTGGATTTACCTTTTCTTTATTTTATGGGAATGGGACGCGCGTATGTTGCGCTTAAATTGGCTTTTAAGTATTTCTCATGGACTGGTGAGCAAAGAAAAGGTGTTAAAGACTTGTTGAAGAAAGCCTCTACACCCGAAAATTTGGCAGCTGCTTTAATTGTGGCGTTTCCTTTCATGGCACTGTATGCAAGCGGTGCCTCCAAGGTTTTCGATTATCCGCTGTTTAAATATACTGGTTTTGGTTTGCTTAGTAAGCTTGGTTATAACCTTTTTAACAACAGGTTGTTTGAGAAAATCTGGGGCCGTGTTCCTGTGTTCCAGACCTTGGCTAAGTTTGCTGCTGCTTACGAACGCGGCGACTATTTCTCCAAAGCGTTTATTATGCCATTTGTCAAGGCTGCGGGGCTTCATTTTGGTGGTCCTGTAGGTTATGCTGCAGCGTCATCGTTTGACAATGGGCTTTTAAAAGGTCTGTGTAAGTATTATACCTTGGGAATTGCTAGTTACCTTACCAATCCAGCTATAGCTATTGGCAGTAGTTTGTTGTGGGATACTTTGTCATCGTTTTCGTTTAAATCTGCCTGGGGTTCTTTGTCTGAGTATGATGCTGAAAATCTGGAAAAAGCAATCAAGCAGTGTGAGGAATCCGGATATTCGTTTGAAAGCTTAAAAAATCTTAGCAATTTAGTAGACCATTTGCATTCACGTAATAGGGACGCTGCTGTTATGAAGAAAGCAGGTGAAAAGAAAGACAAAGTTGGTAAAGTTTTGCCATTTACAAAACAAGAACAGCTCCTGAACAAAGTAGTTGCGTGCTATGGTAAATGCCTGTTGAAAAGTGTTAAAGAGAGAAAACAGGATGCTATTTGTGCTTTGCTGAATAAAATAACTGATCAGGGCTTGTTCTGGGCAGTAATGTTCAGGAATATAAATGATGGCTCAAAAGCTTCTACAAAAGTTTGGAATGAAATGGTGGCATTTAGTGGTGGAGCTATGGACAACAGATTCAACATAATTTTTAGAATTTTAGGCTATGATTTTAAACGTAAGGAGGATAATGATCTAACTTTGGAGATTTTGAAGCCTTTACTAGATTTTCTTTCAGATTCAGCAGATGAAGATGCGCGGGAAAGTATGTTTACTAAAATAAAGGAAATATATGTAAATAAATTGGAAGATGTAAAATGTGCTTTCGAAATCAATGATGATATAGATGAAGAACATGTAAAGGAGCAGGTGCTTGACTTTTTGGCTAAGATGTTTCGTGGCAAAGAAGAGATTCTTGCGAGTAGAATGAAAGTTTTGAGAAATAAAGTTGAGGAACTTGAAGCATTTTCTAAAGGGGTGGAGTCACTTGATGCTGATGTGCAAAAGGCTGTTGAGAAAAGTGAATTTCTTAAAAACGAAAAATTAGGAAAGATACGAGAAATAGATGGAAGGCTTGAAGGAGTAAAAGCGGAGTATAGAGATATGGAGGCTCGTGAGAAAAATGCTACAAGTAGTTATATAAACAGTGTTAAGAATGCGGCGAATTCTCTGATTCCGGGCTGTTTTGATGAAAATGAACCTGCTCATAATGGGCGGTTGGGTTATTTTGGCGCTAATGATAATAAACAAAGAGTAAAGTCAATGGCTGAAATGAGGATTAACGAGGCGCAAGTTCGTTTAGCACAAAGACTTAGTGATTTGAATTCTCAAAAAATGAAGGATCTGCGTGAATTAGAGGATAGGCGGGACCTTGTTAAACGAAAATATGACAAAGAAATTAGCGCTTTGGATGATAAAATCGGTAGTATCAATGAGAGTAAGCGTGAAATGCTTGATAGGGAGGGGAAAGTTTCTGCTGAAGAAGAAGTTAAAAAAGGCTTTAAAGATCAATTTGAGAAGTTATGTAATATGCCGTTAAGTGCACTAGATTCTGATACTAATTAGTAGTTTGGCGTGCTTCGGGCTTTGTGTAAGTGTTTATTAGAAGTGTATTATGTGGTTCGCTGTTGGGTAGGGTTCATAGGTCGGGTTTCGTTTAAGCTTCTTTAGGAGGTGCGGATTTTTTGGAGTTACCACAGATAATGGGTATTTTGAACGTGACTCCGGATTCGTTCTCTGACGGAGGAAAGTACTTCGACCCTGTGTCTGCCACTGATAAGGCGAATGGTTTGGTTGCAGACGGTGCAGATATATTGGATGTAGGCGCACAAAGTACACGGCCCGGTTATGTTTCAATTTCTGCCGGTGAAGAGATTTTGCGTATCCGGCCGGTGTTGGAAAGGCTGTCTAGAGAAATTTCGGTACCTATTTCCGTTGATACGTATTATGCAGAAGTTGCAACTTTAGCAGCAGATTTTGGTGTAAAATTTTTAAATGTCACCTATGGATTTACCGATATCGAGATGGCACAAGTTGCCAAATCTTATGATCTGTACTGTATCATCAATTATTGTGGCCCTAATAGTGGTATGCGCTCTTTCTTTTTAAATCAAGTAAGATTGGCGAAGGAGTATGGAATCGATAAAAATAGGATTTATCTTGATCCCGGTATAGGATTTGGTAAGACTTTTTTAGAAGATTTTGATATAATAACAAATGTTAGCAAGTATAAAATTGGCGATTATCCTGTGCTTTTGGGTATATCCAGAAAAAGAGTGGTTCATGTAGTTTCCAGTCTTTTGGGACTTGGTGTCACTGGAACTATGCATGAAGTAGAGGGTTTGGTGAACCAGCACGAGGATTATTTGAGTAAAGCAGATATTAATTCTGTGGTGGGCAGTAGTTTTTTTAGTGAAATTAAGAGTTTAGTCAAGCTTTTTGAAGGTAATATCTCAGAAGAATACTTTGAAAATTCTGATGATCGCGATTTTGTTACTGGTATATTAAATATAGTAGCTGCAAGAAGTGGTGCAAATTTATTAAGAGTACATAATGTTAGACTAAGTAGAAAAATATTGAAGATCTATGAATGGTCTTCGAGGAGATAAGGAAAATGCAATGTATAGCGAAAGACATAATAGTAAGATCATCATAAAAGGGCTGAAGATTTACGCGTACCATGGAAAGTTGCCTGAGGAAAAGAAATTAGGACAATTTTTTCTATTGGATTTAGTAATTTATTTTAACTTTTTAGAGAATGTGCCTAGTGATACATTGGAAAATACTATTAATTACGTTGAAGTAATAAATTTTATCAAGGAGAAATTTACAGAGAAAAACTTCAACTTGATTGAAACGGCGGCCGAGTATTTATGTGATTCTGTTCTAAAATATTTTCAAAAGATTTATAAAGTTGATATTACTTTAAGGAAACCCACGCCACCCGTTAAT
This sequence comes from Ruminococcaceae bacterium UBA3753, assembly GCA_002372375.1. Classification (GTDB taxonomy): domain Bacteria; phylum Bacillota; class Clostridia; order Oscillospirales; family Acutalibacteraceae; genus UBA3753. The sequence continues at coordinate 4,220 of DFGJ01000042.1, forward strand.
GCGGATTTTGATTACGTAGCGGTGGAGGTTATGAAATCCAGAGACAGTCTTGGTTCAGTTTTACTGTAAATGTAATTTATTTGTTTATTTTTTGTTTCAAATTCTTGCAAATTTCCAAAATTTTAAATTTTGCCTTAAATTTTCTTTTTCTAATGCAATTTACTTCTTCTTTTGAAAGTTTCTTATCCACGTTGTTTTTTTTTGCTGTACCAACACAAATTACAGGAAATAATATGCACCACCAATTTTTACCTTTACCTTCTCCAATTTTTATTTCTAATGCATCATAGTTCCCAGCAGGCAAAATAAAATGTTCGTATTCCCTTGTTTTAAAGTATGATTGTTTGACAGTTATTTTTGTTTTGTAGTTATCACTTCGTTTTTTCAGCTCTTGTTCAGCGATTCTCTTCATTTCATGTAGATTTTTTTTACAAACTTTCTTCGCATCTTCTTTACTCTTAGTTTGACTTAAAATTTTGCACATAAAATTTTGTACTTTGTCTCTTATACAAAATTTTATATTTTGATCAATTTCCGAATTTGAATTTGCAATTATATGAAGTCGTAAAATTTCCGAACTTATATTTTCGCAAATAACACTAAAATTTACAAAATTAAATAAAATAGTGAAAATGATCCCTAAAAGTATAGATTTTTCTAGTCTATTTGTATTCATAAAATCTACCAACCCTGTAAATGAACAAAACGCATCGTTCTAAGTATTGGTAAATTTTTATTTTTTTATTCACGTCAGTTGCGCCCTTTTATGGAAGTAATGCTCCAAAAACCCAAGGATAGGAAGAATTTTACTTGCAATAAAAATATTTTTTACATATCTTAAAGTTTTAATAGAATAACATCTGTAACAAACAGATAAATATCATTAAAAAATCAAAAATTTATTAATACTATCATAATCCTTAAATAAACTACGACACACCACCTTTTTAACAAATGGCTCCATGAGTTCTTAGTCAAAAAGTGAAATTTAAGTTAAGAGATAAAGTCAACACAAAAGCACTGCCGTTCATTCTAGCAAACCGCAAAGAAAAACCGGCAAATAAATTTTTAGCTTTGTCCTACAACCTTTAAAGTGAAAGAGTCTACCACAAAAATCACAAAAAAACGACTCTCTTCCTGCAAAACACATGAAAATCCGACCTCATTATCTTTAAAACCAATCCAGGAAACCTGCAACCGTTCCTGCATCAATCAACCTGGCATCTTAAAACACTCCACAAAAGCCACTAAGATTTTACATTACTTCTAAAAAATCAAAATAAAAATTTATAATAAAATGTAAAAAACTAAGCGTTCACTTTAACTTCACCCAGTATTTTTTTTCGAATCTGTCCAGTCTGCCTTGGATATCTTTTTGGTGTAGAGTGAAATTTCTTGTAAAGAACAAGGCATCTGTACATATTTTCAGGTAAAACATACTCCGTAACCTTTTCTAATTTTGTACCTAAGGCAATAGATGCATTCTCACTTAAATCTACTTCTTCCTCTGCCTTTTTTGATTTCATTGCGACAAAAATCCCCTGCATTTTAACAAATGGAACACAATACTCAAGTAGCTGTACCATTGGAGCAACTGCTCGTGCAACCGCAAAATCAAATTTTTCTCTGTAAAGCTCCATTTTACCCGCTGTCTCGGCGCGAAAATGCATCAACTCTAAATTCCTTATGTTCAAAGCAGACTTAACTTCGGCAATAAATCTTAATCTTTTGTTCAACGAATCTAAAAGTGACACATGAAGATCCGGCCGCATTATTTTCAAAACCAATCCAGGAAACCCTGCACCCGTTCCTACATCAATCAACTTAGCACCCACCGGGATCTTCAAATGTTTTAATAGCATTAAGCTATCCAAAAAGTGCTTTATTACTATCTCACCGGTATCAGTCAACGAAGTTAAATCTATCTTCTGATTCCATTCATTTAGCACTTCAAAATAAATTCGCATCTGATTAACATCATTTTTAGTCAACTCTATACCCTCTGTTGCCGCCTTCTCTTCAAGCAAATTGCTAAATTCATTTTTTAAACCCATAAACATCTATTTTCTCCTTCTTTATTTTTATAAAAAACTCCCCTTGTAAAAAGCCAAATAACCTCCTCTTTTGATATTCATCCTCCTATGTACACCGACACTTATATATTATCAAAATTTGTTTTACACGTCCAGTCTTATGTTAATATATATAATAAATAATGTCTATATTTTTTTGTAAAAAACATTTCAACAAAAGGAATCTATTGCTACTTTTTTATGAGAATATGGTAATGAATTTTAGATAGAGTAAACTTTTTAGTGCAAAAATATTAAAAGCAATAAAATTTGTAATAAAAACAACCACAAGCAGATGCTAAATCTTATTCATATTTCTGGAAAAGTGATTGTATTTTGTTACAAATTCAGAATGATAAATTTTTATTTTAAAAGGATTTTTATAGAAGCAAACTATTTACATATCAATTCTTTGCAATAAACGTACCAATGTTTCGCATAATTTGTTTGATATAATTAATGATGAGTACTTTTCATTTAAGATCTGAAGTTTAATTTTTTCACAAAACAGAAATGAGTCAAATTCAATAACATCCATTTTTTGCATCAAACCAGAACAAATTTTAACTTGCTTAGACATCTGTATCATTAACGATAAAAAGCTACATCTAAAGAGAATATTTATTAAAACTCCTGTTTCAAAGACGAACCTCGGCTGCCACGCCGTTACGCGCTAGGGTAAACCAACAAAATAAAATTTGGACAGAAGTTTTAAGTAATAGAAACAAACACGCAAAATTAGTCTAAATCTTAACACCAAGTAAAAGCGAAGACACGCCACCAGCAAACTCCCCAAGGCAAGCGAAATACAACTACCCAAGAAAGTAAGCAATAAAATACGACAAACATTCCTAGTTTCTATTTGAACAACGAAACCTTCGATAATTTTTCGAGGTAGCACAGACTGGACCCAACTTCTGTAACAAGCTCTGAATTTTTTCACCTTAAAGAACTACAACTAAATGATCAAACTTTCAATACATCCTCATCCAAAAAAAAACGAACAACAAAACCCACATTGGCAAACTTTTACATAATTACCACTGCGTAAACGAAACATCCTCAACCATACTTACCCAACAAATTAGGCAAACAACCAAAACTCATTTCTTTTTTCTATCTTCTAGTTCCTGCATAACCTCCATCTCTATTTCATTTGCAATATTACTGTCATTTTTTAACAAACTTTTGACGTTGTCTCGACCCTGCCCTA
>DFGJ01000034.1 GCA_002372375.1 Ruminococcaceae bacterium UBA3753
AAAAAAGAAAAAAAAGATAAAGCACAAAAAGGTGAGAAAAAAGGTGAGAAAAAAGAAGAGAAAAAAGATGAGAAAAAAGAAGAGAAAAAAGAAGAGAAAAAAGAAGAGAAAAAAGATGAGAAAATTGAAGAGAAAATTGAAGAGAAAAAAGAAGAGGAAAAAGATAAAGAAGAAATAATTATTGAAGAGAAAAAAGAAGAGAAAGAAGAAGAAAAAAAAGAAGAGAAAATTGAAAAGAAAATTGAAAAGAAAATTGAAGAGAAAAAAGAAGAGGAAAAATATAAAGAAGAAATAATTATTGAAGAGGAAAAAGAAGAGAAAAAAGAAGAGAAAATTGAAGAGAAAAAAGAAGAGAAAGAAGAAGAAAAAAAAGAAGAGAAAATTGAAAAGAAAATTGAAGAGAAAATTGAAGAGAAAATTGAATTAATTATAGAGAAAGTTGACGATCAAGTCCCCGATTTTAAAGAGGTTGCTAAGAAAGTCTTTTTTGATAGTGATAATAATGGGCAAATAGAGAAATGCGAACCAAATGTTACTTCAGACCTGGCAAGAGCTCTTTTATTTTTTCATGAACCAAAAGATAGAAACCTTCCAAATGGAATATTTTATGAACAGCTATCAATAACAAGCAAAGACCTATGCTCGGAAATCTTTTCAAAAAAGTGTTGTTGTAAGCATACTGATTGCAATGATCCTATGGTTTCGCAGACGTGTTCTCCTAGAGCACTTTATAATAGTAATCTCTTAAAAGATGGCTTTAAAGCGAAGTTAAATGAGCTCTCACTGGCAGAAGACAAAAAAACTGTTGACAATTGTTACATTAAGTTATATTTAACAAAACCAGTTGATAATGATTACCATAAAATTGATCATCTTACCACATTTGATTTAAGCAACGAAGCTCAAATGAAAGACCTTGTCGATTTCTTTAACTTTATTTACTTTAACAAAAAAGGGCAAAAACTTAGTTTTGTGAATGATTCTTTAAAGTTAGAGGATACATACACAGAGGAAAGCTTAAGTGATTTAAAGTTTAGTAACAATATAAAAAACGGCATAAAAGACTTGCTATACAAGAAGGTTTACGTTGCGTATAAAGACATTGAAAATTTGTTCAGTAAAGAGATACTAAATGAAGCCGGGGTAAATGAACATTGTAAACTAATTTTAGAATTAGACCCAGATTTGAAAAGCGAAGAGTTTGCGTTATCCTTATATAAAGTTGAAAAAGGTAAAGTGTTTCCGGAACATGTTATATGCAGACACGTTGTTAGTAAAGAAACCGCTCCTGTAGCGATAAACCTCGTAGAGACAAAATTTAAAGAGATGGAAGAACTTAGAAAGGAAGAAGAAAAGAAAGAAAAAGAGAAAAAAGAAGAGAAAATTGAAGAAATAATTATAGAGAAAAAAGATGAGAAAGAAAAAGAGAAAAAAGATGAGAAAGAAGAAAAGAAAGAAGAAGTGAAAAAAGATGAGGAAAAAGATGAAAATAAAACTAATAAAATAAAAATTGAATACAGCGAAGAAATCAAAAAGCGTAAAATGTCAGAAAAGCTTAAAGAGGATGAAATTTGGCTTGAGAATTTCGTTGAGAAAAATTTTAGTGATAATTCAGAAAAAATAAGTAAGTACAGCCCTTTAGGAAAACTTCAGTATAAACTCGCTCATGATAATGATTTTTCATTTTTATATGACTCTAAAGATTGTGGCGAAAATATAAGCATGAAGCTAGGACTTATGCTCGCAAACGAAACTTTGAAGGAGGAGCTAAAAAAACTAGAACAAAAAGAACTACTTATGCTTGTTGTTAAACCAAAAGTTTCGGAAGATAGTGAAAAAGTTCCTCCATTATATTTTGATCTTTACTCAGGAAATGGCAAACTTATTGACTATGCTTATGGTAAATTTAGTCCTGTTAATTCCAAATATTTAAATGAAAAAACTAGTGGGGAAGATCTTTGCAAATTTTTCAACATTGTATTTCTGAAAGACACTGATAAAAAACTTGTGTACGAAAACGATGATTTCAAAATAGAAGAAAAAGTGCCTGCAAAATTTGAAGCCGACCAGAACAACATAGAAGAAACAATAATAATTGAAAAGGAAGATAAAAAAGAAAACGAAATAAAAACTACAGAAGAAAAAAATAAAAGGTATGAAGACGAGGAAAATAAAGAAGGAGATGATAAAAGTAAAAACACCAGGGATTCATTTAAAAAAAAGTTAAATGATATTAAAAAAAATAAACATACTAATAAGCGAGGAGAAGGAGATAAAAAAAGTCCTGCTGATAAGCGAAAAGAAAAAATTAATTTTATTTTTGATGAAGATAATAATACTGATCTACCCAATGTCAATTTCAATTTATAGAGATGGACATACTTTCTCACAAAATTATCAATAAATCCAATTATGGAATGATGTTTTCTTCAAGTTTTTCAAAAAAGTATAGAAAAATGTCCTCCAGTGTTTGTAAAATTCAATAGTTATTCCAGACTATTTTAGATTTAAGTTTTACAGGTATACCCCCTCGAGCCAAACATGTTATTGGTATTCGGGGGAGTTTTCAAAATCCGCAGAGAATGTTACGATGGCTTGTAAAGCAACACATCAGAAAGATTCTTAAAGCGAAAAAGTATAATGTTGCAGTGATCGTTGCAGTTTACATTAATGTCGAGTCTAGATTTTTTCTCGTTTAGATGTCGGTGCTAAAATGTCTTACTTCTAGTCCGAATCTAAATTCTACGGCTTTACCCTGCCAAAAAAGTTGCTAGTTTTCAGTTTGTCTATTTTCGGAATACCTGAAAAATGCTACAATACTTAGCAAAAGAACACGTTAGAGAGTTTTTATGTGAAAAAGTATGATGTAGCGGTAATTGGAGCTGGGCATGCTGGAATAGAGGCTGCGCTAGCAAGTGCTAAGTTAGGCGTAAAGACCATAATTTTTACAATAAATCTGGATTCTGTGGGAAATTGTCCTTGTAATCCTTCTATTGGGGGTACGGCGAAGGGAAATTTAGTAAAAGAGCTCGATGCTCTCGGCGGCACAATGGGAAGAGTTGCCGACGAGTGTTGTTTGCAATCAAGAATGCTAAATGTTGGCAAAGGTGCCGCAGTGCAGTCACTAAGGATGCAGATCGACAGAAACAAATACAAAATCAAGATGAAACACTTGCTTGAGCAGGAAAAAAATGTTGAGCTTAAGCAGGCAGAAATTGTAGATTTGATGCCAAACAATAGTGAGGACTTCAAAACCGAAGGCTACAGATGGGTGTTAAAAAATAGACTTGGGTCTACTTTTTTTGCAAAGTCCGTAATAATAGCAGCGGGAACATACTTAAAAAGCAAGATTTTTGTTGGGAATAGCAATTATGATTGTGGCCCGGATGGGCTTTTTTCAGCAAACTTTTTATCTAATTCACTAAAAAAATTAGGGGTAGATCTTCTTCGCTTTAAAACAGGAACTCCCGCCAGAGTAAAAAAAGCGAGCATTAATTTTTCAGAGTTAAAAGAGCAAAAAGGTGATGACGAACCTTATAAGTTTTCAACATATAATAACAATTGTGTTGAAATATCTAATAAGATGTCTTGCTTTATAACTTGGACCAACGGAAAAACCAAAGAGATAATTTTAAAAAATATTGAAAAATCCCCTGTTTACTCTGGAGACATAATCGGAAGAGGTCCGAGATACTGCCCCAGCATTGAAGATAAAATCGTACGCTTTAAAGACAAAGAAAAACATCAACTTTTTATTGAGCCCTGCGGAGAAGACACCGAGGAAATGTATTTGCAAGGGATGTCCTCAGGGCTTCCGGAAGATGTTCAAGAGAAGTTTTACAGAACAATAAAAGGTCTTGAAGGTGTCGAAATAATGCGACCCGCTTATGCAATTGAATATGATTGCATAAATCCAATTCAGCTGGATGAAACTTTAGAGTTCAAGAAAATTCCTTATCTTTTTGGTGCCGGTCAATTTAATGGAAGTTCCGGTTATGAAGAGGCAGCAGTACAAGGATTTGTGGCAGGAGTAAACGCTGCACTAAAAGTTTTAGGAAAAAGAAAATTCGTCCTTCACCGATTCGATTCTTATATAGGAACTTTAATAGACGACTTAGTAACAAAAGGAGCTCAAGAACCATACCGAATGATGACTGCAAGATCTGAATATCGTCTTTTTCTTCGGCAAGACAACGTCTACGAAAGACTTTCAAAAAAAGCTTATGAGTTGGGCTTAATAGGCAACAACATCTATAAAGAGATTCTTAAAGACATAGAAGAAAAAGAAAAAACTATAAACAATTTAAAGCACTCTATTATAATTCCTTCAAAAAATACAAATGATTTTTTGGTTTCACGTGAAACATCTGAAATAAAAGCAGCAATATCTTGCTACGAATTGCTGAAAAGGCCGTGTATTAAGTACGCCGACTTAAAACTTTTAACTAGATCTTTACCTGAGGTAAAGAAAAATATCATTGACTCTGTAGAGTCTGAAATAAAATACTCTGGGTATATTAAGAGGCAAACAATAGAAATAAATCAAAAAAGAAAGATAGAAGAAAAAAGTTTATCTCCAAACATAAATTACCTAGAAATAGATGGCCTTCGCCTTGAAGCACGGGAAAAACTACAAAAGTATAAGCCATCAAATATAGGGATGGCATCCAGACTAGAAGGGGTAAATCCTGTAGATATCACAGCTCTTTTAATTTGGCTTGAAAAAAATCGCAAAGAAATAAACCGCAATGTGTAGAAATAGTCTCGTAAAAAAGTGTACGCTACGTTTTTTTATTCGATAAAAAAATCATAAGAGAAGTCCAAATTAAAAGTCTATATGTAAATGAATGAATCTGATAAATATAAAAATTAAAAGATGTAAGTTTAGGCAGAATTGTAAAAATACGGCCATCACTAAGAGATATATCCTACAAAAGCAGGGTAAACATGTGCTTCATATCCTTTATTTAATTTAAAAAGGATAAATAAGAGCAGTCTAAGTTAAAAATCGATCTATACAACTGTGATACATAAAATAATAATAAAAAATTAGTACAGGAAAAATTCTGTAGAAAAGATGTTCATACTTAAGCCTTTTCAAAAAATATATTTAAAGCAGACCAACCTTTTTTTGAAAACCATGAAGTGTAAAAATTCTCGAATAAATAAGTTATTAAAGTAAAAATAAGTTTATTGGAAAAGTTTCGCAGTAATACAACGGTCGCACTAGCAAAACTTATTAGTGAAGAAGTTTATATAGAGACGTAATCTATTTTTTGTAAAAATTATACTTTTAATATACTTCCGAAAACAATAATGAATACCAGATAACTTTATTTTATTAATAAAAAATTTTACGAAAAAACTTAAGACAACCAGTAAATCAAACAAACTAAGTTTTATATTTTGTAACTTTGTTTGTTTTTTTACGTAAACTATAAAATAGTATTTTTTAAGGCAAGAATTACAGATAGCAAAAAGAAAGGAATAAAATGCAGAAAAATTTTTTAATTTTAGGTGGAGATACAAGGCAATTTTTTTTGAAAAAAGAATTAAAAAAACTCAACTATTGTGTAAACTCGTATGGACTAAATGGAAATAAAAAAAGTGAAAATCTTCAATCTATTTTAGAAAAGTCAGACTATGTAATTTTTCCTATGCCAATTTCAAAAAACGGTACACATATTTACGCACCTCTTTCAAAAAAATCGATTTCAATAAAAGACATATGTAAAGCAACATTGCTAAAGGAAAAAACTATTCTTATTTCCGGTATAAACAAAAAAGAAAAGCAAATTTTTGAAAAAATCGGAGTAAAAAATATTTTTAGTTACTGTACAGAAGATTTGTTACTAAAAAACGCTCAATTAACGGCAAAAGCAGCAATAAAAATTGCAAAAGAAAAAGTAAGCACACCTTTGTTAAATAAAAGTGTTTTAATTTGCGGACTGGGAAGAATAGGAAAATCTTTAATAAGTTTATTGCAGTATCGGTGCAGAAAAATGACGATCAGCACCAGGAAAGTTAAAGAATTTAGCACACTAAGAGGTGAAAGAATCGAATTTATCGATACTTATAAAATCGATCTTTCAGAAAACTATGATATCGTCTTTAATACCGTACCAGCATTAATATTCAATGAAAAAATTCTAAACAAAACACCTAAAAATACCCTTTTTATAGATCTAGCTTCAAATCCCGGCGGAATAGATAAATGCGCTGCCAAAAAATTAAAAATAAAAAGCATTCATGCTCTAGGACTTCCTGGAAAGTTTTATCCAAAAGAATCTGCAAAGTTAATAAAAAACAGTTTAATAAAAATAATTGAGGAGAATGAAACAAGTTAATGATCAAGAAAAAAATAAAAACTATTGGCTTTTGTATATGTGGATCGTTCTGCACTATAAGCAAAGCCATCCAAGAAATGAAAAAGCTAAAGCAACTTGGATTCAAAATATTACCAATAATGTCTTTCACCGCATACCAAACTGATACAAGGTTCGGAAAAGCAAAAGACATAGTTAACACCATAGAAACAATAGCAGAACAAAAAATAATCAAAACAATAAGCGATGCAGAACCAATCGGACCGAAGAATTTAACAGATCTTATTTTGATCGAACCATGCACTAGTAATACGCTTAGCAAACTCGAAAAGTCGATAACAGATACCCCTGTAACAATGGCAGTAAAATCACATTTAAGAGCATTAAGACCAGTTGTAATAGCCCTTGCCTCTAACGATGCCTTAGGAAGCACAGCAAAAAATCTAGGAAGCATGCTGAACAGAAAACTTTACTACTTCGTACCAATGAAACAAGACGATCCTATTTTAAAACCGAATTCTCTAGTTGCAGATTTCGAACTCACAATAAAAACTGTAAAAAATGCTTTTCAAGGAAAACAGATCAGGCCTCTTTTTTTGACTTAAAAATAAGTTGCTAAAATTAAATCACGTTCTCTACATTAACAATAAAATAGATATAGTTCTATGCCTTTTATTATCCTTCATCACTGCAGCATTTTATGAAATCAAAACTGTAAAAAATGCATTTTTAAAAAACAGACTAGACCTCATTTTTAGTTTAAAAAAAAATTGTTAAAATTAAATCAAGTTCTCTACATTAACAACAAGATAAATATAGTAACCTGCTTTTTTATAATTTTTTATCAAAAAAGTAGTTTTTCGTTTATACTTATAAAAACTTAAATAAGCATCAATTAAAAAATCAAGCTTTCACAAAGTTAGAAAACACTTAAAAAAAGAATTATAAATTTTTGGAAATTTAAAACAATAAGTTCTGGGATATTGTCCTACTTTATATCAATTAACAATATATACTGGCAACTAGTTGAATGCAAGAATAACAGTAAAACAGCTAAATATTTATTTATTACAATATGAAAACTTCCTATAATTTCTATTTTTATATTTTCAAATAAAATTTAAAAATATAAATCTTCTTCCAATAATAATTTATTTGAAAAATAGTAAAACATATTTTTACATAAATTTTAGTTTTCATTTATAAAAACTTTAAATTGTTGCTTAATTTAAAAATAAGTAAAAAAGTTATTCTTACCAAAAATATAAATTCATCTGTTTATTATTTTTTAACTTCTTTAACTATATAATCCCGCTAGACATATTTTGTTTCTTAAAGTAATCATCTCTTGATACCACTTAGAAAATATATAAAAGTACAAAAGTACAAAAGTATATGTTTTTAAATAAAACAAAAAATCGGTTTGATATATTTCTTGTTTTTAGAAAAAGATTTTTCCTCTCATTTAAGTATATAGGCCTTTTATATTAATAATACTGTATATTTTGTTACATCCTTACTTTTATAAAAAAATAAAATTGTATATCTTACTCTATATATTTTTCTGCTTTTTATTTAAAAACTATTGATTTATTAATTAAATTGTGCTATACTAAAATCATTATTAAATTAAAGGAGATCTGAGAAATGAAGAAGAGAACGATTTCTACAATTGTTACCTTTAGTTTGTTTTCAAACTTAGCAGTTTGCACGGCAAGTGCATCTAACTCTGTCAATTACAAGTTTATTTGTAATGATCATGAAAGTGCATCTGACTCTGTCGATTACGAGTTTATTTGTAATGATCATAAAACACTAAGAAAAAACGAAACTAAAGTTGAAAACAAAAATGAGGGTGGGATAATAAAAAAAGCTTTCTTAACATTAGCGTATTACGGGGGTATCGTTTATTCTGCAGTAACTGCTCTTTCGAACATCGGTTATATAGACAATAGCAAGTTCTCAGAAAATTATGGCAAGGTCAAAGATTTCACAATCGGAATAGCAAACTCGGGCAAAAATTATAAAAAAATATTGAAAACAACCTTAAAAAATAAAAAGGTACTTAGGCCTGTTGCTGGTAATTTCATTTACAGAGCAGGCCCAATGTACACCGCGGGTAAAGTGTTGGGCAAAATCGGATCATATGCTTTAGGTGTCCCTGATGTTGGAGGACTGGTGGGCCTCGGTGTAGCAGCTTATACTTCTTTGACTTCGACGGGAAAAAGTTTTTACGAAACCGCTATAGAGCCAGTGGAAGAAAAACTTGCGGACTATATCCCAGATGATGAATAAAAGCAAACTTAAAGTGTAAGTAATGGTAGTAACTGGAATTTATTAAAAATATTTTATCAACAAGAGCCACTTTGAATGCATTTTTTAGGTTTAGTTTGTAGTAACAAGGAGGTATGAACCATGTAGGCAAAAGTTTAAATGCTGGAATCTGAAAAATTCAATAGAGTTTGTGGGGAAAATGCCAGATGAGTAGTTTTGGTTTTATTACAGCTTTGGGTAATTTATGTTAAGATACAGACATTAAATGATATCCTAACGATTTTTCTGTTTGAAGTACCAGTTTGTCTCGTTTGGTTTTCGTGTTTCACAACTTATGAGTTTTTATTTCTGAAAAACGTATCTCTCAAACTGATTATTTCTCTGCTTAAATATGATAGTTCGTTGATGTTTTTAACGTGTACAGAGTTTTTTGTCAGCATATTTCTTAAAAGATAAATAACTATTGGACATTTTTTAAATAAGCTATTTTTTATTTGTTATCCACTATTAAAACGTGACGCCAGCAACATCTTCCCTGTGTTTATACTTTTTGTTAACATTTTAATATAATGGATGTGTTCGAATTTTTTGGAAAAAGGTTGGGATATTTTTGTCAGGTCATTCAAAATGGAGCAATATAAAAAGAAAAAAAGAGAAAACTGACGTTGAAAAGGCAAAGATATTTACAAAAATAGGCAGAGAGTTGGCTGTTGCAGTCAAAGAAGGCGGAAGCGCAGACCCTGCTATTAATTCAAAATTAAGAGACTGCATTATAAAAGCGCGAGAAAACAATGTACCAAACGATAATATAAACAGGATTATAAAAAAAGCAGCCAGTAGTAGTAACAATGAAACTTTCGAAAGAGTAATCTATGAAGGATATGGTCCAGGCGGTGTAGCTGTTATTGTGTCCTGCTTAACTGACAATCGAAACAGAACAGCTGGCGATCTCCGGCACTATTTTGATAAATGTGGAGGAAATCTCGGCGAGCCTGGCTGTGTTTCGTATCTATTCAAAAAAAAAGGTATAATTCTTTTAGATAAGCCAGAATCTATGGAAGAAGAAGCTTTTTTAAGTGACATTTTCGAATCGGAAAGTGAGGATTACAAAAGGGAAGATGAGAATACATACCGAATTATTACGGCTCCGGAGCAATTTGAGAATGTTAAGAAATATCTGTTAAATAAAGGTCATATTATTGGTAGTGCAGAACTGGAAATGACGCCTATAAGTTGTGTTAATATAGAAAAAGAGAAGTTGGATCAACTAAAAAAATTATTTGATCTTTTATACGATGATGATGACGTCCAAGATATATATAATAATTGTTCTAATTTTAACGCTGAATTTTGATTAAAATATTGAAAAGTTACTTTTTACTTCTAAAATTAAGAATTTTGCTCCACTACAATATTTTATAACTTTCTAAATGATCGAATTTTTAAACCTTTAGACGTCTGTTTTTTACACGTTTTGTAGCTACGAAACCGAAGCCAAGTTGTTGTGTTTTTATTTGCTTATTATTCGCTTTTTTGAATCATTTTGTTTTTCTCCATTTTTCACATACTTGATCTGTGTGATCTTGAATTTTATTTGGAGAAATTTCTGCTCAAGAATACGGTTGATTGTGTTCATGTTTTACTAACCGCTCTATATAGTTACATTTATCTTAGCTTTTTGTCATAAAAAATAGCTTCACATTACGCTATTTAAAATAATCTTAAAGTATTATATCCCCTAATAGCTGTATCCGTTTCAGCGACAAAATAAACTTTCAAAAATTTGCTCCACAGTGTTCCTTTGACTGTAATTGATATCATGAAACTTTGTTAACTAAATTCTGAATAAAATCATCTGCCTAAGGTAACCGTTTAATGCTTCTACACTGTGACCATATTTTTTGTTAATTTCTATCTGTATACTGCTATGTAAATTTTCTCATTTATATTTTAACAATACATGTGTAGTTATTTTAAGGTTTTTATACTTAACTCTTTATATTTTATGCTCTGTAAACAAAATTAGAGTAATAACTGATTATTTCTTTAAATAATAGAACATTTCTTTTCCAGAAACAATGTAATTTTTGAAAACTCTCGGTATTCTTCAGGATGTAATTAATATTACAGAATTTTACTAGTTAAAATTTAGTTAAAATTAAAACCAATCTTCACTGAACAAATTTTTATAATTTTCTGCTACAATTGTGCTATTTACTCATTTCTATCTGTTTATTATTCTGTGAACTTCCGATTTCACACACAGCAAAAAGAAGATCCCCATATTGACCTAATCAAGTCAACTAACTTAAAGAGAGTTTTAAAAAATAAACACCAAACTACAAAAATATTATGCAAAACTAATCATAATAAATGAAAAAGATCGCCTACCAAAAACAAAACAAAAATTCGAAGATTAATGTTTTCTAGCATTATTCTACCCGCATAATCTATTTTATCCATTATCCAAAATTATTTTATAATCTCTAAAGGAACCAAATTTCTTATCTTTATCTGAAAGCAATAGATTTTCACTGTCCATAATTGGCCATTTTATATCTAAATCAGAATCATTCCATATAATCCCAGACTCATTATCCGGATCATAAAAATCCGTACACTTATAGATAAACTCGGCTTCATCCGAAAGTACTAAAAAACCGTGTGCAAAATTTTTAGGAATATAAAACTGATTCTTTCTCTCACCACTCAGACGGACCCCACAGTATCTGCCAAAAGTAACGCTTTCTCTTCTAAGATCCACAGCTACATCAAAAACTTCGCCCTTAACTACCCTTACCAATTTTCCTTGAGCATGTTTTGTCTGAAAATGCAATCCACGTAAAACTCCTTTTTTAGACCTAGACTGATTGTCCTGAACAAAATTAACATCAATACCAACCCTCCTGAACTCCTCGTAATTGTACGTTTCCATAAAATAGCCCCTCTCATCTTCAAAAACACAAGGCTCTATCAGGAACAAACCATCTATTTCTGTCTTTATAAATCTAAATTTTTGCATAAAACCTCCAAAAATAGGAATAGCCAACACTTTGACTTTAATTTTAAATTATAAAGAAACAAACTTCATTTTCTTAAATAAAAACCCTTGAACAACAAAACGCACGGTTCACTTAAACCTCTACTCACTTTTAATAGCACACTACCCACCCGGCAGAACTAACTATAAACAACTTTTAGTTATTTTTTACAAATTTCAAAATCAAACATAAAATCATAACTATAAAAATTAAAGTTTGGTGACTAGCAGTATTATATACTAAGAAATGTGTAAAAACAAATCAAAAAAAATCATGAAGTAAAAAAGTTCCAGTTCCAAATAAAAATTTAATGTCCCTAAAGGATCAAACTTTAAACAAGAAAGCTGCACTAGATTTTATCTATATAAATTTGTTATTTAAAACAAAATAAACCAATATAGCATAGGCACTATATACACATTAAAGACATCAAATGTCTGTTTTTTTATTTATCAAAATTTTAATCATTTTGCAAAATTTTTTATTGCGGAAAAGAATATCAAATATCAATATTAAACATATAAAATAAGTATTTTTGATTTATTATTTGCAAATATATAAATTTCATTCCTTAATAAATTAAATCCGATTCGATTTTTTCTGTTTTTTTCAACGTTTTCAACTTAGTTTTCAACATTTGTTTAATTTAGTTTTAAAAAAAACTATTTTGAATTCAGATAGATCAAATTTTTAAAACTTTTTTATTTTTAGGGACAAATATATATTTTACTTGTATAATGTAGGTATAAGCTTTGCTAGTCTATTCTGTATTTTCACTGCTTTTATCACACGATGGACGTCCACGGGCAAGTTCCTGGTTAATATGAAACAGGTATAAAATGTATTAATTTTGCAAAGAATAGTGATATGTGAACTTGTAAAAATATTTAAGATTAGTTTTTAAAGTTAGGTATACAACTTTTTGTGTAATTTTATGTGTTTGGTTTTTTCAGAAAATAATTTATAATGAACCAAATGGGAAGTTTTATTAATTTATTTATAAACAAATAAGTATTGTAAGAAAGGGAATAGTGTTGGAGAAGTTTGTTGTTCGCGGTCGTAACAGACTGCGTGGAGAGGTCAATATAAGCGGGGCAAAGAATGCAGCAGTTGCGATAATTCCGGCTACCATTCTTTCTGATGGAGTTTGCACAATAGAAAATATTCCCAACATAAATGACGTTACATTAATTGCTAGAATATTAAAAGAAATGGGCGCAGATGTGTCTATGGTAGACAAAACTACTATGAAGATAGACTCGAACGGAATTTCCAGTCCTGTTGCTACTTGCGAGAGTGTGAAACGAATACGCGCTTCTTCATATCTTCTTGGTGCATTGCTTGGTAAATTTCATAAAGCTAAGGTTTTGTCCCCAGGAGGTTGCAACTTTGGGGTACGGCCTATAGATCAGCACCTGAAGGCTTTTTCATCTTTGGGGGCAAAGTGTAAGGTCGAAAGCGGAGTAATAGATATTAAAGCTGAGAAATTGATTGGAAGTAGCGTTTACATGGACACCGTTTCTGTAGGCGCCACCATAAATGCTTTGCTAGCATCTGTAAAAGCCGAGGGTACCACTGTAATAGAGAATGCCGCAAAAGAGCCACATATAGTAGATTTGGCCAATTTTTTGAATTCTATGGGCGCAGATATTATGGGCGCTGGTACAGATTCTATAAAAATAAAAGGCGTAAAAAAACTTGGCGGTACAACTTACTCTATAATTCCGGACCAGATAGAAGCGGGGACGTATATGGTGGCTTCTGCCATTACAAGTGGCGATGTCCTTATAAAGAATGTTATCCCAAAACACTTGGAATCCATTACCGCCAAATTAGAAGAAATTGGCGCCGAGGTAACAGTTTTTAGCGAAGCGGTTAGAGTAAAAGCCTCGAACGTTTTGAAAAAATGTACAATAAAAACTATGGCTCATCCAGGTTTCCCTACGGATATGCAGCCTCAGTTTGCTTCTCTTCTTTCTGTGTCTGACGGAACAAGCATTATCACTGAGGGAGTTTGGGAGAATAGATTTAAGTATGTTGAAGAACTAAACAAAATGGGAGCTAATATATCTGTTGAAGGAAAAGTTGCTGTGATCGAGGGAACTGCAGGAAAATCCTTGATCGGTGCCCCTGTGAAGGCAATTGATCTGCGTGCCGGTGCAGCATTGATTTTAGCTGCTCTTACCTGTGAAGGAAAAACTACTATAGACAATATTGAACAAATAGAAAGAGGCTACGAAGATATAGTTTTTAAACTCTCTTCATTAGGCGGTGACATAAAAAAAGTTTTTGTTCCTGGTGATGAAAGTTTAGACCTTGAATTAGCCCTTTAAAAACTTTGTGTAGTGTCCGCTGCTATAATTTATTTGGTCAGAAATTTCAAAAATTTGCTTTATTATCTTGCTTATTATGTAGATTCGTTATATCACAGGTAGTTTGCGTTGGAGTCGGAGGGATTAACATTTTGGTTGCTTTTTTATAAGTTTTTGTGTACTAAAAACTTTGTTTTTTGTGGCTCCTTTACTGTTTTCAATTTTGAATCTAATTCCATAACTGTTTAAACAAGTTTCATGCATTTGTTTAGCTGTACAATAAGAGAGTCTACTCTATTGAATAAAGAGAACACGTAAGGTTTGGACTGGTATTTTTGGAATCTGACTACATTATCTCACGGCTAGCAAAATGAAAAAGCAGAGCGTCAATTTTTAAAAGCTTTGACTTCCACAAAAACATGGATACAAATATGTTTTGAAAATAAGGCTTCTGTGGGCATGAGTCATAATTTCATCTCACCCGTACCATTTTTTACAAGATCAATACGATGTAGTTTTCTTTTTGATATCTCACCCTCACATAGTATGTAAAAAAACACCACCGCCGCGAACGGTAATATTACCGAAGTAGATGACATATTTGTATATATCTTTAAAAAGAGAATTTGGTTTTAAAACCTAGGCCCACCATAAAAGCAAAGAACATCCTCACTCTCATTACCCTGGGTTTCGTCCTTTTTTAAATCTTTAATGTTTTCTCTCTGATGATCATGAATCTTGTTCTTCACAAAGTATTCTTCATTGTACTTAAATAAAAGGTAGCACACTCCTGCCGTAAGTGATAACACTGATACTGCCTTCGCTAAAGTTCCTAATACGCTTTTATATGTAGAAGACTGCTTTTTGTGTTTATGCTCATAATAATATTTATCTACATAGCCGTCATCACTAAAAAAACCTGGTCCACCATATTCGCTACGGCAAAGTGCATCGTCGACAACTTCTTCTTTTGCTACCTCAACTAAATCGTTTTTATTGGCGTTATCTTTTGAATCTTTATTTGAATTTCTACTATCTTCACTGGCTAGCTTTTCCTCATTTGCGTTTTCGTTGCTATAATTTTTGGATTCAATTTTATCTTCAGACCTCTTTTCATATTCACCTACTTTTCCGTAAAGCTCTTCATACTCTTCTTTTGTTCTAAAAATTGGTGGGCCACCGTAGAAACAAACGTACCCCCTTCCCTCTTCGGGAACGTAGGTCCCCGTATTCCAGCCTTCAGGCCAACCTGAAGCTTCGTAATCCCAGTAACCTTCTACCCCGTCTCTAATAACTAATTTAGGCTTTTTTACCATTTTTTTATTACTAGCAACATCATCTACCGAAGCACGGCCCTCGCCACTACCTTCATCTTTATTTATTTCTGCATTATCAGTATTAACAGAAACCACACCTTTATGGTCAATAGACTCCTCTCCAAGCTTTTTGTCTTCAAAGTCTCTATTTTCATTACCAATTTTCTCATTACCGACTTTTAACTTCGGATCAACAGATAAATCCGTGCTATCAATTAGAGTTTCTCTGTGCTCTTTCTCAACGAGCGCAGAGCCAAGACCTGGTTCAATGTTACCATCCTCTGCTTCTAGTTTTGGCTCGAAAACAGTTTTAGTACTTCCTCTCCACCGCCTAAACGACGGTCTACCGTAAGCTTTAAGCATTCTGCTCTCTCTAAGCATTTTATCGCTTTTTTGGGATTTTTCCGAACTCTCCTGACTTTTAAATTGTGCATCTGCCGACGCACTAACAGCAGATGTACCTAAAAATGCCAAAGACAAAGGCGCAGCAAAAATTTCTTTATTTTCAAGCATAAAAATGTCCCCTCTTTTTACTGTACTGTGATTTATTATACAACCTTTATTAAAAAATGTAAATATTTATATTCTATTAAATTTTAAAAAGATAAAGTAACCTTTTTTTTTAAATACCATAGCCTGGAAAAAACTTTAATAAAAAGGAACCAATGAAAAATGGAAATAAGCTTAAACAGACTACCACTTTTAAAACTTGGAAATATAAAAAATCTTTTGGTAGATAAAAAAACTAAATGTAAACTGCTAAGCCTAGGATTTATTCCCGAAACAGCCATTAAACCTGTTTTTTCTAATTTTTCCGGAAATCTAAGAGCATACGAAGTCAGAAAAGCAATAATTGCATTACGCGATACAGACGCAAACAAAATCAGAGTGGATGTATCGATATAGGTGGCACTGCATTATTTAGAATTTATAAATAAATTATGAATGAAATCTTAGAAAATTATTTACATATTTACAGATATATTTAAAAAATTTTTTTTAAATCTGGAGACTACATTTCAATGAGTGCAAACGAAAATTCTAATGCCGAAAAAAAATGCAAAAAATTATCATCACAGGTAGTAATTTCAATCGCAGGGAATCCGAATGTAGGCAAAAGTACTATTTTCAACAGCTTAACGGGACTAAATCAGCATACAGGTAACTGGACGGGTAAAACCGTTGAATCTTTTGAGGGTAGATATACATATAAAAACACTTGCTTCAAAGTTATTGATCTCCCGGGGACGTATTCTTTAATTTCGGACTCAGAAGAAGAGGAAATCGCTAGAGATTTTTTGTTTTTTAATAAAGATACCTTTTGCTTAGTAGTTATGGACGCCACTTGCCTTGAAAGAAATTTAAATTTAGCGCTAAAAATTAAAGAGATAAACCCCAATATTTTGGTATGTGTAAATATTTTGGACGAAGCGGAAAGAAAAAGTATAAAAATTAATCTAAATAAACTTTCAGAATTATTGAAAGCACCTGTAATAGGAACTACATACAAAAATAAAAAAAGTATAGAAAAACTAAAAGAGGAAATTTATAAAACTACTATTTTAAATAAAAATGAAAAAAAATTTAGTTTAACTGAAAGCATATATCCACAAGTTATAGAAAACGCTATAAGTCGTCTAGTGCCTTTAATTGATAAAATAACTAGCGGAAAACTATGTTCTAGGCAGCTTGCTTTGAGCTTAATTGATTTAGATGAATCAATGATTGTTTCAATTAAAAACCTTTTAGGTGTAAATATCTTAGAAAATGAAGATATAAATCAAACGCTGAATGATATTAAGAAAAATCTTAGAAAAAGCAATATAAATTCTTCCGATTTAAAAGACATTATAGAAAAAAGTATAGTAAAGAAATCAGAAAAGATATACAAATCATGCGTAACACTTAAAAAAGAAAACTACAACGAAAAAGATAGAAAAATAGATAAAATATTAACTTCAAAATTAACAGGAATACCTATAATGGTCCTGTTACTATTCTTAATCTTCTGGATAACTCTCATCGGTGCAAACTACCCTTCAAGTGTACTGGCTGATGTTTTATTTTTTGTTCAAGATAAATTAACTTTAGCTTGTAACACTTTACATTTACCACCATGGTTGCATGGATCTTTAGTTCTGGGACTTTACCGAACACTTGCATGGGTAGTATCGGTAATGCTCCCACCTATGGCTATATTTTTCCCTCTCTTTACCCTACTTGAGGACTTAGGTTATTTACCAAGAGTAGCTTTTAATTTAGATCATTTTTTAAGGAAAGCTGGAACCAACGGTAAGCAAGCCTTAACTATGTGCATGGGTTTTGGGTGCAACGCCTGCGCCGTTACAGGATGTAGAATAATAAACTCCAAAAGAGAAAAATTGATAGCTATTCTTACCAATAACTTTATACCTTGCAATGGTCGTTTCCCCACGCTAATTTCTATAATAACAATGTTTTTTATATCATCAGTACCAATAGGTTGCACATCGCTTATATCTACAGCTCTACTTACCGTAACAATAATTTTTGGTATTTTTATGTCCTTGATTTCTTCAAAATTATTGTCTGCAACTTTACTTAAAGGAATCCCTACGTCGTTTTCTTTGGAATTGCCTCCATACAGAAGACCTCAGGTTGGTAGACTTATAGTAAGATCTATTTTTGATAGAACTCTATTTGTACTCCTAAGAGCCGTCGTAGTAGCAGCTCCTGCCGGTTTGCTTATATGGTGTCTTTCCAATACAATAGTCGGGGGAAACAGTCTTTTAAAATATAGCACATCATTTTTAGATCCTTTTGCTAAACTTTTTGGTTTAGACGGAATAATTTTAATGGCTTTTATTTTAGGATTTCCGGCGAATGAAATAGTAATGCCCATAGTAGTTATGTCTTACCTTTGCACGGGCAGTCTAACGGAACTTTCCTCCATACAAGAACTTCAAGCACTATTACTAAACAACGGTTGGACTACAACAACAGCTTTATGTACAATGCTGTTCTCTCTTATGCATTTTCCCTGCGGGACAACAATACTAACCATAAAAAACGAGACCAAAAGTAATAAATGGACTCTGATATCTTTCATTTTACCGACTGTGCTAGGATTAATTTGCTGTTTTATAGTTTCTAGTATTTCTAAAATTCTAGTTTAATACTACTCTCACCGCCAATTTAAGAAACATGAATAAACGACCCTCGCACATCAATTTTCCTTTTCTTTTGTAAATACTAAAACTGGATACACTTAAACATCAAGCCCAACTAAAAAAAGGTTTACAAAATGCCACACTATTTCTAAATTATCACTTTTTAAATTTTAAATTTGTGTCCAACAGTCTAGTTTCAACATCCTGCTATATTTTTAATGGTCTTTCTTTGTTATATTTTTTATTAGCAACAGAATTTTCCGAAACTTTAACACTATAACGTATTATCAGCCACGTATTACACATAAAAGTATTTAAAAAGAATATTTTTTCCATAAATGTAAAAATAAACAGCTTTTCAACGCAGACATTTTTTCATCTTAAATATAAAAACAGACACATCGCAAAAGACCAAAAAAGCCATGCCTTCAAACCACATTCTGCTGAGCTTTTTTACTTACCTCACAGTACCATTCGTCAATAAACTTCTTATTCCTAAGAAAAAACATAAATATAGGGGACAGACGTGCACTATTTTAATGCTCTTTCTTTGTTATATTTTTTATTAGCAACAGAATTTTCCGAAACTCTAACACTATAACATAATATCAGCTACATAGTAATATTATACATAGAAGCATCTAAAAAGAATACTTTTTCTATGAATTTAAAATAAACAGTTTCTCGACGCAGAAATTTTTTACAACTTAAATGTATAAAAACGGACACATCGCAAAAGACCACAAAAGCTATGCCCTCAAGCCACATTTTGCTGAGATTTTTTACTCACCTCACTGTACCATTCGTCAATAAATTTCTTATTCCTAAGAAAAAACATAAATACAGGAGCTAAGTTCATTCCAAAAAATACGTTCAATACTATCAAAAGCTTAGACTTTTTACTAATCACAGAGTACACACTATATTGTGCTCTTAAAATGAGAATAAAAGCCACTATGTTAAAAAGAGAAGCACAACCTTGCAACTTGATTACCGCATCCCCATCTACTCCAAAAAAAGAGAAGCTCTGCACAATAATAGCAAACAAGGAAACTACATTTACGATCAAAGTATAAACTATAGCCTTTGTTCGTTTGCCATAAAAAGCCACTGAATTAATAATATACTGGTTCGCAAGTGGAACCCAAACCAAGTGAGACCTCTGTATTTTGAGTCTATCTGCTAATTTTTTTATGTAACAGAACCTAAAATATATAAAAACAACTAACAAACAGCAACAATCACTATAACAGCTACTGACGCATTAGCCTCTACATATTTTGACAGTCCTTGCAATAAAAAGCCACTCCAAGCGCGTCCAACGCTACTCTTTCCCGAAATCCCCAAGATAGCGTCCCAAACAGACGACACAGGAAAACCTTCCCAATCGACAAGAACGGAATGACGACAACACTAACAATAAAAAATAAAACTCTCACATCAAAAATCATAAACAAATTAATTTAAGCAAAAACTAACTACATTTATATATTAACATAAAGTATTTTTCTTTTCAACCTTTTGCTACGAAAGCATTCACTTTATCTTAAGACAAAAAACTGGCGGCTAATAAAAAATTTTTAACCGCACTTTATATATAAAATTTAGAGTCATCTACCTCCATTACTTTCTACAAATTCATTATTCCTAACAGCAAACCCTAGAATTGGAGACAATCTTCCGAAAGTTATTATGTCAAAAATTATCATAAGTTTAGCTTTTTTGCTCAGCATAGAATAGAGCTTATAATTATAAAACATCTGTACACAAAGTATAGGCAGATCATAAATAAATATACTAAAAACATCAGCGGATTTATATAATCCTGTAAATGAAAGGAAAGTTGAAACCAAAAAAAGTAAAGCGGTACACAAGCTTGAACGAACTTTATCTTTATCGTTGTTGAATATAACAGGGCCTAGCAGACACTTATTTAAAAGAGGCACAAAAGCCAGCCACGAATGTGACAAATCCAGCCTATCAGCTAATTTTTTCAGCATAAAAGCTTCTAAGAAATACATAACAATAGCACAAGCCATAACACCGAAAATAAATACCGCTGCGTTATTTTCAGCATAACTTTTAAAATTCATTAAAGCTTTATATACAGCAGAATCACTAAATAAACAGATAATAATAGACCATGGCCGCGTTAACAGCAGTATTGAATCACTGACTGAACTCCCTAGATTAGCCATGCGATCGCCTCCTTAATTAAATATTTTATATTATTTTAATATTTTTTCAATACTTTGTCAATAGTTTTTTGCTTTTTAACCTATATTACTTTACATACGTTCTATTTGAAGTCTCCTCCAGACATTTTTGAAGATTTAAAAAGTAAGTAAATAAACTTAAGCAGTATTAGCGACACTAACAATAAAAAATAATGCAAAAATTGCGAAGTCACTTTTTTGAGCTACACTTGAACTTGTAAAGACAGACCTATATCGTAAACAACAGAAGAATTTTAAATTTATTTAGAAAAACTTAAAGTTAAAGTTTCCCGCTTCACAATTTTCAACAAAAACTTAGTGCTATTATTTATAGCCGGCTATAACCCATATAAGTCCGTCTATCTCCCACACCAATCGGCTTTACCGCTTCCCTGTTTTTAATTAAAATCCCTCATTATTTTCTAAACTCCCACCAGACGAACTCCAGCTCATCTACTTATTTTTAATACTTTCAATAAAAACTATACTCACTCTTTGTTTGACATAAAAACAAATACTTTAAAGGCGTATCTTCACTTTTCTGACAATTAAATTAAAAGTCCTGACAAAAAGATAAATTTCACATCATGTCTTTTTTCTTTAAAATAAAGTACGAAATTATCATAAGTGTAAACGATAAAATCCATGGAAACCAAATCAATCCTGAAAGGTTCAATATCCAAACGAAAAAAACTAAGGAAACACCATCAGATATAAAAAATACAACCCTCAAAAACTAAATTTTTGCTCGTTTTAGAACTTACCAAAACCTGTACTATATTGTCACGCCATGCTTTTTTCTTTAAAATAAAATGTAAAGCTATCGTAAATATAAACGACAAGATACGAGGAAACTAAAGCAATTCTAAAACGTTCAATATCCACACGGAAAAAACTTAAGGAAACAACGTCATATTTAAGAAATATAACCCGCAAAAAAACTAAAGTTTTATTCTTCTTAAAGCATACCAAAACCTGTGCCGTATTGTCACATCATGTCTTTTTTCTTCAAAATGAAGTACGAAATTATCATAAGTATAAACGATAAAATCCACGGAAACCAGGGGACATCCGCAAAAGGGAGCTCTGTATTCATTCCGTAAAAACCGGATATAACAGTAGGGACAGAAATTATCAAGGTGATAGATGCCAAGACTTTCATAACAATATTCAAGTTGTTGGAAATAATAGATGCAAAAGCCTCCATAGTGCTTGAAAGAATGTTAATTTGAATAGTTGTCATTTCTATAGCCTGGCGTATTTCAATCAATACATCTTCCAAAAGCTCCCTATCCTCGTCGTGGAGTCTTATAAGTCTCCCGCGCATAATCTTTTCTAAAGTGGACTCGTTAGCCTTAAGTGAAGACGAAAAATAAACTAAAGACTTTTCTACCTCCAAAAATTGCATAAAGTCCTTGTTTTTCATGGATTTTCGCAGGTCATTTTCAACATTATCGCTAATTTTATCTATCTGTTTTAAATATTGCAAATATTTAACTGCTGTTCTAAGAACTAAATTAAAAACAAATTGAGTCTTTGAGTTAGTGCTGATATTCTTTACAAGACCACTCGCAACTTCTTCTACAACCATATTCTTTGTTAAAGAAATAGTAATCACGTGATTTTTAGTGATGATTATCCCCAGAGGCATAGTGCAATAAGTGATGTCTTTTTCTTCTTTTCTTATAACAGGAACATCAATAATTATCAGCTCATTGCCACCTTCTGAATCTATATGCGAAGACTCTTCTGCATCGAGAGCGGCCCTCAGGAAGTCACTGTTTACCTCAAACTTATCTACCAAGTCTTTTGTTTCAGACTCCGTAGGGGCAACACAGCTTACCCAACATCCATCTTCACAATTCTCTAACTTTTTTAATTTCGTTCCAACAGACTTAAAATAAGTTATCACAAAACAAACCTCCCTTAGTCCAAGGGAGGCATTTGCTAAAAACATAAAGTAAGGCGATTTGCTCTACCCTCGGATAAATAACAAAACGAATCTGCAGGGTCCGGATTCACAGAATTACCTTCCTCATTGACTTCTTACCAAAATCATATCCAGATTGTACCACAATGATTAAATTATGTAAACAAAAATTTTAAAAATAAAAAATGAGAATTTTATAACATTTTATCTTCATATAAATATAAGTATTTAAAAAGCAAAGCTACATCAAGAGGTCCAAAAATATGATTACCAGACTAAAGTCCATTTTTTTAATAACTCTTACTATACTAATTTTATGCAGAATAACTCCGAAAAGTGCATGTTCTATAGATATTTCAGCCGAATCTTATATACTTTACTGCCCTGAAAACAATGAAATACTGCTAGAAAAAAATGCACATAAAAAGTCTCTAATAGCTAGCACCACTAAAATAATGACATCACTTATGGCGCTTGAAACAGCAAAAGTCAGAGATGAATGCATAACTATAACTGAACAAATGGTCAATGTAGAAGGATCTTCCATGGGTCTTAGACCAGGACAGGTCCTTCCACTTTCAAGTCTAGCAAAAGGTGCTTTGACTGTTTCCGGAAACGACGCCGCGAACTCAATAGCAATAAGTCTGGGAGGAAGCCTTGAAAACTTTGCCAGACTTATGAACATTAAAGCCAAAGAAATAAATATGAAGAACACAAATTTTGTTACTCCTTCCGGGCTCGATGCTAAAGATCACTACTCTACCGCGTACGACTTAGCCATCCTAGCTGCCAGAGCTATGGAAAATAAAGATTTTTTTGAAATAGTTTCAAGTTTAAAAACTGATGTAATTTATAAAAATCCGAATAAGAAAGTGCCGTTCTATAACGAAAACAAACTTTTAAAAAAATATGACGGATGCCTGGGCATAAAAACAGGATACACAAAAGCAGCCGGCAGATGCCTGGTCTCCTGCGCGCAAAGAGATAATCTTAGGCTTATAGCTGTAACCCTTAACGCACCCGATGACTGGAACGATCACTCAAAGTTGTTTGACTACGGTTTCGATAATTTTAAAGTAATTTTACCCAAAAAAGAAGAATTAACTATACCATTAGTGGGCGGCTTAGAAGAAAAAATCTCATTGGAGACTTCCGAACCCGTAAAAATAATAGTAAAAAAACACGAAAATCCGGAAATAAGCTTCACTATTAATACTCCTAAATTTGCTTACACTCCTGTAAATAAAAATAAAAAAATCGGGAACATAATTTACTGCACCAACAAAAAAATATATAAAGCTTATTCACTTTTTCCGACAAAAGAATACAAATCATTAAAACAAAAAAGTAAAATCATAGATAAAATAGGTAATTTTTTTAAGAATCTAGGTAAAAACATTTTTGGTAAAAAAAATAAATAACCTTATCTTCAATTTTAGCTTAAACGTGGTATTATTATATCTAAAAATGAGGAAAAAGTTTAGGTATTAGGAAAGTTTTTTAAAGTATAGTTTTTGTAAAGGGATGGAAACGCTAAGCTTTTGTTCGTTAGCGGTTAAGGAAGCATGATTAAAAACGTTTTCTTAAGGTGGATGGGCGTTCTTGTAGCAGGGGTTTTTGGTCGTATGTTGTCTGTTGTTGATCCAATGTTTTGCAACTTTTCATATTTATAAGAAAAAGCTTAGATTAAATTTTTAAACCCAGTTTTCAAAAAAGCAGAAGAGAGAACTGATTTTCTGTTTGCAATTGATTAAAAGGCGTGGTTGCAGTCGTTTCATAGCGTTAAGAAAGGCATCGTTTTTTAGCACAGGTTTTCGGTCAAATGGTGTCTGTTGTTAATTTAATTTAGCTAATTCAGCGATTTTTGTATTGATAAAAGAGGGAAAAGTTTAGGTAAGTTTTTTAAACCTAGCTTTCAGGAGGTGAAAAAAGTACTAAACCTTTGTTCTCAACTAATTGAAGGATCATGGTTGAAAGTGCTTCTTAATTTAGGGAAAACAGATGTTTCTGCAACAGTTTTTTAGTCAAATGGTGTTCATTGTTAATTTAATATTCGGTAATTTTCGTGTCTACAGAGAAAAAACTTGTGTGTGGCTTTTTGGCCTCGTTTTGTGTCTGTATTTTACGTTTTTATGCACTACCGTCCTAGAAAAAAGATACGTTGAAACTTTTTAGAAATAACAAGCCTTATTGGCTTTCAGTAAATATTTTTAGTTATCTAATTTATAAAAAAGAGGTCATTATGAAACGTTTTTTTGTTAAGTCTAGCGCTTTTTTATTAATATCGGGTGTACTGTCTTCAAGTGCTGTTTTCGCTACTAGCCCGGACGACTCGTTAACAAAAAGTTAAATGAAGTGGGAAAATCCGAAACAAGTGCGTTGGATGATGGTAGCTCAACCGATACAACAAAAGCAAAAAATTCAAACGAAATGGATGATTGCAAATTTACCGATACATCAAAGACTGAAACGCAGACATACAACAATGACAGCGCTACTTCCGAAAGGAAAAAATCTTCTGATAACTTTTATGAAGATTATTCACGTGGAAAATTGCAGAAAGAACCTGAAGGAAATAATGACGAGAATTCAGAAGTAAGGTCTGTAGACTCACGGAGTAAAAAGCTGCTCGAACAACTTTTACGTAGCGAGCTGCTCGAACAACTATTAGCTAGACCGCAAGCTTTCGCGGTTCTTCTGTTCTTTGCTTACTGTCTCACCATCAAACCAATAAAATTCATATGGTTACGCAATCCAGTTAGGAGAGCTCTACTTGAAAAGATTAATATGGATATTGAGTCAAATCAAAAATTGAAAGACTCTTTAGAAGAGAAAGCAAACTGGATTAGTAAAGAAACAGAAGATGTGAAGGAAGAGCTAAGGGAAGTGGAAGCAGAATTCAACAGAAAGGATAAGTTTATAAAAAATAATGAAGTTAATTGGAAGGAGTACGATAAAAGAGCACTAAAAGCTTTTGGAAGCGTAACAAGTTTTCTAAGTAATTATAAAAATAAATTTGCTAACAGCATAGAAAAACTTATAGAAGATGAGAATTTAGCTTTCAAGGAAGAAAGTGGTATATACGAGGAGAGCATGCCTAAAGAGAAGGCTGATGAACTTTTTAACAGCAGATGCGAAAAATTGGAAAATAGAAGAAATGTGCGTACTGACTTAGTAGAAAAATTTTCAAAGGAGGTTGAAGATATGAGATTAGGCTTCAAAGCATTAAAAGATTCTGTAGCCAGGTTTCTGAATCTAGTTAAGTTGGACATAAAGAATTTAAAAAATAGGAAAGACAGATTGAAAAGTAAGCTAGAGAATGTTTCGCAAAAAGCAAAACGCAAGTTGACGAAAGTACAAAATGAAATTAGCATAGTTTCGCACAAAATAAGGGAACAAGAAAATAAAAGAAGAGAAATAGAGCGGCGCTCCGTTTGCAGAGATTTTTGTACTTACCTAATTCATCAGCAGGCTTAACAGTTAATTTTTAACTGTTAGTAGACTTTAGTAAAGAAAGACAAAGCAGGGGTAAAGTTCACTTTCCCCCTGCTTTACTACTAGTTATGCACTTTTACTTGTTGCTATTTCCAAAAGTGTGTTGTTATACAACCTTAACAGCTTATCGCTATACATCTTTAATTCCCGTTTCAATCTATCATACTGAGGTGACATAGGGTTCAAACGTATTTTATTTAATTTTTCTATTACTTCATCTAATTTATTCTGAGCATCAGTAAATAAATATTTCTCTTCTTCACAAAAACCCTCTCTCTCGCTTACTGATTCTTTAGCCAATCTTTCAACCACATTATGCATAATCCGTCTTGGATCTGACGTCTGTACTTCAAATGCAAAATCATCGTCATCAACGGGTGTATCTGCAAAATTCCTTATTTCCTTTTTTCTACCTTTCCATTCATCCTTTCCACAACCAAATAGCTTTCCTACAACAGTTTTTACCGCGTTTTCGCCCCCCAAAAAGCATTCGTTGCTACACCTTGCGAAAATACGCTCCCAAGTACAGCAGACGTCGCTAAAAATGCCCTAACCTTAAAATGTTTCATATAAAAAAACCCTCTAAAAAAATTTATACACTTAAACTGTGTATATGTATATTATAAAGTATTTAATTCTTAAAGACAAGATATTGTAACAATAATTATTAATTTTGTAGATACCAAAAAACTTTATCTTTGTGAGAGTTCAATTTTCCGTAGAATCGACATTTTTTCTTAAAAATATCATTTAATTAGTAAATACATTACTGACAAACCTATAAATCTTGCTAATCGTTTCGTTCTTTACTTTCGTTACCCACTTTTAATTGATTCGTAATTTAATCAAATATTTGTTGCGATTTTTTTTGAAAGATGTTAACATACGAAAGTCTTGTTGTTCGTAATTCGCATGTTGGGATTCACTTGGTGCTACTTTAATCTTGCCCAGCAGAGGAAAAACCAAGGAAGGTGTATTTTTATGTCTGTAGTTTCGATGAAACAACTTTTAGAGTCTGGCGTTCATTTCGGGCACCAAACGCGTAGATGGAATCCGAAGATGGCTCCGTATATTTTTACTCAGCGAAATGGCATCTACATTATTGATTTGCAGAAAACAGTAAGGATGTTAGATGTTGCCTATCGCTTTATTAGAGACATAACTTTGGAAGGAAAGTCTGTTCTTTTTGTTGGCACAAAGAAACAAGCTCAAGAATCCATTCGAAACGAAGCGGTTCGTTCAGGTTCTTTTTATGTCAATGCACGTTGGTTAGGTGGGATGTTGACTAACTTTAAGACTATACGCGGACGCGTTGGTCGACTTAGGCAGCTTCGAAAAATGCGTGAAGACGGAACGTTTGATCTTCTTCCAAAAAAAGAAGTTTTAAAATTGAGCCTGGAAATAGACAAGTTAGAGCGATATCTTGGCGGGGTCGAAGGTATGGAAGAACTTCCAGGCGCTCTTTTTGTCGTTGATACAAGTAAAGAAAAGATTGCCATAGCTGAAGCAAAAAAGTTAAATATACCGGTTGTTGCGATCATCGATACGAATTGTGATCCGGGCGATGCAACTTACCCTATTCCTGCAAATGATGACGCTATAAGGTCTGTGCGCTTGATATCTGGCGCTATGGCAACGGCGGTTATGGAGGCTAAAGAGGGTAGT
The DNA here is from genome assembly GCA_002372375.1 of Ruminococcaceae bacterium UBA3753. GTDB lineage: Bacteria > Bacillota > Clostridia > Oscillospirales > Acutalibacteraceae > UBA3753. The sequence goes on from DFGJ01000034.1 coordinate 27,725, forward strand.
ACTCAAAGTGAAGAACAAACAGTCACTCTGGAAGGTCTGGGTGACGTTGTGGGTAACGAAGATATAAATGCAGAAACAGAAACTGAGATCGTTTAGTAAAAAAGCTTGTTTGTCTGATCTAGAATTTTGTTTGTACAATATATTTTTCTGAGTTTTTACTTCTTTGTGATTTGAACTAGTTGTTTTGTCTCTATCGTTGTTTTTTTACGATTATTCAGATACCGTTTCACGGAGTTTGTTTTTGTTTATGGTGGAGTGGAAGAATTGTTGGGTCGTAGGATGTTGGCATTTGTGAATTGGCTTTGGAGTCGGTATTTTGTCGTTGAGTGTGGCTGATTTTGTGAGTCGCATCGGTTAATTTTTTCATTTGGTAGGTGTTTTTGTGAGTTTTTCGGCGGCAGATGTTAAGGCATTAAGGGAAAAAACAGGTTGCGGTATGATGGATTGCAAAAAGGCGCTAACTGAGACAAACGGCGATATGTCAAAAGCGGTAGATTACCTAAGGGAAAGAGGGCTGGCTTCGGCTGCGAAAAAGGCCGGAAGAATAGCAGCTGAGGGTATAGCTTTTGCAAAGGTTAACGAGGATTCTTCGGTGGGCGCGATTGTTGAGGTCAACTCCGAAACCGATTTTGTTGCAAAAAATTCAGAGTTTCTGAGTTTTGTTGAGTTGTGTGTCGAGGCTGTCATTGAAAAAGGCCCTGCAAATTTAGAGGATCTGCTGCATTGCCAAGTGAACAATTCCTCTATCAGTGAACTTTTGACAGAGAAAATATCAAAAATAGGTGAAAATATAAAGATTAGACGATTCAAACGATATACCGGCTTTGTTGTTCCGTATGTCCACATGAATGGACGTATAGCGGTTATGGTTAATGCAGATGTTTCAGAAAATTTGAAGCATGACGTTTCTACCAAGGACGTGCTAAAGGATGTTGCTATGCAGATAGCTGCAATTAATCCGTCGTATCTAGACCGAGATTCTGTTCCTTCCGATGTTATTGATAAAGAGAAGTCCATACTTAAAGAGCAGGTTTTGTCTGAAGGGAAACCTGAAGCGATTGCTGAGAAAATTGTGGCTGGAAAATTAAGCAAATTCTATAAAGAAAATTGTTTGATCGAGCAGCCTTTTGTTAAAGATAGTAACATAACTGTTAAGCAGTTTTTAGAGAATAGAGAAAAAGATCTTGGTGGAACGATAAAAATTTTAGCTTTTGCAAGATATGAGAAAGGCGAAGGAATAGAGAAAAAGGAGACTAATTTTGCTGCGGAAGTGGCAAATATGGTAAAGTGAAGTCTGCTTTGCTGGAAAAAAATTACGATTCTGGTGTGTTTTTTGCACCGCATTTTTGTTTTGTCTAGTAAACAGTATTTTGAGATATAAAACTCTGTTATTTTTAGGAATATTGGACCATCTAAGCTCTCTCAGACTATTGTGGACTGTGTTCTTATTAATTTTTTTGTTTTATGACTTAAATACCAAAAGGTTGGTTACCTTCAATCTGTTTTATGTTTATTCATCATAAAGTCATCGTTTAAATTATGGCAACTGGTGTGGAAACTACACATCAGTTATGTTGCAAAAGAAAGACTTCGTTTCTGTTCTTTATAAGACAGAGAATTTTGGCTATCTAAAAAAGGTTTGAGGAAATTTTTTAGGAAGCAGTCGCGCTGACTATATATATGCTAAAATATAAAACTTCGTGGCTTTGGCAAATTAGACTGTATGAGAAGATACTATGTCCATATAGCTATGCAAGGGATGTGGCAGTCTTTTGCTCAAAAATTGAGGAAAAGACCGGTACAATCAACTGATGTGGAGACTACACATCAACTATATCGCCAAAAAAGACTTCATTTATGTTCTTCATAATACAGAGAATTTTGGCTATCTAAAAAAGGTTTAAAGAAATTTTTTAAGAAGTAGTCGTGCTGACTCTATATAATCTGAAAATATAAAACTTTGTAGTTTTGGCAGATTAGGCTTACCATGTCCCTATAGCCATGAATGGGATGTGGCAATCTTTTGCTCGAAAATTGAGTAAAAAACTGGTGCAATCATTAGATTACGGACCGTAATGGCAGGCGACATTGCAGATGCATAAAAAATAAATACTGTTAATACTTTGTAGAAGTTGCATATCACTATGATGCCCATATTCAGCATAAAATAGCAAAAGGCATAATCTATTCGAAATACAAAAAAGGCTATGGACTAAAGTCAAGTATGCTGTGATTCGCGGCAAAAAATGGAATTTCAGTACTTTATGACGACGCTGCTGCGATTGATAATTTCGAAATCAAACTTTTCTTTAAACACAACTTCACAGAAAAATACCAAACAAAGGAAGAAATATTTCTTGTGACGTGAATTCCCGTTTGTTGATTTATACTTTAATTAAGAATTCCTAGGCATTATATTTGCTCCAATAAATCTTAAACGCATTTGAGCAACACCCAAATAAATATACCGAAAAAAGTCATGCTCTTAAACTAAAGAATTAAACTGCTAGCTATGATTTTAACTTTTTGTTTTTTAGTATACCTATCTATTTTAAACTAGCTTGCCTGAGTTTAACTTATTTCCTGCACTTTATTTAGGTTCCTATTGTTTCATTAATGTATACGATCATCTAAATTTTATTTTTGAAAGTTTTCATACTAAATAGCATTTTTCCTTTTTAACTAAAATAAAGAATCATTTTTGACTTTAAAATTACAAACCTTATACTAAAAAAATGTATTGCTTTCTGTAGGAAGTCTTTATATAATTGCGGTGGTGAAAGGTGGGGAAAAGTAGAAGAGTTTTCCTAATTTTACTTTCTTTTCACAGTGAAGTGTGTAAATGCTGATAGGCGAATTTGAACACAGCTTGGATGCTAAAGGTCGGGTTGCCATCCCGAATAAATTCAGGGAAGATCTTGGCGAAAGTTTCTTCTTAACGAAGGGCGTGGATTGTTGTCTTTTTGTTCTACCTGAGTCGGAGTGGAATCGACTTGAAGAAAAGCTAAGAGTCATGCCTATATCCAAAGCAAAGACACTTCAGAGATTTTTCTTCTCCGGAGCGGCAAAAGTCGAAACGGACAAACAGGGAAGGATCTTAGTTCCCAGTAGCCTAAGGAGCTACGCGAACCTTGAAAAAGATGTAACATTTGTCGGAGTATCTAGCCGGGCAGAAATTTGGAGTAGCACCGTTTGGAGTCAGCTGTCTTCGTCTATAACAAAAGAAGAAGTGGCGGCGGCAATGGATTCCTTGGGATTTTAGGTGCTTTTCTTTACTAGATAGCCTCAGGTAGTGTGCTGTTTATTTGTCGCATTATCTTTAGTTTTTGTTAAATATTTTCACTGCAATTGTTGTTTTTTTATAGGTCGTTTTCATCTTTGTTTGCATAAATGTGCTTTTGGTTAAGTTGTTTAGAATAGTGTTTTTTACTTTGTTTGTACTCAACTCGCTCTAATTTTTCTGCGTATGTATATGTAGGAATTGTATGACGGGAATTCTTTGCTAGTGACTGTATTTATTATTTTGATTTATTCTTAACAAGGTTCTTGATAGCTATATTTCTTGTGTTTTTTATTCCGCTGATCTCAATGTTTGTAGTTCGGTCGCTGGACATTACTGGCAAGGTTTTTGTAGCGAAATTGCTGGTGTAAAGTGTGAGAAATTTGTTTTTGTTGAAAAGACACATAGCAACTACGGATTTTTACATAATGTCGTATCGTGGCTAATGTTGCAGGATATGAAAAACTACTTTTGAGTAGCCTCACTAATGTTGTAGAAATCGTACATGTTTTTTCAATGATTTAGACTATGTTAAAACAGTATGTGTCAGGCAAATTTGTGCCCCTTAAATATAAAATAGAGCTTTTGGTCTTGCTTTTGATTTTTTTAATCGCTCCATATCGAGGCATTTTTTCATTGTTCGCGGGTTGCATAAAAGCCCCGTCCAGTTTTTGCCCTTTTGAAATTTGGAGTGCACCTAACCCAAATTGTTGTGCATAGCATTTTCTGCTTTTGAGGAAGTTAGATAGTTTTGAAATTTTTTCACAAATCCGTTTTTTTAGAAAAAGCTGTAGAACTTTTAAATATAAAACCATCCGGAGTTTATGTTGACGCCACGGCAGGCGGCGGAGGTCACTCTGAATCAATAGTGAAAAAACTGAGTGGAGCAGGTAAGTTAATATCTCTAGATCAAGATCCTGATGCAATAAAGTTTTTAAAAGCAAAGTTTAAAAGTTGTAAAAATCTGTTTGTGTTTGAAAAAAACTTTGTTAATATAGATGAAGTGCTTGATGAACTCAAGGTAGATCTTGTTGATGGTTTCCTTTTTGATTTAGGAGTTTCGTCATATCAGTTAGATAATGTATCAAGAGGTTTTTCGTATAAAAAAGATGCAGCTTTAGACATGCGAATGAGTAAGAGCGGATTTAGCGCCAGGGATTTTGTCAACACTGCCTGCGAGAAAAAAATTTCACAAGTCATTAAAGAATTCGGCGAAGAAAAATATGCAGATAGCATAGCAAGAAACTTAGTTAAATCTCGGTCCGAAAAAAGCGTCGAGACAACGTTCGACCTTGTTGAAATTATAAAGCAATCGCTTCCTCAAAAAGTTTTAAAAAGTAAAGGTCATCCTGCAAAAAAAACTTTTCAAGCTATAAGAATATATGTTAATTCTGAACTTAGTATTCTAGAAAAAACTCTTGGGTTAGCGTTTAAAAGACTGGCTCCGCACGGTCGGATAGTGGCTATAACGTTTCACTCCTTGGAAGATCGCATTGTAAAAAAGAAGTTTACTTCTTTTAGTAGCGGGTGTTGCTGCCCTCCGTACTTTCCTATTTGTACTTGTGGCAAAAAGCCTGAAGCTATCTTGCTAACCAAAAAGCCCTTAAAGCCGACGGAAAGAGAAATAGAAGAAAACCCTAGGTGTAAAAGTGCAAAATTGCGAGCATGTGAAAAAATTTTTTCTAAATAATGAAGTCTTGCGAGGTTTTTATTTTTTAAACAAGTATTTTTTTAGATTTCGGCAATACAACATAACCATTCTAAAAATCTCTTCTAAGCTAATCTTTTGACATCATCTAGAAGTTTCATATTTCCAGAAGTTTGTAACTAAAAGCTGATCGTCAAAAAACGTTTAAGGGTTTGTTATCAATATTTTTTAAGTGATATTTACATATAAAAATTTTTTTGAAGTTGACGATATATAAATCATGTACATAAAGAAGAGAGCTCTCAGACTGTAAAAATCCATTTCGTCTATAAGTAGCTTTTACAAGATCTTTTTGTTCCAAACTTTAGGTGTGAAAAAATTTTCAATTTGACTATTATCGGAAAAGTTTATATAATTTTTGTACAATATAAAATTCTGAAAGTAAATGAAAGAATAATTTTTTTTAATCAGCGACTGCTATTTGGAATTTGCTGAATAAAGATTAAACGTAAATTAAAGAATTTGTTGAAAGTTTGGAAATTAATTTTTTCCTCGCTATTCAAAAAATGCATTTTGTTTTTATCGATCAAAGATACAGGGCGTTTAAGCTCTCAGAACTAAAAAATATAAGGAAGTGAAACTATGAATTTTAAACAAAATAATACAGCGTATGATTTATCGCTTTTTGAAGAAGAAGCTAAAAAAAATAAAATATTATTGCTACCAAAAATTAGAGTTGTAGAAAAACGAAGAAGGTTAAAGAAGGTATCGACAAGGGCGAAAGCTGTATCGTTTGGAATATTCTTTATTTCCTGCCTAAGCGCGACAATTTTTGCTCAGATACAATTGACAGAAACAATAGACCATATACAAATAAAAAAAGAAAAATTAAACGAAATAAAAAGCATCTGCACCCAAATGGAACTTAAACGAAATGCCGCCTTCTCTTCAAATAATATAGAGCAATATGCAGAAAAATCTGGAATGCACAGAAACGTCCCTTCGCAAGTGGAGTTCATCAATTTGAATAAATAAATCAAATTTTGAATATTCATAAGAACGATGTTCTGTCCTTATTTATAACGGAGTGCGCAAATGTCTAGAGGAACAAATGTAAGAATTTGGAGGCGTTCCCTCTTTGTTTTAGCGTCTTTGATATTTTTGGGTTTTGGAATTTGTTTTTTTAGGCTGTTTTATCTACAGATAATTAAAGGTAAATTCCTTCAGGAAATGGCGCTTTCGCAGCAACTAAAAGATACTGTAATCAGTGCACAGAGGGGAACAATATATGACTGCAACATGAAACCTCTAGCAAAAAGTGCCACTGTTTGGACAGTTGTTTTGGAACCGCTTTATCTAAAAAAAGATGCACAAAGAGAACTTGTAGCAGATGGACTTTGCACAATTCTGGGTGTTCCAAAAGAAGAAATTTTAAAAAAATCCAAACAAAAAAGCTATTATGTGATAGTCAAGAGAAAAATTGAAGCAGATGTAAAAGACAAAATATTGGAATTTAAAGGAAAAAATAAAATAAAATCCGGTATACGTCTAATAGAAGACTCTAAAAGATATTACCCTTACGGCGATTTTGCATCATCTTTGCTAGGATTTGTTGGAATGGATGGCCAGGGTTTGTATGGAATAGAGAATTATTACAACAAATATCTGTCGGGAGAGAGCGGCAAAATAAAAACAGCAAAAAATGCTGTAGGTACCGATATGCCTTTCGATTTCGAAAAAATGATAGAAGCGAAAAATGGTAACAGTGTGGTTTTGACGATAGATGAGACAATTCAACATTTTCTGGAAAAGCATTTAAATGAAGGTATAAAAGATAACAAAGTTATTAATAGGGCAGCGGCAATTATGATGGACGTAAATGACGGAAAAATACTGGGTTTGGCAGTAAAAGGCGGTTTTGACTTAAATGATCCGTTTAAAATAGCCAATGAATTAGAACGTAAGCAAGTAGAGAATATACAAGATAACGAAGAGCGAAAGAAAATAATTGCTCAGTTTAGAGAAAAACAGTGGAGAAATAAAGCTATAAGCGACACATACTATCCCGGATCTGTATGGAAAATATTCACTTCATCGATGGCTCTAGAAGAGAATTTAATATCTGATTCTACTAGATTTAATTGTACTGGAAGTATAGTTCCATTTAAGGGAGCTAAAAGTATTCGCTGTCACAAGCACGGCGGGCACGGTTTGCAAGTTTTTGACAGAGCTTTTTGTAATTCGTGTAATCCTGCTTTTATACAGATAGGTCAACTAGTAGGTGCAAAAAAATTTTATCAATATTACCAAAATTTTGGTTTTGCTGAAAAGACGGGAATCGATCTTCCAGGAGAAACTAGTGGAATTTTCTTCAGCGAAGATGGATCGATGGCACCCATGGATTTAACCGTAGCTTCATTCGGACAAAACTTTGGTGTAACCCCAATCCAAATGATAACTGCTGTAGCTGCCAGTGTAAACGGAGGGTATTTGCTAAAACCTTATGTAGTGCAAAAAGTTGTAAACGGGGATGGTAATATAGTTAAATCAAACGAACGGTTTGTTAGAAGAAGAGTTATATCAGATAAAACCTCACAAAAAATTCGGAATTTATTAGAGCTAACAGTAAAAGAAGGTGGCGCAAAAAATGCATACGTTTCTGGATATAAAGTTGGAGGAAAAACAGGAACAACAGAAAAGATAGGCCAAAGCAGAAGCGGACACATGGATTATATTTCATCTTGCTGTGCCGTTGCTCCATGCGACAATCCCAAAGTAGCACTACTGGTTTATTACGATACACCAACGGGACAATATCATTTCGGTTCACAGGTCGCTGCACCCACTGCCGGGAAGGTAATGGCGGATGTTCTACCATACTTAAGAATAGAGCAAAAATTTACAGATGATGAAAAGGTTAACTTACATGTAACTACACCATTTTTAGTGGGTTCGTCATTAACTGAGGCTGTTAATAAGCTAAAAAAACTAAATTTGGTTCCTGTTATTTATGGTGGTGGGGAATATATAGTGTCACAAAATCCCGCGATGGGCACTGTCGTAATGAAAGGAGGTACGGTAGTTGTTTATACCGATAAAGATCAAAAAGAAAAAGCAGTAAAAGTTCCAAATTTCACTGGAAAAAGTCCATCTGTAGTTAACAAAGAAGCGGCTAACCTAAAGCTAAATTTGATAATTAAAGGCATAAATAGTGGTCAAGCAAGCAGTAGTTTTATTTCCATCAGCCAAAATATTCCGCCAGGTACATTAGTTAGTCAATGTAGCGTCGTGGAGGTGACTTTCACAAAAAACAAGGATTCTGCTGAACCGAACTAAAATAACAGTTCTACTCGAAGTTGATGAGAGAAATTGTAAACATAATTAATAGCAAGATATACAAAACAAAAATCACAGGACCGCCTGAAAAATTTTGAACCATAAAGTTTAAGTATCTTGGCATAATTTTGCTGAATTGCTAACAACCTGACTTATGTTTCGTTGAAAGTCTTATGATTAGGCGATAAAAAAATAATGTAAAGACCGAAAATAAAAACTGATTCATAAACAGCACTCTACTAAAACTAATAATTTTTTGTTAAGCTTTTTTATTTAGTAAAATTAGTAAAATAAGTCACCAGAATCACTGTATAGATTATTTTAAGGGGTAAATGATGCGTTCTACTACACTAATTTTGGTTGCGTTCGGAATACTGAGCTCATTTGTTTTATCTTTTTTATTTGGAAAAACCATAATTCCCGTACTGAAAAGATTCAAAATAAAGCAAACTATCTTAGATTATGGACCATCGTGGCACAAGTCCAAGCAAGGTACTCCAACAATGGGAGGAATCATATTCATACTAAGTATAGTCCTTAGCTGCCTTATATTTATTCCAGTTTACCATAGTTTTTATATGAGCGATTTAGCCAGCAACGGATGGGTTTTGGATCAAAATTCTTGGAAACTTAACTTATTCACCCTGACGTACGGTATTTTGGCAGCCATCTCATTCGGACTAATAGGTTTTTGGGACGATTATATCAAAATTACTAAAAAACAAAATCTTGGGCTGACTCCAAGGCAAAAACTCGTGCTTCAATTTTTAGTATCGTTTTTATTTCTTTTTATTAGAAGTTTTACGCAAATTTTATATGGATACAAAAACATTACTACGATTAGAGTTCCATTTTTTCATCAGATCGATCTGGGCGCGTTTTATTGGATATTAGGTGCAATTTTCATTGTCGGCACAGTAAACGCAGTTAACCTTACTGACGGTATAGATGGGCTTAACACTTCAGTTACATTTTTTTCAAGCCTTTCGTTGATGGCGCTAGCGTTTATTACAAACAATCAGCTCGTAGAAATTCTGCTTTCTACACTACTGGGAGCATGTGCTGGATTTTTTGTATACAATGCACATCCAGCAAAAGTTTTCATGGGAGATACAGGTTCACTTTTTCTTGGTGGCATATTGTGTGCCGTTTCATTTTTAATTGAAGCTCCTTTCTTTTTAATAATAATAGGCTCGATATACTACATAGAGATGTTCAGTGTAATTTTACAGGTTTTGTATTTTAAAGTAACAAAAGGCAAAAGACTTTTCAAGATGACCCCCATTCACCATCACTTCGAACTTTTAAAATTCACCGAAAAAAAAATATGTACCATTTTTAGCATTGCTACGTGCGTATCCGGACTTCTGTCAATTCTCCTTTTTCTATATTCCTAATTCTTATAAACAAAAATTTTTGACTTTTCTACCTGTCAAATATGCCTTTTTGACTAAAAATTATGTTCTCAAATCTATATTCTTCCTAAAAGTAGGCCGTACGTACGCTACTGATTTAATTCTAAAAGTTCTTTGTTTAAAAATCAAGTAAAAATATTTATAATTGTATTTAAATACAAAAAGGTTTATAATTTTAAATAGTAAGCTTTCCTGAATAAGTGTTCAAAAATCAGGATCCGATTAATGTAAATTTGTTAATATAATCTGAATATGTTAGAATGTTCAGCCGAGGATGCTGCATAAAAAGTAAATTTTGCCAACAAGTTTGCGACAATAGTTTTTTCGCATTTATCATAGAATGAGGAGGGAGGGTTTCAAAATTGTTTAAAGAGCTACTGCTGTTCCAAAAAAAACGAGGCAAATTACAAAAACATAAAAGTGAGAGAATGGTGAACATGTCGTCATATTCTGACTTAAAAAATGCTGAGGGAAGTATATTAAAAAGAAAAATAAAACTTTTTTCCGTTCGCTCAGGACTAGATCTACCACTTTTGTTTATTACACTCTTACTATTAGTTGTTGGGTTAATAATGCTTTTTTCTTCATCTTACCCAAACGCCTACTTTTTTAAGAACGGAGACAGTTATTATTTCATACGCAGTCAAGCAATATGGGCTTTGCTGGGAATAGTCTCGATGTTAGCTATTTCGTATGTAGATTACCGTTATTTACACAGATTAGCTGTTCCTATACTTATTATTTCGTATGTTTTGCTAAGCATTGTTTTAGCTATGCCTCTAGTAAACGGGGTACACAGGTGGATCTCGCTCGGACCTTTAAGCTTCCAACCTTCAGAAATAACAAAATTTGCAATAGTGCTTTCTTTTGCACATTTTATATCTATTAATATAAACAGAATGAACACTTTTCGTTATGGCGTTCTACCTTATGCCTTTTTAATTGCATCAACGGCATTGCTTTTATTTTTAGAACCGCATATTTCCTGCCTAATAATAGTAGTTTTGTTGGCGGGGGGAATGCTTTACATAGGGGGAATAAAGTTGCGATGGTTTGGATTAGTTTTGTTGATAGCTCTTGCAATCGTAGCATATGTAGTTCTTTTTACTGATAAACTGACCTATGCAAATGGCAGAGTCAAAGGTTGGTTGGATCCTTTTTCCCCCGACTGTGGAGCAGATACTTGGCAAACACGTCAGGGACTCTATGCGATTGGATCTGGTGGATTGTTTGGTTTAGGATTGGGAAAATCAAGGCAAAAGTATTTGTACATTCCTGAGCCCTATAATGATTTTATATTCTCTGTTGTTTGTGAAGAATTAGGCTTTATCAGAGCATTGTTGATTTTAGTTTTATTTGCTATGCTCGTCTGGCGCGGGATTATTATATCTATGAAAGCCAAAGACAGGTTTGGAACACTTCTGGGCATAGGCCTCACAGCACAGGTTGGGTTACAGGTGATACTTAACATATTTGTTGTGACTAACACTATGCCCAATACAGGGATAAGTTTGCCTTTTTTTAGCTATGGGGGAACTTCTTTGGTCATGCTACTAACGCAAATAGGTATAGTACTTTCTATTTCTAGATCATCTAAACTTGAAAAGACATAATTCATGATTAGTATTTACGATTTTTTAAGATTTCACGCTAGTTTTTTAGTTTTCCCTCAAACAACTTATTTTTTGAAAGATTAGTCATTAACTTATCAAATACTGAATTTATTTACTATGGTGGCCGATGTACTGTACTCTTTTTCTAAGTAATAACTTTGCCAAACATGTTAACCTTTCATAGCAGAATTATAATCGTTAAATTTTGGTGTTAATATTTATCTATTGGTGAAGTTGTTTAATTTTTTGCGATATTGGAGTTTTTAATCATATAACATGAAATATAGGGAGAAAATATATAAATATGTGAAAACAAAATACTCAACTGTACCCGAATTTTTATGGGCTAAATTTCCAAACTACGCTGTTTTACGCCATTCAAAAAACAAAAAATGGTACGGACTTATAATGAACGTTCAAAAAAATAAATTGGGAATAAAAAGCATGGAAAAATCAGACATAATAAACCTCAAAATTGGCGATTTAAATTATCTGTGTTCTTTAGTAAGAAACTCCGGCTTTTTTGAAGCATATCATATGTGCAAAAAAAATTGGGTAACTATAATTCTGGACGGTACAGTACCACTCAACACGATTTTAAAACTAATAGATTTAAGCTACGTAACGACATTAAAATAGAAGCAAAAACTAAATTAAAAAACATGACACAAATACAATGTAATTATATAGACAAAAAAGCAATAGTAAGGAAAGCGCTTTTTATTTTATCTAGAATAGTTGAACTGTGCAAATATGAAACGTTTATTTTAATGTTTTAGTTCATATCAAGAAATATGTTTTTTATCGACTATTTTTGTGTCATTATATATTATACATCTTCAAGGTGTTGTTTTTTAGCTTTGTTCCTTTTTGAATAACTTCAGACACAATTTTTTATAAAAGATAAATTAAAGTAGTTTTTTATTAGTTTCTTATTAGTTCTGTTTTAATGGTAAAATTTGATTATATAGATTTATTGAGAAGGAATGTACTGTGAGAATACTTTTTACAGGCGGCGGCACTGCGGGACATATAAACCCCGCGCTGGCTATCGCTAATTATATAAAAAATGTCGATCCATATACTAAATTTTTATATGTTGGAAATAAAAATTCTATGGAAGAAATTCTGGTAAAAAGATCTAAGTTTGACTTCGAAGGAATAGTGATATCTGGCTTTAGCAGAAAAATTAATCTTCGAGGTTTACGAGATAATCTTCTTACAGTAAAACGACTGATAGCTTCTACTTTCAAATGCAAAAAAATATTAGATAAATTTATGCCAGATTTTTGCATCGGTACAGGTGGTTATGTTAGCGGACCAATTTTGTGGCAAGCACATAGGATAAAGATACCAATTTTTATTCATGAACAAAATGCATTTCCGGGAATAACCACAAAACTTCTCTCAAAAAAGGCTAATCTTGTTTTTTTAGGAATGAAGGGTACAGAAAAGTATCTAAATAAAATGGCGTTAACTAAGTATGTTGGCAATCCAATTAGGCAAGAAATAGTAACAGCGGTTAAAGAAACTTCAAGAAAAAAGCTAGGACTTGACTCTCGACCGGTAGTGCTCTCATTTGGCGGTAGCTTGGGAGCTGATAAAATTAACAAAGCTATTTTTGATTTGGTTTTAAACTCAGTTAAAACTAATAAAATTCAACATATCCATGCATACGGTAAATACGGCAGATGGTTCATATCTGAACTTGAAAAAAACCACATATTTCTAAATAAATATCCAAATTTAATAATAAAGGAATACCTTGATAATATGCCTCTTTGCCTGGCAAGTGCAGATCTAGTAATTTGTCGAGCTGGAGCTATAAGTATTTCAGAACTTGAAGCGCAAGGCAAACCCGCTATTTTGATACCGTCACCAAATGTCACAGCTAATCATCAATATTTTAATGCAAAGTCACTATCAGAAATTGGAGCCGCTGTACTTTTAGAGGAAAAAAATATTACCTCTGCTAAACTAATAAATATCGTTAATAAACTGCTAAAAAACGAGAAGGAATTAATGAACCTTAAATCAAAAATAAGTTCACTAGCAGTTTTAGACTCATCAAAATTGATATTTGAAAGTATAAAAGAAAATTTAAGAGCTAAATTTTAGGAAACTTTTATAGAAAATTAGCCAAAAATAATATTTTTACTATTCATATAATACTATTTTGTTTAGTTTTAAAAACTCTAGTATTTTAGAAAAAAGCATTCCAAGTAGTTTCAACAAATTAAACAAGAAGCAAAGTTTCATTCTATTGATTAATAGAATATTTCTGTGCTCGTAAAGGAACAAAAAACCACTGAAAAGAATGAAATTATAAATAGAAAGCAAAAGTAGATAACCAACAAAAAACTATGCAATTAATTACACAGTGAAATTAAAATTTAAGTCTATTCTTTCTAATAGTTGTTGCATTTAGTACAGACAAAAATGTTACGCCAACATCCGCAAAAACCGCTAACCATAGTGGAACTGTACTAAAAAACGAAAATATAAGAACAAAAAACTTCACAGTTAGTGCAAAAAAAATATTGCAGTTCACTTTCTTCATAACTTTTCTAGCAAAACTTATAGCCCAAGGAATAAGCAAAATGTCGTTACCTTTCAGAACTACGTCCGCAGTTTCAACTGCTAAATCGCTACCATGACCCAGAGCGATACCACAATCTGCAGCGGCTAAAGACGGTGCATCATTTATACCATCACCCACAAACGCTGTTCTATTGTTTTTTTGTTTAAAAGTATCTAAAATTTTAAGCTTATCTTCAGGTAAAAGCGAAAAATAGAAATCCTTTATGTCACATTGCTCGGCAACTTTTTTCGTTTTGTCTTCATTGTCTCCACTTAAAATTGTACTTTTGATACCTAATTTTTTTAAATACTTGATGGTTGTTTTAGCATTCTTGTGAATTTCGCTTTTAAAACTTATTCCTCCAACAATCTCATCTTCGATTGCCAAATAAACCGGCAATTTAATAATAGACTCATCTAACTTTATTTTATTTTTAAACAGTAATTTTGCACTCCCACAAATTATCTTTTTCCCATTTAAGTCAGCTACAATTCCTAATCCCGGAAATTCTGAAACATTACACAAATTTTTTTTATTTGAAAATTCATTATTCCGTAACAAAAGTGCAAATGGATGTTTGGAATAACTTTCTACAACAGAAAAAAGTTCCAAAATTTCATTTTCTGAAAGGCTGCTGAAAGAATATATTCTATCCATTTGCATAACATTTTTAGTTAAGGTACCCGTTTTATCAAAAAACACGATGCTTGTATTGGACAAAGACTCTAAATATCTACTACCTTTGAATAGCACTCCTCTCTTTGCCAAAATTCCCATACCGTTAAAAAACGCAAGCGGGACAGATACAACAATAGAGCATGGGCACGATGCAACTACAAAAGACAATGCTCTCTTTAAACAAATTTCAAAAGCAAAAGTACTAAAAACCCAAGGTATAAACAATAAAAACAAAGCTATAAACAAAACAATTATTGTGTATTTTTTAGCAAATTTAAGAATAAATCTTTCCGTAGATGATTTGTTTTTCTGATTTTCATTTATTAATTTAAAAACTCGTGCAAGCGAAGACTCAGAAGCAACCTTTAAAACCTCAATTTTCAAACTACCATACCGGTTTATGCTTCCAGAATATACCTTTTCATTTACAAAAACAGGATTAGGCTCGCTCTCTCCAGTGACAGCACTTTTATCAATTTCAGACTCACCTTCAATTACCACTCCGTCGCATGGTATCCTCTCGAACGGATGAACCAAAATGCGATCTCCAACTTTGAGCTCAAGCGGGTCCACAACTTTAATTTTGTTATCAACAATTAAAGTTGCTTTACTTGACATAAATTTTGAAATATCGCTAATACTTTTATTTGATCTTTCCTTTGAGACACTTTCCAATCGCTCTCCCAATATAAAAAAAAATAATAGAAAAAAAGACTCTATCACATCTCCGAGAAAAAGCGCGGCAACACACGAAAAAGCAATTAAAACTTTTTCGGAGAATTTAAATTTTATAACACAAAAAAAACTTTCTTTTATAACTTTATAGCCTAACAAAACAACCGATATTACAAAAAAATAGCTAGCAATGTAACAATTATAAAACTTTAGCCCGCATGCAAAACAAAATAAAATGACAGCGGGCAAGAACAATAGTGGACCAGATTTGTCATTAAGCAGAAAAAAACGCTTCACTCTAGTTTTAAACATTTTATAATTACTCACTTAAACAGTTGCTCGCTATATTTTAACATATTTATAAAAAATTGTTACAAAACGCACAAAACTCTCTGTCTGAATGAATCTTTATCAGAGTCGAACACACATCTTCAACGATTTCTAAAATACCTTCCCAAATTAAAAAACCTCACTTTAAACAGTTTACAGGTCAACACATTATTAATTTAATAAACAACGCACAAGTTTCAACTAAAACATGTAACGAAAAAGGGCACGAAACCAATTGCTCTTTAAAAAAAGAAAAGCACTACAGAAAAACAACTTTGTACATAATTTGCAACAAGCATATTCCAACGAAAACTTTTTCAAAAAAGAAAAGAAATAAGCAATGCAGAAAGATTGAACCGCACATATACTAAAAAACTCTAAAGAATAAAAACAACATCCAAAAAACTACACCAACATACCTTCCGCATTTTTTGCAAAAACAAACTAAAATCTGCACAACAGAACCCAACATTTTCAAACGAAACACAAACAATTAAACACAATCATTACTTTCGGATTTTTCACCACCACATGACTGCATCATATTCTTAAACTCTTCACCAGTCATCACCTCATTTTTCATAAGAAAATCAGCCACACTATGCAGCTCATGCAAATGAGACCCCAAAATCTGCTTAGTCCTCTCTAAACCAGTTACCATCAAACTATGTACTTCAGAATCGATGACAGCAGCCGTCTGCTCTGAACAATTTTTCAAATGTCCCATATCACGGCCTAAGAAGACTTCTTCACTATCAGCATAACAGACAGGCCCTAAAATTGAACTCATTCCATATTTTTTAACCATAGAAAAGGCTAAATTTGTGGCTTCTTTTATATCATTCGACGCCCCAGTCGATATATCACCAAGAACTAAATCCTCAGCGACACGCCCCCCAAGAGCAACGACTATATCCTCCTTCATTTCAGACATATACCTATAATTTTTGTCTTCCTTGGGCAGAGACATAGTAAAACCGCCGGCTGCTCCGCGTGGAATAATCGATATTGTATGAACAGGATCCTTTGTTTTACAAAAATATGTTGCTATTGCATGCCCTGCTTCATGGTACGCAGTAATCCTTTTCTCCTTTTCAGTCATCACCTTTGATTTCTTCTCTCCACCAACACAAACCTTCAAAATAGAATCCTCTACATCTTTCATTGCGATAGATTTCCGATTACCCTTTGCTGCAAGAATTGCCGACTCATTTAAGAGATTCTCAAGATCCGCACCGGTAAAACCAGCAGTAATCTTCGCGATCGTAGACAAGTTCACGTCTTGCGCAAGTGGCTTCTTTCTGGAATGTACCTTCAGAATGGCTTCTCTACCCTTTATATCTGGCAGTCCGACAAATACCTGCCTATCAAAACGACCAGGCCTCAAAATTGCCGGATCAAGAACATCATGGCGATTAGTCGCAGCGATAAGGATTATCCCCTCGTTTTTTCCAAAACCATCCATCTCAACCAGCAATTGGTTCAGCGTCTGTTCACGCTCGTCATGTCCACCGCCAAGACCAGCCCCACGCCTTCTGCCAACAGCATCAATTTCATCTACAAAAATTATACACGGCGAGTTTTTTTTAGCTTCCCTGAAAAGCTCCCTAACTCTTGCCGCACCAACACCAACATAAAGTTCCACAAAATCCGATCCTGACATAGAAAAAAACGGCACTTTCGCTTCACCCGCCACCGCACGCGCCAGTAACGTTTTTCCTGTACCGGGAGGTCCAACCAAAAGTACGCCCTTTGGTATCCTAGCGCCTAACGCCACATACTTTCCCGGCTCTTTCAGGAAATCAACTATCTCCTTCAGCTCCTCTTTCTCTTCATCGGCACCTGCAACATCATCAAACGTAGTTTTCTTTTTATCTTCTGTGGGTCCCTTAACCCCAGATTTACCAAAACTGAAATTCCCTTTCGGTGCACCAAGTCCATTCATAGCCCTGCGTATCAGCAGCCATAAAATTACCGCCGGCAACAGAGTCAGAAGTAAATTTAAAAACAAGTTTATTGCTAAACTGTTGTCTTTGGATCGTGTGAGATTCTGAAACATCGGTGCATCAGGATTATTAGAATTATAGGCATCTATGTGTGATTTAATGTCTTCTTTAAACCAAGTAGATGATGGCACGCTACCATGCTTTACACCACCATTTTTAAGGACGAGAGAGATCTCACCTGTACTAAAATTAAACGTATATCCCGTTACGTTCTGGTCTTTAAATTCCTTAACAATCTCAGAATATACAGCACCCTTTTCTGCTCCCGATCCAAAAAGCGAAACCACCAAAATGATTACAGCTATAGGCACTCCCAAGTAAAAAAACAAATTCTTTATTCTTTTCTTTTTATCCAACCTGAACGTAACCCCACAAAAAGTTTTCAGCTAAAATTACTATCACAAAACGACAATTCACGCAAGCTCTAGGACTTCCATACACTATCTTTCAAAACGCCAACATAGGGTAAATTACGATACTCACCGTTATAACCAAGTCCATAACCAACCACAAATTCATCCGGGATCGTAAAGCCTAAGTAATCAGCGTTTATAGGGACTTTTCTTCTATCCGGCTTGTTTAGCAAAGTGCAAATCTTAACACTTTTAGCCCCTTTGCTTCTCATGTATCCTGTAACAAAACTCAGCGTAGCACCGGTATCTAGAATATCGTCCACAACCAAAACATCCAGCCCATCCACAGGGTCAGTAATACCTTTAAGGAGCTTAACACTTCCGCTAGATTCCGTTCCAACCGGTCCATAACTAGAAGCAGAAATAAAATCAAAAATAAACCTGCCTTTGAGCTTCTTGGCGATATCAGCCAAGAAAACAAAAGCACCACGCAAGACACCTACCAAAAGGAGTTTTTGCCCTAAATAATCTCTGTCTATTTCCTCAGCGAGCTCCGCAACCCTATCTTTAATCTCATTTGCATTCACAAGAACCCTAGAAACATCTTCATCCAAAAATATCACACCTCCTTTTTACAAACAAAACCCGACGTGTTTTCCCCTCAACATAGCAACAACTGCGACTTGCACCAACTTTTTCCAGCCAAAAGACCTCCTTGCCTTTCGCTATTACCCTCAGCTTGCCTCGTAAATCAACACTGAAACCTAGTTCATTAAGAAATTTCTTCAGCTTCTTTGTAACCATACGGCGTACTAAACTAAAATAGTCACCAGGTAGTCTTCCACGGAAAACGCAATCATCCGGCAACATATCATAATCCAAGATACTCGAGCCGACAACCTCAGATGAAAGACCACTAGCATACGAGGACAGTTCCGAACACTTTAACACGGTAATTATAAAATCACTCGATTTATCTGTCAACATATCTTTTAGCATTCTCGAATCAGATTGTGGACAGGTACTAATTTTTTGATCATTTTCTTGATTTATTTCTAATAAATTTTTATAAATTCTAATACGCACATTTTTCCTTACTGTTATGCATCCTGTACCTTTTTTTATGCTTTCTATTACTAAATTA
>DFGJ01000003.1 GCA_002372375.1 Ruminococcaceae bacterium UBA3753
TTTGTAACTGTATTATAGCAGATATTTTTTATTTTGTCAACAGTAAAAATAATTTATTAAGCGGCCGTGCTAAGGGCATCTAATTAGGAAAGAAAAAGAAGCCCTTACTGGTTAAGGGCTTCCGCGTTTCCATCATTATCTAAAAATTTAACATTTTCTTTATACCACCAGCCTGTTTCCCCTCCATTTGAAAATCTAATAAAGAATCTATTATTTTTAACTGTACAAGTAACTCCTTCTTCTCCAAAATGGTCAAAGTGTGATTGCATAGGTGAAAGATAAATAACCTTTACTTTCATTCCTGCTTTGATTTTTTTCATTTTCTTTTCTCTCTTGTTTACTCTTCAATTATGATATCATCAAAATCAATAGTACCACAACAGTTATTATCTTTATCATATACATAATACATTTTTAAACCAGCCTTTTTAATATTTTCAGATAAAGTTCTAAGTTCATCAGAGTATTGTTCTTTCAAGGTAGCTCTTCTTTCCTTTTGTTCTTCTTTTACAAGATTAATTAACTGGTCTAATTCTTCATCAGTAAGTAAGTTAAATTCAAAATCTTCTTTGTAAATCATTTTCTGTTCTCCTTTTCTCTTTTATTTGTAGCTACATTGTATCATTCTCTCTTGTTCTTGTCAAGGTTTTTGGGAAAAATTTTTTTAAAAATTTTTTTTATTTTCCTATTGACAAAATACCTTGGGTGTGGTATAATAGAAAGATCGGAGCGTCCTGGCTGAAAGCCGCTGAGGACGCTCCGCCAGGAACAGGTTTGTTAAAACAATACACAAAGCAGAAATACTTCAAAAATTTTCTCGACTTAGTTTTATACATTTACAAAGTATACACTTTGTTTAAAAAGCAAATTATCTTAAAAAATTAAATAAAAATGGGCTTTTTCAGCCCACTTTTGTTAAGATTTTTTATTTATCTCACTTTTTGGTGCGATGTTCTACTAAATTAATAGTAAAATCTCTATCATCAATAGTAAAATTAATATATTTTTCAGCATTTTCTACAACAATTTTGCTTTTATCTACTAAATTATTAGCGATTGCTTCAAAAATTGTCTGAATAATCTCTTTTTTCAGAGGATTTTCTTTCTTTTCCCGTGGTTTTCTGTCTTTTTTCTCCCCTCTTGCTTTATGGATTGTCTGCGTAACGGCATTTTTTGCCGCTTTGTTGGTCAGTTCCTCTTCTTCTTTACTCTTGATTTTATCATTGTCGGCAAGGTACATTTCACACGCTTCAGCGATAGAAATATCATACTTATCAACATAGTTATCCACAACATCATCAGGGATTAAGTAAGTCTTTTTTTCAAAGGTGTATTTCATTTTTGTGTTCTCCTTTTCTTTTCTATAAATATTATATCATATTTTTAAAGAAAAGTCAAGGGGAAGTTTTCTTATTAGCTTCCCCTCGACAAGGGGTTTTATAAGTTCATTTCTTTTCTAAACTTTCTGACTTTCATCCAACAGTTTGCCTTTGGTGTACCATCAATTTTTTTCTTCTGTCTAAAACAATATGCCAAAATCTCACTTTCAATCAAAACATCTTCAAGTCCCGTGTGCTTTTCTTCAAAATCAAGTGACTTTGTAATGTATTTGTAACAAGTTTCTGCCGTAGTGGAAATATTGCCCTTTTCCGTCAGCAGTTCATTTTCAAGACAAAATCTGATATAAGACGGACGACACATCAGTAAATCACAAGCGATTGACATAATACATTTGATTTCAGTTCCGTAAGGGAAAAACCATCTGTATTTACTCTTAGTGATATATCTAATATCATTATTAAGAGCCTTTTTATCAAAGATTGCATTATAGGCGTAAATCTCTTTGATATTGTACTTTTTCAGAGTGCTTTCAAAAATCCTTTGTGCGGTTTTTAAGGCTACAAGTTTGCGCTTTCCATCTTTCAAATCTCTTTCATAGTTAGGGATTTTTTCTGCATAGTAAGCAGTATTCATCAAATCTTTGTGACCGCAGTAAATATCAGCGATAACAAAAGAATAAGTTTCATAAACCTTACCCTGTTTATCAATGATAGCAAAGCCTAAATCATAAGGCAAAGGCTGTTCTACAGAATTAGCAGTTTCAGTATCAAGCACGCAATAAAATTTCTTGTTCATCAGTTTTTGTTCTCCTTTTCTCTTAGGTTTTCTGTCTTTCTCTTGACAAGTATTATTATATCACTTTGAGATAGAAAAGCAAGCATTTTTTACTTTATTTTCTTTTGTTCGTACTTAATAATCTAAAGTGGGTGAGAACAAGGTTCCTGGAGTTGTCAAGCAGGTTTTCGCTTAACAAAATTAAGTTTTCGGGATCAGGGACTTTAGAAAGTTAAGCGAAAACCTACTTGACAAAAGGCATCAGGTATGGTATAATGGAAATTCGGCGCTCGCTGGCTTTTTTTGAGCCAGCTCGCGCCGTTCGTTAATTATTTTAACTTAGATTGTTAGTAAAAATAATTTACTTTAGATATAAAAAGTGAGCGTTTGAGAATTCTCAAACGCTCTGAAAGGAGGACACAAACACAATTCTATTCTTATAAAATGCCCGTGGTGGGGTTCGAACCCACGACTTACAGATTAAAAGTCTGTTACTCTACCAACTGAGTTACACGAGCGAGAGGAAAGACAGGCGGTTTCGTAAGGTCAAACCGCCAAAGCCCTTAGTGGTTAGGCGATGCTAAACTTCGCCACCTTCTTATCAAAGGTTTTAACCACCTTGTCCTCGCCAAGAGAACGGAACAGAGCGGAAATTCGCTGAGAAGTCCAGCCAGCAACCTCTTCATCGGTCGTCAGCTCTTTCAGCTCTGCGATAGAGACGGGCTTATCCATCTCTGCAAGAGCATCATAGAGCTTCTG
>DFGJ01000041.1 GCA_002372375.1 Ruminococcaceae bacterium UBA3753
GATTACAAATCAGCTGCTCTACCAACTGAGCTATACCAGCAAGGCTACTGTTCATAGTCTAATTAAAAAACATATTTATGTCAATAAGAAAATTATTTTTATGATAAAATTTAGTTGGGCTTTGATCCACCATATGTTTTAGATGGGATGCGGTCTTATGATGAATAATTATATAGAAGTGGGGAAAGTCACATCGACAAGGGGACTAAAAGGTGAGGTAAACGTACAAAGTTGGTGTAACACCCCTAAAGATTTGTGCAAATTTAAAGATCTATTTTTAGATTCTTCTGGATTTTCTAGGATTTACACACTAAGCGCCCGAGTCGTAGGAGAGGCTTTGGTAGTTTTTAAATTCCGAAATATAGATACCATGAATGATGCAAAAGGTTTGGTAAACAAAGTACTGTACGCAAGTAGGCAAGATATCAAGCTTGAGGATGGAGAATATTTAATAAGTGATATTATTGGGCTTAAAGTGGTAAACTGCAATAATTTAAACGAAGTCTACGGTAGAGTGAACGATGTTATAAAATGCTGCAATCGACCTGATCTTTATGAAGTTTTACTAGAAAGTGGGAAAAAAGTTCTTATACCTGCCGTGGAGGAAATAGTTAGGTCAAAAAACATAAACGAAGGCGTAGTGTGCGTATTCCCCTTGGAGGGTATCTTCGATAACGTCTATTGAGCTATGTTTAAAAATTAGATTCGATTTTTGCTATTGTGGCAAAATAGTATAATCTCTTTGTCGTAAGTAATTATAGGATTCGGATTATTTCACTAAGGCACTCAAAAGATTTTGGGTAGCGTTGTTTTTATGATTTGACCATATTGGAATTGGGGGTCCTGCTTTGTCTTAAACTTCGACTTGTTTTTACAATTTTTCCCATCTTGTCTCTTTATATCTGGTTTACAAGCTTTTAAGGATTATCTTGAGACTAAATCAAGTTTTATTTTTTTGGCAAGATAACAAAAGTGCTTTCTCTGCATAAGCAACTCTGCACAATCAGCTGTTGTAATGTTTGTATAAAGTTTGTGGGAAACCGATAGTTTTTGTTCATTCGCATAAAAAAGAGATCAGTCAATGGTTTTTTCCCGCTTTCTACAAATTTGCCTCGTGTTATATCCGCATGTTTGGCATGTAGATTTGCAAAGCTTGTTTCAAAAGATGTCAGTACTGCTGTAGTAAGTAAATACAAAATTTAGAGCATTGTACTGGCACTTAAAATTATTCGGAAAATAATTCTTTCTATGCCTTATCCGCATCAGAGGAGGTATGTTTTTCAATGATTTCCTCTCTACTTTTAAAGATTTATGTAATCTCATCCTTATATAACTTATTTATATAAATTTAGACCTGTTTTAACAACGCTAATTTTCATACCGTTTCAATAGATAACATCAACCATGTATCTAAAAAATTATCATGCCATGATCTCTATAAAACTCCAAAAAACCGTGCCGTAAACGATCTGCACACGTCGACGTGTAATATAAAAGATTTTGTTTTCACTATATCTTTATGAGCCCATACTGTCTATCGTCGTGCACCTAATTTAAATAACACCAATTTTTTTATACAAGTCATATTTTTTAAAACAGATCCCAGACTACAAATGTGCTTTTGTTTTAGCTCTACTGTTTTCGAAAACTTAATCTGCTCTCCGAATCCATATTAATAAGATTATATATGCGAAACAATGCAGTATTCCTTGTTTATTAGAAATAGTTGCGCTATGTACATTATCCTCTATGTGTTACTACCACACAATTGGCTTGTTTGGCACTGTTGTGCTGTCATATATTCTTTCCGTGGAAAATCAAATACACTAAAAAATAGAATCAAAGTCTCTGCTTTACAGATCTAAATTTAATCGTGTTGACCAACAATAATAGTGATCCAAGTAAAATCAAAAATAAAGACAAAACCTGGGAAATCCTAAAACTTGTATAAGGTATCAAGAGACTGTCTGCCCTTAGTCCTTCAATAAAAAAACGTCCTAATCCATACCAAGTTACGTAAATTAAAAAAAGTTCTCCGCTGAATTTATAATGTCTTCTAAGTATTATTTCTAAAAGAATTAATCCAATAAAGCACCAGAAAGATTCATAAAGAAAGCATGGATGCACAGCTACCTCACCAGTAGATTCACTGCACATACCGAAAATCGAAGTAGTTTCTACTCCAAAAGCTTCTTGATTAAAAAAATTACCCCAACGGCCTATAGCTTGGCCAATAAATATTCCGAACGATGCAACATCTAGGAACTTAGGGTATGATATTTTTTTTATTTTACATACCAAAAAAGCTACAAATACTGCAGATAGAATTCCACCGTAAACAGCGAGTCCTCCCTCGTGGAAGTAAAAAAATTTTGTGGGATTTTTAAGGTAATAAGAAAAATCAGCGCAAAATGCAATGTAGTAAAGTCGGGCACCAAGAGCGCTAGCCAATGTACTGAGAAATGCGACATCAGTTAGTTTGTTCTGGTCTAAATTTAGTTTCTTAGCTTTAAGAGATGAATAAGAGAAACCTAGAACAAAACCTATACAAAGCATCAATCCATACCAGTAAATCGGAAAATCACCCAATTTAAAAGCAACAGGATTTATATTTACACTCAAAAAGAGCCTTGGAAAATACACGTGGAAGATCGAATCCATAGGAAATGTTATTCCTTATCATTTTTACAATAAGAGCAAACCCATCAAACCCATTATAACAAAAAACATTTGCTTTTAAATTTTTTTATGGTACGTTTAACGGGGTAGGTTTTTATTTTAATTTTTTGGAGGTTTTTGTGCTAAAGTCCAGTTCATTTGTTTTGTCATCGTGTTTTTTGGTCTCTACCTTTTTGCCGTCGCAACAAGTTTTTGCAGATACGCCTCTAGAAATTGCGTTGAAATTTTTAGGTAGTGCGTCCGTTGAAGAAGCGTTGAAGATGGCAAAAAGTTTTCATAGTAAAGATTCTGAGCAATACATGAAGGTCCTAAATTATATTTTGAAGTTCTTCAAAAAAGAAGGACTTCTTGAAAATCGAGATACCTTTCTTAGCTTTGTAGAAAATTTGAAAGACATTTCCCAAAATGGGGGAAAAGTGGCACTCAACATAATAGAGGACTGTTTGAATAGTGCATTTAAAGGAGATTATGAAAAATTTTGCACTTACCTTTACAAGCTTCCGAAAGAGTATAAGGGCACACGAGTTTTGGAAGCTTTAGTTAGTGCTAGTAATAAGGCTAAGGGGCATGCAGGTAACATCCCAGCAATTGTAGGAAAAGAAAAGCAAGCGGTATTTTTGGGTTGCCTTAGTCATGTTACAGATGAGTTGGCTGCGTACAGAGGAAAATTTGATGCTCTAAAGTCTCTTGATGAAGAAGAGCAAAAAGTGCTTAGTGATCTGAATATTTGTTTTTCTAGTTTGCGTAATCGTGTGGATAGCTCATCAGCGGCGGAAAAATCAGCCGCCCAAGTTGTATACGATTGTGTGAACAATTGTTTTAGTGGTGATATAGAAAAATTTTGTGTTTATCTTCATGGTCTCTCTAAAAAAAGTAAAACTGAAGAAATTCTTTTGGAGTTGGTGGCAACTAATAACAAGGTTAATGGAAGGGATACATACTCCACGGACCATATTCCAGCATTGAAAGAAAAGAAGGATCAGGAGCTATTTTTGAAATGTTTTAGTGGCCTTGTGGACGATTTAGCTAAGTTTGGGAAGAGACTTGTTGGTGTAGAAAATGATAAAAAGGTAAAAAGAGAACTACTAAAAGGCTTAAAAGATTATGTTGAGGGCGTGTATGCGAAGATTGATTGGATGCCACGTGTGGTTATTCGGTATGGAACGGTATTATTTAACTACGGGAATCTTATTCTTAGGATCTCTGAGGATGCCGTTATGATGAAGCACGGCACGAAGAAATTAGGTATAGAGGGTGTGATGTCGGAGAAGTTGGGAAGTGCAGGTACAGCGTGCTTCTTTAAATTATCCGGTTGCAGTGATTACCATGCGTTGGTGCCAGCCAAGCTTACTGTAGATGGTAAGCTATCTTTTAAGTACTTTTACATGATCGTAGATCAAAAAAAGGCCATGGATATATTAAATTCTACGTATGTTGACAAGTTTTCTGATTTGCAGAAAGCATCTGAAGGAAGGAGCTACGAATTGCCGTTACCGCTTTATCAATACATGGTAAGTTATTACTTACCGGTTTATTGTAAGTATGCAGAAAACTCGGGCGCTCGTAGTGTTATGATACCCAATAGCAGTAATCTGGTATTGGACGTAAAGAATGTTGTTGCGGGGCCTCGTGACAAAGATGGCTTTCTTCCCCCTGTGACGACATTAAGCACTAGCAATTACGGGTTTAGTGGCATAGGAAATAATAGCTTTTATTCCAACTTGTTAAGTAATAGTAGTAGCTCTGATTCTTGTACTAACAAGTAGCTGTATTTGTAAAAAAATGCAAAATATTCTATTTTTTGAAACGGAGAAGCTAATAAATGAAAAAGTCTTTGTTAAAAATTGGATTATTTAAATCAATAAATTCATTTATGGTCATTGCATGTATGTTTACCATGGCTTTTAATTTTGTTAATACAAGGGTTTTAACAACACAAAAAGCATATTCGCAAATAGACAAAGACACTTTTAATTTTGAAGTTAACGGCAGTCAACTTAGCTTTTCGAAAAATGATAAATTGATAAACAAAATTGACATGAATAAGAATGTGTTTTTCGATAATAAATTTGTTCCGTTCCAAAATGATGCTCTCGTTGTCGCCGGTAAAGCCGTAGCGGCCGGATTTGCGGCGGCAGCGACAGGAGGCAGTTTTGGCGCGGCCGTTATGGGCGTAATTGCTCAAGCAGCCGGACAAGTCGGAGGTGCCGTGATGGCAGGTGCAGCAGTTGGAGCAGATATAGGAATGCCAGGGGCGGCGGCTGTCGGGGCTACTTTAGGTGGAGCCGGTGAGGTGGCCGCAGCAGCGGCGGCAGCAGACGCAGCAGCCTTAGCTGGGGCAAGTGCTATGTCTATTGCTGCGACTATTATTGGTCCTGCTCTGGTGGCGGCGGGAATATTTGGCGGGGTTGCTTAGAAGGGCAAAAATTTATGTTTAAAGATTTAGACAGTTTCCAATTTAAAGTTTTTAAAGCCGCGAAATTTGTTTTGTTTGTGTTAAGTATTTTTTTTGCTACAGCGACTATTTTGGCATTAATTTTTTCCGGTAATGATCTAAGCGGCCCTTTGTTCCCAATGTGTTTTGGCTTAGCGCTTTTTTTTAATGCTATGAAAATAAATTCTACGTTGCTTATAGCAAAAGGCAAAAAAATAAAATTATATCAAGTCTATAAGCATGTATTTTGTACTGCCAGAAGTCTTTTTATAGTTTTGTCCATTTTTTCTTTTGTATTGCGGGAATATTCACCGGATAATTTTTTACCCGCTTTTATCGGATATACATCCCTGGCTATAATTTTTTTTATTGCGGAAATTATAATTAATACCCGTGCAAAAAGATACTATGAATGTATTACTAAATTTAAAGCCTGTTGTTAATAAAAGGGCTTATTTTTGGGTTTCAATTCAATTTACCTTGCAATTAGCATGCTTCATTTGGGGCTTTTTTTATAGTTCCAACGCTGTTAGCATTCAGCCTCATTTTTTAGGCACGATGGCCCGTATTCAAAATACTGGTAACTTGCAAAACTTTATTTGGTGCTTTTCAAATAATTTATGTATACTCTTCATTTCGTTTTGGGCCAATTATTTTACTTACGGGATTGTAGGAACAGTTTTATGTTTTAATTCCGTTTTTTTGTTGGGATCTATTTCTAAATTTGTTATATCAGTTTCTTGGTATCATTATCTCAGTTTCATATTAATGGAATTTTTAAATATCTTAATAATTGCGATCTCTAGTACATATTTTACGTACCAAAAAAATTGCAAAAAGAATTATTTATACGATAATGAATATGAGTTGGAGAAAAAGGCCCGCGAGAAAGGTATATTAAGAGTTTTTTTGGTGGTAGCCATAGTCACCATCACGGCTGCTACAATCGAAACGGCTTTGTTAACGACCATGTAAAGTCCAGCTTTCTAAAACCAAAAATTGAATTTTAAAAACTTGCCCCGGGTAAATTAGGTATGTGGTTTCTGCATTTTTTAGCAATGTTCCCTCTTGATAGTATAACTACACAAAATTATAATAAGGTTTTCGTTTTATAACTTATAAACTAGTATACAGTGTTCTTTAGTCTTCCTGCGCAAATATCCTGAAAATTCGTACTTCAAGGGCTCTGGTTTGTCAATTACGATATTGCAGTTTCTATCGATATCTTCAATCAAATCGTTTGTTCTATTCAAAATCTTTTTATATTCGTTTTTCATTTTCTGACAAGTAAAGCCTTATAAAATTTTACTAGCTAATTATAATAAAATTAAAAAGAATTTTTATCCCACCTGCCTTTACTGTGATTTGTTTAGTCGATTAGCAGAGTCGTTTTGGTTTTGCTGTAATTTTTAATGCTATGCATCCGCGATCTTTACTACTTAGGCAATGCCGGTGTGGCTCGTTCCTAAGCTTTTTTGCTCTTAATTTTATTTTATTTTTACCGTGCACTTCTATTATGTGTTTTATATAGCATATGGCTACTATGTAATTTTTTTATAAAAAACCACCTATTTAATAAAGTGAAAACAAAAACCAGAACATTTTAATTACTATGCTACCCCTTAAAAAATAGAAACTTATTAGGACTGCCTTAATATTATTTCTGGCAAAGTCATCAATACGTCACAACTATTGATATTCATACGTCCCGGAGATATTTTTCCACACTTTCCAAAAAAAATCTCAGCAATCAGCCTGTAATATAAAAGGTGTCTGTCTGGTACACCAGAGAGGAAACACATAATGAATTAAGTTTTCACTGTTCTTTGACTTAAAATTTTTCTTTTAAGCAGATTAAAGCTTATTCGGTATTACACGATAAAAGTATTTATCAAAAGCACCGCAGAGGCTCACGTCGAAATGATTGCCTGCGCTAGTCTTTACAAATAAAAGATAAAACTCGCCGAGTGCCACAGATTAAGCCTCCGGCATAATGATCGATATTGCAGAGTTGCTAGCATCCAGCTGGTCCTGAAGCCTTTTGTTTACATCTTTCAAAGAAGTCTTTGACTAGCACCCTGCACTATTAAAAGTTTTCTGCCAACAACGCCGGGAACGTCAAGCTAGTCATGTCCCCAGCAATACTAATTTTAGACGCTAACCGTAAATGCCTTTTTGATCAGTTTTAGGGCGGCCACGTCATTGACACCACAAAAGTCGAGATTCTACACGCACACATTGGGAACCAAACTGTCAACTGTCTAACAACTGCACTAGTTCTCATAAATAAAAAAGTTAAAAATCTACTACGCAGATTAAAGTTTATTCGTTATTACACGATAAAAGTATTTATCAAAAGTACTACAGCGGCCCACGCAGAAATGATTGCCTGCGCTAAGTCTTTACAAGTAAAATATAAAGTTCCCCAA
Organism: Ruminococcaceae bacterium UBA3753; assembly: GCA_002372375.1. Classification (GTDB taxonomy): domain Bacteria; phylum Bacillota; class Clostridia; order Oscillospirales; family Acutalibacteraceae; genus UBA3753. The sequence goes on from DFGJ01000041.1 coordinate 7,543, forward strand.
GTGCCACAGATTAAGCCTCCGGCAGAATAATCGATATTGCAGAGTTGCTAACATCTAGCTGGTCCTGAAGTCTTTTGTTTACATCCTCCAAAGAAGTCTTTGCCAAGCATTCTATACTATTAAAAAGCTCCCTGTTGGCAAAATCTAAAGACATCATAGTATTAGTTATACTTTCGGCACTATTAAGCATCTTTACAGATTTACCATACAATGCTTTTTTTGCCAGTTCAAAATCATCCTTTCTAACACCATTAGCCTTTAACTCTTTAACATGCTTCACTAAAACTTCATTTATTCCATCAGGATCATTAGATTCACCGGAAAATACCACAAAATTATACATCGGACCTTCAGTATACTCATAATCAAATGACTCATTAATTAGCTCTTTATCTAAAAGTTCTTTATAAAGGAGAGAAGACTTTGCCCCTAGAGTATAAAGAATTATCCCTGTTTGAGCGAGTTCCTCGTCAGTCAAACGTTCCTTGCTAGCCTTTTCTTTAAATCCGATTTGAAAATTAGGTATAGAAACCGGTAACTTTTCTTCTACCCTATTCTTTACAACTTCATAAGGTTCATCTGGAAAAATTGATTCTGGCAAAGGATCTTTTCCAGAGGGCTTAACCAGACTATCTATCAAGTTTATTGTTTTGTCTACATTCAAATTTCCTGAAATGCAAAGAGTCATATTATTAAGATTATAAAAATTATTATAGCACTCATAAAGATTATCAGGATTAATCTTAGCAATAGATTCAACGGATCCTGCTATTTCGACTTTGACCGGGTGACTATGAAACATAGCCCTATATAAGTTAAACATAACGCGCCAAGAAGGATCATCCTGATACATCTTTATTTCTTGCGCTATAATTCCTTGTTCTTTTTTTACATTCTCTTCAGTAAAATAAGGATTCTGAACGAGGTCCATAAGTATTTTCAAAGATTCATCAAACTTTTCTGTGCAAGAAAATAGGTACGCTGTCATATCAAACGATGTATATGCATTAGCCGATGCACCTGTTTTAGCATATTTGGCAAAAGCGCCTCCATCCTCGCTTTCGAAAAGCTTATGCTCCAAATAGTGTGCTATTCCATCTGGTACAGTTACTATCTCATTCTTATTTTTATATTTAAACTTCGTATTTATTGAACCGAACTTGGTACCAAAAACTGCAAAAGTGGAGTTGTGCTCTTTTTTAGGGTAAACATAAACCCTAAGTCCACTTTTATGTTTCAAAGTATAATAAGAATCCCCTAATCTTTCACTTTTTACCTCTCTTATATCCAGCATATTTTAAGCCTCCTTTTCTATTCCATTTAAAATATACACTGTGTCCAAAGTTATGTTCTGAGCTGCTTCAACTATCTCTTCTTTCGTAATGCGATTTAATTTTTCTATATACTCAAGGGGTGACGATTTTCTATCGTCAAATATTTGAGAAATATAAAAAGACTCTACACTACTTAAGTAGTCACCTATTGTTCTATATACATTCGAAAGACTTCGTTTTATGGTGTTCATCTCTTCTTCTGTAAAATTACCTTTTTTAACCTCGTTAAGCTGATTCAATATCTCTTCCTTCGCTCTTTCAATATTTTTGGTTTCTACGCCACTTTGGACTAGCATTATACCTTTGTGTCTGTTGTACTTAGCAGAGCAATAGTAGCAAAGACTATACTTTTCTCTAACGTTCAAAAACAATTTACAGTGTGGCGTAGCACCAAATATAGCAATAGCTAACCGCATGGCCATAGTTTCTTTGTCTTGCTCAGCAATTGCAGTTCTAAAACCCATAACTAATTTGCTCTGCGTAAGATTCATGTTTTCAGAATAAGTATGCGGTTCTTTGCAACTTCGCACTATTTGAGTAGCACAGTCTACAGTTTTTTCCCTTTTTATTTTAGAGAACTCTTTTTTAAACATGTCTAAGGCAAAATTATGGTCTTTTATATTGCCAAGAACGGTGAATTCTATACGTGCGGTACTTAAAGCATTTTGCCAGGCAGAATAAACATCCGCTGGACTCAAAGCTGATACGCTCTCTTTTGTACCAAATTTATTTATACCAAATCTCTCATTTTTGCACATCAGCTCTTCGCATTTATTTTTAGCATATATCCTCTTTTCATTAAATTCAGATTCTATAAGTTCTATAAGTTGCCTTTTTTCTTGTTCAACTAAGTCCCCGGAAAAAGTATTATTGATTAGAAGTGGAGAAAAAAGCATATCACACAAGAGTTTCGTTACTTTTTCAGATATAGTTTCTTTTTCTAGAGCATATTCATCTGCCAAAAACGACGCCGAAAGGGTCAAAAGTTGTGTTTCGCCTAATTTGTCCACATCTCCTGCGACACTAGATCCGTAAAGCTCATCTAAATACCTATGCAAGGCAGTAAAATCTTGATATTTACTACAAGATTTACTAACTAAGAAAGGTAGAACTGCATTGGATGCAACGTTGGACCTGTCTAAAGGCAAAAACATAGCTACCGATGCCCTACCTGTCTTAAATCTGTCATCTTTTACAAAGTTAAAGTTCACGCCCTCTGCGACACTGTAACTGGTAAACTTATTCACTGAATTTCGAAATCCTCCCTTTAAAAAACACTTTCACCACCGCCCACACATTCTAAACTATAAAAGCTGCACAATCAAGTGGCATATTTGAAATTATTTATATTAAAACATCATAATATAAACTTGAGCCACATCTTTTTGTCTAGAAAGCTCTACAATCCTTTCAGGATGGTAGATAATCAGAATGCGTAATTTAATATATCAGCGGTATAAACTCATAAAATTTATACATGAAAAAATGCACACCCCATAAACCAACAAGGGCACTCCCAGCGCAAGCATTTGGCGTCAAATTTAAACTGCGCACAACAAACCCGCACATTCAGAATAAACAAAAACGACGTACCGCCGTAGAGCTTAAATGACAAAAGAAAGAGCTATTTTTTAACAAGCCTTAATTTATGCCGAATAGATTTCTCGCGTTTTCCATCGAATTGAAACTGCGCACATCAAATCCACGCATTCAGACTAAACAAAAACGAAGTACCACCGGAGAGCTTAAACGACAAAAGGAAGAGCTATTTTTTAACAAGCCTTAATTTATGCCGAATAGATTTCTCACATTTTCCATCGAATTGAAACTGCGTACATCAAATCCACACATTCAGAATAAACAAAAACGACGTACCGCCGGAGAGCTTAAACGACAGAAGGAAGAGCAATTTTTAACCAGCCTTAATTTATGCCGAATAGATCGCGTTTTCCATCGAATTAAAACTGCGCACAGCAAACCCACGCATTCAGACTAAACAAAAACGAAGTACCACCGGAGAGCTTAAACGACAAAAGGAAGAGTTATTTTTTAACAAGCCTTAATTTATGCCGAATAGATTTCTCACGTTTTCCATCGAATTAAAACTGTGTACAGCAAATCCACGCATTCAGACTAAATAAAAACTCAGTAACACTAGGAGCTTAAACAACAAAAGTGAGAGCTATTTTTTGACAAGCCTTAACTTATGCCGAATAGATTTCTCGCATTTTCTTCGGTAACTTTAAGTACTTCATCTACACTCAACGCCTTAAGTTCCGACAATTTCTCTGCCACATACAGTATCATGGATGAATCGCATCTTTTGCCTCTAAAAGGTACAGGTGCCAAATATGGGCAGTCGGTCTCAAGTACGATACTATTCAATGGTACATTTTTTACAACCTCAACCAATTTTTTTGCATTTTTGAAGGTTAGCACACCACCCACACCTATGTACAGACCCTTTTTTATTAATTCCAACGCCAAGTCTACACTACCCGAAAAGCAATGTACCACCCCTCTAGACTCATAACGCTTTAAAAAGTCAAAATACTCTGTTCCAGCATCTCTTGCGTGAACAACCACTGGCAGATGGTGATCATTAGCAAGCTGTAGCTGAGCACTGAAAAGAATTTTTTGCTTCTCACGACTAAAAGGTTGCATGTGGTAATCCAGTCCAACTTCACCAATAGCCACAACTTTTTTATTTGTATCTATTAAGTTCGATAATTTATCTAAATAATTTGCCGTTAAATTTTTAGAATTAAGGGGATGTATCCCTACAGCAGTGTAAAAAAAATCGTGCTTTTTGCAGAGCTCAACGCTTGCGAGAGATGATTCAAGATCTGCACCTGCATTTATTACACCGCAAACCCCGTTATTTTTTATCTTATCTATTACCGCGTCTCTGTCCTGATCAAATGCGGCGTCATCATAGTGGGCGTGAGCATCAAAAATTTTTCCCTGCATTTTGTATAGAACCCTCGGTGCCTGATATAAGACTGACGCAAATAGTGTAGCCTATATTGAAAATTTTTGCTAATATGTTTATGATACAAAGAATGAATTAATAATATCTCACTAATTTAGCATCGTAATTTGATTATTTTATATTTAATACTACAAACTTAAATGTTCTTAAAAGAATATATTGTTTTTTTCATTGCTCACGTAGTATAATCATACTATCAAGTTTTTTTATGTGAGGTGCTTAGCATGAATAAAGTTAAAAAGTTTTTGGCGGGTTGCTTGTTTGTTAATGTGGTAGGTAGTTCTTTACCAGTTGGTGTGTCGGCAAACTACTATGATGATGATAGTGTAGGATATTGCGGTAGCGATTATGATTGTGTTTATACTCAGGATCTTGCGTACGTAGGTAACGGCGTAGGTTGTTCAGATAAAGTGGATAAAGATGAAACAGATAAGGTTGAGAACTCTAGGGGTTTGATTGATCGAGTCGCTCATGGGTTGTTGGATTTGGGAATGTGGGCTGTGAATAAGTCTATTTGGATTTTAGGCTTTTGTTCTTTTGCTTCAAAAGTCCGTAATTATAGAGAAACCTACGAAGACATAAAGAGTAAAATAGATGAGGTAGAGAAAGATTTTGACGAATACAAGAAAGTTTGTACCTGTGTTGAGATGCCCGGTACTGGGAGTACCGAAGGTAATAAGAAAACTTGTGATGAGAATGCCGTTAAAAATACTTGTAGTAGCTATGCTCGCGATGCGTTTGAAAAGTTCAATGATGAGAACAGGGGACTTTTGAGTAAGTTTAGTGATGGTTGCGTTATTGGAGTGGATTATATTTATCATAAGGGTAAGAAAAAGGTGGGCGAACTTCTGTCAGATGGAAAGAATTGGGTTGTTAAACTTTTGACTAGCGATAGGAACAGTAATGGCCAGCGTTAGTGTATTTTTGGCTCGTAGTGCTTTATGTTAAGATTTACGCTCAGGTGTTCTTTTGGGGAGTCAGGTTAATTTCGACTTGGTCCCCGTTTTATTTTCCCAAAAAAGTTTTTTTGTTTAAGTAAGCGTAATAAATTTAGCTTCGTTGAATATCATAAATCTTTTTGCTCATCATATTTTCGAGACCTATTTTAATGTCTTGGAGATGTGGGAAGGTTAATGGCAAAACGTTTAGGAAATTTCACACTCGATTTCGAAGAGTACAGGCCGGTGGTTAAAGGTTATGCCTCAGTTTGTGGTAATTTTGAAAAAGAAGGTCCGCTGGGTGAGTTTTTTGATTTAACTTTTGAAGATCATTTTTTAGGTGAAGCATCATGGGAGGAAGCAGAAAGCAAATTACAGACACTTAGTTCCGAAACTGCACTAAAAAAAGCAGGCATTAGCAGTGAAGACGTAGATTTTGTTTTTGCGGGTGATCTTTTAAATCAGTGCATATCCTCTACCTTCGGAGTTAAAAAATTTGGGATACCGTTTTTAGGTCAGTATGGCGCTTGCTCCACAATGGCACAAAATTTGATATTGTGCTCTGTAATGGTGAATTCGAGGGTGGCAAAAAATTGTTTGGCTGTGACGTCTTCACATTTTTGTTCTGCCGAGAGGCAGTTTCGTACTCCTTTAGAATATGGCGGACAGCGCCCTACAAGCGCTCAATGGACTGTTACCGGGTCAGGTGCTTTGATTATAGGAGATTCTGCCAATAAGGGTAGGAAATCTATAAATGAAAATGTTGTTTATAATCCATATATTTCAAAAGCTACAGTAGGTCGAATTATTGATTTTGATGTAATAGATGTTAACAATATGGGTGCAGCAATGGCTCCTGCGGCTGCTGATACTATAAAGAATTTTTTTTCCGATACTGATACTTGCCCGTCGGATTATGATTTGATTTTAACAGGCGATCTTGGAATAGTTGGGAGCAGACTTCTGCCAAGGCTATTGGCAAAAGAAGGCTTTGACATTTCAAATAAACACAGAGATTGTGGTTTATTAATTTATGATAGAAAAAAGCAGGATGTCCATTCTGGAGGATCAGGTTGCGGATGTTCAGCGGCAGTTCTTTGCTCTATTATTTTACAAAAAATGGAAAGGGGTGAGTTGCAGAACGTGTTGTTTATTGCGACTGGTGCGCTTATGTCAACAACGTCCTCGCAGCAAGGAAAAAGCATACCGGGTATAGCACATTTAGTAAATTTCAAGCTGTTAAGCTAGATTAGTCTCTGTTAATATAAAATTTTTTTAAATTTATGAATCCGTAATTTTTTGAATTGCCATAGCATATCATGTGATCAATGAGTGATTATTTAGTTAGGTAAAATCAGTGTGAATCGTGATAATTTAGCTAAAAATTCTAAGATTAATCATTATATTTTTTTTGTTAGATTAATCACTTGTTTGTTATTATTTTTGACCTTAGCAATATTAAAATTAGTTAATAAAAATTATGAACACAGTATAAAATCATGGATTAAATATCAGTTAAATGATTCTTTAATTGTTAATGAAGAGCCCAAACCTAATAATATAAATACTGTACCGTATATGTTCCCAAAAATATTAGCTAATATATCCAATCCAGTTGAGAAAGGTTGCATAACTTCTACATTTGGTATACGAACAAGTCCATTTAATAAGAATATAAAAAAATTACATAAAGGTATAGACATTGGAGCAAATTATGGTGATAGTATCTTCGCCGTTCTTTCAGGCAGTGTTGAATATTCGGGAACTCTTGGAGACTACGGAAAGTGTATAATAATTGACCATGGAAATAAAATAAAAACTTTATATGCACACTGCAATAATTTGGATGTTTTAGCAGGAGATTATGTAAATAAAAATCAAAAAATAGCTAGTGTTGGAAGTACGGGTTTATCTACTGGCTCCCACTTACACATCGAGTTAATGATAAATAACACTAACTACGATCCTGCTTTATTTTTGACAAAAAAATATGATATGAAAAATGAAAATAAAAATATTTGATTTTAATCTCGAAGTGAATTATTCGTTCTTAATATTGCTAACAGTACTGTTTTATAAAAACGTACAAACAACATTAGCATCAATATTGGCAGTTCTTATTCATGAAATTGGACATATTTTAGCAATATGTATAAAAAGATATAAAATAAATAAATTAAATATAAGTATATTTGGCTTTATTATAGAAAAGAGTCTACCTAAAAACGGAATGGATCACTATGATATTTTAGTTCCGATAATGGGCCCGGCATTCAATTTAGTATCATCTGTAGTATCCGCCTCTGTTTATACACATGTGTTTACAAATAAAAATTTCTTTTATTTATTGGCACTAAATAATTTTTTTTTATTCTTATTTAACATTCTCCCGATAAAAGGATTAGATGGCGGGCAAATTTTCTATAAGATCTTAATAAGAAAAAAAGACCCAGGGCTTGCAAGTAAAATTTTAAACAAAGTCTCAACAGCGATGTCAATCTTTCTGTTAATGCCTTGTTTGTTTATTCTTGTGAATTATAATTACAATTCAACGTTAATAATCATATTTTTTTATCTAATAGCGATACTACTATTTAAACTTGAAAAAAATTTATAGTGACACTGGACAACAGATACTTACTATTTATTTTTTGAATTTCAATATTTTTTATTCTTGCACTAATGCTAGATCCAATAAATTTGTTAGGTAAAGTGATATAAAAAGTCATTTCTTTAACTATTTTGCTTTTTTTTAGAAAAATATTTATATAATCAACAATAAGTTTACATTTTATGAATGCTATTTTTATTTTTTTGTATGAAGTGTAAACTTTAATATCTTCAATTACTGTATTCTTTGAATCGATTCTGCTTACTTTATTTTCACTTTTTGTTAAAAAAATTTTATACTTTATTTTTTTTGTGTAGATATCAAGGTGCTTTTTTATATTTACGGGGCTTGTTTTGCATTTAAAATTATGACCAAAACTTGAATATGTAATATGCGAACAACTGTGTAGTATTTGCTGTAGCGCCTTTGTTTTAGAACTAAATAAAGACTTTCCCATAATGTTAAAACTCACTTCATTTGCTAATTCAATATAAATTAAAACTTAGTCACAACTATTCTATTAATATAGTTTATATAATATAAATAGAATATAAAATTAATTCAATTTAAGGAGAAAAACATGCAAACTCTTACTAACAATGCGAAAATTGACTACCAGTATCGTGCCTTAGGAAAGACCATAAAGGCTGCAACACAAACTAATTATGTAACTACAAATATATCTAAAATTAGCATAAATTTATTGAAAACTTCTACAATAAATTATTTTGCTCCTGGTGAAAAAATCGGTTACAGCATATTTATATCAAATAATTCTTCAAATCCAATATACAATGTTAGTGTTACAGATCACATAACGAGTAAACTAACTTATGTAGAGAATTCTGCTACAATAACAAATAAAAATGGTGAATTTATACCATTAATTAGTGAAAAAATCATTATTAATTCTGATAACCAAGCTAAAGAATCCATAACTAGTGGTAAAATAGAATTTATTTTAGACGACATTGGTTCAAATGAAACAGCTATTATTTCCTACGTTGTCCAAATTCCTTTGAACGAGGAAGACTTACCAAATTCAATAGATACTTATGCTAGCTTGTATTATTCTACCGAAAACAATTTAAAAACTGAAAAATCTTCAGTAAATTCAAATATAAATTCTATCAGTAAAGCATACGCTATGCTCGTTGCAGAAAAATTAGTAGATAAAACTAATGCGTTCTGCGGGGATAAATTGTCATACACTATATTAATTAAAAATAAAGGAAATATCGACGCCAGTAATGTGCGAATTACAGACACTTTACCTAGTAATTTTAAATTAGAAGATATCACTTTCATTATAGCGGATCTAACTTACAAATCTACATATTCTGTCAATGAAAACAATCTTCTGACTATTCCAGCAAATTCTACCGATATAGGTTTGTGCATACCCGCTAATACTTCGGATAATAGTATAATAATAAAAGGAAGTATAATTTAAACTTATTCAAAGTACATAATTATTTACTTAATAATCTATTCCCCCTCTCGTATTCATACTATTATAAACACCGTCATTAATACTCTTAGTGTAGGACATAAAAAAATATGATAACTTAAAATTTTCGTAAAAAATAAATGCCTAAAGTATTAATGATTTTCATTTATTATTGACTACGTTGTAGTAGTGAGTGTTTTATATTTGCATTTTTAATAAGTATATTTGAGACATTTTAATATATGAAAAATGCCCCAAATAAGGGCCGGTATAATTCATATTCAACAAATTTATTTACTTTCAATGATCTTAATTTTATCTACCGCAATTTTTCCTTGCCCACACGCAATGTCTTTTATTTGCGTAGCTAAAATTTCTGTTAAAGGCTGCCCACTTACAACTACACTACATTCGTCATTTTGAATAAAAACTAAGCATCTTTCAAATCCTTTTGCCTTTACTAGTGCTTCTATGTTAGCTTCTTCTTCTATTCTTTGTGCCATTTCTGAAGCCTTTTTAACTGCTTCAGATTTGATTTCTTGTGAAGATTGAGCGTTTTCTATAATATCTTTTAGTGTATCAGTTGCTTCATCGCGTGCCTTCTGCCTTTCTTCCCGTATTTTGTGAAAGGTGTCCTCTAAAGAATCATTTTCTTTATTAGCCACTTCTTTTTCAGGTTTTTCAACATCACTATTTTTCATGTTATCATCAGAATTATTTATTGTGTTACTAACAAATTGTGCTTGCCCCAACTCTTTTGTTGAACTTGATGACGTCTCTTCCAAAATTTCTTTAGGTGACATAAATCGCCAATTTAAATAAACAGCTGATCCCAACGCCAATACAAGTGCTGCCAAAATAATCTGGCGCTTTGCAGACTTTATATATTTCACTAAAAAATTCCTTTCATTTCGATTTTTTACATATTTTACTGCTATTAAATTCATATAAGCAAAGTGCGCACTGCTTTAATAAAAAATAGTGCAGTTAGAAAAATATATGCGAAAGTGTACGACCCTATAACAAAAAAATGCTGAAACAAGAATACTTCATCGTAATAACACTGCATATATTAGAATAAAACACATAAGATAATTTGATATTATCAACAAACTTAAATAAAAACACAAACTTAAAAGCTTTCGTACGCCTATTAAATATATGTTTTAAATAAGTTTTCCACCTTACATCTTAAAATTTTTCAATCTATATATCTACACTTTGCTATATAATTTTGTTGATATGGTCTTTGTATATTAGATCTGCACTTTGTAAATGCTCTACACTGTGTAATACACACAATTGATCAAATTTGTTCTCAGGTTCTAAGAATTTTTTAACTATATTTATTATTTTTTTTGTATGGTGACTTGGGCCATCCACAAAAATAACCAACGAAGGGTTTAAATCAACCGGTGTTTTTAAAGGAATTTTCAAATAATTTGATTCTCTCCAAAATCCATCCACATTAAAAACACTGAACCCAGAAATACCTTCCGCGTTAAAACTTTTAGCGAAAAAATCTATTACACTTTGCCTGTCATTTTTTTTACCACCATTTTTGTTTAAACCTACAACGATGTAATTTCTGACAAGAGAAGTATTTAAATAATTATCGATACAACTTCTATTCGAAAAATACTTACAAAGCACACACGCAGACAAAGAAACTGTAGCAAATGCACCAAAAATGTAAGACCAGTCAATGAGAGATTTCTTTTCAAAAGCTAAATCTTTTTCACTATCTTTACCACTATGGTCGCTATCAACAGTAATAACGTGAGCATTACACCTAATGTGGAAGGGTCTTAAACAAAAAACGCCTAAACAAAAACACACTCCAGTGACCATAGAAGAAAATGCCAAACTTTTAGATTTCAATTTACCAAACAAAATATATTCCTCCAAAAATATATACTTATTATATCAAAAAAAATAATATTTTTCAAGTGTTAAATTTAAATGTAGCATTTTTTGTTGTTCTAAAAGGAAAGCTTTGTCCATAAAGTTTAATGTGCAACGAAAGGAGGTAAATTCTATCGATTGAACCCAAATTTAGAAGAAGTTATTGATTTTTTTAGTGAATGTCTTCAAATATCACTTGCAAAAATTCCATATAATATAAATATAGAAGAAATTCGTTTACGAACATTTAAACCGGTTATTTTAAACCTTAGCAATAAAAGCTTTTTTTTAAGTAAAAATGGGAACTTAATTGATGTGCACAAAAGCGTATCACCACATTTCCTTATTGCAAGTAAAAACGATATCGCAATGTCTTTGAAAAAAATGTGTAATTTTTCCATTCATAGTTATCAAAACGAAATAAATAGTGGATATATCACAATTAGAGGAGGCCATAGAGTTGGAATTTGTGGAACAGCAATATACTACAAAAATTCTTTAAAAAACATTCGAGATATTTCGTCACTAAATATTAGAATAAATCATAAAATCAATATGATAGATACTAAAATTTTAGAAATAATTCGATCGAATTTTTTAGGAATTCTGATAATTGGGAAGCCAAGTAGCGGGAAAACCACGGTTTTACGGAACATATCCAAAGAGCTTTCTAGTACGCTCAATAATTTTGGTAAAATGTATAAAGTAACACTTGTAGACGAGCGTAATGAATTTAGTGGTACATATATGGGAATTCCACAAAATGATATAGGTTACGCTGACGTTTTGATTAATTATAAAAAAATAGATGCTATATCAGAAGCTATTCGATCACTTTCACCAGACGTGATTATTTGTGATGAAATTAGCACGAAGGAAGATTTTAAAGCTATAAAAATAGGCGCAAATTCTGGAGTTAAATTCATTGCAAGTGCTCACAGTGATTCTATTGAGAAAATTTTAAATAAAATCTATATAAATAACTTAATAAAAAACCACGTTTTTAATAAAATTATTCTTTTAGACACACATTCGCCAGGTTCGGTTAAAGAAGTTTTTGACGTCCCATAATAAAGAAAATTTTTAAAAACTTTAATATATTTTATTAATAATATCTATATTTTTGATTAAATATGTTCTGAAAAAGGTAACAATCTTTGTTTAAAAACTTTGGGCTAATGTTAATGTTATCCGCATCGGTAGTATTAGGATTCATGTCTTTTAACAAATTTAAACTAAAAATAGATTTTTTAGAGCAATTCGCATACTTAATAAAACATACAGAGATTAAAATTAAATACGATGAAGATCTTCTTTTTAACATTTTTTCTAGTTTTAAAACTGAAAATAAGTTTTTAAAAAAAATGTTGTCTGCTCTATGCAACGATTTAAAAAACACCAGTTATTTTAAGGACGAGTCTTTTAGTTACTACAAAATTTTAAATAAAATAAATCTACTGAGGGATGATGAACTAACAATAATAAATAATTTTATTCAAAATTTAGGCACTAGCGATGTCGATAATCAGATCAAGCTTTGCAAAATTAGTGAACATTCTATTAAAGAGAGGTTATCTGTAGCCTTGAATGAAAAAGATAAGAAAAGTAAAATCTATTTTCTTTTGCATGTTGCTGTAGGTTTAATTTTTGTGATAATTTTTTTGTAAAAATTCACTTAAATTATTATATAGGAGAAAACAAATGGATGTTGATCTGATTTTTAAAATAGCTGCAATCGGAATAATTGTAGCCATTTTGAACCAAGTTTTGATCCGCGCGGGAAGAGAAGAACAAGCGATGATGACAACTCTTGCTGGAATAATAGTAGTTTTAATGATTTTGATTAGGGAAATAGACGTTTTATTTAGAACAATAAAAACAGTATTTAATCTTTAAATATTTAGAGTACATCAATAACATATAAATTTTATGGATCTTTCAGTATTTTTTAAAACTTGCTTCATTTTAATTATTGTCGCGATCATTTGCACGCTTTTAAAAAGACTGCTCCCAGAATATTCAATAATTTTAAGTACACTGGTTGTGGCACTTGCTATATGTGCTGCTTTGATAAATGGTGCATATTTAATTAACAAAATAAAACAAATATATGAAAACCTATCCCTGAACAATTACCATTTTGCTGAAATTCTGAAGATTTTGGGCATATGCGTCCTTACACAACTTACATCAAATATTCTCAAGGACACCGGTGAAACAGCACTCGCATTGGTGGCCGAGATAGCAGGAAAAATTTCCATACTGTACGTCGCTTTTCCAATAATCACAAATTTTATTAATTTTGTAACAAAACTACTAAAATAACTGAGATTAAAGGACGTTTAATGAAGAAACTGTTAAATATTTTGATATTTCTAATTCTTTTGACACCTTGTATATCTACCTTTGCCCTATGTCACAATAGTTTTTCAAAAACGACAGCCCAGAGAAATAAACTAAATCCAGAAATAAACAATTTTGCTATAAGTATTCTTTGCTTGTCTAGTTCAAATAAGAGCATATATGATATTTTTAATCCTAGCAATTGTTCATACTTTAAAAAACATATCAATAGCACAAAAAATAATTATAAAAATATACATAAACAGCCCATAAATAAAAGCCCAAAAAATGTCAACTCGCATTTCTTCAATGATAAAAAATTTACAGAATTATCAAACTTGGATTGTTCAAAAGTTACCTTGTTTAGGAGAAATTATCACAAAAAAAGCAGTAATTTAAATAATAAAAAATACAAAATAAGTATACTATATTGTGCAAATTCTGAGAATAAAAAGAGCTATTCACAAAAAAATATTGAAAAAACTAACTTTGAGAATACAAATTTAAAATACTCTGGCGATAGTATACTTAAAAATTTAATTTGCCTAGTGGATAAAAAAAATCTCAGTAATCAAAAAGATTTTTATAATAAAAGTTCTAACCTAATATTGTCAAAATGCTCTGAAAATAAAGAACGGCAACCAATTTTTAAGTCAAAATATAAATACAAGACTGAAAACTCAAAAACAAAGCACTCGCCGACAAAAAGCGATTATTCTTCTAAAAATTATTTCGATTTTCAGAGTACTAAAGAACAGAGCAACAAGATTTGCGAAGAGTATGCTGAATTATTTAAAATAAACGACATGTTAAAAACTATTCCCGTGGATACAATGAAAAAACTAGAATACTTAGGTTTTCATGGACCACATCCCATAAAACTACAAAATTCACAGAAAAATCCATTTTATTTAATAAAAGACACCGCACAAGATTGTTTAAAAAAAATAACAAAACCTCTGATGCTATTAGCGGTTATCATGGGCATTTGCTCCATAATATCAAACACATTCCCGGGATTTAGCAAAACCTTTTCCAGTGATATTACAAACCTGATTTGCACACTATCCATGGCAACAGTCCTAGTACTTCCGTTTTCTGAAACGATAAAATATGTGTCGGATATATTTAAAATATCTGGGAAGATGCTACTCTGCTACATCCCGGTAATCACTGGTATCATGGTATCTAGCGGGCAACATTTAACTTCTAGCGTAAACAGCACATTCCTGATCGGATTTGCTAACTTTATTTTACAGACATCTTCGACGATGTTTGTACCAATCCTAAATACCATACTCGCATTCGCGTGCATATGCGCCGTCACAAGTCAAATCGATTTTTCTGGAATATTTTTAGCTATATCAAAAGCAATCAAGATCTCGTTAGGAATACTGGTGACTATTTTTGTAGGATTTTTTAGCATAAAAGCATCTGCAAACCTAGCGGCAGAAGGCGCTGGTACAAAAGCACTCCGATTTCTGTTGGGTAGTTGTGTCCCGATAGTTGGTAAGGCTTTAAGTGACGCGGCTTCAACGATTAGGGGATCCATAAATTTACTAAAAACCAGCACATGCGCCTTCTTCGTCGCTTCTTTAATTATAACATTTCTGCCAGCATTAATACAATGTTTAATTTGGCATTTAACTACATCTTTATGTTCATCTGTTGGCGAAAGCTTACAGTTAAATAAAATATCTAAATTTTTAAAGAATTTAACTGAGATTACAGGAATTATGATAATACTTATTATTTGCTTTCTGGCAATAATTATCTCTTCAACATTGTTAGTAATGAAATCTGCAAATAATTTTAATTAGAGGTAGTGAAGCACCAAAATACATTCGCAATAATGTAATAGTTTTTAAAAACTGTGATGCTGCTAAAAATATGTAACGTGTTGCAAGAAATTTGGAGGTAATAAATGATATACGAGCTGCTAACAACGTGTTTACATAATGAATTCTACATAAAAGATTTATATTTACCGAACTTTTTTATAGTTACTGACTTTCTTTCTGATATTTAATATAACAAAAATGAGTTAATTTTACCGACTAATTAAAAGGATCAAATATGGCAGTTATAAAACAATTGTGCATTAGCTTTTTGGCGGTCGCGATAATATGCTTTGTTGTAAACATCTTAATACCAAATGGTAATTTAGAAAAAATATCCAAAGTCGCAATAAATTTAATACTCCTGTGTTCTCTATTTTTAGGAATAAAACAAGTCGGAAATTTTAAAATTCCTGAAAACAATGTTTGCTACGATTTTAATGCGGATAGAATTAATAGAGAATTAAGTGAAAAAACAGCGAATCAAATCATCGCGTTAGCTGAAAAAAATTTAGAAAAAGAAGTTTACAAAGCGCTATTAAACACTGGCATTAGTGCGAAGCAGGTAAATATAATCATGGATACTGATGACAGTAAGAGCATATTTATTAAAGAGAGCAATATTTTTATAGATTGCGCAGATAAAAAAAACAAGGAAGAAATTAAAAATATAGTAGATAAATATTTAAATACAAGGATAACCAAAGTAAAGGTCTGTGATACATACTGAAAAATATTAGTGAAATTATTTTTAAAAAAATAAAAGAATTATTAAATCAAGACAATGCTAGGCAAGTTGTTTTTTTGGTCGGACTTATTGGTTTTTTATTTGTGCTAATTTCTGGGATATTTTTTCCAAAAAAAAAACCTACAAAAAATAAAGAATCCGGAAATGTTACGGAAAAGCAGTTGACTACGCTGGATTATAAAAAAGATATAGAAAATTCAATAAAAAACATACTAACTTCGATGGCAGAAGTCGGTAATAACGTGAATGTTTTAGTCACTTTAGAAAGTTCTGCACAAAGCGTCTACGCAACAGAAGATAAAAAAAGTTCCGAAACAGTGAAAGATGACATGAACAGAGAATCTAACAAAACTAGGGAAACGTCTGACATAGAAACAAGATACATAAAAATTAAAGATACCGATGGTTCTGAAAGTGCTCTGGAAGTAACAAAGATACAACCAAAAATAAAGGGTGTCGTTGTAGTGTGTGACGGAGGCAACAATAGCATCGTTAAAGAAAAAGTAACAACCGCTGTAAAAACTGCACTAAATATACCTGGAAAAAAAGTATTTGTAACTAAGTAGAATGTTTATACTCGAAAGCAAGACCTCTAAAATCGACTTAGACAGAACAATTCAAAACACTAATTTCCACGCTTACTTTAAAAATACCAGTTCAATCAACTACCCCTGCGCTTGACCACCACTATTTGGAATCTAAGCCAAAAAAATAAATTCAAACGAAACACTATATAATCTCTCCTAAAAAATTGCAACGCAATTAACGCACTCTACGATACGACATGAAGCACAATGACAATACTTAGTATTATATTCTTATTTATTTTAAAAAACAAGTAGTAATTTTCTAAATAAAACAATACATCCTGATTTTACACTTGTATACCTTATTTAAAGAAATCACCTAAAAGCATATGAATTGTAAATCAAAATATGCTAGAATTATTCTGATAAAAATTATTTGAGGCGATTCTAGTGAACTTTGATCTTTTAGAAAAACTATGTAAATTTTGTGCAATATCCGGCAATGAAGACGAGTTAAGAGATTTTATTTTTTATGAAGTAGGAAAATATTCCAGTGATATAAAAATAGATTGCCTTGGAAATTTGTTAATAAGGAAAGGGGGAACGTCGGGTTTACCGGAGGCTAAAAGAGTTGTTGTCACAGCGCATATGGATGAAGTTGGATTTATAATTACGCACATAACAGAAGAAGGTTTTTTAAAATTTGGTACAGTGGGATCAATAAGTGAAAAAGTTTTACTGGGAACTAGGGTAATAATTGGTAAAAACAAAATCACAGGTGTAATCGGTGCAACGCCGGTGCATCTTTTAGATTCAGAGGATAGATATAAAAATGTTTCAGTTGAAGATATGTACATAGACATAGGTGCCAAGAATAAAGAAGATGCTTTAAACTATGTACAACTTGGTGAGTATGCAAGCTTTGAGCCCGTTTTTTTTAAAGATGACATGACTGTAAAAGCAAAATCCTTAGATAATAGACTGGGCTGTTTTATTTTATTAAATTTAATACAAAAAGAATTTCCTGGGGACGTTTACTTTGCGTTTACAACTAAAGAAGAAGTTGGTGCAATTGGTGCACAGACTATGGCATATTCGCTCAAACCGGATATATCTATAGTTGTTGACTCAACCACAGCAGCAGATGTTTATGGTTCTAAAGAAGACCAAAAAATTTGTAAACTAGGCGGAGGGGCAGTTGTCCCTTTTATGGATAAGGGAACAATTTACAATAAAGATCTTTATAATCTGGCTTTTGATTTAGCAGCAAAAAACAATATTCCTGCCCAGACAAAGGAAGCTATAGCTGGTGGTACAGACGCAAGTGTAATTCATAAATCGAGGTGTGGAGTAAAAACTTTGGGAATATCTGTTCCTTGCAGATATATACACGCTCCGGTTGGTATGTGTCGTACTAGAGATGTTTTAAGTACAATAGAACTAATAGAGATTTTACTTACAGAAGTTTTTAAAAGTTTTACTTAAATACTAAGGAGACACATAAAGATTATCTGTAAATTGTGCTTTGTTAAAAAATTCTAATCGCTGCGTGGCGTGTAGGCCTACCATATCGTGATTTGCGGTGTCAGCATTTTTTGCAAATCTATTATCTTTCTGTAAATTTTTAAGACTGCCATATCTCATTACTACACTTTTAATAAAAGTTTTATTTCATAAATTGGTGTTCTGGTTCATCTATCGTTACAGCACATGTTATGTAGGCGTTTTTATAAATACGACAACTTTCCATGAATTTTCAGCACTGCCAAATCCTCCTGCTGCTCTTTTGGTAAAAGTTTTACTTTATCATTTGCCAATTCAGGTTGCTTAACGTGGCTGATGCGTGTTGTGTAGATACTTCTTTATAAAAACGCTAGCTTTCTGTAAATTTTTTAGATTACCAAATATTTTCCTGCTACTTTCAGCTACACCTGCTGTTCTGCGTATTATGTAGGAAATTCTTTATAAATTTATCAGTTTTCATGAATTTTTAAAACTGTCAGATCTTTCTACTACACTTTTTATAAAAGTTCTAGCTCACTAGTTATCATTCCGTGCTTAACAAGCCTGGTTCGTATTGTGTCAAAAAACCTTTGTAAGTCCGCTACCTTTCTTTATGCCATTAGGACTTACATCTTCCCTTACTACACATTTTATAAAAATTTTAACTCATAAGATGGGTCTCCATTCAAGTTCACCTGCTGTTCTGCGTATTATTAAGGAAATTCTTTATAAATTTATCAGTTTTCGTGAATTTTTAAAACTGTCAGATCTTTCTGCTGCTCTTTTGGTAAAAGTTTTATTTCATCATTTGCCAATTCAGATTGCCTAACGTGGCTGGTGTGTGTTGTGTAGATACTTCTTTATAAATGCAATAACTTTCTGTGAATTTTTTAGATTACCAAATATTTTCCTGCTACGTTCAGCTACGCCTGATGTTATGCGTATTATGTAGGAAATTCTTTATAAATTTATCAGTTTTCGTGAATTTTTAAAACTGTCAGATCTTTCTGCTGCTCTTTTGGTAAAAGTTTTATTTCATCATTCGCCAATTCAGATTGCCTAACATGGCTGGTGTGTGTTGTGTAGATACTTCTTTATAAATGCAATAACTTTCTGTGAATTTTTTAGATTACCAAATATTTTCCTGCTACGTTCAGCTACGCCTGATGTTATGCGTACTATGTAGGAAATTCTTTATAAATTTATCAGTTTTCGTGAGTTTTTAAAACTGTCAGATTTTCCTTCTACATTTTTGGTAAAAGTTTTAGCTCATCAATCACTACCCGAGGTCCGCTTTCTTCGGCTAACATACGTTGCACTTACAATGTTTTATAGTTAAACTAGCTTACCAAAAATCTTTAGCAATGCCTTACATTGGAACTTTTAATGTATGTACTGTTGAAATTGAAAATTAAGATTTAAGTTGACTACAAAAAACTGAATATACAGCAACTGAAAGTACACATGAAAACCTAGCTAATCTATGCTGTAACACTCTATTTACTAAAAATTTCTTTTGAAAATTACTGATGCAAACATAATTGGTACGTGCTGATAGAACGTAGGTTTTAGTTCCAAAAATGATTTGCAAACTACTTAAATTTTCCCTTACTCTGATTTTCCCATAGCTAAGCTAAATAAGTCAAAAAATGTATGATTAGCATCATCTCTTTTATCTAAGTTTTACTAATTTCTTCAACTACTTCCTTAAATATAGGGCCACAATCTACTCCACCGCTTTCTATATCTTCTGCCAGAACTAATACACTATACTTTGGGTTCTTTTCGGGGTAAAATCCAGCAAACCAGCCTTGTAATATACTTCTACCATCCTTTATTATTCCGGTTTGTGCAGTACTTGTTTTTGCACACACTTTAATGTTATTTGGCTTACCCAATATCCCTGTTCCAGCTTCTGTGCACATAAGCATACCCTCCTTTATTTCTTTGATTGCGCTTTCTGAAACTATCTTTTCACCCTTTTCTTTTTTAATTTTTTTTACGAAGGAAAATCCTTGGTCTATAAGGCCCTCTACTAAAGTGGGTTCTGTATACTCCCCGTTGCTAGCAATAGTGTTTATTAAAGCTATTATCTGCAGCGGCGTAACCATGAGTTTTCCTTGCCCAAAAGATATATTTGCAAGTTCATTTAAGTCTTTTAATTCATCTATACTGGGGACGTAACCGTTTTTACTAACTATATCTTTTGCTAGTTCTGTGCTTTTACCAAATCCTAGATTTCCTATAAGATTATGGAACTTTTCTGTGTTGAGATATTTTGAAAAGTTTATAAAATATGTGTTGCAAGAATTACTTAAGGCTCTTTTTAAATCTTGTACACCATGGATCCTACAATTGGCACAATGAAAACACGAATTACCTGCAACAACAGAACCCTCGCAGTTATAATTGTCAAGGCCATCTATGTTATCTTCTAAGAGGGCCATAGCTGTAACCAGTTTAAAAACAGAACCTGCATTATAAATTTGCAACGCTCTATTTAAAAAAGGGGAATCTTCTCTTTTTAAGTCGTTTTCTATGTTTTCAGGGTTAAAGTCCGGCATACTTGCAAGTCCTCGGATTTCACAATTCGGAACTTGAGTCACTATTATGACCCCCTTTTTCAAATGTTCTTTTGCTATTTTACTAATTTTTCTTTGTATTTTTTTATCTATTGTTAAAACCACTCCGCCTGAGTGCCTGTAGATAGAGTCTTCCACAGATATAGATGGATCTTTAAAAAGTCTGCCTAAAGCATCTGTTCTATAATTTATACTTAGAATACCTGTACAATCTTTTAAATAGTCGTTAAAACTTTTTTCTATTCCACTTATTCCTTCTCCACAGTTGTCTAAATATCCCAGTATATGGGATAAAATATTCTCTTCTGAATATCGTTTTGGTATTTTAAATATTCTTAGTCCTTTAACATCTTTTATGTTGTTTTGTTTCTTAAGCTTTATACAAAATGGTTTTCCTGAATTTAAGTTTGGTATATAACTTACCATCTCTTCTTGTGAGACAATCTTGCTGAGACTACTGCAAGCATCTATTGAGGGAAAAATTGCGCAATAGCTGTCGTTTAACTCGTTAACAAGAGGAATTTTATTACAGTCATAAATGTTTCCTCGGCAAGATCCTACCATTACACTGTAAGAACTATTTTTTATTGCGGCTGTACTAAATGACTCGTTAAAAGACCAGTAGTATAATCTAAAAATCCCTGTGAATATTCCCAATAGAAGTATTATAAAAACAATAACAATGCGCTTTAACAAATAAAAATCACCTGCTAAATTTATTATTAGCAGAACAGTTTAGACTTATAAAAATAAGTCTTCTAGCAAAGGCGATTTTTCAGATGATTGCATTTTTAAAAAAATATATGTAGTAATATTAAAAAAGAAGCGTAAAAAATGATATTTTTTTGTGGTATTATTCTGATTAATTTGAATTTGTAGCTTGATTTAGATTAGTAATATTAATGTAATATGAAAAATGGCCAAAACGATAAAATTACCAGCAAATTGATATTTAAATAACAAAGTGTAAAAAAATTCAAATTATTTTTTAGTAAAAAATAGTTGTTAGAATTTTAAAAATTGAATCCTATAAATTTATACTACCATTTTTACTTTAATTGTGTATAATATCAAATATTATCTTTAAAAACTATAGTAATTCTCGTCGAAAACTATAGTATCTCTGTTCCGGCGTTTTGATTTTTGGTGTACTTCACATAAGGATGTAAAAAGGTAGGAAAAGTATTTATGAGTGAAAGATCAGATATAAGAAACATTGCTATTATAGCGCACGTTGACCACGGAAAAACGACTTTGGTAGATAAGCTTTTGACACAAAGTGGGCTTTTTAGAGAAAACGAAGCTGTTGCTGAAAGAATGATGGATAGCGGTGACCTTGAAAAGGAAAGAGGGATAACTATACTCTCTAAGAATACAGCAATAACGTATAATGGCGTAAAGATAAATATCTTGGATACTCCTGGTCATGCTGATTTTGGAGGCGAGGTTGAACGTGTTTTAACAATGGTTGACGGTGTTTTGCTTTTGGTAGATGCTTTTGAAGGATGTATGCCTCAAACAAAGTTTGTTTTAAAAAAGGCGTTAGCTTTAAAGAAAAAACCTATAGTAGTTTTAAACAAGATAGACAGACCAAGTGCAAGACCAAGTGAAGTAGTAGATGAAGTCTTAGATTTATTTATAGAACTTGGTGCTGACGAGGATCAGTTAGATTTTCCTGTAGTTTATGCCTCAGCAAAAGAGGGTTACGCTACTTTAGATTTATCACAAAAAAGTGAAAATATGAGACCTCTTTTAGACACGATTCTTTCTCAGGTTCCACCTCCTGTGGGTGAAATCGATGCTCCCCTTCAGGTGCTTTTTTCTAATATAGACTCGGATGATTATGTTGGCAGAATAGCTATAGGCAGAGTAGAAAGAGGAAAGCTAAAAACAGGGGACAATGCTGTTTTATGCAGAACTGACGGAACAACACCGAATGTTAGAATTACAAAACTTTATCAATTTCAAGGGCTTAAAAGAGTAGAGTGTAAAGATGCAAAAATGGGAGATTTAGTTTGTATTTCAGGGATACCGGATGTCAACATTGGCGAGACTTTATGCTCACCCGATAAAGTAGAAGCTTTACCTTTCGTTAAAATAGATGAGCCGACTGTTTCTATGGTATTTATGGTAAACAATAGTCCTTTTGCTGGAAAAGAAGGTAAGTATGTTACATCTAGAAATATTAGGGATAGGCTTTTTAAAGAGATAGAAACGAATGTTGCTATGAAGGTAGAAGAAACAGAAAATGCAGATAGCTTTAGGGTATCTGGCAGAGGGGAGTTACATCTTTCTATACTGATAGAAACTATGCGACGCGAAAATTTTGAATTTCAAGTGTCAAGACCTAGAGTTATATTAAAAGAAGAAAACGGTAAAAAGCTTGAGCCTGTAGAATTTTTAACTATAGAAGTCCCGACTGATTATGTTGGATCAGTTATGGAAAAATTAGGTGCTCGCAAAGCTGCTTTTGTTAATATGAGTACAAAAGGTGAAAATACAACTGTTTTGGAGTTTAGGATCCCTGCAAGATTTTTAATGGGATACAGAAGTGAATTTTTAACAGATACAAACGGCAATGGAATAATGAACCATGTATTCGATGGCTACGAGGAATATAGAGGCGACTCACCTAGGAGAAATTATGGATCGTTGATAGCTTTTGAGACTGGCGAAAGTACTGCTTATGGACTATATGCGGCTCAAGATAGGGGCAGACTTTTTATTGGTGCAGGAACCCCAGTTTACGAAGGTATGATAGTTGGTATGAACCCTAAAGCGGAAGATCTAGTAGTTAATGTCTGCAAAAAGAAACATGTTTCTAATATGCGAGCAAGTGGATCGGATGAGGCTTTGCGGTTAGTACCTCATACAGTTTTGAGTTTAGAGCAATCCTTGGAATTTATCGCAGACGATGAACTTGTTGAAGTTACACCTAAAAATATTAGATTAAGAAAAGTATACTTGGATAAAAATCAAAGAAATAAGGCTAGGAAGAGATAAAGCTAGTATGCAAGCAAGTGGCTCGGATGAAGCTTTGCGGTTAGTACCTCATACAGTTTTGAGTTTAGAGCAATCTTTGGAATTTATCGCAGACAATAAACTTGTTGAAGTTACACCTAAAAGTATTATATTAAGAAAAGTATACTTGGATAAAAGCCAGAGAAACAAGGCCAGAAAGAGATAAAGCTAATATGCGCGCAAGTGGATCGGATGAAGCTCTGCGGCTGGTACCTCACACAGTTTTAAGTTTAGAGCAATCCTTGGAATTTATCGCAGACGATGAACTTGTTGAAGTTACACCTAAAAATATTAGATTAAGAAAAGTATACTTGGATAAAAATCAAAGAAATAAGGCTAGGAAGAGATAAAGCTAGTATGCAAGCAAGTGGATCGGATGAAGCTTTGCGGTTAGTACCTCACGCTGCTTTGAGTTTAGAGCAATCTTTGGAATTTATCGCAGATGATGAACTTGTTGAAGTTACACCTAAAAATATTAGATTAAGAAAAGTATACTTGGATAAAAGCCAGAGAAACAAGGCCAGAAAGAGATAAAGCTAAGTATTTGGCGGTGTGGTATATGTGCGTAAGTAATGCAAAAGTAGTCGAAAAGTTGTTTCAAAGGATTATTAGAAAATTGCCGCGCACTAAACCGTCCCTGGTTTTCTTTAAGTACTTTTTTTAAGTGACATCACAAAGATACAATAATATATGGTGGTAGGTATTGAACTTAAGTTTGCATTGGCGGACTTTTACGGTGGCAATTCTGAAACTAAATGAAAGATACTCCATAAACTCCATTCTTTGTACACCTTTCTTTTGCTCTAATGCTAAATACTTAACTGCGCACATCAACTTTTAGCACTGCCTTTACAGTTTGAGAGCAAATCGTGGTTCTGCTTTGGACCTATAAACGCTGAACAAAAAATTTCCTCCAGCACAAACGACATACGACGGTCTGATGTTACTTTTTATCTATTTCGCCGTCTTAATACTTTTGCATTAATTTCTAGCAATCTGATGTGATCTGATGAAACATTTTCATCTCTTTTAAATATTCTTCAACTTCTATTTCAGCTAGATATTTTATATGTGTGCCTATATACTCCTTATATTTACTCACCGAGAATACCCTTTTACACGTCTTGCCTTTATTTTTTAGCAAGTACTTGTTTAAATCATTGGCATTTGCAAAAATTTTATACGATTTTCTGCCTTTTGAATTCACTACTTCATAAATACTACAAGGTCTTTTATTAAGATAATCTGCCGTTCTAAGGTACAGTTTCGCTAAACTTAAGCCCTTAAACGGAAAGTTCCACCTATAAAGACCACGTTTGTCATCTTTATTTATACAAATACACCTACCACAAGTTCCACAAACATATTGCAAGTGATTTTTCAAACACTCCCTAGCACCTAAAATTGGTGTAATCCGGCTTTTTTCGCTGTAGCACTCTTTGCAAGCCATAAATACTTCCAACGTAAAACAAAACTCGCCCGAGTTAAGTTTAGAAGGAAAAACTCTAGTTTACAATCTTTGATTTTACTTTTTCTACAAGCTGCAATTATTTTGTTTGAATCTGACTCTCGAGAAAAATGTAGTTTATAAAATCATCAACATATTAAGCTATATTTTTTATAAAATGTTTCTCGTTTTTTAGAAGATTGCGAAAAATAACGTATTTATAAAACAGATTCAAACTTAGGTATAAACGTATAACTAAGCAAAGGCTTATAAGCTAAAAGTACATAAAGATTCATTTAACTTTTTTTAAATAGATTATGAAGAGAAGATCACTGAAATTAAAGATTTTTATGATGTTTTCAAAGAATTATCTTCACTCTTAAACAGTAAAGATATACACCAAATAGCACATAGAGTAACTAAAGTATATACTATTCTGCTTCCTATCGCATTTTGACCGCCAAATATACTTGCAACTATGTCAAATTGAAATATTCCTACTGCTCCCCAATTAATACCACCAATTATTAATACTATTAAGGCTAATCTATCTAAAAGGCCTTGCATCTCTTCCTCCTTCTTAAATAAAGTTTCTCTAAAATTTATATTGCACTTTTTTGCTGCATTTATTCTATAAATGTTTTGTTTAGAAGACGTTTTGAGGTTAACAATAAAAGATAATTTTAGACCTTACTAAAATATAAAAATTATACAAAAATGCTGGATTATAAAAACTAAATGTTAAGGGATGAAACGGTGTGAATTCAGAGGCATTGAGATGAGAAATTATTTAAAGGCAACCAATAACTTATAGAGATAGAAAGGTAGATTACAAGTTTATATCAAATAGATAGAATACTATTGTTTTAGCGTAATGACGGATTCTCTACAGTGAATAGGATAGTGTTTATATTTTTAAAATAATGCAAGGTAACCAATTATAAATTGTAGATAGGAAACTAAGCCAAAAAAGTTTTTTAATAAAAGAAATTTGTTTGTTAATTTGCAATATTAAAAAGAATTTCGCTTAAGTTTGTAGTCTGACACTTTTAAGCACTCCATTTCCGGCCTACTATTACTTTGGTTTGCGTGTTCTAAAAATTTAAATCTATGTATTCTGGATAAATTGTACTGTAATTCAAATCACTAAAAATATTATTGTAAAAAATTCGGCAAAAGCGGTAACAAATACTTTAAACTGTTAACAAACAGATAGATAGGTACAAGTAAATTTAGAATTATTAGATACTTTAAGTTTGATTTTGACCTTTTTATGGTAGAATGCAAAGTAATACTAAGATTGGTATAAAAGCAATACTGCTTTATGTATAACCACTTTAATTCAGATTGGTAAAAATCCATTTTCAAAAAATAGTGTTATTGTAAAAAATTCAACAAAAGCGGCGGCGAATGCTCTAAATCAATGAAAGATAGGTAGGTATAAGTAAGTTTAGAATTATTAGATTCTTTAAGTTTGACTTTAACCTTTTTATGGCGCAACGCAAAGTAATACTAAAACTAGTATATAAGAGACACCGATTTATGTCTCACAACTTTAGTCCAGATTGGTAAAAATTCATCTTTAAGAAATAGTGTTATTGTAAAAAATTTAACAAAAACGGCGGCGAATGCTCTAAATCAATGAAAGATAGGTAGATATAAGTAAGTTTAGAATTATTAGATTCTTTAAGTTTGATTTTAATATTTTAATGGCGTAATGAAAAGTAATATTAAGCTCCATACGAAAACGATACTATTTTGTATTTCAAATTTGTTTTTCTATTCTTTCTTTGTATTCAGCAGTTGCCGTCAAGATGACACCGCCACTTGAATTTACGGCTGTCTCAACGGCATCTTGGACTGTGCCTATAATGAACCCTACACCGACCATCTGCATAGCAACATCATTACTGATATTAAAAAGCGAACAAGTCATTGGAATTAATAACAAAGATCCTCCTGCTACACCAGAAGCACCACAAGCGCCTACAGTAGAGAAAATGCACAGCAGCAATGACGTAGGAGTATCTACAAGTACACCAAGAGTATTGCAAAGAGTTAAAGTCATTATAGAGATAGTTACAGCAGCAGCGTTTGTACTTATTGTCGCACCTAGAGGGATACTTACAGAATAAAAATCTTTATCTAGACCCAATTTTTCACAAAGCCTTATGTTAATAGGTATATTAGCTGCTGAACTTCTTGTGAAAAATGCTGTAACGCCACTTTCTTTGAAACATTTAAAAATTAAGGGGTAAGGGTTTTTCTTCAAAACTGTAAAAACTATCAACGGCTCTATAACTAATGCACAAAACAACATACAACCAACCAAGAGTATCAATAATCTTCCGTAATCCCGAAAAATAGAAATACCACTCTCAGTTATAAAAGTATACGTAAGTCCAAGTACTCCAAAAGGTGCTAAACCAATTATTGCACTAACGGCTTTAGACACTGCTTCTGCCAATCCAGATATCACATCTATAACTTTTTGATTTTTTACTTTTTTTATACAAACGCCAAAAACTGCTGCCCAAAATAAAATACCTAGGTAATTTGCCTTGGCAATAGACTCAACAGGATTGGCGACAGCACTGGTAACTAAATTTTTTAAAACATCAAGTATACCGCCCACTTGAGACACTTGCGTCGAGCCAGAAAGCATTATTTTTACTGGAAAAATTAGATTACCACAGACGGAAACTATAGAAGCTAAAAAAGTGTTAAGAATGAAAAGAAATATCACCATTTTAAATCGGCTGCTGATACTGTTGCTTGATTTTGCAAGAGCTGAACAGATCAAAATAAATGCAAGAATAGGTGCCATAGATTTCATGGCACCTACAAAAACTGTTCCCAATACACTTAATACAGAAAAACCCGGAACAAAAATACCTAAAACACAACCAACTACAAGTCCTACCACCACTTTAAGTATAAGACTCATTTTATTCCATTTTTCTATTATGTAATTCACGGTCAAAAAAATCCTCCGCAACTGTAATTTTATTTAGTTTATTAGCGGTTTCATACCTCATTTTACCGCACAGCCTATCCAATGTAGTGGTCCATGCGGTGTTGGTAGTTCGAGTATCACCAAAGTTATAGTTGTGATTCCTAACAGAAATAGTCCCCGTACTCTTTTCTTTTTCTCCAACGATCAACATGTATGGCACCTTTCTTAATTCTGCTTCACGAATTTTTTTACTAATTTTTTCATCACTATAGTCCACTTTTGACCTTATACCTTTTGAACACAAAATATTATTCAAATTTCCAGCGTAATCTGAAAATTTCTCACTTATCGGCAAAACTATGGCTTGAATAGGTGCCAGCCAAAGTGGAAAATTGCCAGCAAAATGCTCTGTTAAAATTCCAATAAATCGCTCTACACTACCAAAAATTACTCTATGAATCATAACTGGTCTGTGCTTAGCACCATCTTCACCAACGTAAGTCAAGTCAAATCTTTCTGGCAGCTGAAAATCTAACTGTATAGTCCCACATTGCCACGTTCTACCTATACTGTCTTTAAGATGAAAATCAATCTTCGGCCCATAAAACGCACCGTCACCTTCATTAATTTTATAATCTTTGCCATTTTTTTTAAGAGCTGCCTTCAAGGCATCCGTAGCTTTGTTCCACTGTTCATCAGTGCCCATAGAATTTTCAGGTTTTGTTGAAAGCTCTATAAAGTACTCAAAACCAAAAGTAGAGTAGAACTTGTCTATCAACCTAATTACACCTAAAATTTCAGACTCTATTTGATCTTCTGTCATAAAAATATGGGCATCATCCTGCGTGAAGCAACGCACCCGCATAAGGCCGTGCAGAGTGCCGGAAAGCTCATGTCTATGAACTAGACCAAGCTCTGCCACTCTTTCAGGTAGGTCTTTATAGGAATGCATCTTATTTTTATAAACAAGCATTCCGCCCGGACAATTCATCGGTTTTATGGCATAATCTTCATCGTCTATAACCGTCGTGTACATATTCTCCCTGTAATGATCCCAATGCCCTGACCGAACCCACAAATCCTTATTCAAAATCATAGGCGTCGTGATCTCAACGTAGCCCGCTTTTTCATGTTCCTCACGCCAAAAATTTATAAGCTCGTTTCTAATTATCATGCCATTTGGTAAAAAAAATGGAAAACCTTGTCCTTCTTCAAATAAGGTAAAAAGTTCTAATTCTTTCCCTAATTTTCTATGATCGCGTTTTTTTGCCTCTTCGAGCATATTTAAATAGTTATTCAATTCATCTTTGCTGGGAAAAGAAATGCCATAAATTCTTGTCAACATTTTTCCCCTGGAGTCGCCACGCCAGTAAGCACCCGTACAACTTAACAGTTTAAATGCCCTAACCATCCCTGTAGAGAATAAATGCGTTCCACCACAAAGATCTGTAAATTCCCCCTGCGTACGAAAAATAACCTCACTGTTTCCTCTCTTTTTTAGGTCATCTATAAGTTCTACTTTGTACGTCTGTTCTTTATTCTGCATATAAACTCTGGCTTCTTCAACTGATAAAACTCTGCGCTCAACCGGAAGGTTTTCCTTAACGATTTTTTTCATTTCCTTCTCAATTTTCGGTAAATCATCTGCTGTAATTGGCACATCAGTGTCAAAGTCATAATAAAACCCAGATTCAATTGCAGGCCCTATGGCAAATTTCACATTTTTAAAAAGTCTACCCACAGCTTGAGCCATTATATGCGCTGTTGTGTGCCAAAAGGTTTTTTTCGCATCCAAGCAATCATCAAAACTAAAAAACTCTACTGTGCAGTCCTTTTCTATAGTGCAGCGCAAATCTTTTAAAACGCCGTCTACCTTAGCAACACAAGTATCTTTGATATTCTCTTTTTCAAGAAGTTTCAAAATTTCAAAAAGTGACGTACCTTCAGCATATTGACGTACAGAACCATCTTTAAATTTAATATCTAACATATAATTACCACACTTTTTTAGCTGTATCAAAACGAACAAATCTCTACAAATCCTAGCACAACGGACCACCCAGCGTCAACAGAGCGCAAAACAGAGTGGCGCCAAAAAATAATCCTTGCTTTAAACTGTGGCCCTAACTATACTGTTGTTTTTAAAGCTGTATAAACAAATCCCTCTCTCACTCCATAAAAAACATCTACAATTAAACAATAAAGTCATCTACAGAGCCACACACTGCTACAACAAAATCAAACAAAAGAATCAGTCACCACAGCAAATCTCAAAATCTTTTTATTTAGAATCACTAAATCTGAGAATCAAAAAATTTCTATTTGCATACAATAATAAAAGACATCAGCAAGGTAACAAACTATACCATTGCAAATCATCCGACCAACTAAATATCATTTGTGTGAAACAACAAAAATTCTCTCATTTTTTTTCGAAAAGCCTTTCTCACGTGCAGCTCTTTCGAATTCACCGTCCTTTATGTCTAAGGCAGAAGACAGCTTTACCTTTTTTTTCGTATAAAACTCAATTTCACTATTTAAATTGTTTAAAATGTTTTTCTTAGCTCTAACTCTAGAAAACTGCAGAAATACTGAAAACAAGAGATAAAAAACGAAACCCGAAATAAATAGTTTACAAAAAAACTTAGAAAAACTAAACTTCCTCCTGATTACCTTCATATCCCCTCGAAAACATATGTAATTATATAACTAACTTTAATTGGATAATAAGATAAAAAAATTTTTATAGCAAGCATTTTAGTACATAAGTTCAAAAAGATGACGATATATTTTTTATGTTAAAATTACCTTCGCCAATGTTTTAAAAATCAAAATCTTTAAAATCAATTGGGAGATCTTGTGAGAATTTCAAACAGCTTTGAAGATATTTACACCGAGGCACTTGAACTTTGTAAAGAGCAATTC
The DNA here is from genome assembly GCA_002372375.1 of Ruminococcaceae bacterium UBA3753. Lineage (GTDB taxonomy): Bacteria > Bacillota > Clostridia > Oscillospirales > Acutalibacteraceae > UBA3753. Next base: position 38,663 of record DFGJ01000041.1, read on the forward strand.
TGTAAGATAGAAAAAGTCGCCGAACATAATCAGCAACGTATGCTTGTGTCTTTTATAAAAAACAAAGTTGGCGAAAGTCACATAAATTCGACAAGCACTGGGTATGGTTACTCAGACCTGGGTAGGGACTGTCTGGAAAGAGTGTACGCTGATTACTTTGAAACAGAAGACGCATTGGTTAGACACAGCTTTGTCTCTGGTACACATGCGTTAACTGTAGCTCTTTTTGGTTTATTGAGACCCGGAGATACGCTTTTGAGCATAACAGGACCAGTGTACGATACATTAAAAGGTGTCGTAGGACTGACGTTCAGTGAAAAGACTAGTGGATCTTTAACTGACTTTCACATAGGATACGACCAACTAGATCTGACGGACGATGGTCTGATAGATTTAAAAAATTTGAAAAACAAAATAAAAGAAAATACTAAGGTTGTTTATATACAAAAATCTAAGGGCTATAGCCTACGGCCGGCTGTTCCTTGCAGCAAGATCTCCGAAATAGTAGATGTCGTAAAAAAGTTGAACAAGGAAATCTACATCGTTGTGGATAATTGCTACGGCGAATTCACTGAAACAACTGAACCGACTGCTGTTGGGGCTGATCTTGCTGTAGGATCACTTATTAAGAACCCAGGTGGTGGTATTGCACGTAGTGGAGGTTACATTGTCGGCAAAAAAAAATTGGTTGATATGTGTGCACAAAGATTAAAAGTTCCAGGCTTTGAAAAGGAAATCGGAGCTTCATTAAATTTAAATAGGGAGTTATTTCTTGGCTTTTTTAACGCGCCGTCTGTAGTAGAGCAAGCTTTAAAAACCTCGGTATTCGCCTCGGCATTATTTACTTTAATGGGCTACGATGTGTTTCCAAAGTATGATAGTTATCGTGCTGATATAGTAACTGCAATATTGCTTAGAAATAGTAATAATTTAGCAAAATTTTGTCAAACGATTCAAAGATGGTCACCTGTAGACTCCTTTATACGCTTAGAGCCTTGGCCTATGCCAGGCTACAGTGATAAAATTATAATGGCTAGTGGATCTTTCACAAGTGGATCGTCTATAGAGCTGTCGGCTGATGCTCCTCTTAGAGAACCGTATGCGGTTTATTTGCAAGGATCACTAAATTTCCACAGTGGTAAATTAGCTGTGTGTAAAGCGGCGGAGGAAATTTTGAAGAATAAGATGTGAAATTCTCAATCATTATTAATACTTCTGTACATTTTTTAATTAGAGTTAAAACAAGTTCATCTTGTAATATTAAACAAGAAGTGCAGTTTGTAAGTAGGTTAAACTAATGGCTTACTATAGTGCAAGGGACAAAACTAAAAGTAACTTCGAAACAAAAAATTTAATGTTACTGTTTAAGACGGCACGCCAGTCGTGCAAAGTTAGGAATATTTGGAAAATTTCTAGCAGCAGGAGTCCTATTTTGAGCACAGTCAGCGTAGAAAGCGCAGAAAAATCTGAACAAAAAGCACCTGAGAAAGTAGAAATCGACCCTAACGTCCCAGAGCTTACGCCTGAAAAGCTTGGAAACTAATGAACTGTAAATGAGCACTTAAACAAACAGAAACCGAACCCTGCCATTTCTAAGCTAAGTGGGTCAAAAACAAAAACGCGGAAACGGTACATCTAACAGCAAAGTACTTTCAAGACTCAGGTAATCAAAAAAGTAAAGCAGCTCAGTCAAACAAAAAAAGACCATACCATCCCGGAGTTTACAGCTAAAAAACTGCGAAACTGACGCATCGTGAATGAGCACTTAAACAAACAGAAACCGAACTCTGCCATCTCTAAGCTAAGTGGGTCAAAAACAAAAACGCGGAACCGGTACATCTAACAGCAAAGTACTTTCAAGACACAGATAATCAAAAAGGTGAAGCAAAGCTGTTCAGCCCAACAGTAACCGACCCTGCTACCACCGAGCCGACGTCGAACAAAAATTCGCGAAGTTAACGCGCCACATAGTAGTGCACCTTCCGAACTCGGGCAACACAAAAGGGTGAAGCCCCATTCCGTGAAAAAGCGCTTGAAAGTATAGAAACCAACCACGACGCCTTGGGGCAAGCGCACCCACTAAAGCTTATCCACACATCGGAATGTAACACATCTACCTTCATATACAGCTACACTCAATGTCATAAACTAAAAAGAGCTGTACCAAACACAAAAAACGGAAAATTTAAATTTTAACTACAATTAAAACTCCTTAAACAGATTTTTGTACGCACCCAGATCTAAGGCACCTTGTGCATACATAGATCCTTCTACAAGCTCCTCCAATCAAAGCTCTAACCCTTTTTATATTTGGCTTAAACTCCCTGTTAGATCTTCTGTGTGAATGAGAAAGTTTTATTCCAAAACTAACCCCTTTTCCGCAAACACTGCACGATGCCATAAACAGTATCCCCCTAAACACGTATTCGTTCGATTTTAACATTATATAATGAAAATAGCAATAGATACAGGATATCAACACGTAAAATGGACGGAGTAAAAATAGAGCTCCCAAATTGTTTAAGTACTTTAAAGCCTGGATCTCACGATACTATGAATCTTTCACTTTGAGCTATTAATGTTACTTAGAGTACTAAACTTTAGCAATATATCTCATATTTTTTGTGTTAATTTTTGTTTTTTATTCCTGTAATTTTTAAAACGACTTCGAATTCTGACGATGAACTAAATTATAAAAACTCCAACGATATATAGTTTATATAACAAAACATAATCGAGTGTTGCTGTTTCAACAAGAGCTCTATAGCTATTAATAAAATAATTAGAATAAAAGTGAGGTGTATTTTTAATTACTACTGAAAAAGTCGAGCTTTTAGAATAAGTACATTTTCCGAAACAATTTTCTAATAATTTGCTGGACCTAAATAATGAATTGCACTCGATATCTTTATTTCTATTTAAATACAGACTTTAGTTGCTTTCCATCCTCCGTTTAAGTCGTTTTAATCCATCTGTTTGCGTTTCGCTATATCTTTGACAAAATAAATAATTCTCGTTAGTTGTCTTCTAACCCTACAATACCTCCTTACTTCACCAGAAACTTTGGCACATCACCTATTAGGACTGTTTCTGCTACTAAGATAGAAGTTTCAATTGTAGAATTAGTTGGATAACCTGGAATCAGAGCAAAAACTTTTGTACTGACGTCTAGGTACAGCTGATGTTTCGTCTGGTTTATTCCAGCCGTCTCAAAATTACTCCTGAAATTCGCCTTTACACTCCCAGAAAGCGATAATTTTAAAGGGATCTTAGGTCCCCGTCCGTTAAAAAGTTCAGTACCTGTAAGTGTACCTAACGCCACTTTGTAGTCATCGTTTTTAATTTCAGATATCTTTTTTTGTACTGCTATACAAACGGAAGTCTTTAAAAGATTTATTTTTTTTATGTTTGTATTTATGGCACAAATATGTCCATTTGGATCTTTTTCTAAAAGCGCGATGTCTGAATAATTTACATCTTGTCTTGAAATTTCGTCGTGTACTACATCATTAATTATGGAAGTGGAAATTACTTGTGCTCTGTTCGCTGCTACAGATGTTATTAATGGTCTTAGTTTTAAATCAGCTAGAAAAAATACTATAAATCCCACAAAAATAAAAACTAAAGTCTTTCTCCTTAAAGTCCATCTCTTTAAGCATAATCGAAACAAAATTTCCTCCGCAATTCTGTGTATTAGCAAATAACCAGGGGCTCTTCATCTGCCTAAGCTTGTACTATTAAATTATATACAAGCCTATTTAGATGTGTTAATTGATGGATTAGTAGTAGAAAACTTTGACGATATAAACGCATAGAAAATTTCTGACATAGCATAATGTACTTACAAATTCTAATTTGTGTTTTTCATCTAAAATGAAAGTGACTTTTAATGCTTTACTCCCTTCTTATTTTGGTATTTGAATCATTTAAATGTTTTTTTACTTCTAAACTTCATACTTCACGTTATTTGCAGCCTACAAGTTAAGTTTAGGTGATTTATTTTTTCATCTATCACTTTGCGATCTATTTCACTTTTAATACTAGTTTTTTGCTCCTATCCTTATCCATTATTAATTGTTGATTCCGATCACATTATTTTTGATCCACTTATAAATACTATTTAGAAACAGTTTGAGTAAAATGTTGTGAAACCATTAATAAAACAAAAAAAATTACAAACACTAATGTTTATACGGAGGTGTTTTTCTATGGACTATTTAGAAGATAAAGAATCAAAAGCGCCAGTCAGCGTATCTGCTACGTCATCACAAAATGTAGACAGTGTAGACTATTTTGGATCTCTTTCAGATGACGAAAAGCAAGAAGTAGCAAGCGGACTACATTTAGCGACTCAAAATAAAGATATTTCAGATCTTGCAACAAATATAAATGAAAATTATAATTAATTTCTTTAACTGAATAATCAGACCCAAAGTATTCTTGCGTATAGATCCCCCAACCAATTTTAATAAAACATAAAAAACTATTTAGTAGTGATTGTATATTTACTATTTTTAGACTATATTTTACTTTAATTTATATAAATGGACTGTAAGTGAATTATCCTCTTTACAGTACATTAACAAATCTATCTTCGTTAAGTAGCAATACCTTAAACTAAATTAATTCAAAATATTAATTAGCTAAACCACAGCTAAGTTACAAAAAGTAGCTTTTATGTAATTTATAAAAATAACAACTTGATAAAAATACCAAACTGTAAAACACTTTTTATATTTCCCTGTAATGCTAAAGACCACTCTCAGCACTCTGAAACTTAATTATGGCAAATTGAGACCTATTTTGATACAATGTCGTTATAAAATAGATTTTAAAATGAATAATTTAAACTCATTATAGGGGAACTTCTGATTTTGAACAGTATAGATGATAGTTTAAAAAGCGGACACACTGTAGAGGTAGATATAGAGAAAGAAATGAAAAAGTCGTTTCTTGAGTACTCTATGTCTGTAATAATATCAAGGGCTCTTCCTGATGTTAGGGATGGTCTGAAGCCGGTCCACAGACGAATCCTGTACACATTGTTTGAAAATGGTCTAGGGCCCGATAAGGCCTACAGAAAATGCGCTGATACCGTAGGTTCAGTGCTCGGTAGATATCATCCTCATGGTGACTCCTCGGTTTATGACGCAATGGTGCGCCTCGCTCAAGATTTTTCTATGCGATACATGCTAATTGATGGCCATGGAAATTTTGGATCTGTAGATGGAGACCCGCCGGCTGCTTACAGGTATACAGAATCACGGATGAGTAAAATGTCTGTTGAGATGCTTACAGACATCGACAAAGAGACTGTGGATTTCGCCTCGAACTACGATGATCGTTTAAAAGAACCAGAAGTATTGCCCTCAAGATTTCCAAATTTACTGGCAAACGGATCAACTGGAATAGCTGTGGGGATGGCTACCAATATTCCTCCGCATAATTTAGGCGAAGTTATAGATGCAATTTGCCTTTTAATTAAAAAGCCAGAATCTACTATTTCAGAGCTTATGGAGCATATCAAGGGTCCTGATTTCCCTACAGGTGCAAAAATTATGGGGACAGCAGGAATAAAAAAAGCTTACGCAACAGGCAGGGGAAAGATCACCGTTAGGGCTTGCGCCGAAATAGTTGAAAAAGGAAACAGGTTTAAGATCGTTGTTACGGAACTTCCTTATCAGGTAAACAAAGCTAGACTTTGTGAGAGTATAGCTGATTTGGTTAAAGAAAAAAAAATAGAGGGTATATCTAATATTGAAGACCACTCAGATAGAAACGGGATGCATGTGGAAATTTCCTTGAAAAAGGATGCAAAACCGCAAGTCATTCTAAATCAGCTTTATTTAAATTCGCAACTACAAATAACATACGGAATAATTATGCTTGCCATAGTTAAAGGTGAGCCAAAGGTTTTGAATTTAAAAGAAGTTCTGGTGAATTATCTAGATTTCCAAGTAGAAGTAGTCACTAGGCGTACTAAGTTTGAACTAAGAAAAGCAAAAGAGAGAGAGCATATTTTACTAGGACTAAAAATAGCTATAGATTTTATAGATGAGGTCATAGCCATTTTAAGAGCTGCTAAATCTCTTCCCGAAGGAAAGGAAAAACTCATTTCTAGATTTAACTTAGACGAAATCCAAGCACAAGCCATCGTTTCTATGAGGTTGGGCCAATTAACTGGTTTAGAGCGTAACAAGATAGAGGAAGAACTTAAAAATTTAAAGGTAAAGATAGAAGAGTTAGAAAAGATTTTAGTCTCAAGGGACAGCATTTTAGAGGTAATTAAGGAAGAGCTTTTGCAGATAAAGAAGAAATTTTCTGACGAGCGAAGAACACAGATTGTTCCAGCAGAAGGAGAGGTCGCTGTAGAAGCGCTTATTCCAAGCGAAGACTGTATATTAACTTTCACTAATTTTGGATACATAAAAAGGCAAAAGATAGATACTTATAAATTACAGAAACGTGGAGGTAAAGGATTAACAGGAATTTCGTGTAGAGAAGAAGATTTTGCTACTAAGATTTGTGTATTAAACAGTCACGACACAATATTATTTTTTACAAATTTAGGTAAAGTATATAAACTTAAATGCTATGAAATACCGGAAAGCTCTAGAACCTCTAAGGGAGCTAACATCGTTAATCTTTTAGAGCTTTCCAAAGATGAGAAGGTTACCTCTATAGTTTCAGCTAAAAAGAGAGATGATGAGAACTTTTTAGTTATGTCTACTAAAAACGGTATAATAAAAAGAACTAAGCTCAATAAATTTAGCAACATAAGAAAGACTGGGTTGACTGCCGTAGACCTTGACGAAAATGACGAGCTAAGTAGTGTACATATTACTAATGGAACAAAGGAGATTTTATTATCAACAAAAAATGGGATGTCTATACGATTTAAAGAAACAGATATTCGCGAAGTTGGCAGAAGTGCAAGAGGCGTAAAGGCCGTTTCACTTAACATTTCGGATAGTGTTGTTGGGACATCTATTTTGGGAGAAAAGGACAAAGTTTTGACTGTGTCGGAAACTGGATTTGGCAGAGTTTCCAGCCAAAGTGATTATAGATTGCAGTCACGTGGTGGTAAAGGCATAATCAATTACCACTGTGAGAAGTACGGCTTGGTTGCCGGAGTTACTACCGTCGGTGATAAAGAGGACATAATTTTGATAGCGCAAAGCGGATCTATTATTCGGATAAAATCTAGTGCTATTCGAGAGTGCAGTAGGCCAAGTAAAGGCGTAACTGTTATGAAGTTGGACGGAAAAGATAAAGTTGTAGCTGTAGCAAAAGTGCCATGTGAAAATGAAGAATAGTGCGGCGAAATACAGAAAGTGTGGTGTAACTTTAAATTTTTGAAGTTCGTATTGAGTTCTTTGGTTTAAGCAATTTTTTTGACGTGCCGCATTATTTATTAATTTTTTTGTATTTTATCTTGGTAAGCCGTAGATTTCATTTGTAAGTGATAAAATTCCAAGGCCTAGCTTGAAATTCAGATCGACTTGTGTTGTCACAACACACGACGGTGATATATCCGTGCAAATAGATTACCGGTGATTTTTTTGATTTAAGTAATTTTTTGATGTACCGCATTATTTATTGATTTTTTGTATTTTATCTTGGTAAACCGTAGCTTTTATTTGTAAATGATAAAATTTCAAGGTCTGGTTTAAAATCTGGATCGACTTGCGTTGTTTCAACACATGACGGTGGTATGTCCGTACGAATAGATTACCGGCATTTTTTTGGCTTAAGCAACTTTTTGACGTACCGCATTATTTGTTGATTTTTTTGTATTTTATCTTGGTAAACTGTAGATTTCATTCGTAAATGATAAAATTTCAAGGCATAATTTAGAATTTGGAGCAACTTGTGCTGTCTCAAAAGGTAAACGTTAGCACCCGTGCACAAATGAGTTGAATGGTCACGATGTTTTGCTGTATAATTCCTGATTTTGTCACACATTTTGTTTAACGTACCCGGGCATTTCGAGTGGTGTTACATACTACATTATTTTTCCTGCTCCCAACAATTCTATGTAGAATCCTGTTTGCATTATCTTATTGTATAGTTCTGTGGTTTTGTATAATTTTTGTTTTTGATACAGACTTTAGTGACATAAAAATGTTACATATAAATCGTGGGAATATCTTAGTTCAGTAATCAGTCATTAAGTAAAGCAACATTTCATCTATTGAGAAAATTATTATATATTTTATACAATAAAGAACTTGTTACAGTGCAGGTGGTAAAAGTTATGACTGATCTGGCCTAAGTATGCATGACTGTTAGGAAATCAGAATATTAAAAATGTACAAGAAAGGCAAAATAGTTTCTTAAAATTATTAATCTTGATTGATTTTCTAAGATATTGAATTAATTGTTCTTCCTTTAACCATCCACTTTTTACTTTTTAATCAAAATACAGTTTTTAATTATTAAAATTATGTCTTTGCAATTTCAATCTTAAGCTATACTCTCTCTAGTCTTATTTTCAGCTAAGGTTTAATAGTTTTAAGTTTTTTAGTAAAAGTCTTGAATATGAAAACTGCATAAAACTAAGCAAAGGTGGTAAAAAGTAAATCATGGCATAAATAATAAGGTTTGTGGGATATGTTTTGATATTAAAAGTAAAAATAATACACGGCAACTGAACTCTTAATTTAATTTTTCAAAAAACTAGTCCTGCATTTTTATTTTCTTGTAGTTTTAGTTTCTCTTTTAGCAAAAAATATAAAATGTGGTAGTTGTAAAAAAAAATTATTGATGCTAACCTATAGCAAGTTTCTGACTCATTCTTGTAAGGGGGTTTTTATGTTTTTTGCTTTGTTTATCATGGGTCTTTTTGTTTTTTTTATTTTCCTTTCTACTTTATTTTCACATAAAGCTTATAGGAGGGGTGTAAAAGCAGGAAAAGTTCTCTTGGTTCAATTGCTGTCTTTTGTTGTTTCGATTTTTACCTGCTCCACTTTAGCTTTGGCAAGTACTGCTCAAGATGGAGAGTCTAGCTCTTCTTCAAAAGTTCAAACGGTTCAGTCGGACAGAAACGGTAGTAATGAAAAGGGTATGTTGACTAAACCTGTTGCAGATTCATCTTCGCAGGGCAGCTCCAATAGTAGTAAAGGTCTAGGTTGTTTAGCGATGGCTATTTGTATGGGGCTTGCTTGTTTGGGAGCAGGTATCGCAGTTGCAGCTGCTGCGCCCGCTGCTATTGGGGCTGTCAGTGAAGATAAGAAATCTTTTGGTACTTCCCTTGTTTTTGTGGCTCTGGCCGAGGGTGTTACAGTGTTTGGACTCTTGATCTCGATCTTCATTTACAACGGTCTAAGGGAGTGAAATTTGCTTTTTAAGGTAGGGGACTAACGTGCTTGGTGTGTGATTTCTGCTCTAAAGTTGGTTTCTTTCTTTAGAATCTGATTCATCTGGTAGATCTAAAAACCAAGCAAGTGATTTTATTTTCTTATTAGTTAATTTTGTTAGCTGCCATCCCCTATATTTTGTTTTTCTTGACGTGTACTTGAGACTTCCAGGCATAAAGTGAAAGGCTGAGCGATGTAGAAAAGGGTTTGGTTGTTTTGTCTTTTTCGAAACTCGTTAGGCTTCGTCGAACGGTTAAGTGTTAGATTGTTGTATATTTTTTGCGTAGATATCACTGTTGGTACTCATTTAAAGCGACGGTCTTCTGGGGGACTTTTATGAGATTTTATTTACTGAGTGATAATTTAGATGCGCTCCTTGGCATGAGGCTTTCTGGTGTCGATGGTGCCTTGGTAAAGACAGCAGCAGAACTAAAAGATAAATTAGGTGATGTCCTGAGGGACAAGGAGATAGCTATTGTACTTTTAACACGTAATGCTGTTGATATGTGTAAAGATTACGTCCTAGATTTGAAGTTAAGGTTGAAAAAACCTTTGATCGTAGAGATACCTAGTGGGCCTGATGTTAGTGAATCTGGAAGGTCACTGGCAGAGTTTATTCACAGAACGACAGGTGTAAGTGTTTCATTTTCGTAGAGTAAGGTGTTTTGATGGAAAAAGAAAGAGCAAGCAAATTTTTAAGCGCGATAGAACGCTACTCCAAAGAGCAGCAGAAGATCTTGAGGGCTAAGTTTGATGATATCAAAAAGAATGAGTTTCAAATTGCTGAAGCCGAAGCTTTGCGGGATGCTTATTATCTTATTCAAGACGAAATGGTCAAAATGCGCAAATCTGTAGATGGGAGCATTTCTAGGGCAGAGCTGGAAAATAAAAGAGTTCTTATAAATAGACGTAAGGAAATAAAAAATGATATTTTCAATAAAGCTAAAAACGCTTTAATTAAAATTACCAAAAATGAAAGTGAGTATTTAAAATTTCTAAAAAGCTCTTTAGAAAAAATTTCGCAGATTTTGAATTTATCCAGTACGGTAATTTATGTTAAACCTGATGATGTCAAATTTTCTGAGCAAATAAAGAACTTTTATGGAAGAAACGCTGAAATTGAAGTTGATGACAGAATAGAAATAGGGGGAGTTATAGCAAAAAATACTAGAATGGCTTTAATTGTTAATGAAACTTTAGACGAAAAACTGAAGTCTCAGGAGGTGTGGTTTATGCGAAATTCAGGATTAAAAGTGGTTTAGTTGTGAAAATTTAAATAGTGTAGGAGTTTATTAGTTTTAAATTAATGCTGTGCGATCCCGTGCTAGTTGGTTAGACAGCAGTTGGTGTGTTGGACCAAAAAGTAGAACTTTTTTAGAAGTTTATGTATTTGTAAAATCGGGCACGATAAAATGAATCGGAATGGCCTTTTTTAGTTAGGAAGAAGTGAATAAAAGGTCTGCAAGCTTTGGAGCCCTTTTGACTCGTTTGGTACGACTAGCTTTTTGGTAGAGTGTGGACACCACAGCGTGATAAAAGTAGCAGCCGATGTGCGAAAAGTAGGTAGAAGCTGTGTTTTGTTTATTGAGATGGGGCCATTCACAATGATATCCTTTTAGTTGGACAACAAACGTATGGCGATAGGAATGGATATTACGAGCAAGATTACAACTCATAAGCCGAAAAATCGAGCCTTTGATCATATTTTTAATTTTTTAACCGCTCCATATGGATGTTACTTTTTTCGTTTTTAGCGTTTAATATACTTATCCTGTTTTTGCGCTCTAAATATATAATTTACTTTTACTTTAATTTTTCATCTAATACAAGTGAACCAGTATGCCAAGATAGAATTAACGATGATATTTTTAAGTTTATTAGAGTGAATAAAGTTTTTAAATATACTAACGCTGTATTTTTTGTTTCCAAGAAAAGTACACTAAGTTCTGTATTTTTTTAACTCTTTTTCTTTTGATAATCTACAACATTGAGTTTATTAATTTACGGTAATCGCTTGCTCCCATTTTCTAGATTTCCCCTATTTTGAATTCTACAATTAACACTTTTCATTATATTTTACTAAAAACATACAAATTTACAACTTCTAGTCCCAATGGATGTTCTTGTTTAGTACTAAATCTTTTGCAAATCCTATAATTCGAAAAAATTGTTAACGCTTATTGTAAATCTTATATTTACAACTCAATTTTTTATACTATAATCTAACCTAAGCTTTGCTAATTCAATCAGCACTGTGTTATTTTTTAGAGTGGTGCAATAGTTTTATGGCAGATAGTAACAACTTTTCTATAGTAACTGATTCTTCTGCAGATTTTTCTCAGGAAATGTGTGAGAAGTTTGGGGTAGATGTTGTACCTCTTACTGTTCAGATTTGCGGGAAAACGTACAGGGATTACCCAGATGAACGTGATATCACGAGGAAAGAGTTTTACAAATTATTGCGTAAAAATGAGATGGGTAAGACGTCGGCACCAAATGTTTCCGATTTTTATGAAATTTTTGAAAAGATACTCGACAGTAAAAGGGACATCTTATACATTGCTTTTTCGTCGGGTATGAGTGCAACATATTCAAACGCTAAAGTTGCGGCAGAGCAGTTAAAGCCCTTTTATCCAGATAGCCGAATCCTAATTTGTGACTCACTGTGTGCCTCATTGGGTCAGGGTTTTTTGGTACATTTGGCTGCAAAGAAAAGAGAGTTAGGCTATTCGCTGAGTGAGACCTATGATTTCGTGGAAAAAGAAAAGTTGCGGATTTGCCATTGGTTTACGGTTGAGGACCTCCATCATTTACAAAGAGGGGGTAGGATATCGAAATTTGTTGCGGTAGCAGGTTCGTTGTTGAATATTAAGCCCATCTTACGCGTTGATGATAATGGGAAACTCGTTAAGATGTATAGCGCTCGTGGAAGGAGGAGTTCTGTTAAAGAATTATTCAATAATTTTAGAAAATTTGCGGTTATTGAAGAAAATCATACAATATTTATTTCTCACGGTGACTGTGCGGAAGATGCTAATACTTTGAAAAAATTTATAAAAGGTGAGTTTAAAATAGATAATGTTTATGTAAATATGGTAGGACCAGTTATTGGTATGCATTCTGGGCCGGGTACATTGGCTCTCTTTTTTCTGGGAAATGGCCGGTAGTTTCTTAACTATTTATAGATAGTCGAGCAGTGTTGTTTTTTGTGTGAGGTTCTAAACTTTGAACTTCATTGCAAAAAAGGGGCTTAAAGTGAGTAAGATTTGAGCAGCTTACAGTAAAATCGGTCTGTGTGTTCAAGACTTGGTGCTTGTAGTTTCGGTTGTACTTAATTGTAAAAGATTATGGTTCTTGGCTGGGAAAAGTTCGTTCCGCGAAAGAATGGTTTTAAAATTGAGGTACAATCTACTTAATTTAATCTTATTTTGCTGAGGTGTTAGATAAGTTTTTCTCGATAGACGACGTAAAAGAGTAAATTTAGTCTATTAAATAAGTAGCTTTTTCTATTAATTGTGTGTGAGCTTTGTGTGACTTTTTTACGATAAAAAAATGATGGTGGAGAATGTTCCCATCTAGCCTGGTTTTTGGGATCACACCTCGACATAGGTTGTATTGTACTGTCTGTGTGTAGATTTGTTTTGCAATTTTCTCACAAAATCTTCGGGGTATTTGTTATTTTTTAGCAATTATTAGAACTCATATTTAGCAGTATTATGAATGTTTAAGAATATATTGCGCGAATATTTAAAGAGTGTACCTGGTATTTAGCAGTTCTTTGTTAGCTTAAAATTTAATAATCCAACTTTGACAAAAACTGTTCATTAGACTGTTAAAAATTTAATTTATTTATTTTTAATAAAAATTACTTATTGGAGTTTTGAAATTTAATTTCACTGAAACCTTGGTATAATAAAAAATCGCTAAAATATAACAAATAGTTGACAAATATTATTAAATATTGTACAATTATATAGCTTGTTTGTTTAATAGGTTCAAGTGAGGTGGTTACAATTACTTACCCAAAAACATGCGTATGGGAAATTACTATGGCGTGTAACATGCGTTGTAAGCATTGCGGATCTTCTTGCAGTACTCCGTTACCGAATGAACTTACTACATTAGAAGGTTTTAAATTTATTGACATGTGTAAAAGCATCGGACTTGAATGGATAAGTCTTTCGGGAGGGGAACCTTTTTGCCGAAGTGATCTATTGCTTTTACTTAAGTATTTAAACAAATGTAATATACCGGCAAATATCATATCCAATGGTTGGCTTATAACAGAAGAGATTGCAAAAGAGCTTAGCTTAATAAAACCTGTGAGGGTAATGATAAGCGTAGATGGGCCTAAAGCTGTACATGATTTAATAAGAAAGCCAGGAGCATTTGATAGGGCGTTTAAGTCGTTTGAGCTTTTGCAAAAGTACAGGATAATGAGTGGCTGCATAACCACTTTAACCAAAACTAACATGGACAGTTTAGAGGAACTGTATCAGTCATTGCTAAAAGCTAACGTTCAGTGCTGGCAATTCCAACTAGGTATGCCAATGGGTAACTTAGCGAAGAACAAAGAGATGCTTCTAGAGCCTGAAGATTTACCAAAACTTATCGATTATTTCCACAGCAAGTCTATAGAAAATAAAATTGGTGTCTTTCCGGCAGACTGCATTGGGTATTACGACGAAAAAGTTGATGATATGTTAAAAAGAGCTTTTATGCGAGATGTTGCTCCAGTATGGCGAGGATGTAACGCAGGTAAAAGATCTTTTGGTTTATTGCATAATGGTGATGTTATAGGATGCACTTCTATTAGAGACAAAGAATATATAGAAGGCAACATAAAGGAGAGAAGTTTGCGTGATATTTGGGAAGATCCGAACTCATTTTCTTGGAATCGAAAGTTCAGCAAAGAACGTTTGGCGGGCGAATGTAAAAATTGTAAATATTCAGAGCAATGCTTAGGCGGCTGTGCAAACGTCCGTTTAACAACTAAGGGCACAGTTGATTCTGAAAATAAGTACTGTACATATAATCTTAATTTAAAAAAGGAAGATTCTAAATAATTTTAAGAAAGGTGTGTTTACTGTGAAAAAACGTAAGACTGGTGTAGGCGCGGAAATTAGGAATAGTGAATGTAATTTAATTAGCGGAGGATGCCCAAATCTATATAGGATGACTGAGAATGAGAGGGAAGAATGGCAAATCAAAAGCAGCCAGAGACACCTATAAAGCGGTCAAAGAATGACGGAATTCCAGGTATATCTATACGGCACCCCAAAGTCATTTTTAAGACATTATTATAAGTTGCTTACTAGTAAAACTTGATTATTTAGTTTGAAATACAATTGTATAAAATATAATTTTTATATTTAAAACTGGAATTATAAGTAATTTTAAAAGAAGCGAGTTTTTATTAAAGAAGGTGTAATTAAAAAAGTTGTACAAAGCATAAGTGATAAAAACTTAGAACAGGTAAAGAATCGTTAAAAATAGTTAGAAAAGAATCAAGTCAGAAAGAGCTTTTGGGAAACTATTTACAGAAATCAGCTGGTGGCCTTAACACCCAACGTGACACCCAGCGTTTTGGGATACAAAAGCCTGGATCCATCAACGTCAACAACGGAGCACCCGATGATCCCAACAATCCAAATAATAATGGTGCTGTATGGCAACATCATTAAAAAGTAATACTTTGAAGTACAGTAGGTAAGTGTCTGGCAGGATGCGATGGTTACAAGTGTACAGTGACACATCTTTTGTTAGTATTTGAGTTGTATATATAAGCTCTGATTTTTGCTTAACTTTGAACATTTTCCTTCATAAGTTTACATGTTTTAGGGTATTAGTCTTATTTTATGCAATTGCTGCGTTAACTACAGAATTTGTGCTTACCGATTGTAATTAAAACAGGGCGGGACCACATGAATGAATTAGAAGTCTTTGCAGGGTTATAGTAATATATTGCGCCACCAGTTGGGTCCGAGCCATTCATAGCGTCTCTTGCAGCTTGTTTGCAAGAGTCTTCTGTTTTTGCGTTAATTTGGCCATCCTGCAGGCAGGAGAATGCACCTGGTTGGTATACTACTCCGGCTATAGTATCTGGAAACGATGGGTGTTCCACTCTATTGAGTATAACTGCACCGACTGCTACTTGTCCGCTATAAGGCTCACCTCTTGACTCCGCTGTTATTATTTTTGCCAATAAATTCACATCGGAGTCGCTATACTTACCAGTTTGATTGCTTTGTCCAGATATTCCCAATGCTTTTAGGGTTTTTGACCCAACTATGCCGTCTTGAGTAAGTCCTTTGTCCCTTTGAAACCGGATCACAGCTTCTTTAGTTTTATTTCCAAAAACTCCATCTATGGATCCGCTATAATAGCCTTTTTCTTTTAATTTATTCTGTATTTTTTTTACATCTTCACCTTTGCTACCAATTTTTGAAATAGTTTTAACACTATTTTCAAAGTCTATTTTGAGTCCAGTACATAAAGTACTGCAAAAAAGTATACCAACAGCCAGCATAAAAAAAATTATCAAATTTCTTGCATGTCTACAGTTCATTAAAGCCTCTAATAATTTAGTTCTTGTGATTATAGTTTTTGTTAAAACAAATCCTTTTATTCGCATCTTAAATAAAATCAATCAATTAATTGCCTTTAAGTTCTGCTATACATACAATAGACTTTTTGAAAAATGTATTATAAACTTAAGAAAATACTTAATTAAGAGGAGTATCTATATATGAACAAAAAGTTTATAAGTTTTTCGTTAATGTCAAGCATATTAACGAGTTTAAACAGTGGAGTAGTTGGTGCTTGGTGGGAAAATGATTTAAAAGACAAAATAGATAAATCTGTAAAAATTGAATTCAAAAATAATTGCTTTGAAACGGCTAAACTAAGAGACATCGTCTATGACAAAAACTTGGGTATACTTGATGAAAATTTGGTTCTTACAGAAAAAACAAAGAAAGCAATTGAAGATGCCCGTGAAGCGATAATGGCTTATAAACAATTGCTATTAGATTTGGCGTGGTCAAAAGAAAATTACATGAAAGACAAAGAAGTGATTAAAACAAAGTTAAATAAACAAGAAAAAGAAACAAAAAGATTGGTGAACAAAGTGGAACAAATGCTAGAAGAAAATAGTTATAGAAAAAATATTTGCCTTCCTTGGGATGACATTGACGGAAAATATAACTTTTTATTTAATACAGAGAATGATGATGATCTTGATGAAACTAACAAGGAGGATATTTTAAAAAAGCTAACTGTTGTTACAGAAAATGAAAAAGAAGATCAAGACAAAAGTGAATATGTAAAGAAGTGTCTAGAAGTAGCGAATTTAAGAAAAGAACTTAAGAAGAAAGGTCTTATTAGCGACGATAGTTTACGAAAAATTAAAGATAGGCTTTTTACTGCTTACAACGAAAGTCAAAGTTTAATGAGAAAGATATTACTAAAAGAAGTTGAGGATAAAAGCGTATACGGACCCTTTAGGTACCCTTTGGTTCTGTACCGAGATGGGTTGGTGCCCAAAAGTATAATAGATAAGATAAACAAAAATATAAATGAATGTAGCCGTTTTTTAGAGTGTTTTATTGAAAAAATTCAGGAAATATCGGGTAGGGACGCTTATTTTAAAGGTAAAAAACCGGAATATATCTACGGTGAGAACGGTGGTCGTACCTCATACGATAGTTGGGATTGGGAAAAAGATAAAGAAAATTGGTTTGGAAAACAGCGTAAAGGGGAACTCGACTATTTACTTGCAACAAAAAAGGTTTTAAATTCATATAAAAAAAAGACGGATAGTTTAGCTTATAAGTATGACATTATTCTTCCATGGCATAAAATAAAATCTAAAAAATACGGATTTTTATTTGACTTAAAAAACAACAGAAAATTAGACACGATTATACCAGACAAAGATATAAAAAATAGGTATTTTGAGAAAGTGATGAATGGTTGTTCTAGCACATTAAAAATTAAAACAGAAAAAAATAAGCTTTTGGAGGCAATAGATTACTATTCAAATGAAATTGCTAAAGAACGAGATAGAATACGAACAAAAGAAACTATATGTTTATCGGATAAAATAAATCTAATACGTTTGTACCAAGCAAAAAAGATGTTAGAAAAAAAGATTCGTTCGAAAGAAGAAAGTAATAAACGTTCTTTGCTTGATATTTTTTTAGATGCTTTAAAAGAAATGAGTATTAATTCGATAAAAAATGAAGCTAATTATAATTAATTGATATTCTAAGTTATTGTCGTGCTTTACAGATGTTTTTTAGTAGCTGTTATAAAAAAGAAGTTCTACGTACAACGTGGCTCTCTCCGATTTAACAAAATTAACTTTAGAGGATTATATGGCGTATTTTATTAAAAAGTGAGCTCATATGGAAGAAAATTTTCCATAATAGACAGTCCGTGAAAGTTTCTGATACGCCTGAGGTTTTTTAAATATTAGTGAAGTTTTTAGTTTAAAAATTATGCTATCAAAGCAATATTAAATTAGATTTTTACTTAATTCATCAAACTGTAAATTAGTACGGATTTTGTTTCAGATTGGGGTTAATACGTTTTTGCTTATTTTAAATTTTTGTTGTGAAAGGTGTGTTTTTTGCGTAAAATTTAACCCTGCTAATAACAAAGTTTGTTTTAGTTTTATGCTGAGTTATTTGGAGTTGCATTTTTAGGGGTGAACTTTTGCGGTCTAAGATTTCCTTTTTAAATGGTTTTTGCGCACTGATCTCGTATGCTGTTTTGTTTTTAGGTCCCTTTTTGGTTAGTCCTTGTTTGAAGACAGTTTTGGGTAGCGAAATTTTGGGAATACAGAAAACTTTTCAAGATGCAGTTGCTTTGATAAATATCGTAGAACTTGGAATAAGTTACGGCGTTATATATAAGTTGTACAAACCAATATCAGAAAATGATGGAAAAAAAATAGCTGTACTTTTGAAATTTTATAGATCAGCTTTTAAATATGTTTCTTTAGCTGTGTCTTTTTTTGGTATTGTGGCAGCTCTTGTGATTCCAATTGTTGTTAAAGGGAGATATCATTCCCAAGTGTTAAGTGATTCTTGGCTTAGTGCGGTTTTTCTCATTTATGTTTTAGATTCACTCCTTACATACTTGTTTGGTCACAAAAGAATAATGCTTATTGCTGATCAAAAAAACTACGTTGCCACTATATGCCGAACTATTTGCCAAATATTAATGTTTATTGTGCAGATTGTGATCTTATTCGTGTTCAAATCTTTTTTTATTTACTCATTGGCCAAGCCAGCATTCACGTTTT
Source organism: Ruminococcaceae bacterium UBA3753 (assembly GCA_002372375.1). Taxonomy (GTDB): domain Bacteria; phylum Bacillota; class Clostridia; order Oscillospirales; family Acutalibacteraceae; genus UBA3753. Next base: position 57,332 of record DFGJ01000041.1, read on the forward strand.
TGGAAAGCCTCTTAATCAACTATCAGTTTAAAAGAGTATACAGAAATGTAGATCTGAAGATTAAGGACAAGTTAGAAAAAGAGGAAAAAAATGATCTAATAAAGACTTTAAGTGCACTTTTTTACCATAGGGTAGGGGCTCAAAGTATAATTTCAGGTTCTACTCTGATTTTAGTCAACAAGCTTGGAGAAAAAATTACAGGGCTTTATTACCCTTACGTTTTTATAACAAATGGTTTAATATCTGCGACTAATCAAGTTTTTAATGCTTTGCTTTCAAGTTTCGGTAATTATATGGCAAAACACACAAGAAAAGAAACTTTTGATCTATATGAGAAAATATATTTCGTTAATTATTTAATGTTTTCATATCTTTCCGTTACATTTTTTTGTGTTATCTCCCCATTCATGTGCATATGGATGGGAAAAGATTGTGTTTTCAGTACATCAACTATTTTGCTCATAACATTGAATTTTTATTTATCGGGTATACGCCACTCTATATTTATGGCCAAAGCGAGCGTGGGCCTTTATCGCCAAGACAGATTTTTAGCTCTTGCAGAAGCAGCGGTGAATATTTTATTATCTTATCTTTTATCTACTAAGTTTGGATTAAACGGCATACTAATTTCTAGCATCATAAGTACTGTGGCAGTGCCTCTTTGGGTTCATCCTTATTTAGTATATAAAAATGTTTTTGATTGCTCAGTAAAAAAGTACTATAAAAAATTTGTTTCATACTTTTTATTAACAACATTATTAGGGTTTGTCTCTTTCAAAATATGTTGTTTTTTTAAGTTTTATGGAAGTTTTGCTCAAGCACTTTTTAATTTAATTTTGTGTACAGTAATAGTTTTTGGTTTTAACTTTGCATTATTTAGAAATGACAAAGCATTTAAATACTTGGTTGATGTAACTAAACATATTTTGGGAAATCTAGTCAAAAAAATTGTTCCCATTAAAGAAAGAACATAAAGTGTAGTATTTTTAATTGCATAATTTTATGGAAATTGTAACTTGTTTTCATGCTTTTTTAGTACTATAAAGTATAGAAGTTCATTTGGTCGAAAAATTGTTTTGGTTGGACCTGGGCTTTAGGAAAAAAGGTTTTTTATTCCTTGTATATTTTCTACTGTTTAAAGCTAGTATGGCTTTTTTGTTGCAGTAAAATTTATCATGGTGTAGAATAGCAGTATCGGTTTTTTGTCTGTTTCTATTTTGGGTACGTTGGAGGTTTTTATGGCTTATTTTAATAAAAAAATAGTCGAAGATGTTGATGTCGATGGCAAAAGAGTACTTTTAAGATGCGATTTCAATGTTCCGCTTGATGAAAACGGTGAGGTTACGAACACAAGGAGAATAGACGAATCCTTAAGGACCATAAAGTATCTTTTGTTGCATGGCGCGAAGGTTATATTGTGCTCGCATATGGGTAGGCCAAGTGGAGTAATTGATCCCAAGCTTTCTTTGAAACCAGTTGCTAATGATTTGAGTAAAAAGTTAGGTTCTGAGGTCAAGCTGGCTGATGATGTTGTTGGTTCTAGCGCTAGAGCTCTGTGTTCAAATTTAAAGAATGGCGAGGCGGTTTTGCTTGAAAATTTAAGGTTTAGGATAGAAGAACAAGACAATGAGGAATCTTTTGCAAAAGAGTTGGCATCTTTGGCGGATATTTTTGTTAACGATGCTTTTGGCACCGCACATAGAAAGCATGCCTCGACGTACGGTGTGACTAGGTTTTTGCCATCAGTTGGTGGTTACCTGATGCAAAAAGAGATAGAAACTATGTGCTCAATTTTAGAAAATCCGAAAAGACCTTTTGTTTCCATCTTGGGTGGTGCAAAGGTATCTGATAAGTTTAATGTAATAAACAGGCTCCTTGAGAAGGTAGACGTTCTGGTTGTTGGTGGGGGGATGGCCTACACTTTTATGAACGCTATGGGATATTCCGTTGGTACTTCTATTTGCGAGTACGACAAAGCAGATATGGCAAAGGACTTGATGGTGAAAGCAAGAGACAGAGGAGTGAAACTTGTTATGCCGATGGATAATATAGTTGGTTTGAGTTACAGTCCGGACACTGAGTTTAAATTAGTAAGCTCGGATAGCATACCAGATGGTTGGACTGGTATGGATATTGGCCCTAAAACAGAAAAGCTTTTTGCAGATGCGATTGAAGGAGCCGGGACTGTTGTATGGAATGGTCCGATGGGTGTTTCTGAGTGGGAGAATTTTGCAAGTGGAACCTGCGCGGTGGCGCGTGCTATCGCGCAGAGTGGTGCTGTTTCTATTATTGGTGGTGGCGACAGCGCTGCCTCCGTGGATAAGCTCGGTTTTGCCGATAGAATGACACATATTTCTACGGGTGGTGGAGCTTCTTTAAGGCTTTTGGAAGGTGCGGAACTACCTGGAATTGAAGGTTTGAACGATAAGTAATATGTTAAGATAGTGCTCTTGGGTAATTGTTCTTGTATACTTTGGCAGTTTGTGTAAGAGGCTCTTGCAAAACTGTTTGTGTCGTGTTACAATATGATGGTAAAAATTTGTGAGGTGATGTAAAGTGAAAAATAATCGGTTTAAAAAAATTGTTTCAACGGCGCTATTGAGTACGGCTGTCTCCTCTTCACTGAGTGGTACAAGTTACGCTAGTGCAGACTGGTTTGGCATAAGTGAAATATTTAAAATGGAGCATGTGAAGAACTTTTTTGAATCTGCAACAGATTTTATGAATAAGTTTAAAGAAGCGGATGTTAAGACTGTTGGACCACTGTTGGAAAATTTTAATAAGAATTTTGATGAATGGAGTTCCAAAATTAATCTCTCGCTTAATGCATTTTGTGTGCTTGGATATGGTTTGACTACTCTTGTTGGTATGAGTGTTCTTGGCAAGGCCTGGAATTTTGGAAAATATATTTTTGGGTTTAATTCCGGCAAAGAACTTACTACTTTTTCTGATAAATTTAAAGAGATTGAAAAAAAGATAGACACTTTGCCAGTAGACGAAAAATTGAAATTGACTATTTTTACTACGTTAGTTCAGCAGTTTGTTTCTCAAGGATTGGCGGAAGTGTCAATTAAATGTGATAAAGAACTTGCAGGTAAAAGAGTGGTTTTAGCTGGAAGAGGCAACAGTTTAGTGCTAAAAAAACTTGCAGATGACTTGAGGGAAGCTTTGGGTGATGCTGTTTGTTTTCCTGTCTCATACGTGAGGGTTGATAGTAAGCAGGTGACTGGTCTGAAATTTTTTGAGAAGGTTTTAGATGCCTGTGACGGTAGAAATGAATATAGTGACAAGAACGGTATTTTTATTCTTGATTATGACGGTGATGTCGATTCGGATGAAAAAACTCAAAAATTAAGAGATAGTTGCAGCAGATTTTATTTTGAATTTGGGGCTTCTTTAGGGAGATTGGCCTGTGAAATTTTAAAGGTTCAGGTTGAAAACTTGAGCAAACTTTTGTTAGGCGAAAAACGTGTTAATATAACTCTCGGACGTGATCTTATTTTGTATGCGTTTAATAAATACAATAAGTTTAATTCCGCCGATAGTTATGACGAAATACTTAAGGACGTTAATGCTATTTGTGGAGCAGCGCTTAATTTAGTCAAGGGTCTTGGCGAAGAGGGTTTTACTTTGTTTCGAGAAAATCGGAATATAGTTGTAGATGTGAACAAAGATGGTGATGTGATAGCCTCCCTAGCCGTTGCATAAAATTTTTGTACATTTGCATCATTTTTGATGTCGTTAGATTGTTTTGATAGTGTAGTAGAAGAGGGAGTAGGGTGATGCAAGTCGATTTCGGTGCCTTGTTTGTTCCTTTTCTTGCGTTTTTAGTTGCACTACTAACGAAGAGTGCTTGCTTTTCTTTATTAACAGGTATATTTTGTGGTTCATGTATACTTTGCGAATTTGACTTATTAAAATCGTTGTCTTTTGCTTTTTCAGCACTGGTTGAAAGTTTGTCTGCTAGTAACCTTAAGGTAATTGTTTTTTTAGTTATGCTTGGTGGGATAGTTACTTTGATAAAAAAGACTGGTGTATCTGCCAGTTATGCGAAATTTGTTGGAACTAAGTTAAGGACTAGACGTGAGGTACTTTTGTTAACGGCTTTGTTGTCGTCGGTCTTTTCTCTAGATGATTATTTCGACTGTTTAACAACTGGCAGCATAATTACTCCTATAGCAAAACACAGAAAAGTTTTTCCAGGACGAGTAGCACATGTTATACACTCTATTACCATTTCTTGTTGTGTATTGATTCCTATTTCTAGTTGGGCTGCTGCAATTTCTAGTACTTTTGTGGATTCTGGCATCAAAGATGGTTTGACTCTTTTTATAAAAATTATACCATTTAATTTTTATGCGATAGTTACTATTATATCAGTTGTCGCCGTAATATGTTTGGATATTTCTATTTTCAAAATGAAAAAAGAGGAGAGGGAGTTTTTAGAAAACTCTGAAAATACTTTTTTTGAAGACATCGGTGATGGGGTGGACCGCGATATCAAAAAAAGTATTAGGGATTTTTTTTTAGAATTAGTTTTTCCTCTACTTTTTTTAGTCTTTTCATGTGTTTTTGGGTTACTGTACACTGGTGGTATAACCGAAGGGAAAAATTTTTTTTCTTCGCTGTCGAATTGTGATTCGTCTACTGGCCTTCTTTTAGGCGCTGCAATAACTTACATATTCTTGTTTTTTCTGTATGTGGTTTTTCTTCGCAACACTAAATTAGGAGATTTTTTTAACTCCATAACCGAAGGTCTGAAAGAAATGTCGGGCGCCGTTGTTATACTAGTTTTAGCGTGGACTTTGGGAAATTTAACTGCAAATTATTTTAAAATTAGTGTTTTTTTAGAGAACATTATTAAAAGCAATGTTTCTGTGTTGTGTTGGCTACCCTTCACTTTGTTTTTCATATCAGCTGTATTATCTGTGGCTACCGGCACTTCTTGGGGAACATTCGCTATTCTAATACCCGTAGTGTTTCCAATTTTGCAGTCACACGGCGCAGAGCAAGTGTTATTTTCTTCTTTAGCAGCAATTTTGTCAGGTGCTGCTTTTGGAGACAATGTTTCTCCCATTTCCGATACAACCATAATGGTTTCTACAAGTGCTGGTTGTCCTCCGCTTGTGCACTCTTTTACGCAATTCCCGTATGCCGCAATAAATGCAGCAATATCAGCAATTTGCTTCTTGCTGGCTGGATTTGTTCATAATGCCTTTGTTTTGATTTTAATTTCTTTTTTTCTCCTAGGAATAGCTTTATTTTTTATAAAAAAGTTTAGTTTATACCAATAGTTTAGGCGGCTGTTTCTTTGGCGTAAGTGTATTCCGAATTCTTGTATTTTTAGATGTTTTTTATATAAATTTGTTTTTCCATTTTCTGATTTTTTAATTGTAAAAGTTTTGTACTTCTGTTAACATATTCGTGTGTTGGTTTGATAGTGGCATTTGTATGGTTGAGTTATTTTTGGCTCTTGGAGGTTAATTTTAGTGCCGAGTTTTATGAGAAAGTTAAAGGAGTTTTGGACTCCGCCAGCAGAAGATTTTGCTGACGAGTATGATCAAGAGGAACCCGATTTTGGTAATGTGGAAAGTAATGGTAGACGTGCCCACAGGTTAAATAACGACTCCGCTTCTTGCGATGTTAGGAGTAAAAAGGTTGTCAACATCAATGCTACAGCGCGGCTTCAAGTTGTTATTTGCCGGCCACTGCATTTTGCGGAGGAAATTCGTTCTGTCGCTGATGAGCTTTTGCAATCGCACACCGTTGTCTTAAACTTAGAGGAAACTGATAAGGAAGCATATAGACGAATAATTGATTTTTTGAGTGGCGTTGCTTATGCAAAGGGCGGAAAAATTAAGCGGATAGCTACCAATACTTATATAGTTACTCCTTGTAATGTTGATCTTACGGGTGAGGACCTAGTGGATGAGCTTGAGAGTAATGGTGTTTATTTTTAGTTTCTGTGTTTTCGCGGTGTTCCAGTACGTAAAAGGGGGTGTGTAAAGAATGGTTATTGATAGTAAGGGGACGTGTCGTTTAAAAAAACGATGGTTTAATGGATATAGTTCAACTGAAGTCGATGCTTATGTTACCGAGCTGTGCAGAAAAATTCGTAGTTTACAGAGCGAAAATAGTGCGCTCGTTGAAAAAGTTAGGGAGTTAACAGGAAAGCTTGATTCTTTCATTGCAAAAGAGGAAAGTATACGTAACGCTTTGTTTATGGCTGAAAAGCTGAGTTCTTCTTGTATAAAGGATGCCCAAGAAAAAGCGGACAAAGTTTTGCATGATGCCGTGTCCAAGTCTAAAGAGATGATAGCAAACTTTAAATACAAGGCCATGGAGCAAAAGGATGTACTTTCGCGTTTGCGCTTTTGTGTTAAGGAATATCAGAGTAGATTGTTGCTTCTTTTTAAAGAACAGCTTAGTCTGTTGAGGGAATTTGCAACAAAAGATGCGTCTTACAGCGCGTTATGTACTGAGGTTTGTTCGGAATTGGATAAAATTTCGGAAGAGCGTGACATAGTGAGCTCGAGTGCAGTTACTCCTGCAGACGATACCGGAGAACATAGTAAGGATAATTCGGATGATGCAGGCGAAGACTTTAAAGAAAGTAGTTTGTCTGATTCTACTAGTGAAAAATTTAAAGATTTGAAATTTGGCAGCAACTATGTTTCGCGCACACCAGTCAAAAAATCATTTTTTGATATATTTAAAAGAGTTACGTGAGTTAATTTGCTTACTTACATCGCTCTGTTTTTTTATGCTGCGTGTTCTTGTTGCTCTCCGTTCGTGTTGTCTGTATTTTTGTTTTTGGTTGGTTTACTGTGCGTTTGGCCGATGTACATAGTGTTAGGTATTTGATGAGAAAATCTGGTCTGAGTTTTTTACGTAGCTTTGGTCAGAATTTTGTTGTCAGTACTGATGTTGTGGACAGAATCGTAAAATTTAGTGGCATAACAGACCGTGCAGCTGTTTTAGAGGTAGGTACTGGTCTCGGTGCTCTAACTGAAGTTTTGTGCAAAGTTTCTTCTTACGTTATTTCGGTGGAAATAGATGAAGGACTTTTTTCTGCCGTAAAAAATCAATTAAAAAAGTATGTTAATTTGCATATTATAAATAAAGATTTTTTAAAGTTGAACTTAGAAGAGCTCTGGGCTGTTCATTTTCGTGGACTAGACGTCTTTATCTGTGCAAACTTACCTTACTATATAGCGTCATCCATTATTGTAAAGATATTAAGAAGCAGAGTAAAATTTAAGTCCTTGACTGTTATGATACAGCGAGAGATGGCTCAAAGAATCTGCGCCCCTGTTGGTTCAAAAAGAACCGGTCCGTTGAGTGTTTTTGTTAACTACTTTTGCGAAGCTGAATATTTGTTTACTGTTGCGCGCGAAAATTTTTTCCCAGTGCCTAATGTTGAGTCTGCAGTGATTAAACTTACCCGGCGTGTTACTCCAAAAGTTAGTGTTTTGGACGAAGATTTGTTATTTAGGATCGTTAAACAGAGTTTTCTAAAACGACGAAAAATGTTGAGCAATTCATTGGTACCGTTCAGTGGTGTACCTAAATCAAGTGCTCTGGAGGTCTTATCTAAGTTAGGTATTAAGACATTGAGGCCTGAAAACTTAACTTTAGAACAGTTTGCGTGCATATCAAACCATTTTAGCAAAATTATGGTTACATAGTGCATTGAAATTTTTAGTTTCACCCATTTATGTTAGACGTTTTTATTTCTAAGAAAGCCTCAGAGTCCTCGTTTTTTGAATTTTTTATTTTAGGCATATCGCCCGTATCGACTTGCGAGAGTTTTAGGTATCAAGTTTAATTTGGCGACCACCTAGGTTGTGCTGTTCAGATAGAAATAACAGCGTTGTCGCACGCGTGTGTTAACATGCTACAGTACTGCATGCGCTGCGCAGTCGTAGCACAAATCACAACACACTGCATTCGGCTAGCTTTCTAAAAAATAATACATAAACCACACGGCACCACTGACACAGTGCAGACCGTCGTACGTTATATAAGTTTGGCCACATTGATATCTTAGACTTTTGTGAGATAGTCACTTCGAAAATAAAGTTCACCAAATCCATATGATAACCATTCGACAAGCTCGTATGATCCTTAAACGATAAAGAGAACCAAGCTGCATATATGCTTACTAATTAAAATAGTAAAACCACGAGCGCGTAGCCAGTTCCTATGCACGTTACAAACATTATAGCAGGTCACAATGAATCATACGTATTATTCGTTGCTTCAAACAAAGTAGAAGCTTCTCCAATTTTTTGCACTCTTTCATCTTCATCCTCGTCTTCATCTTCAGCAAGTTCATCTATCTGAGTAAGTGCAAGATTTTTATCAAGACTGCCAGCTACATAATTACACATCCGACTGATTTCTTTATCAGCTTTCCTTTCGTTCTCTCTCTGCTCTTTATTCAACAAACCTTCTATTATACCTTTAAAGCGCTTTTCACTATCTTTAACATTTGAATCATCTAGTTCATTAGACAGCCTTAAAACTATTTCATATATATTGTTTGCAGTAGCCTCTTTGCTAACATTTCCATCAATAAACAATTTCGTTAATTCTGCCACTGTATCCTGCCGTGCCAGCCTTACTTTCTTTCTTATGTCACCATCCATACTTTCAGCTCTTTTTGGACCTATAATCCCACATAATATGTTGCGAGCAAGTGCACGGACCGCAATTTCACGTTCACGCTTTATTCTTTCAACCTTGCGACTTAAATTTTTTTCTAGTTCTCTTCTAAAATCATAAACATTTTCCAGTAAAACTCTTCTATCATTCTTACTTCCCCTCGCCAATCGATCACCCACAACTTCAATTCTATTCAAAATATTGTCAATCTTTTTTTGCGTTGACTTCTCAGTTACTGTTTCCAAAATTTTCCTAATCCTATTTTCAGTTATTTCTAAACCTTCCGGCAACATTTCTCCATCAACGGCCTCATCCCACACCCCAAGATCTAGATATAAGCTATAATCTGGACATAAGCTACAAATGGTCTGAACAAAGTCAAAAATGGCCCTAAGTAGACCATGTATGATTTTTTTCACAAAACTTTCGAGCTCATTCTCTTTGCTCTGTTTTTTTAAAATTTCTTGAACTCTTGCAGGGTTAAAATTTAAAGCTGCACAGTAATGGCATTGCGCAATACTTAATAAAACCCCACCCATAACACAACCGCTAGTAACCTTTTTAATTTTTAACGACATAAAAAAATCCCCCCGAACTAATCACAAAAGATAAATTTTAATAACGTATAATATACTAAATCATTTTCAAAAACATGTCAATATACATTTTATCTTTTTTGCAGCTTTTTCAATTTTGGATGCTTTATGTGCTATAATTAAAAACAATATAATAACTTTTATGAAAAGAGGGCCGTGGTCGTAGAGGGAAAACTAGTAATAAAGAATATAAGTATAGATCTAAAAAATACTTTTGAGTGCGGGCAGTGCTTTAGATGGAAGGCGGCAGGGAGTGGAACTTATGTAAGTGCCATTTCTGATATGTTGGTGCGTGTTAGCTCTGTGAAAAATTCTCTTTACATATTTTGGCAAGGTAACTCCATACAAAGTAGTGATGAGTCAATCCAAACTTTTTTCAGAATTTATTTCGACGAATACACGAATTATGGCCAGGTTTTAGATAAGCTTTGCTTTAATAGCGAAATTTTAACTAAGGCAGTTAATTTTTCTCCAGGTATAAGAATTTTAAGGCAAGACCCATGGGAGACGCTTTGTTCTTTTATTATTTCACAAAACAATAATATTCCTAGAATCAAAGGTATAATTGAGAAACTTTGTATTAATTTTGGCCAATATTTGGCAAACGGCGTTTATAGTTTTCCGTCAGCGGAAATTTTAAGTTGTCTAAGCGAAGAGGATATTTTGCCGATAAAGTGTGGATTTCGGGCTAAGTATATAATTGATGCTGCAAAAAAAGTTCACAATAAAGAGGTAAATCTTGAAAAAATTAGGTTTATGACGACGGATTTAGCTAGAAATGAGCTTATGAAAATTAGAGGTGTCGGACCAAAAGTAGCCGATTGTACGCTTCTTTATGCTTACCATAAATTAGATGTTGTTCCAAAAGATGTATGGGTAAAGCGTATGATCAGTTTGTTTTTTAAAAACGACCAAAATTTAACAAATGTTTTCGGAGATTATGCTGGTTTAGCGCAGATTTATTTGTTTAATTACATGAGAAAGGCCCCATATAGTTACTGGAAAATATAAAACAACTAGTTGATTGTTTTTGAATTTTATGGTATAATACACAGTGTATAGTGTATCTTGTTGTTCGTAAGGAGTAAATGTTATGAATAAAGCGTTTAGTCTCGCGACGTGCAGTATTTTGGCTGGTTCTGTATCATCCGTTTGTTGCTCAGCGAGTGAATCTTCAAGGCTTTTAGGTAAAGACTCGGACTTTACTGGCAATGAAATTTGTTCTGCCGACGAACTTGTAGAATCGGTTTTAAACTGCAGCAGAGATGAAGACGGCCTTTTTAGGGTAAAACTTCTAAGAGACATAACATTAATGTCCGATTTAGTTTTGCCGAATGGAACAATTTTAGACCTCAACGGTCACTCTATTGAGTTAGCTGGCGATGCTAGTGTTATTATCGGTAGTAAAAACTCAAACGACAGTAACGATATTGTTTACGATGATACTGTTTTTGTTGAAATTGTGAATGGGCGTATTGTAGGTTTGCCTGGTATGTATGGTTCGGATGGTAAGGTCTCATATAATGCTGCGGAATCAAATGGCGAAGATGGAGTTAGTAGAAAACGTGCTTTAGTTTGTGTGCTAAGTGGTGAACTTAGGATCAGGGACCTTACAGTAAGTGGAGGAGACGGAGGCGATGGTGGTAATGCTTCTTACACTGAGATATCTCATGTGCCATGGAGTACTCTTGGAAATGGCGGAAATGGAGGAAATGGCGGAAATGGTGCAGATGTTTTCTTCGTTGAGCCAGGCCATGGGGCCATAGCAGCAAGAGGTGAGTGTAGGTTTGTACCAGGAAAAGGTGGGGCGGCAGGGAAAGGTTCTGAACCAAATCCAGGTGGGTGGATTTGGCTTGGTGCTAGAGGCACTGATGGTAAAAGCGGTAGCGATGGAGTATTTATAAATGATGTAGGGAGCTTTAAGAAGTTGTCTTGATTGCTCGTCTCTGTTTTGTTTAGTGTAGTTTCTCTAGAGTTTCGGCTTACAAAAGTGCGTTTTGTGCGCTGGGGTCTTTTGTGAGGACTTGGTTCCACACGGTGGGTAAAAGCTTCGAGCACGCCGGTTTGGATGCACTTTCAACAGTGGTGCGCGCGGGTGGATTGTATGATTGAGTAGTGTTAGCAGTGCTTTGAAGCCCACGGTTAGCAGCAGGACTTTAATGTTGACACTGTAGGTTTGAAGTGTGTTCACAGAGTGCTACTGTCTCGGTTTAGACCGTCTTCAGGAGATTCCTACCTTGCCTTATTTTTAGCAAGGGTTCTGAGTTCTATACCCGCACCTTTTAAGGCTGACAACATCTTGTTAAAGCTTTCATTTACTTCTTCCTCTGTCAAAGTACGATCTTTTGCTCTAAAAATCAATCTAAAAGCTAAACTTTTTTTATTTTTTGGGATCTGTGGTCCTCTATAAATATCAAATAACTCAGTACCCACTAACTTACTGCTAGCATAGTCCTTTATTAGAGTTTCGAGAAATTCTACAGTCAAGTCTTCATCGCAGGTAAGTGATACATCACGTACTATTGTTGGGTAATTTGGTATACGCTCATAAGTGATTTCTTTGTCGCTGTATTTGAAAATTTGGTCTATGTCTATATTGAATAGATAAGTATTACTAGGCAATTCATAATTTTGTGCTACAGAAGGATGTATTTTTCCCGCATATCCAAAATTTGATGAATCTCTACTAAAAACTCTAGCACATATTCCAGGATGCAGAAAATGGTACTTGCTTTCATTTGTAAACCTAAAGTCTCTAATATTTAATTTTCTAAATAGCTCTTCCAAAATTCCCTTTATATAGAAAAAATCAATATTATCCCCATAAAATCCAGCGATTAAATGTTCAATTTCTTGCGGCTTAGAGCTACTTTCTTCCAGCTTATAAATTTTAGCAATTTCGAAACACTTTACCTCTGTGTTTTTGTAATTAAAATTGTTTCTCAAAACTTTAAGCAAAGATGATTCCAAAAACGGTCTCATTAGACTGGTCTCCAAGCCAAGTGGATTGGAAATTCCGACGGTTCCCCTTTCGTGATCTTCTTTGTCAAGCAACAATTTTTCATAAAAATCAGGACTCTCAAACGGCGAGGTTAAAATCTCAGTAAGCCCTAATCCTTGCATTATAAAACAAACTTTCTCTTTGAAAGAATCATACTTTGTAGTCTTGCTAAAACTCGTACCCTTAAGTGTGGTAGAAATTATGTTGTTATATCCATAAAATCTTGCAATTTCTTCAGCAATATCATACTGATTGTTTACATCGGCCCTAAAATACGGCACTGTAACTTTGTTTTTTTCTAATACAAATCCCAATCGCTCTAAAATACTTTTCATTTCATCAAGGGATAAATTAATGTTTAAAAACTTATTAACAAATCTCGTATCAAGAGTTATTTCCACTTTTTTACTTTTGTTGGTACCAACTTCATATACTTTGCTTGCACAACTACACTGGCAGTACTTTTTTAGCAAGTAACACGCCCGGTTCATCGCGAAAACACAATTTTCTTTTGGCAAGCCTTTCTCATAGCGCGATGATGCTTCAGTTCTAACATTGTGGCGTTTGGAAGATTTCCTAATTGATATAGGGTCAAAATTTGCTGATTCCAAAATTACAGTTCTTGTTGAATCTTTTATGCCACTATCAAGTCCCCCCATAACTCCAGCAAGCGCTATTGGCTGTACACTATCGGAAATAACTAAATCCTCAGGGGTCAAATTTAGGTTCGTACCGTCTAAAGTAATTAACCTTTCGCCTTCTTTTGCAAGTCGTGCAACTATACTTTTTCCGTGCACACAGTCATAATCAAATGCATGAAGAGGCTGACCATATTCCAACATCACAAAATTTGTTATGTCTACGACATTGTTTATGGATTTAACACCCATAGAACGAAGTCTGGACTTTATAAAATTTGGAGATTCCCCAACCACTATGCCCTCTATTATCCTAGCGCTGTAATAAGGGCAAAGAACACTATTTTCCACATTTAAGTTCAAGTTGGATTTATTGCTCTCTTCAAAAACCACAAAATCTGATTCATCAAAAGCTATCAGTTTTGTCCTAAAAGTAGCAGCAGCCTCTCTCGCCAAGCCAATGACAGACAAACAATCTGGCCTGTTTGGTGTTATTTCAAAGTCTATTATATAATCATCTAAATCTAAGATATCGTTTACATCCTTACCTATTTCGGTGCCTTGACTAAAAATGTAAATCCCTTCGTCTGCAATATTCTTGTTACTCAAGCCCAACTCAGATAATGAGCACATCATTCCTTCACTCTTCATGCCTCGCAAGGTAGAACTTTTTATCTTAACGTTCTCAGGTAACACGGCACCATCAAGTGCCACGGGAACTACATCATTTACTTTAAAATTTTTAGCGCCGGTAACAATTTGCAGCATACTCCCGTATTTTTCTGTAACGTCCACTTTGCAAACAACCAGTCTTTCCGCATTTGGGTGCTTAACTATAGAAGCCACTTGACCAGTCACTACATTTTTCAGATGCATACCCACAGTCTCATACGTCTCTACCTTAGACCCAGACATAGTCATGGCGTCACAAAATTCCTTTATATCCACGTCAGGCAAACTTACATACTTTTTAAGCCACTTGAAAGATACTTTCATTAAAAACCTCAAAGCTAAACTCTAATACTTAACCAAATCCACTAACGTAATTAATTATCACAAATTAAGTCTAAAATCTATAGTGTATCTTTCATTGAGTCGATGCTAAAGATTTAGAGCATGGGAGAAAAATTACACAGAAATATCCAAAAATTTTTAGAACAGGCAGGTAAAATATACTCATGCATCCAATAATATTGTGAGAACAATACTAGATAATCTCTAAAATTTTTAATGTTTAATATTGATATTGATAGCCTCAATAGAATCAAGTTACTACAAAAAATCAAAGATTTAAATATCAAATAGAGCAAAAGTCTTTTGTTTGAAAACTCTATGAGAAACAATTCTCTATTTTATATCAAAAATTTTATAAAAAAACCAGATTTATATGAAACGCAATAAGACAAAGCCACGCATAGTTAAAAACATTTCATGTCCCGGATGGCTGATTGCAACCACAATAAACCAACAGCGAGCTAAGGTCCCTATTAGAGGTTTTGTAAAACAAATTTATCCTAGAGAAATACCAGAGGCTCCAGCCAACAGTAACCAGATTCTTTACTATAAACAATAAAACACCACAGAAAAGTTATTCACAAAAATGTAAAATATAACTAAATAACATAACTCCAATTAATCATACCAAAAAACACCCTGATCCCTAAACTTCCAGCAGCAGCCGGATCAGCTAGTGCTCAACACAAGCTATAGGTCAAAAACGCTAAACAAACTGCCTAAGAAACCTGACATCATTTTCATAAAAAAGGCGCATATCGTCTATTCTGTACTTACCCATAGCCGCCCTTTCAATTCCAATACCAAAAGCAAAACCACTATACACTTCAGGATCAATATTACAACGCCTTAATACTTCGGGGTGAACCATGCCACAACCGAAAAGTTCAATATATCCCTCATTTTTACAAATTCTGCAACCTCTGCCTCCACACTCAAAACACTGTATATCCATTTCCGCCGATGGCTCTGTGTACGAAAAATGGTGTGGCCTAAATCTTACTTTAGTGCCTTCTCCGTAAAGCTCTTTTATAAAAAACTCCATCGTTCCCTTAAGGTCCGAGAAAGAAACACCTCTATCAACAGCAAGACCTTCAAGTTGATGAAAAACAGGTGAGTGTGTAGCATCAACATCATCTGAACGGAATACCTTACCTGGACAAACTACCCTCACTGGTGGAGCCTCTCGCTCTAGAATTCTCACCTGCACACAAGTAGTCTGCGTCCTAAGCAATAAGTTATCGTTTATATAAAAAGTATCCTGAGTATCCCTAGCGGGGTGATGCGCAGGCATATTCAAAGCTTCAAAATTGTAATAGTCAGTTTCAATTTCAGGCCCATCCACAACAGAAAAACCCATGCTCTTAAAGATATCGCACATAGTCCGTGTAACTGAGTTTATAGGATGCCGATTCCCCAAACAAAACTCTCTGCCTGGCTCGGTTACATCAATTTTTTCTCTTTGTATCCTGGTCCTTATATCTTTTAAATCTAATTCATACCTCTTCTTCTCAATTGAATTGACCAAAAAATCTCTTACTTCATTTGCAAGTCTGCCTACTGCCGGGCGCTCTTCTACAGAAAGCTTACCCAAAGATTTCAAGACATCGACTACATCACTCTTTCTACCAAGATATTTGACCCTCAACTTTTCCAGCTCTTCGATACTGCCGATACGACCCACCTCTGCACAAAAGCTACTTTTTATACCAAGAAGCCGCTCTTTCATCCAAACATACTCCACAAAAAAATGGTGGACACTAAGGGACTCGAACCCATGACCTTTCGCACGTCAAGCGAGCACTCTACCAGCTGAGCTAAGCGTCCATTCGCGCAAGGACCTCAAACGCGTTAAGGTTACCAGTATACAAAAAAAAGGTCAAGTAAAAAATTAAGGTTTCCGACAATTGGTCTCGTTCTGAAAATTAATCCAGTTTTTGTTTTTTATACTGCAGGAAAAAGGTAGCGATCTCCGATAAAAATAATTTTTAGCACCTGTTACTATTATATAATAGTCCTCGTATATTTAGCTGTTATGTAGCCTAGACTTATTTGAATGTATTTTTAAAAAAGTATTTAATGACTTGTTTTTATGATCTTAAATTTTTATATAAATTTGATAAAAACAAAAGCGTAAATTTACTTGTTTATTTATTCTTATAATCATATCAGGGCTTAATTCACAAATAGATCCATTTAGTTTATTTAAGCAAGACTAATCGCGGCTACTCCATCTCTGTTAATTTGTACCGCTATTCTTATGCACTAAGCTTCGTGCAATGCAACAAGTACCTGCACTTATCAGAATTTGAATAATTTTGTCAGTGAGAACGTTCCTGCTTTGTTTACGGTGATTTTTGCAAATTTATAATACTAATTTTGAATACGTTAGTCTACATATAGTCAATCTTTCATAGAAATTTTATTTTTAAAGCAAGGCGTAAATTCTTGCACCCTGAGCTTGATTATAAGAATAAATGTTGACTAATAATTAAAAAAATATTATAATGGCTATATAAGTGGTAATTTAACACAATTAATTTTCATAAAGATACGGGTGGTCCTTATATGTTTAAAAATTTAAAGATAAAATCTAAGATCCTGTCCGTTATGCTTTTTATAGCTATATTGCCTCAGTTTGTTGTTGGGATTATTGCTTACAGAGAAATAACTGGTTTTACAGAGAAGGCAGAAAATTTTGGTGCTTCTTTGGGGCAATCCGCTTCAAATACTTGCTCACAATACTGTACAGATCAAGCCAAAGAATATGGTTTAAAAGTTTCGACAAGGTATGCGAATGAGGTTAACAAAGACCTGGAGAAAATGTCCGAACAGGTTGAAAGTATAGCATTATCACTTGAAAACTTGTACAAAAACAGCAACACACTAACTGGTGAAATATTGCCTCTTCCTGAAATGTATACCATAAAAGACAAACACAATAAAGAAGAAGCAGCCAGCAGCATTTTTGCCGTAGACTTAAAAAACAGCAGCGACAGTAGATGCGTTGCCTATAACTTACCGGAGTATGAAAGATTGAGTGGTAATAGTGTTTACAAAACTAGTGCAAGTAGTGTTGCCTCTGTTACTGATGAAGAAATAAAACAGTGGGCTAAAGTAAAGACGATAGTCAGTAATAACGTCGCACCGGAATCTATTATAAAAGAGATGAAGCTTATAAGTAACGTCAAGTATATAGTAGAGCCTTTATATAAGACTAATGAGAATCTGGAAAATATAGTTATTGGTACGAAAACTGGAATCCGCTACAGTTGTTCAAGTTTTGATAATTATGTAAGGTACTTACCATCAACGAGAGGTTGGTACAAAGATGCATTAGCGAAACCTAATGGTGTTGTCTGGCAAAGGACGTATAAAAGTGCTAGCTCTGGTAATTACTGCTTAACTTGTTCCAAGGCTTTTAAGGGAAGTCAAAACCAGGTATTAGGCGTTGTAGAAATGGATATGAGCCTTAAGAAAATGAATGAAAACATCTCAAATCCTAAACTTAGCGAAGGTGAGTTTGTATTTATTTTAGATAGTTCCGGCAGATTTGTTGCCTGTAAAGATTACGAAAGTAAATTTGCAAATTTAGACCCACTAAATGATAGTAACATGGACGAGAATTACAAAAGTATGATAAGCAACGTAATCTCTAAACGGAATGGTAATCAAGAATGCTATTTACCGATTTTTGGACAGAACTATATTGTTTCTTTTGCGCCGCTAGACACTTCTAATTGGTTTTTGTGTATTGCAACACCGATTAGCGAACTACGGGTAATCGGGGAATTTATTGGAAGTGATATAAAAGAAAGATTAAGTAATAGTATTAAAGAGTTTTCCGGGGAAAATAAATCAAAGATCGGACCGTATCTCACTTTGTTTTTTACAATTATTGCAATTAGTGTTCTACTTTCATTTTTATTGGCCAGACTTATTTCAAAACCTCTTTTAAAGTTAGCGGACGGTGTCAAAAGAATAGGTGAAGGTAATTTCGAAGGCAAGGTAGAGGTTGATTCAAAAGATGAGGTGGGCCAACTTGCTGATGAGTTTAACAAAATGGCCAATAATCTAAAACTTTATGTGGATAAATTACAAAAAACCACGGTAGAAAAAGTGAAACTTAATAGTGAAATGAATGTTGCGAAGACGATTCAGGAAGACATGCTGCCGTGTATATTTCCTAAGCGTTCGGAGCAAAAGGCTTACGATGTTTTTGCCTCAATGGATCCGGCAAAGGCTGTGGGGGGAGATTTCTACGACTTCTTCTTAATAGATAAAGACCATTTGTGCTTGGTAATAGCCGATGTCTCTGGTAAAAGTATATCTGCAGCCCTTTTTATGGTTATAACAAAGACTTTAATAAAGAATTATGCTTGCCTAGGTTATAGTCCTGAAGAAGTTTTCAACATTGTAAACAAGCAGCTTTGTGAGAATAATAAAGCGGAAATGTTTGTTACTTCGTTTATTGCCATAGTAGATTTAAAGACGGGTAAGGCAAAGTGCTGCAACGCGGGACATAATAAACCTCTAATTTACAGAAAGAGTGAAAAAAAGTTTGACTGGCTAAATACTAATCACGGTTTTGTATTAGCTGGGTTTGACACTGTTGAGTATAAGTTAGAGGAGTTAGATCTATCAAAAGGTGACGCTTTGTACCTTTATACCGATGGGGTTACGGAAGCCATAAATACAAAAAAAGAGCTATTCTCTGACGACAGGCTCATTAACAAACTTAACAGCATTAAAGTGGATGAAACAAGTAGTGAAAACATACTAAAAGATATTAAAAAGTGTATAAGTGATTTTGCTAGTGGGGAGCCACAAGCTGACGACATTACTATGCTTATGTTTATATATCTCGGTGAGGGAAATGACGAAGATGACGAAGATGGCTAGGATTCATTTCTCCTCACTTATTGTGTTTAAATTAGATTAACTACGTGTCAATTGTTGTAATAGCTGATTATAGCGTTCACATTAGCACTTTTTTTATTTAGAAATACTTTTGATACCACCGTGATTATTTTTAGATGCTTTGGTGAGATATAGCCGTGGTCTGTGTCTGTTTCTGCAGTATTTAAACATTGCCGAGAATTTCTGAACTGGCCGATTTTTATATATAATATTTAATTTTTCAAAATAAAAACATTTTGGTTGACTTTTATTTGATAATAGTGGAAAATTATAATGTTGGTTAGTTTTTTAGTTATGCTTGTATATTTTTATTTCTTGGAGGTTTAAATTTTGGATAAACGTAAATTTTTAAAAAGTGGAGCAGGTTTGTTAACGGGGGTGTCTTTCGCTAATGTGGCGCAAGTTGGTGTGACTAACGCGGTTTACGAAAGCGAAAGAGATGCGGCTTTAAAAAATGCAATCTATTTTTCTGATATAATGAGAGCGGAAGATTGGTTTGTGCAAATGGAAGAAGATATCGGGTTATTAATTAATAAAGCGTATAATATTTTGAACGAGGGAAATAATTCCACTGGGAATGAATTGAATAATATTTTGAATGATTCAAACAGTTTAAATCAGAAAAAAGTGCTGGCGCTAGCCGTATTAAATGCATTCGTGGACATGGACTACTATAGTGGTGAAGAAGAATTTGAAGGCCCTGCACCGGATTTTCGTTTGGGGGGTTCTAAGGAAGAGTGGGAACGTTTTGTTAATGAGTATCGACGTGATGCCAAATTTGTTAATTTAATAAATATGCTTATAAAGATATTGGACAGTGACAAGCCTTTGGACTATTGTAAGTCTGCTTTGGATCACGGGAATTTACTCTGTAAAGATAAGGAGCAGATTATAGATCAGGAACAAATTACAAAAGGATTGGGTAAAGATTACGATATGTTTTATGATAAAGACTGCGATGATCCTGATGTAATTTATGTGTACGCTTGCGTTCAGCTTGAGCACAAAGATTTGCTTAAGCACATAATACGATTTTTTGAAAGAATGGAGAAAGAGCATCTATCTGATAAAGCACTAAGGATGTTCTTGGAAGCATTACTTAAGTTTTCGGTAGAACGTTCATTATACAGATACGGCGTTCGCTATGGTGCTACATACTACAAGCGTGAAGGAATAAGTAGCGGGTATGGTGACATTAATGACTTTTATAAGGATAAAATTGAAACGCTTAGTAAATCGCTTTATGCGGCAAAAGCAGCCCCCAAAAAATTGCCTCTTGGTAACTTAGGCAAAATAGGGAGTTATCTACAATGCAATTGGTTTAACAATGAAAGGCGTGCATTGCATACTTACATGGCTGAGAACGAAATAAAAGTCCTTAGACCTTACGAGCAGATTGATTAATGCTTAACAGACTAACTTTTGAAGGTTAGTCTGCCTTATTTTAAGCTACACTTAAAATTCCCTACTTGAGCCTAAGTATTTTTTGACAAGGACCGGATAGTGGAATTCTTCAAAATTTATGATGATGAATTTTCCAAAATAAAAAAATACTTTTGTTGACTTTTATTTGATAATAGTGTAAAATTGTAATATTAATCGGATTCTCTTGATTGTACTTTTATATTTTTATTTTTGGAGGTTTAAATTTTGGATAAGCGTAAATTTTTAAGAAGTGGAGCGGGTTTGTTAACGGGGGTATCTTTAGCTAATGTGGCGCAAGTTGGTGTGACTAACGCAGCTTACGAAGGTGAAAAAAAAGTGGCTTTATCTAAAGCAAAAAAGATTTGTCGAAAGGAATCCATAACAAACGAATTGTTGCGAAAAGATATCGAAAACTTAATTAATAAGGCGTATAGTATTTTAAACAGCGAAAATGGGTCTACTGGGGAAAAATTGAATAATATTTTGAGTGGTGAAGGTGTTTTGAATCAGAAGAAAGCGCTATCGTTAGCTATTTTAAATGCATTCAAGGACATTTCCTTTATATCCCATGAATCTTCCAGTGGCGAATTTGCTACTCTAGATGGCTTTATCTTAAAGGAAATGAGCTATGCGCAAATAAGTGGGAGGAAGGAGGGATGTAGGGACCGTGGAACAAAATTTAAACGACCAAGACGCCCGGAAAAAGATAGTGAAGAAATCAAAAATAAGGAGGTTTTTATTAATTTAATAAACATATTGAAGAATATATTGGATAGTGATAAGCCTTTAGATTATTGTAAATCTGTTTTGGAGCACAAAAATTTAAAGGGCGAGAGTATAAAAGATAAACCTAAATTCGTTAAATACAGTCGTGGGAGTAAGGAGTATGTACAGTGGAGGTATTGGCAAGATTACTATTTTCTAAAACACGAAAAATTAATGAAACACATAATACGAATTTTTGGAAGAATGGAGGAAAAACATCTATCTTATAAAGCACTAAGTATGTTCTTGGAAGCGCTACTTAAGTTTTCGGTAGAACGGTCACTAATTAGGTACGGGGTTGAATATAGAGGTGGCAGTTTTGATTTCACAGGTTTAACTTACTATAGGGATAAAGGGCACACAGTATTTTATACTAACATTGATACCTTTTATAAGGATAAAATCAAAGCGCTTAACGCGGTAACAGCAGCTCCCGAAAAATTGCCTCTTGGTCCCTTAGGCAAAGTAGGAAGTTATCTAGAAGCGCAAGAAAAGAACTTATTGCATAATTTCACGCCTGAGGAAAAGAAAAATGAAATTAAATTTTACGAGCAGATTGATTAATGTTTAGCAGACTAACTTTTAAAGGTTAGTCTGCTTTATTTTAAGCTACACTTAAACTTCCCCACTTAAGCCTAGGTGTTTTTTGACAAAGACCGGCTGGTGGGTTTTTTCAAAATTTGTGATGGTGGACTTCCCAAAATAAAAAATATTTTTGTTGACTTTTATTTGATAATAGTGTAAAATTGTAATATCAATCGGATTCTCTTGATTGTACTTTTATATTTTTATTTTTGGAGGTTTAAATTTTGGATAAGCGTAAATTTTTAAGAAGTGGAGCTAGTTTGTTAACCGGGGTATCTTTAGCTAATGTGGCGCAAGTTGGTGTAACTAACGCGGCTTGTGAAAGTGAAAAAAATGAGGCTTTAAATAAAGCAAAAGAAATTTGTGACAGAATAACAGAGTATGATTTGAGGGAATTATTACAAAAAGATGTTAATTCATTAATTAACAAAGCGTATGTTGCTTTGAACGAGGGAAACAATTCTACTGGGAAAAATTTGAATAATATTTTGAATGATTCAAATAGTTTAAATCAGAAGAAAATGCTGGCGCGGGCTATACTAAACACCTTCAAGGACATTACCTTTCGTGAAGATTATGAAGAATATGACAACGAATATTATGCTAATAAAGACTCCAAAGATGACAATGTAGTGAGCTACGAGGATAGCGACTATGGCCCTTGTGAAAGGTACGGAGGGGAAAAAAGGGTTGAAGAGTTTAGAAGTGCTGCAGAATTTGTTAGTTTAATAAAAATGTTGGAAAGGATATTGGACAGTGACAGGCCTTTGGATTATTGTAAATCTGCTTTGGCGCACGATAATTTACTTTGTAAAGATGAGGAACAAATATTGGACGAAGATTACTACGATCCGTTCACCCTTGATCCTGATGTAATTTATACGACTGCTGGTATTCAGCTAAAGCACGAAGATTTACTTAAGCACATGATACGATTTTTTCAAAGAATGGAGGAAAAGCACCTATCTGATGAAGTGCTAAGGATGCCATTGGAGGCATTGCTTAAGTATTCAGTAGAACGCTCATTATACGGAGACGGAGTTCGCTATGCAAAATATGACGGGATAAGTAGCGAACATTATCAGATTAATAATTTTTATAAAGACAAAATTAAAGAGCTCGGTGTGGCAGCAAGAACCCCTAGAAAATTGCCTCCTATTCCCTTAAGTAAAGTGACACATTATTCAAAAGCAAAAATAGGAGAGACAGATGGAGAGAAATTAAAAAACGAAGAAAAGAATTTGTTGTTCGATTTCATGTCTGAAGCCAAAGGAAAGGCGACTAGGTCTTACGAATGGTACTGAACAGTCTAGCCTTAAGCGTTAGACTGCTTTTTTGTATTTTTATATTTAATATGCTAAAGTAACGGATGTTAAAGAGTGATGGAAAGCAGTGTTTCGTCTGAAAAGACCGTTTTTGATAGTGGGTTTCTCTTATCTGGTTTCTTTAATTATTGCAGAGTATCTCAGTTCTGCATTAAGTTTTTACTTTATATTTGTCTTTCTTGCTGTTTTTGTTTTTTCGGTTTTGATGAAAAGAATCAGGACGGATAGGGTTTTGCCTGTGGTTTCCATAACGGCGGCGTTTGCTTTTTCGTTGAATAGCATGGTGTATAAAAGCAAGGTTGTACCCATAGAGAAGCTTGATGGCAAAAGCGCAGTTGTAACGGCCAGGCTTTGCGATTTACCTTATAAATCCTTCAATAGGTACTATTACACTCTAAAGACGGAAGAAGTTATAGTCAACGGAACTAAAAATAGTAGTGTACCTCAAAGTTTCAAAGTAAAAATGTCCTCCTCTAAGGGGCTCGCCCTTCACCCTTACGATAAAATTACTTGCAGACTAAGCTTTTATCTCAAAGAAGACAATGGAACTTTTTCTTCGAAGAGCTATTATAGGGCTAAGGGCATAAATATTTTTGCTTATATGCATGAATATGAAGATTACGAAGAGATTCCAGGAACTTATAAACCTATATACTATTATTTTTTTAAGTTTAAAAAGTCCATCATAGTTGCTTTAAGGCACGTTTTATTAAGTAAAAATGCAGGACTCGCTCAGGGTATTCTTTTGGGCGATAAGTTCAATATAGACGAAGATACAAAAAATAGTTTTAAAAATATAGGAATTTCACATTTGTTGTGCGTTTCGGGGCTTCACGTTTCCGTGATAATGAAGTTACTGGTCGCTTTATTTTTGTTTCTTAAATTTTCCAAAAGATTTGCCTATATACTTTCGGCTGCAGGTGTATTGATGTTTGCAGGGGTTGCCGGATTTACTACTTCAGTAGTAAGAGCAAGCATAATGTGCATTATTTATCTTTTTGGGAAAGCATTTTTTAAAAAATCAGATTCTTTGAATTCACTCGGTTTTGCTATTTTTTGTATATGTCTTACTAATCCTTTTTCCGGAGGAGATATAGGGCTGCTGCTTTCTGTCAGTTCAACTTTAGGGATAATTTTGCTAGAGCCAAAAATAGA
Source organism: Ruminococcaceae bacterium UBA3753 (assembly GCA_002372375.1). GTDB lineage: Bacteria > Bacillota > Clostridia > Oscillospirales > Acutalibacteraceae > UBA3753. The sequence goes on from DFGJ01000041.1 coordinate 81,423, forward strand.
TAAATTCTTTAAAGAAAAAATAAAGTCTATAGATTCTAAAATAGTTAAGAAGTTTTTAAAGTATGTGATTCCTCTCGTTTGCTCGACTGTTAGTGCTACGATTTTTACTTTGCCTATTACAGTCATATTTTTCAAGAAAATGTCACTTGTTAGTATAATATCCAATGTTTTTATAGTTGCACCATCCATTTTAATGTTTACTTTTACTCTGTTTTGTGCCTTATTTTACTTAATAACTCCTCTGAGATTTTTGGCAATGCTGTGCGGCGTATTTTCTAACTGGTTTCTCAGTTATATGTCATTTAGTGCTAATTTGCTTTCTTCTTTGCCTTTTTCTAGTGTATCGACGAACAGGCCTTACTTAGTTTTTTGGGTGGCTTCTATTTTTCTGCTTTTAGCAGTACTTATATTTTTAGCTAGAGAAAATTATCAAAAGTATATTAAACTTTATTCTCTTTTATCTATAATATTACTTTTTTCCGGCATATTGTCGTATAAGTTCTTTAATAATGGTGTTACCTCTTTAGCTGTTTTGGATGTAGGTGACGGTTTGTCGTTAGTACTAACAAAGGATGATAAGAGTTGTGTAATATCGTGCGGAGGAGATGTAGTTAAAAATAGTAAGCTTACGTCGTATTTAGACTCAAAGAACATTCATAGTCTGGATTATTTGATACTAGATGGCTTTAATGACAGTAATTCCCTTTATGCTAGAAATACCTTAGAAAAGTATATTCCAAAGTTTATGTTGCTTCCAGATACGGAGGACATGGATGACAAGGTTTCTAAATTTATCGGAAGATCTTCAGAAGCCTTATTTTATAAAAAATCCACGTTAGTGAAGTTGTGGAATAATGTTATAGTCGAGCCACACTATGAAAAAGATTTAAACTATACAGTATTAAAGATAAATGATGTTAAAATTTTGATATGCACGCACTGCAAAGATTTACGGACTATACCAGAGGAGGACCTTAATAGCGCTATTTTAGTTGAGGGAAAAAACTTCGAAAAATTAGGAAGTATAAATGCCAAATACGTTATTTTGTCTAATGCTTTTGAAAACTATATGAAAGATTATAAAAATATCGCTAAAGACGGTAAGATCCCAGTACCGACGGCGGGTAGCGAAAACCTCGTTTTGGATTTTCTAAAAGCAAATGAAGTTGTTTTTAAGAGGGAGGTTTGACGGTCGAGACATTTGTTATAGATATTTTTGATAATTTTGTTTGTGAATTTTATTGCAACAAAAGTGAATAAAATTGAAGTCTATTTTCCAGCGATTTAAATTTGCTTGTTTAGTTTGAAAATTTTTTGTTTCTTAAATTAAATAAATATTTGAAGGCAGTAGTGAATAGCAGTAAATAGATTTGTTTAGCCATTGGTATTTGTATGCGTTTTATAATTTAAATATGAATATATGTTTCTATGAGATATGTTACAATACGCGGGGTGGGGTCAGATTTTAATTTTGGAGAAAGCAATATCTGGGATTTATGCTAGTTTTGACGGAAAATGCATTTTTAAATGATTTAAGGGCAAATAAAATTAGCAGACTCTACTTCATTTTTGGCGACGAAAAATACTTAATAGAGGAGTACGCCAAAAAATTAGAGAAATCAGTTTTAGGCACAGACGTTAATAGTTTTAATTATAAAAAGTTGGATGAATTTACCTTTGATTTAGCTGACATTGCTAGTTTTATTGAATCATTGCCGTTTTGTAGCAAAAAAAAATTTTTAAAGATAATAGATCTAAAGCTTGATTTTTTTAGTAAAAGTGATCTAAAAAAGTTTAATGATATTTTAAAAAATTTGCCGGATTACGTCACAGTGGTAGTTGCCCAGATGAGCGAAGATGTAAATCTAAAGTCTTCAGGTTGGGTAGGAATTTATAAATTTTTTCAAAAGTATGGTGTGGTTTTAAAAACTACTAGACTTTCTAGATATAATTTAGAATTAGCTATAGAAAAGTGGGCTAAAAAAGAATACGTTAATCTAGATTATAAAACGATTAAAAAGTTATTAGACCTTTGCCCAAACGATTTAATGAATATTCGCTCTGAATTTAATAAGATTCTGGCATATTCTCGCAAAGGTAGAAACTTGTACGAAAACCTTGAAAAAATTGTATTTCACACACGTGAAGCAAATGTGTTTGATCTTAACAAAGCTATAGTGAATAATGATTTAGAAAGCACTTTGAAAAAACTTGACATTTTACTTTTGAAAAAAGAAGAACCGGTTTTTATTTTGAATATAATATCTAGTTTCTTTTTAGACGTTTATAGAGTTAAACTATCTGGCATTTACAATAAACCGATTCATGACCTAGCAAATTTTTTTGATTACAAAAATAAAGAATTTAGATTAAAAATAGCTAAAAATTACAGTGAGAGAATGTCTTTTAAGGACATAAAAGACGTAATCAGATTTACTATAAAAACGGATTTAATGCTGAAAACTACAAATTTAGAAAAAAGAATTCTTTTAGAAGAACTTATTGTAAGAATATTTTCTATCAGAAAGAATACAAATTAACTAGTGCCGTCTATAATAGTAAAAAAATTTCAATTGTTGCCTATTATTTAGGTTTTAACTTTTTCCCATTTTGGCAATATTTGTTGTGCTCGGACATACAGACTAGGTCGATATCGGATTATGAATTACGCAAGGAAGTTTATTTCCACAGTTTTTTGTTGTTTATTCTATTAATTTTAACTTTGATGCTTAATTTTGCAGTAAACATCGAAAATCGGTAAAAAATTTAAATCATAATTTCAACTCAGTTTAAACTAATTGTCTACCGTTTAAATAAAAAAGCCCAGACCTATGACTTGTTGGTACTTTAATTTTATTTTGAATTTTTTACTTAATTCACAGTATTGAATTTTGCCTTTTAGTAATATTACAAGATAAGTAACACTTTTATACGTTAGGGCCTTAAATCTTTTGATAGTTACACTAAATGATAATGAACATATTGACAGAAGTTTTAAAAATTTATTTGGTGTTTTCTTAAAAAGAATATATTCAGAAGAAAAAGTATTTAATGATATACGAATTTTAAATATTTACATAAATAAAAAAGTCAATGGTAAAAAAATAGAAAAGCTTATACCTGCTGACGTAGAAGCTTTTTTATACAGCGGCAATTTGCCGAACTTAAAGGACAATATTTTCAAAAAATATGTACCCAGCAAAAGTTTTCTATGTAACATCTGTGTAAATGCTTTTTTCAAAGTCTTAGATGTTGCTAAAGAACGCTCCAAAGATGTACGTATCGCACTTTTAGATCCGGAAGGATGCTATTTTAGTTTGTTAGAAAAACTTATTTTTTACAGCAAAGACATAGCAGTTATCAGCAACAATTTGAAGGTTTATACGGAAGAGCAACGCAGGTTAATGAAAAACTATGGAGCCGCATTTTTTTTAAATAGCAGTGAAGAACACTTATTTAATTATAATCTAATAATTGCTCCCAAAGAAATAAGAAGGCCTATATTTTTGAAGAAAGATAGTGCAGTTTTTACCTCATGTGAGAGTAAAGCATCGATAAGTGGCACTGTATATTATAAATATAAATTTAATAAGTTTTTATATTTAAATGAAATACTGCCTGCAGATATTTCGCAGGAACTTTTTTTAGCAGCTTTATACGATATTTATAAAGTTAGAAAATTATCTGAATTTATACCTAACTATTGCTTTAATGGATATAAGTATTTACCGATAAAGGATTTAATTGCTTCAAAAAAATTATGATTTAATCTTAATAAATAATTAATTATTATTACAAATATTTATACAGGCACTTCCTTTTGTCAAGAAATATAAAAAAATTTTTACTACCGTACATAGAGTAAAAAAACTCTGATGATGAATTTTTTAAAAAACTCTATTTGTTAGATTTATTGGATACATCAACAAAATAACTTGATTTCAATTTTAAAAAGTAATTTTAATTGACATTTTTTAGAGAAAGTATTACTATTCCCCGTATATGTCGTTTTAAATATTTGTAGCTTTATATCTATCTAAAAATAATGCAAAATCTCTATTTTTACAAAAAGGAGGGCGGTGCAACTTGTTCAATTAATTAGAAGGAGGAATTTTATTTTAGTCTAGTTTAGATAGGAGTTTTTTATGAAGTTAATTAGAAAATTTCTTGTTTTTTTATTAATACCTCTTAGCCTGCTCTTATTTTCAGGTTGCAAAGATTCTTCGGTTTGGAATACAATTACCAGTCGCAAAGAGCTAAAAATACCTATATTGGTTTCTGACAGCGATTTTGAGTCTAAGTCTTCTTTCCTAGCCGGTATCAAGGTAGCAATAGAGGATGCTCAAAGCAAGGGTTATAAATTAAGTTACAAAATTTTTAATGACAATGGAAATTTCGACAAAGGTGTAGCTTTAGCTAAAGGGATAATTGGCAATAAAGAGTATCCTTTAGCATTAAGTTTTCAAAGTATGGACACCTTAGATACAGTTACCAAACTTTTTGACGAAGCGAAAAAGCCTTTGTTCGCTATAAATGGTTTAGATGACAACACTTTAAGAAAAGGTATGAAATACATTTTTAGCCTGATGTCTTCTGCAGAAGATTTGGGTATATCTGCTGGTCGATACGCTGTAAAGAAAGGATTTAAGTCGGTAGCTATAGCTCATTCTCAATATAGTTACGAGATAAACTTTTTTGAAGGCTTTAATGATGCTATAGATGAAGATGAGTCCGTAAACGTATATGACAGTGTGCAAGGTCCTTATAAGGAAAAAGATTTTGACAGTGTGTGGAACAGATGGAATGCATTGGGTATAGATGCTGTACTTTTAAGTTTTGCAGATGTTGAATGGGGCATGAATTTAATAGAACTAATAAAAACCAGGGATCCAAACATTGCGATCATTGCTGATCAATACTTCAATGATCCGGATAACTTAAAAAAATATGAAAAATCTGTAGAAGGTATGGTAATGCCTTCCAACTATCCTGTTGATTCTGGTGATAAATTAAGTAAGTTTTATTCAGACTATAAGTCCAAGTTTTCCATTAGCCCAACTGCTCTAACGGCTCAAGGATTTGATTTGGTGAACATGATAATTTCTAAGATGCAGAATTGTTCAGATGTTGATGAATTCGTTAATGCCATGAAATCTGAGGATGGATATGTAGGAGTGAGTGAGCTTAAATTCAATGCAAGTGGTAGTTTAAACCGTGACCCGAATTTCTTGATTGTTAAAAGTGGCACCGTAAGCAAATTAGATATTTAAATATTAATTGAGGAAAAGGAGGAATAAATAATGCCAGATAACCAAATTTTCAGAAAACAAGCGTTAGACACTATTTCTAACCCGGAACAACTGGACCAACATGTAAGAATAACCAGACCTTCAGTTTGGATAATTGTAATCGGAATAATGGCAATTTTAGTTGGGGTTTTTGTATGGTCCGTCACTGGAACAATAACCACTAGCGAAAAAGTTAACGGTATACTTTTCCCTGCAGATAGCGTGAAAATAGCTACAAGTAATTCTGGTGGTACAGTCGTAGATGTTTTGGTAGAAGAAAACCAAGAGGTAGAAAAAGGAGACGTTTTAGCCGTAATCCCAGATTTGAAAACATTAGAACAGATAGGCACCATTAATGAAAAGTATAAAAATGCATCTGGTGCTGAAAAAGAACAACATCGAATAATTTTAAACTCTTTGAAACGCGAGTACGCAGCAAATTCGTTTGTTACAGCTAGTAAATCAGGGACTATAAATAAGATAGTACAGCTAAATGATGTGGTTGAACCCGGGCAACAAGTTGCTATAAACGTAGCTAAAGATGAATCTTCTAGTTCAAAAGAAATTTTGGCTTATGTTCCATATTCTCAGGCTATAAATTTTAAAATAGGTATGGAAGCACAAGTAACTCCAGCCAAACTTAAAAGAGAAGAGTATGGCTATATGAAAGGTGTTATTACCAAAATAGGTACTACCCCGGTTACTCTAGACAGTATAGTAAAAGCAATGGGTACACAAAAGTATGTTTCAGCACTACAGTTGACAGGTCACGAGCTGGAAGTACGCATAAAAATAAATTCTGACGCCAATAGTAAAAATGGTTTAGAGTGGTCTAACCAAAAAGGTGCTAACGCGGAAGTGAATACAGGTGCCCTTTGTAACATTCAAGTAATAGTAGATAGCAAGAAACCGATAAGTATGTTTGTTGGCTAATCTAAAAAAAGGAGGTAACACAAGAGTATGGCAAGTGCTGTCAGGAAAGTACCTGTAATTTTACAGATGGAAGCGCTTGAATGTGGTGCGGCTTCTTTAGCCATGATATGCGCTTATTATAAAAAATATATTCCCCTTGAACGACTAAGGCTAGAATGTAGTGTTTCGAGAGATGGATGTAATGCTAAGAATTTATTGGTAGCGGCAAGACACAACGGATTAGTAGCTAAGGGGTTTTCTTATAACGATGTAGATGCATTGAAAGAGGAAATCTCTTTTCCAGCCATAATACACTGGAACTTTAACCATTTTGTGGTTCTTTGCGGCTTTAGAGGGAAATACGCCATTTTGGCTGACCCTGCCTCTGGTATAAGAAAAGTAGAAATGGAAGAATTTAAAAAATCTTTTACGGGTATTGTTTTAACTTTTGAACCAGGCGAAAATTTTGTTGCAGATGGTGAAAAGCAAAGTGTAATTAAATTTATAATGAAAAGGTTGCACGGTGCTACATTACCTCTTGCATTTATCGTTATTATTGGTTTTTTACTATCGATTACCGGGTCTATCGGTACTATTTTTTCACGTATATTCACAGACTATATTTTAATTGGGTCTGATAGAAGCATAATGATGCCTTTACTTTTGGCAATGGGCGGAACACTTTTAATAAACTTTATACTTCAGTCGCTGCAATCTATCTATCTTTTAAGAATACAGGGAAAAATGAGTGTTAACTCCGGCGTAATGTTCATGTGGCATGTGCTTAGAATGCCCGTTGAGTTCTTTTCCCAAAGATATGTTGGTGACATAAGTGCAAGGCAAGGAAGCAATGACTCAATAGCGGCAGGAATATGCCAGACCGTTGCGCCAATATTTTTAAACATAATAATGGCGATCATTTATCTTTGTATAATTCTTTACTACAACTGGTATATGTCTTTAATTGGTATAGTAGCAGCCGTTTTGAACATCTTTGTTATAAAACTTATTGCTAACCAGAATGAAAATGATCAAAAAGCTCTTTCGAGAGATGGAGGCCAAGTCTACGGCAACACAGTAGCTGGTGTTACCATGATAGAGACTATAAAATCTAGTGGAAGTGAGGCGGCATTCTTTCAGAAATGGATAGGTTACCAGACAAAATACACTAACGCTATGGAACGCTTAGGTGAAAGGAATGCCTATGTTTCTCAGATTCCCGGTTTGCTAACGGGTTTTGCTAACACTGCTATAACATTTTTAGGTGTTTATAATGTGTTAATTGGTAATTTTACGATAGGTACTCTACAGGCCTTTCAAGGATTTTTAGGACAATTTTTGGCCCCTGTTAACAGTCTTGCTGGAATAGGGTCTCAAATACAGGCATTGAGTGGAGACACAGCTAAAATTGAGGATGTACTTAATTATAAAGCTGATGTAGTTATAGATTTTAAAGAAACTGATGACCCAGGATTTAAAAATAAGAAGTTTAACAAACTCACCGGAAAAGTTGATATTAAAGGTTTAACTTTCGCATACAGTCCTTTGGCGGAGCCGTTACTTAAGAACTTGAATGTTTCTGTAAAAAAAGGTGGAATGATAGCTTTAGTTGGTGGAAGTGGAAGCGGTAAATCCACGGTTGCGAAACTTATAGCTGGTCTTTATGAACCACGCGACGGTGCTATTCTATTTGATGGTAAAAAAAGAACAGATATAGACAGAATAGTTTTTAGAAGCTCGCTTTCTATGGTAGATCAAGAAATAACCATGTTTCAAGATACCGTAAGGAACAACATCACTATGTTTGACGATACGATAAGTGACGATGTTTTACTAGAAGCCTGCAAAGATGCCTGTATACATGACGATATTATGCAAAGAGAAGGCGGTTATGATCACGTGTTAACAGAGGGCGGAACAGACTTTTCTGGTGGCCAGAGGCAAAGGTTTGAGATCGCAAGAGCATTCGTTGCACAGCCTAGCATAATAATTTTGGATGAAGCTACATCTGCTTTAGATCCAACGACAGAAAAGCAGGTCATGGATGCAGTTAGAAGACGTGGTATAACTTGTTTTATTGTTGCACATAGGCTCTCTACAATAAGAGATGCAGACGAAATAATTATGCTTGAATATGGCGAAGTAGTTGAAAGAGGTACACATAAAGAGCTAATAGAACTAGATGGGAAGTATGCAAAACTTGTTAAAAGTGAGTAGTATTTTTTGAAAGGAGGATAAAAGTTTAATGAACTTTTTAGAGAAAGTAGTCAATAAAAAAATAAAAGAAAAAGAAATGTTTCTAGACTCTTACTCGAAGGCTAGCACAGCAGCCCTGGGGAAAAGTGCCGAAAGTAGACGATTTTCAGTAACGGTTAAGCAACACAAAAGTAAACAGATGGGCGAAGCTTTAAATAAAATTACAGACTACTATAAATTGCCCAAAATAACTCTAAGTAAGCACGACACAGAAGATCCGTCATCTTTTGAGACTGCAATCGGAAGAACGGGTCTTACTAGGCGTAAAATTAGACTAGAAGGTAAATGGTGGGTGAGGGGTTCCGGTCCTTTAATTGCTAACACAAAAACTGATAACATAGTCGCGCTTATGCCTGGGAAATTTGGTGGATACTATTATGTTTCTCCTAATACGGAAGAAGTAATAAGAATAAACAGTAAGACCGCTAGCAATATAAAAGACCCTGTTTACTGCTTTTATAAACCCTTTCCAAACGATAAATCTATGGGTTTAGGAGATTTAGTAAAATATATATTCGGTTCGTTCAGCAAATTTGATGTTGCACTCTTATTTATTATAACCGCAATAGTAACTATAATGGGACTTATAAACCCAATGGTTTCTAGAACAATATATAATTACGTTTTACCTTCTGGTACACTCAATGATATTTTCCCACTAGCTGGTCTTTTGCTTGGAATTACTGTATCAAGCACAGCAATTGCTCTGTTTCAGTCGTTTTGGATTAGCAGAATAGGGGATAAGGTTCGTTTTGCAACGAATGGTGCACTTTGGATACGACTTCTAAATCTTCCGTTAGGCTTTTTTAAAAACTACAGTTCAGGTGATTTAGCATCGAGAACTTTTAGTTTGAATGGTGTGTGCAGTACAATTAGCAGTGGTCTTTTACCTACAGTCCTTTCGGCAGCTTTTTCGTTTATTTATTTGGCACAAATAAGCTCTATTTCTTCAGCGTTTGTAGTTCCCTCGTTTGTTATAATTTTAGTTACGCTGGGCTTTCAGCTTTTTACTTGGTATTTGAATATAAAATTGCAAAAAAAATCAAACCAAGTTTCACCGAAGCTTTCAGGTTTAGTTACACAGCTCTTTACCGGTATTGCTAGAATAAAAGTGGCTGGTGCGGAAGTTAGGTCTTTTGCCAGGTGGCAGGAACTCTACTCAAAGCTTTGTAAAATAAGTTTTAACCCAAATATAATATTAAAACTTTCCGGTGCTATTGGTGGAGCTATAGGCTTAGCCGGCAATATTTGGATATATTGGTTGGTGTATAGTACTGGCATTGCCCCTGCTGATTACATGGCCTATAATGTAGCTTACGGTCAGCTCTCCGGTGCTATTATGCAGATAGCAGGGATAGGCACGTCTATAGCTTCCTTAAAGCCAACAATGGAACTCATTGAGCCTATACTTAAGGAAGTTCCGGAATCTAACTTAGATAGAGCAAAAGTGGACTCTATAAGCGGAAAAATTGATATAAATAATCTTAAGTTTAGGTATAACCCAGATGGCCCTCTTGTTGTAAATGACTTAAACCTCTCTTTTAAACCGGGAGAATATGTTGGAATAGTTGGCTCGACCGGATGTGGGAAATCTACTTTGTTTAGGTTGATTTTAGGCTTTGAAAAACCTGTTAGTGGCGGAGTGTATTTTGATAATCAGAATCTGGATAAACTGGATCTCCATAGTGTTAGAAAACGAATAGGTATAGTGCTTCAAAATGGTAAATTATTTGCCGATAGTATTTTTGCAAATATAACAATAACTAATCCTCTTGCCAATATGGATGATGCTTGGGAAGCTGCCAGAAAAGCAGGATGCGAAGAAGATATAAAGAAAATGCCGATGGGAATGCAGACTATGATTTCAGAGGAAGGTGGAGGAATATCAGGAGGGCAAAAACAAAGAATACTTATAGCACGTGCATTGATTTCTTCTCCGGATCTTCTTATGTTTGACGAGGCAACATCTGCTTTAGATAATATCACTCAGGCTATAGTTGTTAATACACTAGCCAAGATGAAAATAACCAGAATAGTGATAGCGCACAGGCTGTCCACCATAAAGCATTGTGACAGAATAGTTTATTTGCACAAAGGCAAGGTAGCGGAACAGGGAACTTATGATGAACTTATGAAATTGAACGGAAGGTTTGCAGAACTCGCAAAACGTCAGATAGTTTAATTTTGAGTAGATTTTGTTCTTAAATTCTTTTTACCAAATTTAATTTTCTATTCTTCAGGATTTCCTTAACCAAAAATAAAAATATTTTTAAATCTATGTCCTATAAATTTAGGTTTCATTTCTAGAGTATTAGGCTATTTTTAGGTTTGGGTGAGTACTTTTATTCTGAAGAAAAGGAGGTTATATAAATGGAGAGAGACTTAGAGCTATTTTTCGAAAGACTTTTAACCGACTCTGATTTTAGGGACAAATTTTTAACTGCAAAAACAGCGTATGAAGGCTATGAGCTAGCAAAGGAATATATACCAAATGTTAGCTTCGATGAATTTAGAGAAGGTGTTTTAATAGCAGACAAAAGAATAAAGGAAGAAAAGCAAAAAAGTCGCGAACTCAGTTTTAGCGAATTTCAAGATGTAAGTGGCGGAGTAGAAACTTTAATAAAGAGCTGGAATTCTTAGGCTGTTTTCGCCTTTATTTTTGTGGGAGGGATTTTTCGGTGGAAAATTTTTTAGATGAGCTTAATAGTAATGAGGAATTAAGAGATGCTTTTTTAGCTCAAGACTCTATGAGCGGTGCTTATGAAGTGGCAAAACCTCATTTAGATGGAATAAGCGAAGAAGAATTTAATTCAGAAATGATAAATCTTGCTAAAAACATAGTTAAAAATGATGAATTGGACGACAATACTCTTGAGAGCATACAAGGCGGTGTCGATAAGAATCCTGAAGTAGCTTTAGCTACTATCCAAGAGCAATTGATAAATAAGTTGCCACTAAACTAAATTCTGGGTGGTAGGGTGAGGGATTTCATATTTTTAGGGAGGCACTTTTTATGAATGGGATTAACGAGTGGTACAGAAAGGTAACAACTAACAAAGAATTCGCTAAAAAGTTTGCCGGATTGGAAGACAATAAGAAAATAGTATCTTTAGCCAAAGAAGAGGGATTTAACTTTACAGAAGAAGAGTTGATGGACCTTAAGGTGGAAGCGGCGGCAGGAGGCTGGAACCCTTTTGAATTTTTTGGAAACATAATCGCCAAAGGGAAAGAGCTGTACGATCAGTATGGTAAACCGATTATTAATACCGGGAAAGAACTGTACGATCAGTATGGTAAGCCGATCATTGATACCGGAAAAGGCATTCTTGATAAGTTTACAGGAAATTCTAATAAATAAAATATAATAATATGTTTTGTCTTTTAAAATCATTTAAATGCCAAGAGGTGAAATTTTATGTCTAGTGGTAAAAATATTAATGAGTGGGCAACCGAACTGAAACACAATGAAAAGGTAGCTAAGAAATATCAAGGTGTAAAAGATGTTGAAGATATATTAAATATTGCACACAAGGACGGATATACATTTTCTAAAAAGGAACTACTAGAATTTGATTTAGGCGCAGTAGCGGGAGGAAAGAAAGGCAAGAATAAAAAGCCAAAAAGTTCAAGTGGAGGAGGAATGGGCAATGTGTCAGCAGATGTCGGTGATGTAGATGTAGGAGATATATCAGCAAACATTGAAAGACTTATTAATTTTGGTCCTCAAATAGAAAACAACATTAATAGTGATGTAAAACTGTACAACACCGGAGCCAATTCGTCGGGCTATATAGATTATAAACCTAATATTAATGTGAATAATTAGTAAATTTATACTTTTTTTAAAAAACTAAGTCAAGATGGTAAACTATATTTGTGAGAGCAAAGATGGAATTGGCGAAAAACATACAAAAAGGGATCACGGACTTTATCATGACAAAGTTACACAGAACAAAAAGTTTAAAAAATAATGAGTAGAGAACAGATGTCAAAAAAACTTCTTATGTAATCAGTGAAACATGCGCTCACTTACTATTATTTTTACTATTAGTGGTGAATCATTCGGCAGGTTCTGATGAGCGACATGGAAAAATAAAAAGCAGTAAAGAGTGACAACAACCATAGGGAAAATTTTTTATGGCATAAAAAGTACAAACAATGCCAAAGAAATAGCAAAAATTAAGGTAGATTGTTGATATTTTCAAACAAGGGATACGTTGAACATTAAGGGACTAGAAAAAAACTGATTGTTACCGTATTTATTACCGGGAAAAATTCTTATGGCTCTTACACAGAGGAAGTAGAATTAAAAAATAAACAGTAGCAGAAATTTGTTTGTTTTTAGTTAAATTATTTAATCTTTTGTAGTTGATTTATCTATGGAAAGCGGTGGAGCCGTTAATAATTAGGTGATGGCAAAACAGTTAACAAGAGCTGAAAGTTGTACAGTAAACCAGTTATACAAACATATTGTTAGAAAAGGGCGTTCATTGCTCTCTACTAGATTATACGGCGATTTACAAAAAATAAGGAGATTTAATTTTTATAAATTTATTAGTATGAAGGAGTTTAATCTTATGAGTGATAATAAAAAACTTAAAGGGCAGATGAATGAACAGCTATCAGGGTCTAATTTAGGCACAGTAGCTGGAGGGGGTGACGAATTTGGCTTAAATCCGAATATACAAGGAACGGGAATTGGTGGTACAATTAAAAATGAAATGGATTTTGATACGGATTTTAATTTTGATTTTAAACTTTTTGGCGATGATATAAAAAACGACGTTAACACTAATGTAACAACGAATATTACGGGAAATAACTCAAACGCTAAAATAGATAATAACCCGACCATTAATATAAGGAATAAGTAAATTATACTTTTTAGGAGAAAAATAAAGCAAAATGGCAGATGGTAGTTGTGAGCACAAAGAAAGATTTGGTAAAGGATTCAAAGAAAGGCATCAAAAACTTTTCCACGTTAAAGGTACACAAAATAAAAAGTTCAAAGAAATAAAGGGCAAAGGGCTGAATTCGGAAGAAATTTCTGGTATAGGCGGTGGAGTAGACGACACTTATTGGTTTTATTTTGCAGAGTAAATTAATAGGAGATAAAACAAGTGAGTGATATTGAAAGAATAAAAAAAGCTGTAAAAAGTGACGAAAGCCTACGGAAAAGCTTTTATGGTATAAAAAATGCAGAAGAGGCTATAGAAATAGCCCATGCTAATGGGTTTAACATTAGTAAAGAGGAGTTAGCAAGAGATCAAGAGTTGAGTGAAGGTATGTTAGCTGCTGTAGCTGGTGGAAAAGGTGAAAAAAAAGAAACATATATAGACCACTCTATAAAAGCAGTGAATTATGGGAACGGCAGTAATATTTATATTCAGAGCAAAGATACAACAAGTGTTGACAACCGCAGTTACAATTAAATTTATCTTAAAACATGGGATCATTATGAGTGAAGAAAAAAATTACATAAGCAAAGAATTAAAAGAAAGCTTAGATAAGGAATTGGAAAAAGTGGATGGGGGAAAAACTTACATTATAACTTACGTTGATGGCTATGAAATATGGATAGATAAGAATACAGGAGATTTTATAAAAAAGCCTAAAAAAAAGGGGAGTACATAGTTTTTGAACGTTGTAGCTTTCCCTTTTAAAAGGAGGGAAAAAAGTTTTGCCAGGAGGAATAAAAGAATTTGAAGCAGACTTAATTGAAGAAAAAAATTTTCACGGAGATTTCGACAACATTACGTCTATAGAGCAAGTTCATAAAAAGGCAATAGAGCATGGATACAATTTTACACTTGAAGAGCTGCAAAATAGCGAAGTGCTAGACACAATTTTAGAGTGCGCGGCAGGTGGAGTTGATAACGATTTGAAAAATAATAATATAAACTTAGTTAACGATTAGTGGTATATCTGGGCTTAAAATAATATTAGAATTACACATTTGTCAAGAAATTTTATAATCACATCGGTTCTGTTTTTTAATTAGTAAAAGGTAAATGTACATAAAGCTTTAAGCAACTTATGTAATTATATTCTATTTAAGGCTTTAGAGGAGTTTTCATGGGTGAAATACGAAATAATAAAAGCTCACACGAACTAGATGATGGAAAACTAGAAATAATAAGCGGTGGAAGAACCAGTGAAGTAAAGTTTTACAATGTGACAAAGGGTATATGTGAATGTATAGTGGAGATAGATAACGGTAGAGTTGTGGATTTAAAATACCCAACCAGTGATGATAATAGTATTGTTGTAACGAAGAAACATCTTGACACGCTGGTAAAAAGGGGACTTATAACGAATGAACAATGTGCTTTAACTAAAAGAAAGTTAGATTTATATAGTTCACTAACTTAAATATTTCGTTAAGGAGCAAAATTAATGGAAGGTATGGATATTTTGTCTAAATTTGATGCAGACAAAGACACAAAGGAAGAAATTTTAAAATATACAGAAAACAAATTTAATACAGAGGTAGATATTCCACAAGAAATACCAGATGAGCCTTTTGTGTCTGCTTGGCGAGAAGTAGCCGATGCTGCTAAAAAAGAAGGCATAGAGAAAGCACTGAACGAAAATGTACCTCACGGAGATGAAGAAATAAAATTAATTAAACCCGAGCTTACAACACTTGAGATTTATAACTCAATAGCGGGTAATATACCTGTAATTTATTCAAAAGAAGAAGAAGATTTTTATCAACTTGTAACAAAGCTTGTGAATAAAGGAAAAGAAATGCCTAATATTAGAAGGACTGGCGCAAGTTTTGCTTTTGGTAAAACAAATAAATTTATAGTCCTTTCTAATAAGCCTTATAGTAATATTCCTGCTTCTATGCTAGACCTTGATGACGATAAATGGAAAGAGTATTCTTTAGTGATAAGAAGAGAACATGAATGTACGCACTACTTTACAAATAGATTTTTAGGTTCTACACACAATAATTTACACGATGAACTAGTCGCAGATTTTGCAGGTATTGTTTGTGCTACTAATAATTATTATGCAAAATGGTTTTTAATTGGGATGGGCCTAGGAGAAAACAGCGCAGATGAAGAACCGATGCCAGGGAGATTTCCGGTTTATGTACCAACTTTAAGTGAAAAAGCTAAATATATTATGAAAACGATTTTAATTAAAGCCGCAAAGAATGTAGAAAAGTGGTACAATGACTCAGGAAAAGAGATGAGTCGAAACGGCAGAGTGATGTACCTTTGTTCGAAGGGTCTTTTACAGTTGTATTCGCTCTACGATTAGAGTGTTTGCCTTTAGTTTTTATCTGATTTTTACTAAGAGGATTTATGAGAATAGTTATTGTAGGTGGAGGAAAGTCCGGTTTTTACATTGCCAAAACAATGTTGGGTAAAGACTACGAAGTTAATTTGATAGAAAAGAATAAAGCACGGTGTGTATACTTAGCAGATCATCTAGATGCAGAGGTAATTTGCGGTGATGGCACAGAGATAGAAGTTTTAGCAAGTGCAATCAATGGAAGAGTTGATTGTTTTATAGCTGCTACCGGTACGGATCAAGATAACCTAGTAGCAGCTCAGCTCGCGAAGAAAAAATTTCAAGTAAAGAAAGTGATTATAAGTGCAAATGATCCTGGAAATTTAGAAGCGTTAAGAAGATTGGGAATGACAAATATAGTTAGCAATACAGAGCTAGTAACTAAACTCATTGAGCATGAGATGGACAGTGCAAGCGGGAAATTAATAGCTAGTCTGAATAGAGGTAAGGCATATATCGGGGAGTTCAAGGTTTCTCCTAAGGCTAAAGTCTTGGGAAAATCACTACGTGAGATAGATATGCCAAAAAATTCTCTGGTAATTTCAATAATAAGAGAGGAAAATCTTATAGTCCCTCAAGGAGATACCTTTTTTTACGTGGACGACGAAGTAGTTGTGATCTGCGCCGGAGAGGGTGCGGGAAGAAAATTAGATAAAATCTTTAACTAAGTTTACTTTTTCATCGAAAACTATAGTATCTTTGATTTGTACAGGATACCTGTGTCGGTGTTCCAAGAAATGTGATATGTTAGAGCACGCATCAAAAAGATATCAGCTACCAAATCATTTTTTGACAGTGCAAAAATAGTTGTGGGAAGATTGGTGTGTCGCTTTTCTTCAATATTAGTGCCAGTTCTTTCTCTAAAATTCAACTAGTTTTTTTAATTATAACGTTTTACTTCAACTTTGTGCTTATTCTCTTACGTGTTAGAGATTTATGTATGGCTATCTGCAACAAGTTTGTACTATAACGGCGCTGCCATCACACTTTAAAAATTTGATGACAGTCGTTTTTTAATTACAGAATAAGTAGCTTTTTGAGGCTTTTGTGACTCAAAACAGACAGAATTTTAATTTAGAAATAAGTTGAATTTTTTAAAATTAGAACTATTAGTGTTTTCTAAAATTAATTTACACTGACTAAACTTTTACACCTTGGGAATACTTGAGGATATTCTCTCTTTATTAAAATAATTAACCTGAGTATTTTAAAAAAATTCAAGTTATTTGCTAAAGTCTTTATGTTACGAAATAAACAAACTTTTAGCTTAGCAAGTCAACAAAACAAGCTCTTCTATATATGAATAAATTGATTTGGTGATACTTCCGAATTTTTTTACTTGAATAGATCCTGTAATATTGTTCCGGTTTTTTCAAAAGATTTACAACATTAATTTGTTTTACTTGCGGATAGTTGCAAAAGATTGTATAATAGGGCGGGTAAGGCGTTAAGGAAGACTGGAGGTTTTAATATGAAGTCTGGTTTACATCCAAGTTATGGAAAAACTACTATTACGTGTGCTTGCGGTAATGTTGTGGAAACGCGGTCTACAAAAAAAAATATAAAGGTGGAGATTTGTGCCAATTGTCATCCGTTTTTCACCGGAAAGCAAAAGTTGGTTGATACTGGCGGTAGAGTAGAGAGATTTAAACGCAGATTCAAAGCATCAGCTGGTAGGTAATTTGTTTTTTAGTAGGTAATTGTGGCTAAAGAATATAAGGCTTTAAAATTTCCTGTAACGGCTGAGTTTACGGAAAAACGTTCGAGGTTCGTGGTAAATCTGTTCCCTTCTCCTGATTTGTCTGTGGCTGTGGAGCATCTTTCTTCGGTAAAGCGTAAATATTATGATGCAAAACATAGTGCTTACGTTTAGTGGGTGGTTATGGTTAGAGAATATAAGACTTTAAAATTTCCTGTAACGGTTGAGCTTACGGAAAAACGTTCGAGGTTCGTGGTAAATCTGTTCCCTTCTCCTGATTTGTCTGTGGCTGTGGAGCATCTTTCTTCGGTAAAGCGTAAATATCATGGTACAAAGCATAATGCTTACGTTTAGTGGGTAGTTATGGCTAGAGAATATAAGACTTTAAAATTTCCTGTAACGGCTGAGCTTACGGAAAAACGTTCGAGGTTCGTGGCAAATCTGTTTCCCTCTCCTGATTTGTCTGTGGCTGTGGAGCATCTTTCTTTGGTAAAGCGTAAATATCATGATGCGAAGCATAATGCTTACGCTTATGTTCTAATTTCGGGGAAAAAGAAGTTTTCTGATGACGGGGAACCTGGTGGCACAGCCGGTAGGCCTATTCTTGATATACTAGAAAAGAATGGGATCTTTAATGTCATTGCTATTGTTAGCAGGTATTTCGGTGGTGTGCTTTTGGGTACGGGGGGACTTGTACGAGCCTATTCCGGTGCAGTACTTAAAGCTTTTGAGGTTGCCGAGTTTGATTTGATGATGCCATGCGATTATTGTAAAGCTAGGTGCTGTTACAATGTCTTAACCAAGACACTTGAGGCTTTGGAAAGTTTTGGAGTTTATTTTGAAAGAAAAAGTTTTGAAAGACAAGTTGAAATATTTTTTTACTCTGCTACCGATGATACCCCATTTATAAAGCAGAAACTTCGTAATATTAGCGCTGGAACAACTAAGTTTGAAATTCTAGAAAAAAGGATACATAATCTTAATAAGTAGAGCGACTAGAGTCCTTCCTGTTTTTCCCCTTTTTAGTCGATAAATTTGTTGTGTTTAGTTGGAAAGCTTCTAAAAATATACATTTTGGGTAAGTTTTTGTTGAGTGTGCTATTAATTCGGTGTAAATCAGTTATCTTGTGTCACTTTTTTGTTGAGTATGCTCTGTACTTGCTAGGAGGGTTTCTAGGAATTGTAGACTTGGGGCAAGTGTTCGTTTGGGTGATACTAGATCGGCGTAAGCTGTTTGTACCTTTGCTTTTTTTGGTTGAGAAAGTTAGTTTGTTAGACCAAAAAAACTTAGATGGTATGTTTTATGGATAGGTTTTCACTTGGAAGCTACTAATCTATGTAAGTCAATTGGCTAATTGTACTTTTTTTGTTGAGTGTACTGATATGTTTGATAAAAAAGTATTTGAAAGGTGTTCGTTTGGGTGATACTGGATCGGCGTAAATTGTTTACATCTTTGCTCTTTTTTGGTTGAGGATGCTAGTTTGTTCGACCAAAAAACCTCTAGATGGTATGTTTCATGGATAAGTTTTCACTTAGGTGCTACTAATTTTCTGTGTACATCAGTTGGATCGTTGCGCTTTTTTTGAGTGTACTTCTGTACTTGCTTAGAAAAGTTTCTGGGAAGTGTAAATTCAGGTAGGTGTATATGTAGGTATTGCTGGATCGGCGCAAATCCATTTGCCTTCTCTTTTTAGTGCTTCACGCATTTTCAAGTGCTATCAGGATTATGTTTTTTCTTTCATTCATCAACTTCTATCGTTGCGTCGTTTTGGCTTTTCCTCTTTTTATAGTTGTTAAACGCCCATTAATGACAAAAAATAGGTGGGTGTGTTAAAATACGAAATGTTAAACATAAAAAATAGACCTATATAGGGAAGGTTAAAAAAAGTTAAGAATAGTTTTTGTGTTCGGCGACCTAATTGTTGTGTTCATAAAGAATAGTTTTGTCAGATGTATTTGTTTTTGTCACCGCCTCTTAAAACTGTGTGTTGTCTTTTCTTATATATTTCCTTGGGTTCTGTTGCTTTTTCTAGGTTAGTGTTTTTTGTGCTTTTTGTGTATGCAGCGTATCTTTATTTAAGTTAAGTTATTGTTGGATTTTTTCTTTAAAGTTTACTCCTATTTCACAGTTGTTAATTTATTGGCATTGGTTTAATGACAGAGGCTGCCGATTGTGCTTGACATAATTTTTAACATAAGACTTATGTGGTTATATCGTATTTTTTGTTTCAAAGGATTGCAAAGTAGTATCTAAGAAAGATTTCCGATAAGCTACGGTTTCGTTGTTTAAAAATAAGTTATGGAATTGACTGGAGTTATTTTGAAGCTAACCGTAAGAGAAAAAACTGAATTGTTAGAAAAAAAGTTGTTGTCTCCTTATGCTATGGTTTCGGCTAACAGTAAAGGAAGGCAGTATGAGGATGAAGTTTGTGCATTTCGCACAGTTTATCAGGTAGACAGAGGCAGGATAGTACATAGTAAGGCTTTTAGGAGACTCAGCCATAAAACCCAGGTCTTTATAGCACCAGAGGGTGATCACTACCGTACAAGGCTCACTCACACAATGGAGGTTGCTCAAATTGCCAGAAATCTAGCACGCGCTCTAAGATTAAATGAAGATCTCACTGAGGCTATTGCACTTGCCCATGATTTGGGGCACACTCCATTTGGACATATCGGTGAGAAAGCTTTAAACGATGTCTCTGAGTGTGGTTTTAAGCATTATGAACAAAGCCTTAGGGTAGTTGACCGGTTAGAAAAGTTTGACAGAGGGCTTAATTTGACTTACGAAGTACGAGATGGCATATTAAATCACACTAAAGGCACGATGCCAAAAACTTTGGAAGGGCAGATTGTGCGACTTTCAGATAGATTGGCATACATTAATCACGATATTGACGATGCCATACGTGCTAAAATACTAACTTTTAATCAATTTCCTAGAATTGTTTTAGATGGATTAGATTTGGAAAAAGGTTTTAAGATAGATATATTTTTTAACTCTATAGTAAATAATAGTCAAAATGGCAAGCTCATGATGTCTCCAGAAGTACACAATATATTTATGACTCTTCATTCCTTTATGTATGATATGGTCTACACTACTTCAAAAGCTAAAAGTGAGGACGAAAAAATTATAGATATGATTCGTTTTTTGTACGAGTATTTAATGAACAATGAAAAGAATTGGCCTCATGATATAAGACTTATAGCTGAACAAGAGGGAAAATCCCGTGCTTTATGCGATTATATCTCTGGTATGACTGATCGTTTTGCAGTAGCTATTTTTAAGGATGCATTTATACCAAAATCCTGGAGTGTAAAGGGTTAATTTTGAGATTTTTATAAGGTTAAAGATGAGGTAAATTTATACTTTCGCAACAAAATCGCGGGTAGATCGAACTTTAGGTTTACGATATTCTGTATAGTGTCGTGACTTTTTTCTTTTAAAATTTCTGCCTCCGCGATTTTTTAAAAATTTATGTTAAAGTTATAGAATTAAAAAAGCTAATTTTTAATTCTTTGGTGAATTAAAATCAGCCAGATTGTGCGTTTTCACAACGAGGTTATGGATTTGAGTTTACAGTATGTTGTATAGTGCCGTGACTTTTTTCTTTTAAAATTTCTGCCTCCGCGATTTTTAAGAATTTATATTAAAGCTATAGAATTAAAAAAGCTAATTTTTATTTTTTTAGTGAGTTTAAATTAGCCAGATTGTGTGTTTTCTCAACGAGGTTATGGACTTGAGTTTACAGTATGTTGTATAGTATCGTTAATTTTTTCTTATAAAATTTCGCCCCACGATTTTTTTAAGAATTTATATTAAAGTTCTGGAGTTAAAAAAGCTGATCTTAAGATTTTTAGTGAATTAGAATCAGCCAGATTGTGCGTTTTCGCAACGAGGTTATGGACCTGAGTTTACAGTATGTTGTATAGTGTCGTAAATGTTTTCTTTTAAAATTTCTGCTTCCGCACTTTTTATTCGAAGATACATTTATACCAAAATTTTGGAATACAAAAAGCTAATTTTAAAGTTTCTAGGGATTTAAAGTTGTTCAAATTTACGTTTTCTAAACGAGCTCATAGATAAGTAAAACTCCGGGTTTGCCGCACGTCGCACAGTGTTGTGGATTTTTGTTTCCCGTTTTTTCTCAGTTGTTACTTGTTAAGAGTACTTCGAAAAAAGAATTTTGCCAGTTAATCAGTTGTTTGTATGGGAACTTCAGTCTTTTGCTCATTTTTCGCAAAGTCTTGTTATCTTTACCTTATAGTCACATAAAAGGTGAGCTATAACTCTGTAAATTGCGTAAAAGTGCCCTCTGAATGCATCCGATACTGCTTGCGTAGGCTCAGCTGCGCTTACTGCAAAAACTAAATATCTGGAGACGGTATGCTGCTTGTACCACCAAAAGAAGGACCTCATCTAAATGCCGTACGAGCCGAAGGTTGAGGAGTAGAACATGAAATTTAACAACGCGTTTTTTATTACTGGTACGGCTTATGCAGGAAAATCAACGATGGTAAAACTGCTTGCAGAGAAATATAACGGTATCCTGTGTGAAGAGAACTATCATGACCAACTGTTGCCAGAGCTTAACAGTACAGAGTTTCCTTTTCTGACGTATACCCGTGATCTGGAGGACTGGCATGACTTCATCAGAAGAAGTTTAGAGGAATACAAGGCATGGATGGATGACGTGTCTTATGAATGCGAGGTCCTGGAGCTCAGGACTCTGGATGGACTTAAGGAATAGAGTAAACCACTGTTCGTAGATACGAATATTTCAGTAGAAACTCGGAAAAGGATAACTCCATCAGATCATATATTGGTGATGCTGGCGGATCCTCAAATATCTGTGCGGCGTTTTTTTGAAAGGCCAGATCGTGAAAAACAGTTATTATATCGGATGATAACGGATGAACCTGGTCCTGAGAAAGCAATGGAGAATTATCAGAAAGGGCTCATGCTGATCAATTCGCAGGACAATTATTCGTCATTTGCTCTCTGGGGTTCATGTGATTTTCAGGGATGAAAACAGAAGCATTGAGCAAACCTTGGAAATAGTTGGAGAAGCATTCGGACTAGGATAAAGAATCATCCTCCAGATAGTAGCACAATCGGAATCCAGTTGAAACTTATTAGATACTTAGAATAGATAAGTTTACTACCAAACAAAAAAGGCCTACATTTTATATAAAAATGCAGGCAATATCGAGCAATTTACAAGTAACTAAAAATCGTTAGCGCTTTGATCAAGATATTTCTTCACCATCAGAGCTATTTTAAATACTATAGCATCATCGAACTCTCTAAGGTCAAGAGCAGTAAGCCTCTTAATTTTGTCTAATCTATAAACCAAAGTATTTCTGTGAATAAAAAGTTTTCTAGATGTTTCAGAAATATTTAAATTATTTTCAAAAAACCTTTGTATAGTGAAGAGTGTTTCTTGATCCAAACCCTCTATAGAGCCGTTCCTAAACACTTCCTTTAGGTAAATTCTACATAAAGTAGTCGGTAACTGATAAACTAAACGTGCTATTCCTAAATTATCGTAACTGACAATCAGTTTTTCTGAATCAAAAACTTTAGAAGCCTCTAATGCTACCTGGGCCTCCTTGAACGAATAAGAAAGATCTTTCACTGTTTTCACTATAGTCCCAATGCCAACACAACTTTGAATGTAATGCTCACTCATAAGTGTATCTATTATGGACCTAGCAAAGTCTTCAAGCTGTGAAGTCGTTGTGCCTTTTTCCACTTCCTTAACAATAGCTATTTCACTTTCATTAATGTTGATAACATAATCCTTATCTTTGTCGCCAAAAAATTTCTTTATTACTTCGAATGAGGACTCATCATTTTTAGATGTTATTCTTACAAAAAGACAAACCCGCAGAACACCGGTTCCAAAATTCAGCTCGTGAGCTTTTGTGTGCACGTCCCCGGGCAAAATATTGTCAAGGAGCACATTTTTTATAAAATTGCATTTATCGTACTTTTCGTCATAAAACTGCTTAATATTGCTCAAAGATATAGCCAATATTGATGCGTAATGTTGAGCAGGTTCGTCATCGCCTGTAACAAAAACCGCGTAATTAGGTTGCTCTTTTCCCGCAAAGGACTTGTAAGTGCATCCGTTTACAACAAAAGTAGAAGCCGGCGTAAAAAATTCGTTAGATATCCCGGCCTTTTTCTCACCAATCTGATCCAAATTACTGCAAGCGGTAACGATCGCATTAGAATCAATAATTCCTACCGCCCTGCCTACAGCGTCATGCATCTGATGTATAAAATTCTGAAACAATTTATTAGACACAATAGTGGACATAAATCTAAAAAACCCCTTCTCTCTTTAAAAAATTTATAACAAACAAGGTGAGAAACATTGTATAAAAGTATTTATTAAATTACAACTATATATTTTTTATAAAGTAGCAAACTTTGTAACTCAGTCATACCGATTATTCAAAACAGCTATATTTTTTTGACCAATGCGATTATGTTTATTTTTTTACCTCCTGTTTGGATACAAAATATATAAAAAGTATAAAATAGTTTTATTAAAAAGCAAGTCAAAAAGAAAAAAATCTATAAAAAAGTGAATTAAATATGACATCCAATATTGCTGATAAAACAATTAATATAAGTACACAACTCGTTTTCAATAAATAAGATCTTACATATTTTTCGTCACTTTGCCAATTAGGTATATTTAATATCATATTTGAAAAAATATTCGATATTTTTATAGACTCTTTTGCCAGTAAAGATGTAGCCAAAATAGAAATTAAAAATCCGGGTAATACTATTAGAACTAAAAAAAATATGCCTTTTGTTCCATACGATGAATATATGCAATTTTGAAAAAGACCTGAACAATATCCCTTCAAGAAAATGACAGGTGGTACGAGAACTATACCCCAAGCTGAAAGTCCCATTAAAAAAATTGCAACAATGAAAATAAGATTTGTGCAAATTGATTCAATAAATAAATACAAAGACGATCCTGTTGCTCGTAACTTCATGTGGCAGGTAAGTATTTCTGACGCCTTAGAAAAAAATGTTTTTTCTGAATTTCTTAATATTAGGTGGGCCAATATAATTCCAGCAATAAATATAAAAATTAATGCTGTAAATAGTTTATTAGTAGCGAAAAATTTTTTTAATTTGCCCTTAGATTTTATTTTTTTTTTTATTTTTAGCATCTTTATGTGCATTTGAGTAACATCCTTTGCTTTAGTGTACACTAAAATGCTATGTTGGAATTTCTTACTTAATTACAAAGAGATTTATTCAAATATTTGTAAAAAATTATTCAAATAAAATTCTTTAATTTAACAATTGTATTTTTACTTCAAATTTGTTATAATACGTGGTGATTTACCATAAATAAGAAAATGTGTTTTTTGTCAGAAAGAGGTGAGGTAATTGTGAGAAGGTTTAGCAAATTAGGCATTTGCCTACTGTCGGCACAAACTTTGGCGCTAGCTAACAGCGGTGGATCACAGGCATTCGGGATACCTAGTTTATGGGACTTATATGATTTAGGTGGATGGGCAATTGAAAAAATAAATGCTTTTTCCGACAAGGCTGTGGGATATGATCATGCGTATTGGTTTTTAAGCCAGATGTCTGAAAAGGCAAGCGATTGGTACGACTGGCTTTCAAATAAAGCCAAGGCATTCACTTTCAGAAAACCTAAAGATGTAGAGCGGCTTTTGAAGGAAGGGTTTAAAAGGATTAAGGGCCAGGAAAGAGCAAAGAAAGAAGTTATGAACTTTGCTCTGGGAATTTCGCATGAAAAAAATAACGCGCTTATGCGTAAAGAAAAACGCAAAGGAGCTGACATAATTTTATTTACGGGAACTTCGGGATGTGGAAAAAGCATGATGGCAAGAGAACTTGCACATGCACTTTCCACAGCGCCTCCCGTGATAATTTCCGCAGGTGATGTAGATATAAATGATAAAGAATCCATAGTATCTCAAATTTTTGGAACTCGTCAAAAACAGTACGGTGATTACCGGTACCAAAAGCCAAATGAAAAGAACTGTCTTCTTCTTGCTATTGAACGAATACCACATCTCGTAATAATAGTAGACGAATATGACAAAATGTATAGCCCAGCCTTTGATGAAGTGTTAAGAGCTTTTTCGGATAACGGCACCGCTAATTTATTAGGGCAAAAAGTTGATGCTAGCAATGTCACTTTTATATTAACATCTAATGAGAGTGTAAGGTCCGCTAAACCTAACAAAAAAGCCGATGGGAAAAAAGATCAAGCTAACGGTGCTAGCGTCGGTGTACCAGAAAAAAATACAGAAAATGCTACTGGACAACCAAAAAATGAAGAAAATAAACCGATAAATAGTACTCCGCCTGACGATGCTAACGCCAATGTACCAGAAGAAAGTACAGAAAATGCTGCTGAGCAACCAAAAAACGAAGAAAATAAAGCAATAGATAATACTCCGTACGATCCTTCACGAACTGAAGTAAAACGTGATGTTTCTGCCATGAATCGTTATACACATATAGAATTTGATAGTTTAACGAATGCGGAATATGTGGGTATCGCAAAGAAGGAGTTCGAGGAATCTTTATTAAAATATTGGAAAAAGTACGCAAATATAGATCTAGATCTTTCAAATATCTATGAATCCGTGGCAAAAAAAGCTGCCACTATGGAAGAACATGGAAGGGCGATAAGAAAGCTAATAAGAAAACTAGTAGGAACATTGAGTAAGAACGAGAAAAAATTAAAAGGGAAAAAAGTAACAGTCTATTACGATGATGAAGAGAATCAGTTTGTTCTTGTTGTTAAGTGATTATTTCGTGCGATATATTTCTTGTTTACTTTTTTAAAAAAATGTTGTATAATAAAGGTACTTTGTATATAAAATATTTGTTTTGCCTATGTTATATGTGAAAGTTGGTGGGTGTTGTGAAAAAAAAAGCAGCTTCTAAGTTGGTGTTTGGTGCAGCGTTAGCTTGCCAGGTAGGGCATCTCGCATCTGTGAATGCTCCAATTGCGCATGCTTCCATTTTTTCCATTTTCTCCCCTCTTTTTTCTCTTGGAAAAACTCTTTACTCTAATACTCTAAAGCCGTTAGTAGATCCGACTTTACCGTACATAAATGGCTGGCTTAGTAGTAGTCCTCAAAGCGCCATGGCACTTGTTGGTATGGGATTCTCACTCTGGCCTTATGTCAAAGACTATTCTAAAAAAGCCATTTCTGCCGCTAGTAACTTTGTGGCCTCAGAAGGAGAATATACGTCGCGTGAAAATGCAAGTGATGCTTTGTATTCTAGTGTAGATGGTTTTGAGGAGCTTTCTGAGTCAGCAGAAAAAATAGAACGCATAGCAAATAAGATTATAGCTGACAAAGAGAGCAACGAATTTTCTGGAAACGACAAAAAACAGGTACATGTTATGGTTGTTTCTGGCGTTAAAACCCCGGCTAGAAAAAGTTTAGTTGATTCTATTTGCGATGCGTTATATACGGGAGAGCCTTTAAAGCTGGACCTTACTGAGTTTGACGATTGTGAGGATGACGAGGAACTACTATCGGAATTTGTTGAAAAGTCAAAAGATAGTGTACTTTCATTTAGTGAGTTTGATGGTCGCGAATCAAATAAGAATTCAAGTCTAAAACAAAAAATTCAAGATTATGTGAAAAAAAACAGTCATGGTGTTGTAAAAATTAAGGTAACTCCAAAAATTCTTTTATGGTTGGACGATTTATTAGCTTTGCTTATGAAACCCAAAGCTAATGGCACGGTAAATTTAGGGCGCTTTTTTCGTTTTAACGCGGAAAATGCAACTTTTATTTTTGAACTTGAAGAAAATGCGGAGTATGTAAAAAGTATTGTTAGAGAAGAAATTGCTAGGGAAGTGATGGCTAGAAAAGCGAGAGGTGAAAAGGGAGTAAAGGCAAGAAATGAAAATATAATTATAAACAGTAGTGAAAATTCTGTTGATCTTCCTGAAGAAATTGGTAAACATGAGGCTTATGATATGTTAAAAACCTTATTTGATGATAGTGTAATAGGCTACGCGTCTGAAAAAAAAGGAATAGACTTTTCGGATGTTCGCCTGTATGAGAGTATACATAAAGCTCTTTTAAACAATAAAGAGAATATTAGTGAGGAATTTTTACTTCAATTGAAACAAAAACTTTTGGGCTATATAGAAGACAATGAAGAAAAATTGACTAATGGTAACTTTGACATAATTTATGACGGCACTAAAGATGACTTTTCTTTAGTAGGTGCAGTGGATTATCAGTAATTAGACAAAAACATGGCAAGAAATAATTTAGTTTAGTTGTTTAGAATGAGGATTTAATCTGGTGGTAAATAGCAGGTGTTTCGGATTTAGTTGCAATATGGTATTTTGTTTGCTATAGCTAAAGTAGCGTTGTTGATTTTTACGGCGCAAATTTGTTTTTGGGGGAATCGTTTTGTTCAAGATAAGATTTAAATCTGGTTTCGGAAAAGTGTGGGGTACTTCGTTGGTGACTGTTCCTATAATTGGTTGTGCAAATCCGGGTTCTTTGGCTTTCGCAGACGGTCTTACTGATAGGTGCATAAATTTGGTTAAAAATTGGGAAAATTTTGTGAAAGAATTTGGTTTAGATAAGGGTGAGGTACACAGTATAGGGGAAATGATAGATGAGCGCATAGCTCCTAACAAGGAAAGCTTAAAAGCCCGGAAAGAATATTATAGCAATTCTTCGATTATGGAGAAAGCTAGGGAGCGTGATTTTGATTCATACACTGACCACTGCCCTTACTTGGAGTATTGCCCAGGCCGCTATGCCGAAGAAATTGTGTTTTGTAGTGAAATAACGCAGATAAAGTGTTTGTATGACGAGTTGCAACCTTTTGTTAGTTCTTTTCTTAATTATACCACCAGCAACAAATTTTCACTTTTAAGCAAGGAGAAAATCGCCGCTTTTTGTAGCAAATCAAAAGAGATTCATCAGGAGACTGTAACGTTGCTTTGTGATTTATCTAAAAGGTGGAACCTAGATGGTAAAGGGTCTTTAAAAGGGTTTATAACTAGTTATTACAAGGCTGAAGGTATGACAGCTGATTTTGAGAAAGAACTGGAGAAGAGCGATAGAAATTCTGACTATGTGAAAAATCAGCTAAACAATAGACAGTGTGTAGACTTTATTGCCAATACGCTTAGGACATATTTTGTGACACCGGGTTTGGAAAAAATGGATAAACTCTTGAGTGAAATGGGACGTAAACTCTCGGAGATTAGTAATAAAGTAAAAAGTGAAGCACAGAATTTGGAAATATCTGAAGTGTTGAATAATCAGCTAATGTCCACATGTCTAGATCAGCAAAGTAATATCTAATAAGTGTTCTGCTTTTGTTTTGTTTCAAAGCAAATTGATAACAGACCTTGTTGTTTTTTGCTGGTAATCTCTCCATAGTAAAATTTGTGGTGAACTTTTCGTATTTAGCTTAAAAAAGTAACTTTTGCTTACACATCTCTTTGTGCGTAAACAGACTAAAAAGATAGATTTGATGCCAATTTTAGTTTGTTTGCTGCAAAGGTAATGAAAAGTTTTTATATATATATGCAAGATAGCTAAAAGCAGAATGAGACATTACTCTCATTTTTTTCTGTCCAAGTAATTAAAAAAAGTTTTTCTGATTAATTTTTTTGTATAGATTAGTTCCAAAACAAGGTATACTGCTCATAAATTACTGGACTTAAAGATAAGAGGATTAATTCTTTTTAGTTGAGTAGGTTGGCTAGAAGATTGTAATATTACTAGCTTATACTTGGCTGAATAAAAAATTAAAAGCAGCTTTTCTGATTGATTTTTTTCGTATAGACTAGCTCAAAGTAAGGTGTTTACCGCTCATAAATTGCTGGACTTAAAAGCAAAAATGCCCTCATGCTAGATTATTTTTGGTTGATTAGACTGGCCAAAAGATAGGGTTGCTATTTTTCGTGGTTCGTTTGACTTGAAAATAAAAACAATCGACAATCAAAATCCGATGCTGACCTCTCTAAAATACACTTTACTATTGAGAACTGGGGGTTATGTATGTTCTCTTCGCGCTTTGTGAGCAATTATCTGATTTGTGTAAAAATTAATAGCATTTAATTTTGATAAGTTTTGCTACACCTATCCTGATTGTTTGTATTAAAAATTATTACAAACAATTGAATAATTTGAGATATTTGGCAAGAGTTGTGCTTAAAGTTACTATATTGATCGTCAAGTAACTGCCAAATTTTAAAATAGGAACTCCCTACATGCCATGTGATCAATTGGCCCATTTTTATGTCCAAGATTAAGTTTGCTGGCAATCGCTTGATGCACATAGTATTTTGCACCTTTAACAGATTCTAAAAGTTTTTTCTCTTTTGCTAAATTCGACGCTATAGCACTAGAAAGAGAACAGCCTGTTCCGTGAGTATTTGGATTATCTATTTTTTCACTTTTTAAAATTGTACATTCACCATTTTTTTGGTATAAAAGATCGTTGGCATTATCTGTAAAGTGTCCTCCCTTTAAGAAGACATTACAATTAAACTTGGATGAAATTTTTTTAGCAGCAAACATCATACTTTTTTCGTTAGTGATTTTTTCCCTTGACAAAACTTCCGCTTCGAATAAATTAGGCGTAACCACTTCAGAAATAGGGAAAAGCAACTCTGTTATACTTTTAACCTGAGACTCAGAGAGGACTTTGTATCCAGATGTACACACCATTACAGGATCTACTACTATGTTTTTAGCGCCATAAAATTTCAATCTTTCTGATATTACTTGGATTAGATCACCAGAAGGGACCATACCTATCTTAACGGCGTCTGGAAATATATCTGTAAACACAGAGTCCAACTGATCTTTTAAGAATTTTGGCGAGACATTTAAAACGCCTTGCACACCTCTTGTGTTTTGTGCCGTTAAGACTGTTATAGCAGTCATTGCATATACACCATTCATTGTAGATGTTTTTATATCTGCTTGAAGCCCTGCTCCACCAATTGAGTCACTTCCTGCTATGATCAAAACTGTTTTCATTTTAAGACCGTCTCCTAGAAGGTTTATTTTTATTCACATTCGAAAATTCAAAGTAACAAATTCAGTGCAACTTCATTATGACTTAATTATATATCCTTATGCAGCAATTTGTTAACTATAAAAAAGATTTCTAATAATATTTGTTTGTTAAACCATCTAGCGCCGTCTTTAATGTTGTAAACTGATGGGATACTTTTGGACCAGTAATAAGTGTTAATATTAACTAAGTTTTGAATATATTTGTAATAACTAAAAATTGGTGGCTAACATCGCGACAATACCTATTTTTTCTTTAAAACAATATGGATTAGAGTTTTTAATCCAACTATTCACTTTTTTATACCTATTTCTGGGAGTTCAAAAATTGAGCTAAAACGTTCAACTTAAGTTAAAAATAAAAAAATATGAACTGATTTTTGTTCAAAATAGGTCCTAATATCTGGAAACAAAAATATAATTAAGAATTTTTACATTCGTATCATTAACAAATTTTTGTGACTGTTTTAGCTTTGTATGGTATAATACCCGTATTACAGTTTTTTGATGATGACCGTGCCTCTTGGGGGAAATTTTTTTGAGCAGCAAAAGTAAAGATATAAGTAATTATGGTGCAGAAGATATTCAGGTTCTGGAGGGACTTGAAGCTGTTAGAAAAAGACCAGGTATGTACATAGGTTCTACTGGACCTAAAGGTTTGCATCATTTAGTTTATGAGATTATAGATAATTCGATCGACGAAGCTTTGGCTGGGTATTGCACGGAGATAACGGTAAAAATTTTGAAGGGTAATGTAATATCTGTTAGGGATAACGGTAGAGGTATACCGATAGGTGTGCATCCAAAATTGAAGATTCCTGCTTTAACTGTAGTTTTTACAGTACTTCACGCTGGAGGAAAGTTTGGTGGTGGAGGTTATAAAGTTTCCGGTGGTCTTCATGGTGTAGGGGCATCTGTAGTGAATGCGCTTTCCACTTGGCTAGAGGTGAAAGTATATAAGGATGGCTGTATTTACGGGCAAAAGTTTTCACGTGGTAAAGCTGAAACACAGATGCAAAATTTGGGGTTTACTGATGAAAACGGAACAGAGATAATATTCAAAGCAGACCCAAAAATTTTTACAGAAACAGATGTTTATGATTTCGATACTTTATCTACCAGAATAAGAGAACAAGCTTTTTTAAATGCTGGTCTTAAGATAACGTTAATAGATGAGAGAAAAGATGGCGATATAAAGAATGAATCTTTTTGTTACGAGGGTGGGATATCAAGTTTTGTTGCATACATACATAAGAAGAAGGGAGTAGCTGTTTTACACCCTGACGTTCTGCATTTTAGAGGGAGAAATAGTGAAAATACTGTTTCTTTGGAAGTGGCGATGCAGTATAACGATAGTTACAACGATGTTATTGTATCTTTTGCCAATAATATTCACACAGTAGACGGTGGTACTCACGAAGAAGGCTTTAAAAGAGCATTAACTAAAGTCATGAATACTTATGCAAGAAGTCATAAGATTTTGAAAGATAATGATAGGGACTTTGTTGGCGAAGATGTTCGCGAGGGGCTCACAGCTGTTTTAAGTGTGAAAATTGTGGATGCTCAGTTTGAGGGACAGACTAAAACTAAGCTTGGTAACACAGTTGTAAGGTCGTTGATGTCTAACATGGTAATAGAAAAGTTTGGAACTTACCTGGAAGAAAATCCTGCTGTTGCCAAGTTGATATTTGAGAAAACTATAAAAGCTGCAAGAGCCAGAGACGCTGCCAGAAAAGCCAGGGATGCATCTAGAAGGAAATCTTTTTTGGAATCAGCCTCACTGCCTGGGAAACTTGCTGATTGTCAGTCGCGTGATGCCAGTGAAACGGAGATATACATTGTTGAGGGAGACTCTGCAGGTGGATCTGCTAAAGGCGGAAGAGACAGAAAATTTCAAGCTATTCTGCCACTTTGGGGTAAGATGCTCAATGTAGAAAAATCTAGGTTAGATAAAGTCTACGGAAACGAGAAGCTTATGCCGGTAATCACTGCACTTGGATGCGGTATAGGCGATGAATTTGATATAAAGAAGCTTCGGTATGATAAAGTGATAATAATGGCCGACGCCGATGTAGACGGTTCACACATACGAACATTGCTTTTAACCTTCTTTTTTCGATTTATGAAGCCGGTGATAGAAGCTGGTCATGTATATATAGCACAGCCTCCACTCTACAGGATAACAAAGAGTAAAAAGCATTACTACGCTTTTTCCGACGAAGAACGCGATAAAATTTTGCGGGATCTTGGTGAAAAAACTGACGTCCAGCGATACAAAGGTCTAGGTGAGATGGATTCTGAGCAACTATGGGAAACTACAATGAATCCCGATACAAGGATAATGCTCAAAATTAATCTTGAAGATGCAGAGTCTGCGGACGAAACTTTTTCAATTTTAATGGGAGACAAAGTAGAACCGCGGAGGGAGTTTATTGAGAAAAATGCACGATATGTTGAAAATTTGGATATTTAGATATGACAGTTTAGTGTGAGTAATTGATATTAGGTTTTTTCAGTAAAAAACTAAAATTATTGGAAAATGTTTGGTGTATTTGGGTTTAGAGGTAGTGTCAAAGCTCTGTCCCTGGAGTTTGGTACCGCTAAGTTTTTTATGTTGATGAACAATGAGAAAACGAAATGTCGAAAATTTGTTAATAGAAAAAATGTGCAATTAATTTGGGTTTGAATGTAGTATCAAAGTTCAACTTTTATAGTCCAAAACTAACTAATTTTGATATTTCTTGTGTTGATGGAAAATTAAGACAGAAAATGTTGGCGTCCGTTAAAACATAAAATAATAGAAACAAGCAAACCCTAAACTCAGCCACCCAACACCTAAACGCACAGTGACAACGTGCTTGTCAAACCAATAGAAATCGAAAAAATCACAACACACCAATTCAGTTACAAAAATAAACAACCCCGATAGGTAACCGCCACGCGCGACCAAGATCAAAAATGGATCCATGGCAACGCTGTAGACGAGAAGAAACTAAAAGAAAAGAAATAAAATCAAAAATTTGCAGTCCACAAAAACTAATCACGTTTCTCTATTACCTTGTCTATCAAACCGTAGGCCAAGGCGTCATTGGCACTCATAAAATTATCTCTGTCAGTGTCTTTCGCAATCACCTCCATTGGCTGCCCTGTTCTGTCGGACAAAATTTTATTTAAACGCTCCCTGGTTCTTTTTATATGCTCAGCGCTAATAATTATATCACTCGCCTGCCCCTTAGCTCCCCCGCTAGGTTGATGAATCATGATCTCACTATTTGGTAGCGCCAATCTTTTCCCTCTTGTTCCAGCAGCCAACAAGAAAGAACCCATGCTTGCTGCTAGACCTACACAAATAGTTGAAACATCGCACTTTATGTATTGCATAGTATCATAGATAGCCAATCCATCTGTTACGGAGCCGCCTGGACTATTAATATAAAGGTTTATGTCTTTTTCTGGATCTTGTCCCTCCAAGTAGAGTAACTGTGCTATCACAAGATTCGCAGTCACATTATTGACCTCATCGGCCAACATCACTATTCTGTCATTCAGGAGTCTGGAAAAGATATCGTAAGAACGCTCACCACGGCTGGTCTGCTCTACAACGTAAGGTACTAAACTAGCCCTTACAAAATCGCTCATAGTCGAACCTTCACTGCAACTGTACCCAAACTTATTAAAGAAATTACTACTTTGCATTAAATGTTCCCCTAAAAAATAAATTGAAAAGAATACTCAAAACAACACAACTTGCCCTACACTATTAAACACTAATGACCCCCAAAAATGCCTCACAGACAAATTATAACCCTCTTCCTTTTCACAACAAAGCGTACGCCAAACAACACAAAAACAGACGAAAAACCACCACAACCCACCAAAAACTATACCAGCACAAAAATCTATCCTGAACAAAAAATGCTCGCAGTTTGGAACAAGCACCGACCGAATACGTCCTTAAAGCTCCGCAAGACTATCACAAAAAGCAGGTACAAACCACAAAGCCACGTCACAAACATCTCCCACCCCCCGCAAAAATACGCTGTTCCAAAAAATCATGGAGCACACCTACTCAACTACAGCATTTTCTTTCAAAAAATCGAATGCCATGAGACAAGACAAATCATGTACCAAAACGTCACGGCTTATCTGCTTCATAACTTCTTCTTTGCTTGACTTACGTACCTTAGATAGCTTTTCATATTCTTCATTAATCCTTTCTTCTGTAGGTGATAAATCTTCTTGCCTAGCGACAGACTCCAGCGCCAAAGCCAACTTAACCTGTTGTTCCGCAAGCTCCCGGCACTTACTTTTCTTAGTATCCGGTGATACCTTCGTATAATACACCACATCATCTAAGCTTATCCGGTGGGCAGTATAATCATCCCGCAAGTTTTTCAAATTTTCGAAATCGCGCTGAACATACATAGCCTCTGGGATCTCGCCATCTACCAATTCTACGACACCATTAATGATTTGCATATTAAAATCTTCTTCCTTTTCAGCCGCCAACTCGTCCTCCAGCATGTCCCTCACTTTATCTCCAAACTCCTGAACTGTGGATCCAAAATTAATTTGCTTCACAAACTCATCCGTGAGCTCCGGCATTACCGGCTCTTTGATTTCATGCAGTGTAACAGTAAACACAACTTCTTTGCCGCTTGTTCTCACGTTCCCGTATCCTTCTGGAAACGAAACAGACAGATCAAAGGTTTCACCTGTACTATGACCAACGATACCAGATTCAAATCCTTCTACAGTCTGACTGCTACCTAATTTTAACACATAATTTTCAGCCGTCCCCCCATCGAATGGATTTCCGTCAACTTTTCCAACAAAATCTATAGAGACTGTGTCACCCAACTTACACTTTCTGCCAGACACTGTGACTAACCTAGAGTGCTGCTGCCTTATCTCTTCTATCCGTTTGTTTACTACCTCTTGTGTTACACTTTTTTTAAAAGGCTTTACCTTTATTCCTTTGTAAGCTGTAAGCTTCAGTACTGGGCGAACCGTCAAAGTAACTGAAAAAGTAAACCCTTTTTCACTTAAGTCTTTTAAATCAAAGTCCATCTTGTCTTCTATAACATCAAGGGAAGATTCTTTTATTGCCTTATCTAAAATTTTAGGACACAAAATATTAACGGCTTCTTTAAAAAAAACTCCCTTACCGTACTTTCGCTCAATAACCCCCCGAGGCGCTTTCCCATTTCTAAACCCCCGTACGTTGTAATCTCTTTTAGTCTTTTGGTAAGCAAGCTCCACGCCCTCAGCGAATTCGGAAGGCTCAACCTCTATTTCCAACGTACGTCTAATATCACTAACCTCTTCTATCGATTTTAAAACCACCACCGCACCTCCAAAGAACAAAGCATAGAGAAAGCAACTACACGCACATTATAACACATTTTCGCAACAAACGCAACAAATCTAAAGCCGAATTTAAACTAAGCAACCAAAACGGGAGAAAAACCGACTTGATCACAGGCTACCAAAATAAACGAAACACCCTTATAATTTCCTATTCTTGCCTTCCGAGCCGAAATCTTACCATGAACATGGCCATAGTAGCACCTTTTCACTCCATTTTCCACTAAAACTTTCATTATTTCTTCACACTCGAAGCAGTCATAAACTGGTGGGTAATGCATAAAAACCAACGGCTCAATCCCTTCTACTTTCCCCGAAAGTATGGAAGTTTTCAGTCTTCCGACTTCTCGCCTTAATATCAAGGAATCTTTCCCATTTTTTGGTGTTAACAACCAGCCACGTGTACCACAAATGGCATATTTACCCACTATCTCACTAGAATTATGCAAAATTGATATCGTCGAAAATTTGTTCTCAGCCAAATAATCTTCAATCTTTTTTCTCGAACTCCACCAATAATCATGGTTCCCCTTCACAAGAACCTTTTTACCAGGCAATCCATTTAAATAACAGAAATCTTCGTATGCCTCAGTTAGGCTCATAGCCCAGGACAGGTCACCTACAACTACAACAGTATCGTCATCTGAAACAATACTTCTCCAATTTTTACCTAGTCTAAATTCATATCCTTCCCAACCTTCAAAAATTTCCATACTTTTCGATTTTCCCGTCGAAAAAGATAAATGCAAATCGGCGATTGCGTAAATTGACATAAAACCCCATC
This sequence comes from Ruminococcaceae bacterium UBA3753, assembly GCA_002372375.1. GTDB lineage: Bacteria > Bacillota > Clostridia > Oscillospirales > Acutalibacteraceae > UBA3753. The sequence goes on from DFGJ01000041.1 coordinate 118,133, forward strand.
TATTACGCTGCTTCCAAAAAAAGATCGTCAGCATAAAAAGCATTCTCAAAATATAATATTTCTGGTAACTTGTTTTCCTTAGAGTTTGAGCACTTTATTTCTACCACATCGAAACGCATATTCGCGTCTCTATTGGTTTCACAAATATAAGTAAGCGCCGTTTTAACAATTTTTTTCTGCTTTACTGGCCCTACAGACACCCTGCCCGGCACTAAAGCCCGGCCATTCCTCAATTTAACTTCAACAAAAACTAAATAATCTCCACTTGACGCAATAACATCAACCTCACCGTACCTACTAACATAATTCCTAGCCAACACCTTAAGACCTTTGTTTTCCAAATACCTGACGGCAACAAACTCTCCAAAACTTCCTTTTTGTTTATTCATAAAGCCCTACCCCAACACTTTTTTCAAAAACGAGAGTCTGTGTAAACAACAAGGACCTTTATCCTTCAATGCCAAAACATGGCTGATTGTACCATACCCTTTATTTTTTTGAAAGTCATATTGAGGATACAATCTTGCAATTTTTATCATGTATTTGTCACGTAAGACTTTTGCTATTATAGAAGCAGCAGCTATAGACGCTGATAAATTATCCCCTTTAATAATGGTTTGTGTAGACGTACAAATATCAGGAGCCTTATTTCCATCTACCATAATAAAATCCGGGCAAATACTCAACTTGCTTATAGCCTTTTTCATGCAAAGTAGAGTAGCTTGAAGAATATTAATTTTATCTATTATTTTTTCAGATACAGAGGCAACAGCGTAGTCCAGTGCCACATTTACAATCTTTTCATAAAACTCATCACGCTTTTTTGGAGTTAATTTTTTAGAATCTTTTATACCGCCGAGTGAACTTGGAAAAGTTTCTGGCAAAATAACAGCAGCCGCAAAAACTGGGCCTGCTAGTGGTCCTCGACCGGCTTCATCTACACCACAAATTATTTTGTGGCCCTTACTTCTAGCCATGTCTTCATAAAAGTACAAATTCTTTTGTTGAACACAATCAGAAATTTTCTTTTTCAACATTCTAAACCCCTTCTGGCTGAACTTAAACTTCTTCTATTCATGTAAACACTTTGTATAAGTCCTAAACCCAGATAGAGACACGCAGCAGATGATCCGCCCGCGCTGAGAAAGGGCAAAGTCACTCCCATGACCGGTAATAAGCTCAAGCACATCCCTAAATTAAAAACAGTCTGGGATACAATTAGTCCTAAGAATCCGAAGCACACTATAATTCCTAAGGAGTCAGAAGAATTATTAGCAATATTTATAATCTTAAAAATTAGTACTAAAAAAAGAGCTATCGTTATAACACAACCAATAAATCCAAGTTCCTCGCCTATTACAGAAAAAATAAAATCACTTTGTTGAATCGGTACAGATCCATTTTCCACCCGATGCCCTTTAAATAGTCCCAGACCAAAAAGTTTTCCCGAACCAATAGATAGCTTTCCTTGTATCTGTTGGAAACCCATTCCTAGCGGATCAGCTTCAGGGTTTAGCTGACACAAAAGTCGCTTTTTTTGGTATTCAGCCAAAATATGAGTCCACAAATAAGGTAAAAATGCCACAATTACAGAAAATAGCATTAAAAAATATCTGAGATTTATTCCAGCTATAAAACACATACTAAGAAACATGCAAAAAAATATCACACTTGCTCCATCATCTCCTTGCATGTGAGTAAGCGCCATAGGTACAAGTGCATGCAAAAACAAAAAAATTATATCCCTGAATCTATAAACTTTTTCTTTTATTTTTAAGCTAGATAAATGCCTTGAAAATGTAATTATGAAACCGATCTTTGCAAGCTCCGACGGCTGAAATGTAATATTTCCTGGAAGTTTTATCCATGCTTTTGCATCTACGCCAGAACCGCCTGTTACCGATGTCCCGAATAAAAAAGTACACAGCATTAAAATAAAGCACGTAAATGCGGAAATGTACCAAAACCTAGAAAGTTCTCTATATCCTATTTTTGTAATAACATAAGCACCTAGATACCCTACGCAAATTGAAGTTAGCTGAGTTTTAAAATAATTCAAATGTGTACTTTTCGACACACTGTAAAGAAGAAGTAGCGAAAATATAGAAAGAAGTAACGAAATAATCCAGAAAATAAAATCTGTTTTATGAAAATAATCGACCAATCTATCAAAAAACTTGTTCAACACTAAATTTACCACTTTCAGGACGTGAGAAACCTATGTACGATATCTGAAATCCATAAACTAGCCTGGAGTCTACTGTCACGATCACTTTAAGCATAGAGCGCTCAAACGGCAATTGCACACACCATAATATTCAACAAATTTCATTTTTTATTAAAATTTGAACCGTTCTAGGCACTAGCACTAAAAAATCCGCAAACCGTATCATTGACCTCTTACTCAAGATTATAACCAATTTGCAACGTCACTCACTACGTATCTATTTTATAAGCTTAAAGTTATTCACATGTTTTACTTTAAGAAAAGCGCGCATATACAATTTTACACAAGAATGGAATATAACTAGATCTTAATCTACTCCAGGCCAGCCTAATTTTTTACCTCCAATTAAGTGAAAGTGCAGATGCTCAACAGTTTGACCACCATCTTCACCACAATTACTTATCACCCTGTATCCTTTACCAAGGCCCATTTTTCTTGCTATTTCAGCAATTGAGCAGAATATATTACCTATTATCTCTGAATTACCAATATTGATGTCATTTATACAGCAAATGTGCTCTTTCGGGATGAATAAAATGTGCACAGGTGCTACAGGATTCATGTCCTGAAATGCCAATATCTTTTTATTTTCATAAACTTTTTTAGCACTAACTTGCCCGTTAGCAATCTTGCAGAAAATACAATCCATATCTAATCTCCTACTAAAAACACTCTAGAACTTTAATTGTACTACAACAACCGCAAAAGTGATCATAAAAAAACACGTCATTGAAAAAACGAATAGATAGGCTCAAAGTATCGTAAAAGGTGCCTAATAGACTACACGAAATAATAAAAAACGTGAGATTAAAGTTTTTTCATACTAACTCATGGGTAGCAAAAATACTTTACTCTTTACGACATATTGTTGTACAATGTCAGTGTTTTATGTTGCTGCAACATTGCGTCTTGGTTATTTCCCGGGTGTAGCGCAGTTGGTAGAGCGCCACAATGGGGTTGTGGAGGCCGCTGGTTCAAGTCCAGTCACTCGGACCAATGTTTTGTTGAATATTTTTGTATTTTATAGGGCTTTTGTGGTATATGCGATCTTAGCTTTTTTCTTGACTCAGGTATTATTTGCTCTGTGAGAGCGTTTGCCTTGCACGCTGTTCCTCCCTTGCGTACTGCGCTCGTTTAGTACCGAATCTTTGTAATAGTTTTATTTTTTATGAGTGCTGACCTAGCACCACTTGGTTTGTCGTGATTGTCAGTGTGTGGGAAGTGCTGTCTTGTTCCACATTAGAAGTTTTTGTTAACACGCTAGATAATTTTTTGAAAATATTAGCTTCAATATATCGGTAGTATATCTTTTGATTTGTTGATTTCATTTACTGTCGATTTCCTAATATACTTTGTCAGCAGATGGCTCTTATGTATCCATGTAGTTACTGCTGAGCAGTTCTCTTAATTGGACAATTGCTACTGATCTTAGACAGGCATATTCCGTAATTTTTGAAGTAATTGTTCAAGCATTTGACGTGTCTATATTTTCTCACTTAATTAAGTATATTCCATTTCATCCGTATATTTAAATTTTTAAGCAGTTTTATTTCGGAATAGACCATGAAATACGTAAAAGTATACCTTAACGTATCTAAATCCCTGGAACGATTATATTTGAGTATTTGTAAATACTTTATTATTTATTTTTAATATTAAGTATTATTTTAGTTTTTTTATTAGATATCTATGTGAAACATTAACTTTATTTGCTTAAACATCAACGTACATCCAACTTAAGTTATCTCGCTTTTTATAAACTTCTGCCATTTTTCTTAAATGCGGTCAAGCTATATGATTCCAAAGCTTTTATTATAAAAATAAACTTTAACGAAAAAAAGCAGTAACACAATCTCCGCATGTAAAGACTTTATATAAACTAATTACTGTTATTTTATGATTTTCTTTACATTTTTTATAAACTGTGTTAAAATACAACAATAATTTTTTCATAAGCTTTTCTTAGTTACATTTTTGTTTTACTTGGGGGCGATTATATATGGGAAAAAGCTATCTTGGAACGTGCTTTGCGAGTGCTTTGTTTTCTAAAAAGGCAAAATCCAAATCAAAAAGCGGTGCAACTGTTGCTTTGCTTTCTGCTACAATTCTTTCCAGTACAGGACTTTTGGCCAACAACACTGCTTCTGCGGCCGCATTTGACCCTATAATGAGTGATATATTGCGTGGCCAATATAATGACGATAAGAAAGACACTGCATCAAAAAATGAGAACAAAAAAAGTGGGATCATTTGGAGTTGCCTTTCATCTGTTGGGTCAACGATAATGAATACAATTAACACTGCGGGAAAAATTGCTGCACCTTTTTACACTATAGGCGGTGCTTTAGGGCAAATCCAGAATGTTTACAACGCATACTGCTCGTACAAAGATTTTGTTGAAGATAAAGTAATTACGAAATTTATTCCTAAAGACGACCCATTCAAGGGACTTACAGCATTTGAAGCACGGGAAAAGGCGCAAAAGCTTATGGATAGAAACTTTTTTGGACAAAAAGATGCAAAAGAGGCCATAGACGACGCTCTTCCTTATATCGTAGAGCATCATGGGGAAAGGCCAAATATTTTCTATTTGCTGGGGCCTTCCGGATGTGGAAAAAATGTGTTAACAGAAAAAGTGTTAACACCAATTTTGTGTGGGGCAAATACAAAGCCGTTGGTGTTGGGAGCAGACTTTTTTGATACAGAAGATACTAAAGACGCTGTTTCAGTTAAGGAACAGTTAGTTGGGTTTAGGAAGTTTGGGGACCACATGGTACCTTCACCTATCTTGACTTATATTGTAAAGAATCCCAATGGGTGCATTGTTTTTAATGAACTAGATAAAGGGAAAGACAAGAATGGAGTGAGCATAATAACAAAAATTGAAGAAGTACTTCGTACTATTCTTGACGATGGAAAGATCACTCTGCCAGATGGTACAGAACTTGACTGTAGAGGCCTAACGTTTTGCTTTACAACAAATGAATTAAGGGAATGCATAGAGAATGTTAATAATTTCGGAGACATAGACTTAACTAAAGTGAAAGATCCTTCAGGTTCAAGGACGGTGGTAAAGCACGATAAGTCATTTCTTAATAGGCCCAATATATTTGTTATACCTTTTGATGCTCTTAGTGCTAAGGATTACAAGCAAATTGCTGATAAAGAATATAAAGAACTGGCTATTAAGATTCAGGAAAAATACGGTGCGCACATCCTGTATGAAGACAATCTGAAAGAACTATGCTCTTCTATTGCCACAGAGGCAATAAAGCTCAACAAAGGTGGAAGATCAATTACTCCGATAATACGGAAGATAAACATCAAAATTTTAAACTATATCAAGCAACTAATAGACGAAGCTAAATCGCAGGGTCCTTTACTTCTAGATAAATTGAGACGAGGTGACGTTAATATTACAAGGCATGAAAACAATATACTTCGGGTTTATTCAAGGATATCGCGAAACATATATGGAGATTTTCGCATAGATTTAGAAGTTAACTATGACTCTGAAAAAGGAGATTTCGTTATTTCTGACCATGAACACAGAAGGACTAGGAATAGTGATAACGGCAGCTTGGGCACTCCCGATGATACCAGCAAGCCCAATCATGAAAAAGAAAAGCTTGAGGAAGCTCAACCTGATGCATCAGCAGCACCAACAGCAGAAAAACCTAACGATAAATCTAACATTGGTGACGGCGCAAAACTTCCTACTGCTCCTGCTGCAAATAAACCAAATGACGCGCCTGTACCAAAGTCATCTCAAACATCTAATGCCGATGATATCCAAAACGCATCAACGTCAGGGGAATTAAGCCGAGATTCTAATAAAGTTGAGGCAAAATCTTCTCCCTCAGCTGACAATATTGTCGACAAACCAATAGTTTCCGAAAACTCTGGAGCCGCCAAACCAGCTTTGCCCCATTTTAAAAACTAAGGCAAAACCATACACACACACTTAACAGAATCACAATTGCAATATAGCGGCAGAAACAGCGGAACCCCCGTCACGGCACTCTGGACTCTGCTGACTCGTGCCCACCCTTATGAAAATTCGCGCCGGACCGCGGAAAGTGCAACTTTTAGTCAAATGAAAAACGGCATTTTGCACTAGCTTTCAAACCGAGGTATTACATTTCATTTATATAAACGAACTTGTAGAACGTAGAAACTGACAATCTACTCAATAAACCGAACATCCCACCCGAAGGCGCGGCAAATAAAGCACATTGTCACCATCATAATTTTGGAACACTTTAAGATCTCAACCCTACCATCTGTCGAAATCCCCGATCATTTAAACACAGACCACGAAACACTGACCTGCCACACCCTAAGCTCCAAGTTTCTCGACAACCTTAACACAAACTCACAGCGCTCTAACAGCCCACAGTAAGTTATCCTGAACGGCTACCACATACCCAAACAAAATACAGCAATACAGGAGCATTCCTATGGCGGAGAGACGGGGATTCGAACCCCGGAGGCTGTGTTACCAACCTACACGATTTCCAGTCGTGCTCCTTCGACCAGCTCGGACATCTCTCCAGAGAGCACAAATCGATTTTAGCCTAAAAGCCCATATAAGTCAAACAAAAAATAAGGTCTCGCGTTATTTGTAACAGAGTATAAAAGTGTAAAAACTTAACCGTTATAAAAAGGTCATTCTTTATATTAGCCATAAAATTAGTGATATACTATACATAGTCTCTAATTTTTTTACTTTTATTCACGATTTTTGCTGGCATTTTGGAATCATTTTCTAGATATTTTTTGTTTCTTAGGTTTGTCTACCGATTTTTTGATATTATTTGATGGAGGCGATACATTTAGTGTTATGTGGACAAATTATACTGTTGCTTATATTATTAGTTTCCATTATTACTAAAGCCAAGAGGCTTGGTTCTCTTTTTGTATCACTAGTATTTTGTACATTATAACTAAAGTCAAGTATAAAAATTAAAATTGCAGTCACTTTGTCAAGGATTTTGAATAAAAACTGAACTGTTATGTTCTGTGATATTCCTTCTTAAATTTATTCGAACAACATTGTCGTTATTTTGGTGGTATATTAAGTTTGCATATATTTATTTTGTTTTTCTGACAAAATTTCAAAATATATCTGAAGTTCTGCTTTTACTTTAGCATATTTACTTTTAGCGATAGCGATATCGATCTGGTACGTTAAAATAGCTCTGCCGGACTTTTTTCCACTTAAGTAAAACGTACGTTTCTTTCCCATATTTGGTTATATTTAAGCCACTTATTGCATGTTAAAGTAAAAAGATCAAGATATTTAAAAATACAGTCAATCACCGACACAAAGAAAGCTTAATGAATATGCCTATTATGAAGTATAAAACGAGAGATAAGACAAAAGTCAAGCGTAGCCTTAATTCAAGAAAGCCAGAGCATAATTCAATTGTCATATATTTCACAAACACAATACCCGCCTTTTTGTTTATAAAACACAGGGTAACAAGGACGTCATTCTTGAGATTTAGATTCAAAAATTCCATTGCACATGAACTAAACTGCAATAATTAGTTAGATGAAAATATTTTCAGTGAGGCAAAAAACAAATAAGCGGATTTGAAAAAACACTAAAAAACGCAATCCCGAAAGCACTTGAATATGGAGCGCAGTTGACCACACAATCAAATATTGGCTAATCTTTAAAGCAAGAGAGCGATAGCAACAAGGTATCTAAAAACAACTAATTGTGAAATTCGCACACATTTGGCTCCACATATGTCCGAGATTTTTTAAAATCCTCTTGCCATTATAAGAAAATCACCGCACCTTAAAGATCAAGGACTACCTTTACCTCACAACCTAACTCGATATTACACAAAGATTTATTGTGGCCTCAAAAAAATAAGAGAAAACTGGCAAAGCAACACGTATCCATACAAGCACCACCACCACACACAACTTTTATACCGAATTGCACACACAACTAAAACCGCTCCAACAAAGAATATTGTACAATCTCCTTATTTCCGGTAAAAGCTCCACCCTCCAAGTATAGCCACGTCCCGACGCACACCCAAAGCACACCGCAGAAAGTCTTTGCGACAAAACTTAAACAATAAAAAAAGAAGAAACTAACAAAAGCTATACGCCAGCAGCCGCTAAACTCGCCTTCTTTTCTCTGATAAGTACTATGGGTGTGCCCTCTGTGCCATTGCCCGCCGGATTATCCCTGATTAATTCAACCAACATATCATTCGAAAGCTTCACACTGTTACTCTTACCAAGAAGTAACTGCCCCATCTCATTAGCATCAACAATCATGGCATCGATTCCCAATTTTTCCTTTATTTCATTACAAACACCTTCAGGATTCTCTGGTGATTCTATTCCAATATCTTTGTAATAATCGTAATCATAACCATCAAAGCAGTCCAAACTGCTAATTTCTTGACCTATAATTTTATAAAATACACCCTTTTTACCAAAAAGCTTAGTTACAGCGCTAGCTATACTTGCAAACAAAACTCTTACTAGGCCTATTTTGTTTATAACATACTGGACCTTGATCGCCTCACTGGCAAAACCAGTTGCAATTTTCGGTCTAGAAGCAAATTTAGACAAAAAATTAGCCCAAAATCCTATTTTTATGTCTTCTCTACGAACTACTTTATTCTGGCAAAGAGCTATAACCTTTTCGCTCAGTGATACTAAATCACCATCTTCGTAGATAGGGGAAACATATTTTTTTATAAACTCAATATAATCTTCGCCAGGTTTCACAAAATGCGTTTTTATTGCATGCCTTCTATAAATTTTACCATCCACTTCTATTTCAACACTTTTACCATCATTTGCTTTGAATTCCATAAATTTATACCTTCTAAAAACATAACCCAGAAAAATTTAACATTTACTAGCTCACCCAATTATAGAACAAACATGAAGAAAAATAAACACCGCCAGAAAGCAATATACTACCTGTATTTAAAGTCTTTAAATTTGCAAGACCAGTATAAATAAATTAAAAACAATTTCAAAATAAAATGCCGTGCATAAAGTGGACAAGTGCTACATACAACCTAACGCGATTTTTCAAAATAAAAAAACATACTGACTCTTTCTAGATCATACAATTAAACTGAGAATTAAAAAAACTTTTGAATCAACTTACACTCATATTTGGCTAGATGTAAAAAGATAAGCGGCACAAAATTTAATTTTTTAGAAGAACACACCGCACTGTGTTAAAGCATAAAACAATTCAAATTATTGTGCTAGGATTAATATCCGGCGAGATTGTAACTCCTGACGTATTCTTTTCTTTTGGGAATTCAACTAAAGCTTCTTTTAGAAACTTTCGAAATAGTCTTTTGTTTTTATATTTTATGACTATTTTATATCTGTACTTATTATTTACTTTCACTATTTCCGCGCTTGAAGGACTTAGCACTATCATTGAAAGATCATTGTATTTGGTAAAAGATAAGTTCTTCAAAAATTCAAAAAAGCACAGCGACAAATCCCTTACCTTAGCTTCATTTTCTCCCTTGAACATCATTACACATAAATCCACGAAGGGCGGATAAATTAAGGCCTTCCTCAATTTTATTTCATCATCAAAAAATTCCTCATAACTCTGCTTGGCAGCAAGTTTTATTACTGAATTTTCAGGATTAAAAGTTTGAATGATCGCTTCACCTTCAATATTTTTTCGCCCGGCACGACCTATAACTTGTGTAAATAAAGCAAATGACCTCTCAAAGCTTTTGTATCCACCGCAATTCAAAGACTGATCTGCACAAAGAACCGCAACCAGGGTCACATCCGGAAAATCCAAGCCTTTGGCGACTATCTGTGTTCCAACCATGATATTGTACTCTTTTTTTTTGAATTTGTCCAATTTTTTTTCATAAGATTCGTTGCCAAGGTTGACATCTGAGTCCATTCTTAAAATTGAAGCCTGGGGAACTAATTTCAATAGATCTTTTTCAATTTTTTGAGTTCCAACTCCAGAAAATTTTATTTCGCTGCTATTGCAAATAGGACAATTTTTAGAATTATTGACATAAAACCCACACCGATGGCAAATCAATTTATTATTTGCAACGTGATATGCCAAAGAAACGCTACAGCGTGGGCAAAAAATAATATTTTGGCATTTTCTACAAAAAAGAAAAGTGCTGTGCCCTCTTCGATTAACTAAAATTATGGATTGTCTATTATTTTTTATATTCTCATTAATCCTATTTAATAAGTAATTACTGAACAACGTTATATTTCCGGATGCAAGTTCCTTGTTCATGTCTACAATTCTAACTTCCGGAAGTTTTGCTTTCCCATACCTTTCTTTCAAGGTAAATAGTTGACTTTTTCCTGTTTTCGTCATATAGTATTCTTCGACGCTGGGTGTTGCACTAATGAGAAGCAGTAAGCATCTATTGAGGTAGCATCTGTATTTGGCAACTTCCTTAGTGTTGTATTTTGGAGCATTCTCTGATTTGTAACTACTTTCGTGCTCTTCATCAATAATTATTAAACCTAAATTTTTAACAGGTAAAAATATCGCTGATCTTGTTCCAATGATGATTTTGTAATCTCCACTTTCAATTTTTCTGTACTTATCCATTTTTTCTGCAAAACTTAAAGCACTGTGATATATGATTGCTTTCTGGCCGTATTTGTAATAGAATTTGTTTATAATTTGTGTTGTTAAAGCTATTTCCGGTAAAAGAACAATAACTCCTTTGTTCTCTAGGAGTGCTTCGTCAATTAGTTTCATATAGATAGCAGTTTTTCCACTACCGGTTATCCCAAAAAGAAGTGCTGTATTACTTTCGTTTTTTTTGTACAAGTTGTAGAGCGACCGGTACACTTTGTTTTGTTCTTCGTTCAGATTGAAGTTAACGCTTTCATTGCGTTGCTTACAGTTATTTGGAAGACCATTTTGTTCTTGTGTACAGTAGATCAATCCCCTGCTGATTAGCGATGTGATAGTCCTAACTTTAGCATCGGATGCAAGTAGAAGTTCTTTTTCATAGATCTTCCCCTTATCTTTCACTAGATTCAGAACTTTTTTCTGTAGACTCGAGAGCTTTTTCGATTCCTTTACGTCAAAATTGGTTGACAGTCCTATAATTTTTTTTGTTGAATTTTTTACTTCTTTTTTTGTCAAACATTTTTTTTCAATAGCTCCATTTCTTAACAATATTTCTAAATATTTTTCAATGTTGTCAGGAAAATACTTTTTTAGAGTGTTAAGGGTCACTCCATTTTTCTTAGAACCTAAGTAGAGTAAAACATTTTTTAAATTCTGATCTAAATCACTGTCTGTATCATCTCTTTTTATATAACATTCACTTAGTTTATAAATAATATTTGTAGGTTTTATATAGCTCAACATAGGTACCATTGATTTTAATGCAGAAAAAAAAGTACAAAAGCACCTTTCTTTAACAAACCTAGAAAGCTTTAAAACACATTCACTTATTTTAAATTCTGTGTCTATTATGTCGTCAATCTCTCGTAGCACACCCTGTGTTGTGTTATTCGTCAATTTTTGTAATTCGTAAACAACACCTAACCTTTTTTTGGAAGACCTTCCGAAAGGTACGAGTACCACTTGACCCATTCCTATTGGCATAATTCGTTTGGGAATCACATAAGAATACAGACAATCAGCACTGTAAGCTATTTTGCTCACAGCGACCCCTGCTACCGTGACAGCGTCATCTATTGAAGAAAACATAGCATTTCGAAAGTGTCAAAAATTATAATACCCTTGAAGTAAATCAATAGCTTTATATTTTTAAAAAACAACCCTAAAAAGGCCAAACACCACTAAGAGGCCTCTATCAGATTAGTGTGCACCAAACAAAACTTGTAGTGTATAATTAAAAAATAAATAGAAGCAAATCCGAGAAGCTAAGTTACACTGAAACATTCTTACTACGGAACAACACCATAAAGCAATTCTCACCGGCTACGAAACCTATGCACAAAAATCGTAAAAAATAAACATAATCAGCTCAATTATTGATATCTGGGTGCAAAATACAGTATCTAATCCTACCTGGAACATCTTCCGAGGAAGAATCAATAGAATCTCTAAAATCTTTTTCAGCAAGTTTTACCGGATTTTTCCCCTTCACGCTTTCAAATATAGTATCTTGTAGCTCTACAGTAATCTCCCTTGCCCTCTTTGCAACACCCATCACTAAAGCATAACGGCTCGCTTTACCTTTAAACATTGCCTTAACGGAAGGCTTCAACATCCTTGTATCACTTTTATCGCCCAAAGCCGAATAGCCTCCACTCAACACAAATTTCAGCAAAACAAAAACTCGATTAAGCAAAAAATTTTGCACTTAGCATTAAATGCAATATAACATCTTTACTTTAAAAATACAACCCAATTGGTCAACTAATAACCGTAAAAAGCGGGCAAAAAATATCAGCCACAAAAAAATTGCAAAACCACCGGTTAAATAACAAACAAAAATTAAAGTACACAAGTCACAAAGCTAGTCTATCCGTATAGTCCAAAATTTGTTTAACACTCAACATTTTACCTTTCACAACTCTGATCTTTCAAAACTTCCCCCAAAAAACTTCCTATACGAGAAGTCTTTAATTTTTCGGCTCTAATTATAGACAAAACATCCGCCGTAGCATCAAAAATGTTGTCGTTCACAACCAAGTAATTGTAAAAACTCGCCTCTTTAATTTCCTCCATCGCCCTCCTAATTCGTAAATTGAGTCGTTCCTGACCTTCAGTTCCACGTAATTCAAGCCTTTTGCGCAGCACATCCAAAGACGGTGGTAACAAAAACACAGTAACACAGTCTTTAACCTTTTCCTTTATTTGTTTTGCACCCTCAACTTCAATTTCCAGCAGAACATCAAGTCCAGATTGCAACCAAGCCTTTATCGGACCGGCCGGCGTACCATAATAATTACCACAATACACAGCGTACTCCAACATTTGGTCGGAGCTCGCAAGTTGCATAAACTCTTCCATGCTGTAAAAGTGGTAATCTAAGCCATCTACTTCACCCGCACGCTTTTCCCTCGTGGTTGCAGACACAGAAAGCCTTATATTACCACTTTTCTCCAAAACTTCTCTTACGACAGTTCCTTTACCAACCCCTGAAGGTCCAGAAACCACTACCAAAAGACCTTCTTTTTTTAACACAAAAAACAACCCCAACAGAATTACACTATCAATAAACTAAATCACAACCCACAGCACCATTTTAGCACAATATTTAAAATTTTGTAATAGGAAAGCACATAACTGCTAGATAAAAGTAGATCAGTATGAATACAGAAACAAAAAATGCACAAAAAACATATACGACGTATTTTCAATTTATTTTCAATTTATTTTCAATTTATTTTCATTTAATAGTATTAATTAATTCAAATAAGTAAAAAATGTAATCAAAATAATACACTTAAAAAGTAGTACAAAACGAGAAAATAAAAAAGATGTAAATAACTCTAATCATTTTTATAATCATTGAAAGTCTTTTTATTCACAAAGGCAAAAGCACATAGTATAAAAGTAAAATAAAATTTAAATGATTATACAAAAAATTCTAAAACTAAATACTTCTCTACTTCAGGATAAAAACATCTTCTTCCCAAACACTTACAATAGAAATAAAAAAATCTACAAAACATTTCAAGGAAAAACTAAATTACTAACAGCAAAAACAAATCTTATTTGTATTTATACTTTTTTAGTACCGTTTAGTTTAAATAAACTAAAATCACCAACGACGAAGAGAAACGCATAAACAACACACACCCCGGCCCTGCAAAACTTCGAGCTCCAAAAATACCCACAACCGACTCAAATCAAAAAACAATAAGCAGAAAAACGCAAACCGTAATAATCTACGAATTTTCCTCCAGACGTGCAGCACGCTCGGCAGTTATCAACGAATCTACTATCTCGTCTATATTACCATTTAAAATACTGTCAAGTTTATACAAGGTCAAACCAATCCTGTGGTCGGTAACCCTTCCCTGCGGATAATTGTATGTCCTTATCCTCTCCGAGCGATCACCAGTTCCAACCTGCGAACGACGAGTGTTAGCCAACTGGTCATTTTGCTCTTTAGTCTTAATTTCAAGCAGCCTAGACCGCAACAGCCGCATAGCCTTTTCTTTGTTTTGATACTGGCTCCTCTCGTCCTGACACTCCACAACCAAGCCACTAGGCAAATGCGTAATCCTTATAGCAGATTCCGTCTTGTTAATGTGCTGCCCACCCGCGCCACTTGCTCTAAAAGTATCAATCTGCAGCTCAGAAGGGTTAACCTCAACTTCGACGTCCTCAGCTTCCGGCAAAACAGCTACTGTTACTGTAGACGTGTGTATCCTACCTTGTGCTTCAGTTTCCGGAACTCTTTGAACTCTGTGAACACCGCTTTCATATTTAAATCTAGAGTACGCACCCTCCCCTGAAACTATAAAACTTATTTCTTTGTACCCGCCAAGCTCAGTCTCATTAGAATTCAACACCTCAATTTTAAAATGTTTCAACTCGGCGTACATGGTGTACATTCGAAAAAGCACACCACAAAACAACGACGCTTCTTCCCCACCAGCCCCTGATCTAATTTCTACTATCACATTCTTAGAGTCATTCGGATCCTTCGGCAGGAGCAAAAGTTTGAGATCTGATGTTATCTTTTCCAGCCTCAATTCACTTTCTTCAATCTCAGATGAAGCTAACTCCTTTATGTCTTTTTCAGAACTACTTAAAAGCTCCTTGTCTTCTTCTATAGTTTTTATGCACTTCTTGTATTCTTCATACTTTTCAACTATCGGCAGTATATTTTTTTGCTCTTTCATCAGGTCCTTGCACTTGTTTTGGTCGCACATCACAGCAGGGTCCATGAGAATTTCATTAATCTCTTTGTAGCGTTTCTCAAAAACCTCTAGCCTATCAAACACAAAGAAAACCTTCTATCCAAAAAATACGCAACAACCTTTTGCGAAGCACTTTAGTACACTAAAAATACTCCGTTCATTATAGCGCAATGTAATATGATTAGCAAGGTAAAAAGCTAAAGTGAAACATACTGTAAAGTAAGCGGATGAAAAAATAAAAGTAGTTAAAAATTAAAAAAATAGCCAATAAATATGGCCGTGACTTGCCAATTTTTAAATATTGGCTAATTTGTGTTGCAAGTGGGAACAACAACGTATCGGTCTCAACATTTTTTCTGCTGTTTGCCAGTTTTTATGTTCTATGTTTTATCACTTTTTAGCATTTGGCATATATTGTAATTGAAAGCTTTTCTATAACTGTAAAATGTATACAAATTAGCTAAGTTTCTAATTGATCGCTTTTAAAATTTTTAAATATCCCTCAGGTCCTATGTTTTTTTCTTTGTGTCTAAGTTGGTAGTATAGACTTTTTTACAAAAAAATTGTAAAATGCTGATATTGAATTTTTTTAATGGTCGTGTCCAAAGAGTTTTGCGAGTATTTTGATTTGTTCGGCGCAGATTTTAGTTTATAAATAGGTCAGTTGCAGGTAACTTTTTTGAGCATTTCAAAATGATGGCTTGGTGTGGGTGTCGCGTATGTTGCTATAATGTTTTTTAAGGAGTTTGGATGTGTCTGTAAGAAGGATAAGGGAAGAGGGAGATGCGGTTTTATATCAAAAGTCTGAGCCAGTTATTTCCTTCGATGATTCGTTGAAATCTTTAGTTAGAGATTTGAAAGATACTTTACTTGAATCTGGCGGTGTTGGAATTGCTGCCCCACAGATCGGTGTTTTGAAAAGAGTCGTTGTTATAAATCTTGGAGAAGAAACTGGATGGATCGAACTTGTTAATCCTAGAATTGTTAATAAGGAAGGTTCCCAGGAAGACATAGAGGGTTGCCTATCTTGCCCTGGGCAGTTTGGCATCACTAGGAGACCGATGAAAGTTCTGGTTACCGCTCAAGATGTTGACGGATTTGAACATAAGTATAAGGGAAAAGAATTGCTTGCTCGTGCTTTTTGTCATGAAATAGACCATTTAGATGGTATCTTGTTCAAAACTCACGTCATTAGAATGCTAGATGCTGGAGAGCTGGGGACAGAAAGTGAGAAATGCAACTAGTTAATTTATGTACTTAGGAATAAAGACTTGATTTATTCGACTTTTGGTCTGCTAGCTGTTTATTTTTGGTGCTTCAAACCTTTTTGGCCAGATGCTTTTGTAGGCTAGATGTGGCACGCAAAACACTGTGAGGACATCTTTGTAAAGGTGGTTTAGGAAGGTCATTTGTTGTTACGCGTTGTATGCAGTCATTCATTGTAAGCTGTTTGAGTTCAATAGAAAATTTGGGCACAAAAAGTGTTGCTATTTCTTAGTAACAGTAAACAAGAATCCATCGGGTTCGCTGGCCCTTTTAGGTAAAAATAATTACAAGGCGTACATTTTTCATTGTTATGTGTTGTTATGTAGCCATCCATTGTAAGCTGTTTGAGTTCAATAAAAAATTTGGGCACAAAGTGTGGCTCTTTGTTAATAACAGTGCACAAGAATCCATCGGGTTCGCTGGTTCTTCTAGGCAAAAGACAATTACGGGGCGTACATTTTTTATTGTTATGCGTTGTATGCAGCCATTCATTGTTAGCTGTTTGAGTTCAATAAAAAATTTGGGCACAAAAAGTGGGGCTCTTTGTTAATAACAGTGAACAAGAATTCATCGGGTTCGCTGGTTCTTCTAGGCAAAAGCCAATTACGGGACGTACATTTTTTATTGTTATGCGTTGTTGTGTGGCATACATGAAGTGATCTAAGTTGTTTCGATAAAAGATTCGATCAACCAGATTAAAAACCTTTAATTAGTGGCTGCGAACGAGGAGCTGGTAAATTTGCGTTTTTTCTAGACAAAAAAAATTGAGATACGTGGCTTTTATAGTTACTTCAACTAGTATTTGTGGTTTTACACTATTTTTTTAGCAGGAATGTGTATCAAAGTCTTTCTTTGATAATCCTAGTAGAAGAGTGACCCTTTTTGTTTTAAGTTTTTTTTTATTGTTTTTAAATAAAAATTAGTTGATGTATGACTTTTCATTTGCTTAGTTTACGCCGTACTAAATTGTCGTTAGAGTTGTATTTTGCTCACAAGATATTATACACTGGTACTTCACACGATTGCTGTAGTCTAAATTTTAGTAAACACGTATAAAAAATTATTAGTTTCCCGTTTCCCAGAGTTTTTGTTAAGACAAACCAGTATTTTGGGCTGTACATGGCAAAATTACTTAGTGTACAAGTGGTTCAGTTCGTAGTTTTTTGAGTTTGCTAAAGCTTTTGCTGCACGTTTGCATCAATGAAAAATTAAAACTTTTTTTGTTCTAGATGTTGCCTTATACTCTTAGGCACGTTGTTAGAGAAACTTTAAATCAGAAGGTACATTTATGTTTTGAAAAGTTTTTCTTAATTTGAAGTTTCGAAATTTTAGTTTTTGAGGAGCTAAAAAATTGAATATTGTTTTCATGGGAACACCGGATTTTTCAGTTCCTACTTTGAATAAAGTTGCAAGTAGTGGCAAACATAAAGTTTTGACAGTTTTTACGAAACCTGATAAAATTAATCACAGAGGTAACAAAATAGAATACAGCCCAGTTAAAAGATATGCTTTGAGGTTCGGGATACCGTTGCGCCAGCCGGCATCCTTGAATAGTCCGGACGTTTGCGATAGTATTTCTAAATTGCACCCTGATTTAATCTTAGTTGTAGCGTACGGAAAGATACTTCCAAAGAGTGTACTTGCTTTACCAAGAAAAGGTTGTATCAATCTGCATGGATCACTTCTTCCAAAATATAGAGGTGCCGCCCCGATTCAAAGAGCACTAATAAATGGGGAGGATGTGACAGGTGTTACTACAATGTTTATGAATGAAGGAATGGATACTGGCGATATTTTGCTAAAAAGAGAGTTGAGAATAAATGAAGATGATGGGTCCTCCAGCATTTTTGGGAAACTTTCAATTATTGGAGCCGATTTAGTTTTGGAAACTCTAGATTTAATAGGGTCTAACAAAATTGAGCGCATTCACCAAAATAATGGAGAAGCGACTTATGCCCCACCACTAAGCAAAGATGAGGCACGGATTGATTGGAAGCTGCTTGATGCAAATAGGATTCACAATTTAATAAGAGGTTTGGACGCTGGACCTATTGCGTACACTACTTTAAACAAGAAACGAATAAAACTTTTTAGAAGTAAGGTGTTTTTTGACAATATAAAAACATGTTCCGCCGAGCCTGGTAAAGTGGTTAGCGCAAGACCGTTCATCGTTTGTTGTAAAGACAACACTTTTTTGGAAATATTAGAAGTTCAGCCTGAAAATAAAAAAAGGATGAATAGTGCTGATTTCGTTAAAGGATATGATATATTAGATAAAATTTTAGGTGAACAAGAATAAAGTTAGTTAAAATATAACACGTAGAGACGGTTTTGCTAAAAAATAGTGACTTTACAATGCAGCAACACGTTTAGCGTAATTTGTTATGGGGGCTACTTTGATTTTTGTCGATTTGAGAAGTAAGCGATATCCTATGCCTCAAGGTAATCCGTGGAATGTATTTGACAAATAAATCTCTAAAGCGCTACCAATCACACATGCACGGTCGGACTGTATCGGTGCAGGATATTGGATGGATGTGTTTCTACATAACTCCCGAGGACAAGCACCATACTGTTTCCATGTGCATAGATTTTTGCAGATTTTATCCTCCAAACACTTATCAAACCCATGGAAGTAAAGTAAACGCAAATGTAAACATTCTGCTATACTGCACTGAAGTACTTTATAAATAACGCCTATTTGTATCTTAAAGTACCTGCTTAATTATTGTAAACAATATCTTGTAACAAAAAACAGCTCTACCACCTCATAATGTGCCGTGAAATACAGTTAACCTAATAAACATTACCAAAGAATATATAAGTAATGCCAAAACAGGTACATCAAACAGAATTATGTATTACAAACAAAAAATGGATCTTTTGATTATGAAAATTAATTATGACTTCTTCTGATTACCCCAGTTGAGGTTATCTTTTTGGAATTTTACATCTTGGCCTAACCATCCATCTTTGCAATGATATATGCCTTTTTGAAAATGGTCACTTAAATAGCATGCCAAGGTACTAAAATTAGTTTAATCCCGTGAAAGCCTAAAATAATCGTAGTAGAAGATTGCATTACGCTAAAATTAATGAAAAAAACTAAATCTAACTTGTTTTTAGCTAAAATTCGCTAATCACCAAGAAACTTATCAATTATCCTGTTTTGCAATTGAATCATATGAGCTCTCCTCATGTTTGTCTCCATTTCGTTTATAAAAAAAATGCCCTCTGCACCGTTCGTTAAGACATCACCCTCCTTTACATCTTTAGGCAGATCTGACAGCGGAATACTAAAAAACTTCTCCGTTAAAAGATCTTGACAAACAGCAAAACCCTCAGACACTCTATCAACGCTTAAATTCACCAAAACTCCACCGCCAGACACTCACCAAATATTTTAATATGACATGTTTATCAAAAATAAAACAAATTCCTAGCTAAAAGTATATAAAAATTAGCACCAATACTTCCCAGCCCGTTAGACAACACTAAACACTCCCCCATCATTACCGTGCACTCTTAAGCTGCTATACCAAGAACACACTTTAAGCTCTAACAAAAAACACTACAATAAAAACTTACAGTCAAAATGGTCCAAAGTTATGCTAAAAGCACACAAATTAATCAGGGTAAAATGACACCTTATAAAAACTAAAAAATCTTCACCATCGAAATAGCATTCTCAACGGGATTCTGATAAAAATTTTTTCGCAGACAAATTTTCACAAATCCACAAGATTCATACAAACCTAAAGCCGAAACATTGCTCTCTCTAACTTCCAAGAACAACTTTCTCAAATGTATTCTTTGCGAACAACTAAAAAGATGATTCATAAGCAACTTGGCCACACCCAACCGCCTAAAATCCGGATGCGTCGTAATCTTGACCAAATCGGCAACATCCTGAAACACCTTCATACATGCATAACCTAAAACAAACATCCGGCTTACAAGCGTAAAGAAAAAAGAGTTATCACACAACATTTCAGAACGAACACTTTCCTTGGTCCAAGGGTCAGAGTAAGAGACTTTTTCAATCTCACAAATTGGCTCTAGTTGAGACAAATCCGCTGAAACAACTTCAGCGTTATTTAAAATACCAATTTTTTTAACGAAATCATACAACCCTTGTAACGAACATTTTATATCATCTCTCACCTTTTTGTAAACAAAAACATCACCACCATAAGGATCCGCAACACCTCCTCTGTCCCGGTTTAAGACGTAAACCATTTTTGCGTTGACACCTAATTCTGACAAAAAAGCCACCATATCTTCGGACATAACCACAAAAACATCAAAATCGCTCAAATCTAGTTCAGATACGCACCTAGCGCGGTGACCAGACGCATCGATATCCAATTCACTCAAAACTTCAACCGTATTATTAGACGCCACCGAACCACTTTCTGCAAAAAAACCGGCGCTTTCACATTTGATATTCTTTTCATTATTCTCGAGAGCAAATTTTCTAAACAGGTACTCCGCCATGGGGCTGCGGCAAGTATTACCACTGCACAAAAACAACAAATTTACAAAAACCACCAGCCCCTAGTCAAAGACACCTTAGTTATTGTAAAACAATGAGAAGTAAATTTCAATACAGAAAAATATTTCAGATTAAATTGATATTTAATATAAAAAATATGTGCCATTTTTATTACTAAAAATGAAAATCAAAATCATTACGTGTGGGTAAGGTTAATGTTTTTATAAAAGTTTAACTCAATATCTATGCTTTTCGCATTTTTATGTTAAAATTTTCTAAATTTTTTAAAGCGTGTTATATGTGTAAACATCAACTACAAACTAAGTTTTTTAAAATAGATACTAACAAAATTAAAGCAACCTAAGTAACCCTCTTTGCATCAGTGAAACTGATTATTTTTCACGCGCTAGTGGTTAAGTGAGCATGGCACATCACTGATGAAAATAGCATACGTAGATCTAGTTAAAGCAATATTTTTTATCTAAATCATATTGTGAACAACAATGCTAAAGATATTAAGTTCTTAAGGGTTCCTTCTAGAATTAGGTAAATTTACAAAAGGAATTATATACTAAATATTTTTTGACAGGTTTTTGTTGACATTTTCTTTTCTCTGTGCTAAACTGCACGCGTTACAATATTACTATAAGGAGTGATTCAATGGATGTTTTCAAAAAAGTAGTCAGCGGAGTGTTTTTAAGCAGCGTCGGCGTCAGCGCCGTGAGCGCAAGTGCTGGAAACGAAGTTGGAACATTGACAGAGAGTGTAGATGGTCACCAAGGGATATTAGATAGAGGCGCAGTTTTTGATGGTAAGGCCGCTGACAGTATTGGTGAAAATGAGGTTGAGGGGGAAAAAATTGGCCCTGGAGCACTTTACACTAATACGAAAGGTACCGTCGGTTTAGGTGTATCGAGCTTCGCGGATGACTGGCGCTTGGCCGAGCAGTACTATGGTGAAGCTAGCGGGAAGCTTTTAAAGCTTAGAGACACTCTCTTGGCAACCAAGCTCAAGTCTGAATTAGACAACGAAAGGCAAAAATGCAGTGGTTCAGAAAATGCCAGCTCGCGTGTTGTGTATAGGCAAAAGGCTTTCGAAATTCTCGCTAAAGTAGATAGGCTTCTTGGTTTGCAAGAAATCGATGATGCTGCTACGGAAAGAGCAAACGAACAAGAAAGGCAAAAGAGGGCCGAAGAATTGCGGGCACAGCGGGATGAGATTGACAATAGTATTTATAAACTTCAAGAGAAGCAGTTAGAGTCTAAATTAAACGGTGATAAATACCAGATAATTTTGGAAAGAATAAATATTTTGAGAGAAAGGCTCTTGAAGGTAGAGAGCGCGACAGACGTGAAGAACTGTTGGGACGACTTTTATGATATAAATTCTAAATACGATGCCTTTTTGCGCGAACAATATAGGCAGGACGAAGAGAAGCTTCTACAAGAGATTACAACTTTTCAGAGGGACAATGCAAAAGCAATAGACGAACTGGAGAAACGAATTGATAGTTTCGAAGAGAAGGCATTTGTGCGTAGAGATAAGGCCAAAGAATTGGTGAAAAAATTGCGTACGCTTTTGCGAGAAGTTACAAATCCGTTCGATATGATTGCTTATAATGAGGAGTTTTTACAGTGCAGAGAGAAGTTTGAGGTATTGGAAAAAGAAGATCAGGATGCCAAAGTGGAAAAGTCTCAGAATGATCTCAAACTCAAAGAGTTCGATATGCTCGGCGACACGGACCGTGTAGCGCGCCTGGTTAAAGAAGGGAAGCTCGGTTTGGACTTTGTGTATGTTGGTAATAATGAACTGAAGAAGCAGCTCACAAAATATTTGAACAGATCACGCAAATACTTGGGTTTAGATAAATCTCGCAGTGGATTTAGCCCGTCGGTCGCGGGTGGTGTAGTACTTTACGGTCGTCCCGGCGCAGGTAAGACTTCGGGGATAACTATGATTGGTAGTTCTTGCGATTGCGATGTCATCACGGTTAGATGCGGTGAATGGACAGGTAGAGGTGTTAGAGAATTTCAGGCTTATTTGGATGATGTCATAAGTAGTGCGAGTCGCTCTGATAGGCTTGTTATCATTAATTTGGATGATGCTGACAGAATGCTAGCTCCTTCTACTTCTTTTTCAGGGTACATTCTTTCGTGCTTAGATAATGAACGTGCCAAAGGCAAAGCAAGCCGTGTGAGATTCTGTATTACGTGTAACGATAAGGATCGTTTGGATTCAGCGCTGTTGCGTGGAGGAAGAGTCGCCGGCTCTTATGAGGTTGTTCCTCCAAAAGTAGACGAGCTTGAACAGTTGTTGAGAAATTACTGCTCTTTTCATAGAATCTCGGATGATATCGAGTTCGCTGAAATTGCCGAGAAATGTAGAGATGCAACTCCGGCCTTTGTTAAAGAGGTGTTTAATCAGGCTGTAGGTTTCTTTTTGGATGAAAAAGAAGATGCTGCCGATCCTTCAGCGGTGAAGCTTTCACAGAGGCATTTTGATGAGGGCTTTGAGGCAGCAAAGAGGAGTGTTCTGGTTAAGTAGGTTTTTTGTTACCTAAGACAGTGGGTTTTGTTATAATGTAATTCCCACCGAGGTTGTTGCAGTTTTATTGTTTTCCTTTTATGGTTACTTTTTCTGTGAAGCCCGGTTTTGGTCTTCACAGTTTTTTATTTAAAGGAGGTGATAATGTAAAGTGGCAAGTGAAAAGGTTTTGGAGAAAAAGAAAAGTTATGTTTCTAAGTTGACTAAACTTTTGCGTTCGTCGTGCGTTGGCGTCGTTGTTGATTACAGTGGTATAAGTGCGACGGATGATGCTGGACTTAGGCGCTGTCTTAGAGAAAGCAATTCGGAGTACTTTGTAGTGAAAAATACTTTGCTTTCGCGCTCTGCCAAACAGTCTGGCCTGGATGATTTGGTGCATTACCTCAAAGGTTCCACAGCTATTGCGCTTAGTAAAAATGATTACTCTTCGGCTGCTAGAATTTTAGTGAACTTCAGCAAAAAAAATGACTACTTCAAGGTGAAAGCAGGCTTCATCGAGGGAAAAGTTGTTGACAAAAAGGAAATTGATGCATTAGCTAAGTTGCCAAATAAAGAGGTCCTTGTTGCTAATCTGCTAAGGGCTTTGAATTCGCCGGTTTCGGGTTTAGCTGATGTCTTGAGCGGAACCATACGCTCTCTTGTGATTGTATTAAATGCTGTTTCTGAAAAAAAGGCGGCATGATTTGGCCTCATTTTTTCGTTAATTTTTATTTCTAAAGGTAGGAATGTTTTTTATGTCTGAAAATGTTACAAAGTTGTTAGAAGATATTAAAGTACTGACTGTTTTAGAGTTAAGTGAACTTGTTAAGGCTATAGAGGACGAATTTGGTGTTTCAGCAGCAGCGCCTGCGGTCGCGGTGGCTGCTGCACCAGTTGGCACTGAGGCACAAACAGCTGAAGAAAAAACAGAATTTGATGTTGTTTTGAAGTCAATAGGTGCAAACAAAATTGCTGTGATTAAAGCTGTAAGAGAAATTACTGGTTTAGGACTGAAGGAGGCAAAGGAAATAGTAGATAATGCACCAAAAACTTTGAAAGAGGCTGTAGGAAAAGATTCTGCAGAAGAAATGAAGAAGAAGTTAGCTGATGCTGGTGCTGAAGCTGAGCTAAAATAGCTGGTGACCCGCACTTTTTTTGGAAATTTTAGTGTGGTACAATATAATCGCTTGGTGCCTGCACTGTTACGGGGCAGGCATGTTTGTTTTGTAAAAAATGATTCAATTATTAGTTATTTTTTGAAAATTTAATTGTAAATCTAATCAAATAACAATTCATTTTTATGTGAAATTTTTGTTTATTTCTAATGTATATTATCTACATCTTTTAAAAGCATTTTTATAAAATTATTTCGGATGTAGCTATGTACAATCATATATGGTGTCATTTACAGCGAAACGCTTGACAATAGTTTGGGCCGGGTCTTATTTTAATAATTATTGCACAAGAATTATGATTATATAAGGCGGTTTTTCGGTTCGAAATTGCGTAAGATTTGATCAAAGTTGTCTGAAAAAACTTTTAAGGGTGCGTAGACATAAAAGCCCATGATTATAGAGAATGGGCTTCGTCAATAAATATAGTGATTGTGACAAAAAAACTGGTTGTGTGCGCTTTATCCTCTTAACGTGCTTAACATTTCTTAAGTTGCACAACGTTAGGTGATTTTTGAGAAGTTCTGAAAAAACTAACAACAAATAAACCTTTAGGCGAGAGCATAGGTTGAATGTTTTTTCCAGATAATTTTTCAGTGACAACTAAAAAGCATCTAAAAAATCGATTAAGAATTTTTAGCTTTAGTTTGTTTTTTAGTTTGTCTTTTTCTTCTTAACAACTTTGAGTCTGGAAAATTCTTCTCGATCCTTTTCTTCTAATGATTCGCTGATGTACTTTATAAAATTCTTAAATCTTGGAATCATTATATTGTTCAAGGCATTGGCTCTTTTTTGGGTTTTCTCTATAGCACTCGATAATCTGTAGATGCTGACTTCCAATTCAGCAAGTTTAGAAGTTAAAAATTTTACTTTGCAGAATTTTTTGTACGTATCATCTAAAACAGAATTAGAGCTGTAAAAACCGTAACAAAGCGATTCCATTTTTGGCTCATTTAACGAAACTACAGGAATCTCTACCCCCATGATGCTCCTGTACGAAAGTTTTACACTGGTATCTTCCGGAATTGTACCGGTTATTCTCTCGACAGCATCGGTTCCCAGAATCATACTAGTATATCTAAAACTGTCGTACGCGGACGAAAAAGTTTCCAGCACTTGCTTGTGTATCTCTTTAATTTGTTTAATTAAAAGCATAAGTTCCTTAACTAAAATACTTCGCTTTTTGTCCATAAGATCAAAACCTAGCTTGGCAAGACTACTAGATTTCTTGACGGCAATAAAATTACCTTTAGTTGGTACAATTGAATCCATAAAAAATCCCTTTATCTCAAAATAAAGTCAGGCCAAAAGTTTACACTGCTTACATTGACTTACTGTCGATGAAATGAAAGAAACACTTTAAATTTAAACACACTAAACCTTTTTTTAAAAACAAAACTTGTGCAAAAACCTAAGGTTATAAAATCCAGTCTTTGGAAATAGCGTAATATATTCTCTCTAGATCGAGCGAAATGAATTAAGTTAACCCCCCAATAAAATAAGCGCAAAAACTTAGCAAAACATAAGAATTGTGGCACAAAAGTTAAATTCTGCAAACCGCTGAAATAACGGTAAAACTGTATATTCACCAAAGTTAAATAAAATAAAGCAGCTTTTAAAATAAGTGCTATAAAAATACACGGCTAGAACAAAAAATGCATCTATACAAACCACTCAAATAACGGTAACGCTATATATTCACCAAAGTTAAGTAAAATAAAGCACCTTTTAAAGTAACTGCTATAAAAATGTACAGCTAAAACAAAAAAGCGTACCCACAACCCTTTTTAGTAAAAGTGGCGCTGCATATTTGACACTGTGAAGTAGAATGAAGCAATTTTTAAAATAAGATTTATAATAACGCACCGACCACAAAAAACGTATCTACAAAACATTCTATTGACAGCAGCGCTGTATATCTGTCAAGTTGGAACAAAGCAAGGTACCTTTTAAAACAAAATGTATCAGCACAGCAAAAAGTATATTGATACCATCAAAACTTTTCTAATGCACAAAATGCACCCGCCATTGAGCCTAAAATAACAGCATAACAAATAATTTTTGTATCCACTAAGATTTAACCTAACAAACATCTATTCTGTTCAAAAAATGTGTTAATGTAAAAAAATTACAAAATTTACTCTTACAACAATCCTGTGTCTTGCCTGAAAATTTTTGTATTATTTTGCCGAAAAACACATTACCGCAGACCCAAAGAAGCCATAAATGGATATAAAAGACAAAGATACAAAAATATTTGGTTCACGTATTCCCGTGATAATACTTTTCCAAAATATTCTCCTTTACTCTGTCTAAAGACTTTTTAGGAAGATCCTTTAAGAGCTTCCACCCTAAATCAAGACTTTTCTGGATGGAACGGTCTTCGTGCTTACCTTGACACAGAAATTTGGACTCGAAATTTTTGCCAAAGTTTAGAATTTTTTTAAGATCACTTGAAAGCTCGTCTTCTCCTATTACAGAGGCGAGGGACCGTACCTCCACAACTTTAGCATAAAGCGCAAACAGCTGATTAGCTAAATCCGGATGATCCTCACGAGTAAAGCCATCACCAATGCCATCTTTCATAAGTCTGGAGAGAGATGGTAGAATTGACACTGCCGGGTAAACATTTAGATTTTCTAGACTTCGGTCTAATACTATTTGCCCCTCTGTGATGTATCCTGTTAGATCAGGTATAGGATGAGTAATATCATCGTTAGGCATTGTAAGTATTGGAATTTGTGTTACTGATCCTTTTTTGCCTTTAAGCATACCTGCCCTTTCGTACAAAGATGCCAAATCTGAATACAAATAACCCGGATAACCCTTTCTTCCCGGTATTTCTCCTTTAGATGAACTAAATTCTCTCAGAGCTTCGGCATAAGATGTGATATCAGTCATAACAACTAAAACATGCATTCCCAACTCAAAAGCCAAATATTCTGCAGCAGTCAAGGCACACCGTGGAGTTAGAATCCTTTCAATAATTGGGTCATTTGCAAGGTTCAAAAACATGACCACTCTGCTTAGTGCACCGGAATCTTCAAAGCTTTTTTTAAAGTAATCTGCGACATCATTCTTTACACCCATTGCGGCAAATACAACACAAAATTTTTCCTCAGAGTTTTCTGAAAGTTTCGCTTGCCTAACAATTTGAGCAGCGAGCTCGTTATGTTTCATACCCGAACCAGAAAAGATAGGCAATTTCTGACCTCGTATTAGTGTGGTCAAAACGTCTATAGAGGAAATTCCTGTATTTATAAAATTTTGCGGGTATTCCCTGGATACAGGATTTATAGCAGTCCCGTTCACATTAGCATATTTTTCAGGAAAAATTTCTCCCAACCCGTCTATAGGTCTGCCAATGCCATCAAAAATTCGTCCTAAAATTTCTGAAGATAAAGCAAGTTCAACAGGTTCACCCTTAAGTCTTGTTCTTGTGTTTTGCAAAGATATCCCGCTAGTTCCTTCAAAAACCTGTATAACGATCTTCTCCCCTTGGATTTCCACTATTCTACCCGTACGAATTTCCCCATTTTCAAGTCGTAATTCGACAACTTCTTCAAAAGATGCACCCTTAACACCATCTATAATTACTAAAGGTCCATTAATTTCCTTAACTCCAATGTAGTCAATAATCAATTCAGAGCCAGTCCTCTCTAAAAAAGTTAAACCTGAAAAATAAGGAGATCTAAAATAGTGATGTAGACTATAAGATTATAAGTCAAAAGGACTTAAGTTATCAAATTATGTAACACAAAAAATTGTAAACTTGAGTGTATGCCATAATTGACCCTTAAAAATAAAATTTCACCTACAAAACGGTTTGAAATAAATAGGTGGATTTCGTTGATGTTTTTGTGTAAACTATTGCTGACTTTGTGAGAGTTTCTCAAATACAGTTTGCGTTGAGGAATGCAATGTAATTAAGAAGAGGGTTGGCATGGGGTCTAAATCTGATGTTGTATACAGTATAAATGGTCCAGTGGTCAAAGTAAAACGGACCAAGTCTTTTTCTATGCTAGAAATGGTGTACGTAGGAAAACTGAGGCTAGTCGGAGAGGTTATAGGAATAAATGAGAATTTTACTACCATACAGGTGTATGAAGAAACAACGTCTTTAAAACCTGGTGAGTTAGTTGAAGGAACGGGTACTCCGCTATACGTTACTTTGGGCCCCGGGATAATGAAAAATATTTTTGACGGTATAGAGAGACCTTTAAAAGATATTGAGAGATTTACAGGTCCATTTATCGGTAGAGGACTTTCTACAGATCCCTTAAATAAAGATACTCAGTGGGATGTTTCCTTTACAGTCAAAGTAGGCGATATGTTATCTGCTGGAGATGTTTATGCAACTATTCCAGAAACTAGCGTTATAATTCACAAGTGCATGATACCACCAGAGTTAAAAAGTTGTGAAGTTATTAAAGTTTGCGATAATGGTAAGTATTCTTGCTTTGATAAAGTCTTAACAGTAAAGAAATCGAATGGTGAATTGGTTGATCTGGATTTTACACAAAAATGGCCTATACGAAAAGCGCGGCCTATAAAAAAAAGATTGGGCAATAACATACCTTTGATTACTGGGCAAAGAGTCATAGACAGTTTGTTTCCTATTGCGAAAGGCGGCACAGCTGCTGTTCCGGGGGGATTTGGTACCGGAAAGACCATGACGCAGC
>DFGJ01000025.1 GCA_002372375.1 Ruminococcaceae bacterium UBA3753
GAAGTAGGGAGCGAAGATAACAAGGGCGACGAAAAAGAGGATGAAAAGATTAGCGAAGAAGATGAAAAGGGTGCTGAAGAGGAAGAACAAGTCGAAGTAGGGAGCGAAGATAACAAGGGCGACGAAAAAGAGGATGAAAAGATTAGCGAAGAAGATGAAAAGGGTGCTGAAGAGGAAAAACGAGTTGAAGTAGAGAATGGAGCCGATGTGGGAAAAGAAAAAGAGAGTGAAAATATTAGCAAAGAAAAAGAGGTTACAGAAGAGAATTTTGACACTCCTGATACCTATAAGTGTTATCAAACTTTAAGCCATTTTTGCTTAAGAGAGTTACGCAATAGAGATTACCAATTTTTTATTCTGAAAAGTAGGTATATTTACGCTTTGATGATGTTAGCAATTTTGGCAAGTGCGTTTTTTTACTATGTTTATTACAGAATTGATGATAAAACTATTAAAGCTTATTCAGACGCAATGAATGCGGCGGGAAAAAGTCTAGATGCTATTTATGAAGCGCTTGATAAATTTGAAAAAGACTTTGCTCCTTATTTTAAATTCAATAAAGAATACGCTGCTGCTATAATTCGCTATACTGAGCTGTTAAAAGAACTTGCGGATGCTAAAAAGAAATTAGATAATGCTGTGAAATTAAAGGAAGAACACCGTAAAGATTTGGTAGCGGCGCAAGCATCTTTTAATAGTGCGAAAAGTGTCTGTAATTCATATTACAAGAAAAGGATATATCATTATTTTCGTTTTATAAGTAAGTTGGCGGAGATTTTTAAAAGAAGTGTTTCAGAAATTAAGGGCAACGACATGGTGGCCATGCTTGAGAAGTATTACGGATTAGGTGAGCATTACAATACTATTGTGGAGAAAATAGAAATTATAAAAAAGTTGCGCAAAAGGGAAGGAATTAAAGACGAGACTTTTGCTGAAATATACCACAAATACTGTGTGAGAAGGGATGAAGAAATTGAAAAAGAAGTGAAAAAAAAAGGGCGTAAACCTGTGCGACTTTTTGGGACAGATCCTGATAGTTTAAAAAAGAAACTCCAGAGTAATACAGAAAGCGTAAATAATGTTATAGACCGTATGGGCGAGCTTAGAGCTAAACTAGATTTGAAAAAGCACTTTAATATTCCAGAGGAAAATAAAAACCCTCTTATCGTTAGTAACGGCCTTTTCCGCAAATTTTACAAAAATGAAGTAGTGGATAGGGATTATGAGAAAAAAATAGACGAAAATACGGATTTGGCAAGTTTGCTAGATAAAGAGGAATTAAAAAATAAAAAAACTGTGGAAGAGAAAAATAATTGGTTAGATAATTACATTAAACAAAGTATGGAAGTGGAAGGTGTTAAAGGAAATATAGTGCCACTGCTGAAAAGCAACTAATAAAGTTTTTTTGTTATTTAAACAAAAAATTGGTTTAAGGGCCAAGTAAATCAAAGAGGGCACTTCCCGCTACAGTGAGGGTTTCTTTAGTCGATATTTTTTGAGCAGTGACATCTCAATCATTCAGTTTTTCTTGCTACTGACCGTACTATCTGGTGCCACAGGCGTCAGTTGTTTTTTGCGTGAAAATCAAAAAAGGTATTTTTTACCATTGCGTCTCAATGCATTTACTATTTTTTGTTTGCAGTTTATTTTAGCGGTAATTTAATGTTTTATTTGTTGACATATTACTTTGCGCTGTGCTAAAATCGTATTGTTAGAGTTGGTTCGCCATTTTGATTTAAATCTTTTGGAAAGGAGTGAGTGTGTGCCAACATTTAATCAATTGGTTAGAAAAGGCAGAAAGACATCAGCAAGAAAAGCTAAGGCGCCGGCGCTTTTGACTGGTTGGAACTCTCAAAGTCGTAGGTTTATTGACATGTGCTCACCTCAAAAGCGGGGGGTTTGTACTTCGGTCAAGACTGCTACACCCAAAAAGCCTAACTCGGCGCTGCGAAAGATTGCTAGGGTTCGACTTTCTAATGGCCAGGAGGTTACGTCTTATATTCCCGGTGAAGGACACAATCTTCAGGAACACAGTGTGGTTTTGATTCGTGGTGGACGTGTTAAGGATTTGCCTGGTGTTAGGTATCACATTATACGTGGTACTTTGGATTCGCAGGGAGTGGCTAAGCGTATGCAGGCTCGTTCGAAGTATGGAGCGAAGCGTCCGAAGTCTAGTGGAAAGAGTAAGTAGTTTTTGTTTTTGTCAGGGTGTGGCCCGAGGTGCTTCACTTTGAGTACCTAAGATTTCATTTATTGTGATGGAGGGAAGGATTTGCCAAGGAGAGGTTTTGTAGCTAAAAGGGATGTTTTGCCTGATCCGATGTACAATTCAAAGTTAGTTACGCGGCTTGTGAACAATGTTATGTACGATGGTAAACGCGGTGTTGCGCAGAGAATAGTTTATGGGGCATTTAATTTGATTAAATCTAGGCAAGATAGCCCTAATCCTATGGAAGTTTTTGAGAGGGCGATGGAGAATGTGATGCCTAGCTTAGAGGTGAAGGCCCGTAGGGTTGGCGGAGCTACTTATCAGGTACCTGTGGAAGTTAGACCTGAGAGGCGTCAGACTTTAGGTTTACGTTGGATTGTCGGCTATGCACGCAAGCGGTCGGAGCGTACTATGTGTGAAAGACTTGCCAATGAATTGTGGGATGCTTTTAATGAGACGGGTGGTGCAGTAAAAAAAAGGGAGGATACGCATAAAATGGCGGAGTCCAATAAAGCATTTGCGCACTATAGATGGTAGTTTCCTGTTTTGATTGCGCTCTTTTAGTGTTTGTGTGCTAAAATGCTGTGTGTTTTTTTGTCTGCCGCTAGGTTCCGAGCGCGTTTGGTTTTTTCGATCGTTTGAAGTTGCGTTTGGGCAGGCAGTGTTACTTGTGTGTGAAGTTTTTGTGTTTTGCGCGTCGTTGTATGTGAGTTTTTTTCTGTTCACTGTTTTTTGGTGTGTTAGCGTGGGCCCTTTGGTTGGTTTGTCTAGTGTTTAATGTTGTTTCGGAGCACTAAAGGTATTAAGTTTTAGGATGTGCCCTTTAGTGTGCTTTTGCGAGATAAGCGGTTGCTTTGTGTTTGTGGTTCTTTAGTCTGTGTCCCGTACTGTATTTTATGTGTTTCGTGGCGTTGTTGCTTTTCTTTTTGTAGCTTTCGGGGCAGTTGTGTCTTGGTGCAGGTTCCATGAAGGATGCGAGCTTTGTGTAGTTGCAGATTTTTGTATTGGGTGTGTTTTTTATAATTGGAGTGTATTTGGACCTTGGATGATTAGGGTTTTATGAGTAGTATTGTTGACTTGTTCTCTTATTCTTTCGTAAAGAATGCTCTTTTTGTAGGGATTTTGGTTTCCGTCAGCTTTTCGTTTTTAAGTTCTTTTTTAGTTTTAAAGAATTGTTCGCTGCTTGGTCACGGGCTTTCCGATGTTGGTTTTGCGACATTTTCTGTAGCTTCTGTTTTAGGTGTTGCTCCTATTTTTGTTTCTGTCCCAGTTATGATTTTGGTTTCATTTTTTATTTTTTGTTTTAGTCAGGGCAAAAGTAATGAAGGTGGGACTCTGGTTGCTGTAGTTTCCACATCTGCTGTGGCTGTTGGAATAATTTTGTCGTCTTTGAATAAAGGCTTTAACTCAAATTTGTACAACTACATGTTTGGCTCTGTGTTTTCGTTGCAGAAAAGAGAGCTGATTTTTAGTTTATTCATTGCGACTGCTGTGCTTTTAGTGTTTTTCTTATTTTATGATCGAATTTTCTTAGTTATGTTTGATGAAGATTTTGCTAAAGCAAGAGGTTTTAATGTTAACTTTTATAAGTTTTTGATGTCTACCCTGGTGGCGTTCGTTACTGTTTTGGGGATAAAAATGGTGGGAACTCTTTTAGTATCCAGTTTGATGGTTTTTCCAGCAGCTATCTCACGATGTATAGCCAGAAGCTTTAGGCAAATGACTGTTTATTCTGCTCTTTTTTCTGTTCTATGTTTTGTTCTGGGTTTGCTGTTTTCGCTTGTTTTCAGTGTCCCAACTGGTGCTTCTGTAATAATTATAAATGTGATTTTTTTTATTTTTGCTCATGTTTACAAGAGGGTTAGCCAAACTAGTTAAAACAGGTTGTTTTTGTTATGCTATTTAAGCGCCTCTGCAACCAATATATTTTTGTTTGGTTCCGGGTATGTTTTTGTACGGTGTTTTGTTTATGAGATTATAAAGTTTTGGGTCAAAAGTTATATAAATACTGTTGTTTAAAGTTAAGGATCTCCAGTTTTTTGTTACCTCTGGTACAAAAATAATTTTTTCAAGTTTGGCATTAGGTAGGTTAAGTGTTTTTCGTAAAGATTTTCTAGTTTTAAAACTATAACTAATATTTTTTTTATGAGCGATGTTTCTTAGCAATGCTGTTGTTTAGAGTTAAGTTTTTCCAGTTTTTTGTTCCCTATGGTACAAAAACAATTTTTTCTTTTCAGTGTTGGTATTAGGTAGGTTAAGCGTTTTTCGTAAAGATTTTTTAGTTTTGAAACTATAACTAATAATTTTTTTATGAGAGATGTTGCCTAGCAATGTTGTTGTTTAAAGTTAAGTCTTTCCAGTTTTTTGTTTCCTATGGTGCAAAAGCAATTTTTTCTTTTCAGTGCTGGTATTAGGTAGGTTAAGTATTTTTTGTAAAAACTTTCTAGTTTTGAAAATACAACTAATAATTTTTTTATGAGCGATGTTGCTTAGCACAGGATTTTTTATTAAGTTTTTTTCTTAGCATATGATTAAAAAGATAGTATCTCGCACGTGATTTCTTTTGGAATTAATATAGTAATCAATACCAAAAGTTTTTTGCCTTTAAAAGATGTGTTTTTTTATAAAATCTGGATGAGATGGTTAGTCACGGACTGTGTGCGTTTTTTTGTATACCGAGGGCAGTTGTATTCTATTGTAAATACAGCGCAGTTTAGTCTCTAAAAAATGGTGAATTTTATTTAATTTAAATGCTGGAGCTAGCGACTTTTTAAAAATTTGGGGCTTATGTTAATATTTTCTACTCAATAATAGGTACGTCCCTCACAAAAGGTTTTCCGTTTAGAAGCACTATCAGATGTTAGTTATCTTATGGTTTCTTGTCGTTAATTTCAAAAACTACAAATTCGATAAATACTAGTTATTATTTCTTTTTTTTCTTATTAGCAAATCGGGTCTCGTCTTAAATGTTTTTAATATAGCTCTCTTGTACCTCCAATTTTTTATATTTTTATGATTTCCTGAAAGCAAAATCTTCGGAACAGCACGGTTTTTCCAGATCTGTGGTTTTGTGTACTGCGGATATTCAAGTAACCCATTATAGTGACTTTCTTCCATAAAGCACTCACGGGAGCTTAATACTCCTGGTAGTAGACGACAAATGGCATCTATCAAAACCATTGCTGGAAGTTCGCCGCCAGTTAATACGTAATCTCCTATAGATATTTCTTCATCGACGATTTTTTCTATTACTCTTTCGTCTACGCCTTCATAGTGTCCACAAAGAATAGCGATATTTTTATATTTTGTTAGTTCAACAATTTTTTCTTGTTTTAGTAATATCCCTCTGGGACTCATGTATATTAGCCAAGGTTTCGTCTTTAAATGCTCGCAAATATTTTCAAAACACAGATATATAGGTTCAGCTTTTAAAACCATGCCTTTCCCTGGCCCGTACGTGGTGTCGTCGACGGTTTTGTGCTTATCTTTAGCAAAATTCCTTATTTGGTGAAAATTTACTGCCAAGATTTTATTTTTTATGGCGCGTTTTAAAATACTCGTATTCGCAATAGGCAAAAGCATCTCAGGGAAAAGTGTCATCACATCTACTTGCATTTTTATATATTTTAATCCTATAAGATTTAACTTAAAAATTATTATACGTAAACTTTTTTATAATTCGCTGACATTTTAATACTTAAAGTCTATTTTATCCTTAATCACTAAAAAGTGATAAACTTATATTTTTTATAAGAGGAACTTAGATAACTGTATTTGTTTCTGCTAATACTACATTTAGATCTTTTTTACAAAAACATTGACTCATAAAAAAAAATAATATAAAATATAGCTATATAATCTTATTAAGAAGGGAAATGAAATTGTATGAACTTAAAAGAGTTTTTTGATAAAAATCCTGGCCTTTTAACGCAGTTTAAGAAGTGCACTAATAAGGACGATTTTATGAGTGTTGCTCAGGAGAATAATATAAGATTTGGTGCCGGTAAATTAGACGAGGTATATGCATATGTTTTAAGTGCCAGTGGAAAAAATGACAGTAGTGAAATAGATGACGATGCTTTAAGTATGGCTTCAGGTGGTGCCAGGGAAGGTATTCCGACTTCAGAGATAGGAAATAACACTAGCATCGCTGAGCTTGAACTTGGCGGTACTTCCGTGACATTAATACAATAGCTTTGGTATATTTGGTTGTTTAGTAATTATCAGTATTTTGCACAGACATGTGGTTTTGTTTTAAGTTGCGGTTATTACTTAGTGGAACGGTTTTAAGATTTTCGTTTATTTTGGTGTATCGATAGCAGTCACCGATACTGTAAAAGCTGTTTATTTTGGTTTTGCTAAGACAGGATGTATCGTGCAGGGATACTTTTTAGAGGCAGGATCATAAAGTGGTTGAGCATGGTTATACTTTTTTATTGAAAATAAGTTTTTCGTGAAAAATATGCTAAATAACGGCAAAACAGTTATTTTATCCTTTCTAAGGTGTAAGTGTGAGCTTTGTCTATTAGATATGTTGCTGGTCGATCTGATATTGTACAATGCATAATTGTCTGCAGGCTGGTATGTGCAATCTTTTAAGTCGGATTTTCAAAGTGATTAGCTTATTTCGTTCCAGCCTCAAAAAAACACTAAATCTTTGTTTTTCGATCAGCTGTGGTTAGCATTCGGACGTCATTTTAATCAGCGTGCATCTTGACTTAGCTTTAAAACATCTGTTTTTGTTGGTTTTTTTTATTGATTTTTTCTTGTTTGATTGACAACTTTACTGGCCTATTTTTTCGCTTAAGCATGGCTTAAGTGCGAGCTGTGTGTAATTTTTTTAGACTATTTCTTTAGATACAGCTTTTAATTCATGATTCGGTGTGACAGATTCTTGTTGTTTCTGTACATATAGCTATATTTGTAGTTTTTGTATAAACATACTTTTTTGTTTTTGGTATCTTGTGTTTCAATATTTCCATTCAATCTTTATAATGGCTTTTTAGGATACAGATTAAAGTAAATTTTTTAGGTAGATCTGAAAAAATTTGTAATTACTGTTAATTTTAGAGTATTTTAAAAAAATAGTGATTTTTTATATTTTAAAAAATATTTTTAAGTAGGTAGCCTGTATTTCAATTTTTTAATTTCAGTTTATAATATAAATTAGCTTTGTGTTTTTAGCACTATTAAGATTTGGTACATAGAAAAAATTCCAAGTTTTAGAAGATTTTAAATGATACAAGCGAAAATTCTATTTTCTTTGTGATTATTTTTTATAACCATATTTTTGAAGAGACATCGTTTTTATGTATAAGAAAAAGTTGTATCTGTTTTTTATTACTTTGGTTAGCCTATTATTTTTTGTAAGTAAAAGTGTCAAGGTATTTGATGCTGTTCGTACTTATAAAGTGAATAGCCAAGAAAAGGATAACGAAATGAAATATAGTCATAACAAATCTAAAACCAGTTGTTCTCCCTTCTCTAAGTTATATGTCCATACTGGAAATTCCTGTCTGTTAGATATAGGCAAATACAAATCAGCTTTTCCATGGAAGGCTTCTTCACATTTAAAAAAACAAAGACCGACGCGTTTAATAAGCAGTTTCGTAGGTTGTTTATACGTTTTTGCGAAACTTCTTTCAGGGTGCGTGCGATCTATTTTTAGAAAATTTAAACCAAATAAAAGCAAAAAATAACTTGTTCCCGTATTAGTATATAAATAAGTATTCATTTGGAAAGTATATCATCAGGTTTTAGATTAAAGTTTTTTTTGGCAATTCTTTCGCACTTTTACAGATGTGAAAAAACTTGTTGTGTCACCAAAGTTGTCAGCCAAACTTCAATATGTAAAATCAGGAGGCGCAAAAGTCTTAGTTTAGCCGGAAGTTAAGAAATGCACTGCATATAAAACCTTTTCTGTATAAATTTGGAACTGTTCGTTTGCTTTTTAAGAAAAATTTTTTACAGTCCCTCTCTAAAGAAGTCACTATCTAGCCTTTTAATATTATATGTACTTACTATGTTAACTCCAAAATTGTACTCTATCATGAGGTCTGCTAAAGCTGAACCATCTACTAATACTATTTTTGCACTCAGTTGACCGTTGGCAAAATTGATAGCATCTGAAGAAAATTTTGCAGTTGTTATAAATAGGCCTTTTTTGGCACTCCTGCCAACTAACGCTCCTAAAAATTTTTGTATTTCTGGTCTACCAACAGTTGATTTCAGATCCCACTTTTTAGCTTGTATACAAATGAACTCAAAACCAAATCTATCTGCTGTTACCACACTGTCTATGCCACCGTCGTATGATCTTTTTGTGACTGCTTCTTTGTTAAGATCAGATGAACCATAGCCCATTTTTATTAGCAATTTAGTAACTAAATGCTCAAAATCATAATCTGATATTTTCATTATTTCTTCTAACAAATCATTACGCAAAGATTGATTTAAAATAGTTTGTCCCCCAGAGACGTTGATCATGCATGAATATATCATATTTAATAAAAAATTAGAATTTTAGGATTTAAAGATAGATATTTTAGATATATAGTAAGCTAAAAATATCGAATCTCCCATTTCATAATATCAGAACTATAAAATTACCGTACAGTTAATAAAATACTGTGCACAAACAGTGTTTAATAGCAAGACGAAGCAAAAATGTCTGGCTTAAATGTGCGACTAAAGGTATATTTTAGGCGAATCTTAAAGCCGCTCTGAGCCATATATCAATTATTAAACAAAAGCCGGTTTAAATATGCTCTTTTCAAAGTGACTAAAATGTACTTTTTATTGAGAAATTTTTTCTAATTTATTAGCATAAGAAACCATAAAAACAAACGAATTTTGTCTTAGAGGAGATTTTAAGCTTTTACCGTGAGAGTGGTGTAATTGCTTTTATAACAATTACATAGAAAAAGTAAGGTATTTACTTTTTTTAAGAATAATGTTACAATAATCTTCGTGCTTTGGCACGAAATAATTTTTTTAGTTTAGTAGGCCTTAAAGTATGGCGAACAGTATGCAAAATTTTTCAGATGAGCAATTGAGAAGAGCATCCGGGGGAAGAGTAGAGTACAATTCAAGAACGAAATTGTACGATATTATTGATATGACGATGGTTCCATCGTTAATGGTACCGATAATGAAGACTTTGCAAAAATGATGGATATTATCTACCACGTGGGTAAATCGAAGGGCCACCTTGCCGGGTATAAACAATGTATGGCAAAAGATAAAGTATTGATGAGAGATTTAATGAAAAGAAGATAATCTGAGAACCGATTATAGCACGCAGTAGCTCAGCTAGCAAGCTGGGCCGTTTTTTGCACTTAAATTTCCTTCGCTGCATCCAGTATAAGATTTAACCTATTTTCTGATTAATTTTAGGTACACCAAGATTCAGCTCTGGGCGCAGACGATTGCATCCGCCGCTTCTTAAAAACGAGCAGTCTTTGAAAACAAAGCTTTAATTAGGGAACAAAACTATTCTAGTGGGATCCGTATAAACTTTTAACTTCCTCTGGCTACAGCTAACATAAGATTCAATCTGTTTTCCTGATTAGTTCGGGATGCGCCTGGGTCATAGTCTAAAGGAACTATATTTGCCTCAGGAAACAAGTCACGTATTTTCCTTAACATACCTTTGCCACTTATATGGTTTGGGAGGCAACCAAAAGGTTGTGCACAAACAACATTCTTAAAGCCAGACTTTATCAAATCTATAATTTCTGCAGTCAGTAACCAACCCTCACCCATCTTATTGCCCAAACCGATAATACCATCTACAGCTCTTTTCTTTACTTGATAACTCTTTAAATGAGCCAGCCTTGGAATCTTTCGTAAATTTTTTAAAACTATATTTTCTACCTTCTGCAAATAACTCATTAAAGCGGATAAAACTACTTTTTTTAAAGAGTTGCCTCCATAGAGCTTTATATCTTCAAGCCTATTATCGACCTTAAAGAGTATAAAATTCAATATTCCGGGTACACATACTTCACAATCGCTGTTTTTAAGGAACTCTACAAGATGGTTATTACCAAGCGACGAATATTTTATATATATTTCTCCCACAATACCAACTTTTATTGTACTTTTGCAATTTACTCTTATTTGCGAAAAGTCGCGAACTATAGACTCTACTCTTCCTTTAAATTTTTCACAATTTATGCTGTTTTTTAACAAAAATTCATTATAAATCACTTTGCTCCACTTTTCGATTTTATCCTGACATTCACCTTTTAGCTCTTCATAAGGTTCAATTGCGTCTTTCAATGCCATCAAGGCATCTCCATAACAAAGTGCAAAAATCATTCTTTTTATCATTTTGAATGTTATCTTAAATCCAGGATTTTTCTCAAGTCCGGAAAGATTTAACGAAATAACCGGAACTTTACTAAATCCCGCATTATTTAGAGCTTTCCTTAGAAGATGTATGTAATTAGAAGCTCTGCATCCACCACCAGTTTGAGTTATTAAAAGGGCAGTCTTATCTAAATTGTACTTTCCATTCTTTAAAGCACTTATAAACTGGCCAATCACCAAAAGTGCCGGATAACAAATGTCATTATTTACGTATTTTAGACCTTCAGCTATAATCCCTTTACCGTCATCTTTAAGTAGTTCAACGTCATAGCCATAACCTTTTAAAACGCCACTTAGAAGATTAAAATGTATCGGTAGCATGGAAGGTAACAAAATTTTATAAGTCTTTTTCATTTCTTTAGTAAATATTACTCTCTCTACGTTATTCATATAAACACGATCCTCACATATAGCACTCCACTAAACCCAAGCTATAGTTTTTATTCAACAAATCTATTCTACCACACAGGAAAAGTGGTCTTATTTCCATCTTTAAGAAATGACAGTTAAATTTTGAGAGACTTTAATTTTAAAATAATCATAAAGTCAGTGATATATAGTTACACAGGTACTTAAAATTTTTAAAGAAATTCAGGTAAAGACACTGAACTATCTGCTACTTCACCTTAACTATACTAAATAATTAAAGTTTAAATTTCACACATATTTCTAAATTCCACAACGTAAAATATTAACTATACTTTTGCGCAGTAACGGCATCAATTAGGCTCCTTAGACGTATTTTTATGGCTCCCAAATTGCTGTTTTCGTCTATTTTTATACCTGTGTAAATCTTTTTACCGTTATTTAAAATACGCTTTACTTCATCTGAGACTATAGAATCTGTGCCACAGCCAAAAGATATCAATTGCACTAAGTTGACATTTTCCCTATTTACTACAAATTCGGCGGCTTTATATATTCTTGCCTGATATGTCCACTGATTAAGCACGTCCAAATTTTCACTAGGTAAGCCCTTGCAATTTATAGCATCCTCCGTAATAACGAAAGCATCTAACGACGTTATAAGCTCGTTGATGTTATGATTAACTTGAGGATCCGTATGGTAAGGTCTACCTGCTAACAAAATCACTTGCTTTTTATATTTTAGTGACAGGTTCAGGATTTCATTGCATTTAGATTTAATTTTTTTCTTATATTTTTCATACTCCTTATATGCGTTGTATACAGCAGCGATAACGTTAGCAAACTTTATATTCTTAAAGTATTTGCGTAGTATGCTAAATATTCTTTTTGTAAAATCGTACTTTCTATGCAAGCCAACATAGCTATTTATAAAATTTACTCTTGCTAGGTCTTTTATGTTTGCTTTTATAGTTTCTGGATAATATGCTACTATGGGACAATTGTAATGATTATCTCCTATTTTTTCATCTAAATTGTAAGACATACATGGATAAAAAATATTCTTTATTCCCATATTAAGGAGCTGTGCAACGTGACCATGAACCAACTTTGCCGGATAACAAACCGTATCTGAAGGTATTGTGCTTTGACCAAGTGAATATGTAACCTTATTAGAAAACGGCGAGACTATCACTTTAAACCCTAAGGTTTCGAAAAACTTATACCAAAAAGGCAAGAGTTCGTACATGTTCAGGACCAGTGGTATACCGACTATTCTTTCCTGTCGACTTTCTACATCACCTTTTTCTAAGTTATTCCCCATGTAATCGCTCAATATCTTTAGCTTGTATTTATAAAGATCTGTATCTTCAAAAAAGCTTTTTTGTTTAAAGGCCAAAGGTTTCTCGCACCTGTTGCCACTTATGTACTTTTTGCCGCTCGAAAAAGTGTTTATTGTTAGTTCGCAGTTATTAGTACATCCTTTGCAGTTTACAGTATTTGTTTTTCGGGAAAAATTTAAAATTTCGTTTGGACCAATAATTTTACTTTTAGTTAAATTTGAACTTTTGCTATATTTTTTCGCATAAAGAGCAGATCCGTACGCTCCCATCAGTCCAGCTATGTTGGGTCGTATTACTTCTGTCTTTAATTCTTTTTCAAATGCTCTTAAGACGGCGTTATTTAAAAAAGTCCCACCTTGAACAACAACGTTTTTACCCAGATCACTGGCACTATTTATTCTTATGACCTTATAAAGGGCATTTTTTACTACACTAATGGAAAGCCCTGCAGATATATCTTCCAATTTAGCACCATCTTTTTGGGCCTGTTTTACCGCCGAATTCATGAACACGGTACATCTAGAACCTAGATCGACAGGATTTTTAGAAAAAAGCCCCAAATTAGAAAAGTCGCCGACACTATACCCTAGAATGTTTGCAAAACTCTGTAGAAAAGATCCACACCCTGAGGAACACGCTTCATTTAAAAAAATGTCTTCAATTGC
Organism: Ruminococcaceae bacterium UBA3753; assembly: GCA_002372375.1. Classification (GTDB taxonomy): domain Bacteria; phylum Bacillota; class Clostridia; order Oscillospirales; family Acutalibacteraceae; genus UBA3753. The sequence continues at coordinate 12,957 of DFGJ01000025.1, forward strand.
ACCGTCAGCACCTATTTTAAAGCACTTTATATCTTGTCCGCCAATATCGACTATAAAGCTAACGTCCTTTAAAAATTTTTTTGCCGCCGTTAGATGTGCTATGGTCTCGACTATTCCAAAATCTAAATTGAAAGCATTTTTTATTAAATCTTCCCCATAACCAGTAGATGCACTTGCAACTATATTAATGTTTTTATTTTTTTCATAGATATCAGCTAAAATTTTCTTAACTAAACCAACGGGGTCACCTTCGTTTTTTATATATTTGTGGTAAATAATATCGTCATTGTCATTAATTATAACTATCTTTAAAGTAGTAGAACCTGCATCTATTCCTAGAAAAGTTTTGCCTTCGTAATTTAAAATATTTTCACAGATTTCGATTTTGTGTTTTTTGTGCCTGTGCAAAAATGTTTGGTATTCTTCATTATTTTTAAATAGTGGTTTGTTCGGCTTATTGTCACTTTTTAAATTGGAACACTCTATTTTGTCTAGTAGATAACTCAAAAAGAATTCCCGCTTTGCTTTAAGTGCTGTACCTATTGCAACATAGTAAAGCGACTCTTCAGGACAGATGCCAATGGTGTTAAGTAAACAGTTAAAACTATTTCTAAGTTCTGAAAAAAAAGTTAAAGGTCCCCCCAAGTAAAGAACTTGACCAGTTATTTTTCTTCCACCGCTAAGCCCTATAACGGTCTGCATAGCCACAGAATTAAAAACACTTTTTAGAATGTCCTCTTTGATAGCACCTTGATTAAGCAAAGCTTGTATATCGGTTTTTGCAAAAACGCCACATCTGGATGCTATAGGGTAAGTTTTACAGTGCTTACTAGCAAGCTTGTCGATGTTTTCAAGAGGAATATTCAAAAGAGTAGCAATTTGATCAATAAAAGAACCCGTACCACCCGCACAAGTGCCATTCATCTTAACTTCCAATGGTGGATCTAAAAATAGAATCTTAGCATCCTCTCCGCCAAGCTCTATTACAGCGTTAGTACCTTTATTAAAGTGTTCAGTACAAATCTTGCTAGCATATACTTCCTGAACAAATGGCAAATTGAGATTTTTCACTATTCCCATTGCCGCTGACCCAGAAAATGCCAATTTTATAGGCCCATCATGACCTATCTGACGTTTTACTTTAGCTAAAAGTTCTAACAATTTTTGCTTTATTTCAAGTCTATGCCTGAGGTAAGACTTATAAATTACTGAATTACCGTCACTCAGTAGAACAGCCTTTATTGTAGTAGAACCTATATCTATTCCCAGTTTCACTAAAGAAACGTCCCCTCTTTTGCTTATTTGTTAAAAAATAGAAAATTCATTTCACGAGTCTTTACTATTTTAGCACAGGTCTGCGGTAAGTTAGAGAATAAACGAACTCAAGGAGCACCATGACTGAACTCCAAAAAACTGTAGTATATATTTATTTCAGCGAAAATCATTTTTATAAAGGTCTATATTTTTACATATAGCGCTAACGCAAACGTTTAGTCTAAAATTTGAAGTACTAAAGCAAAAAAGAAGTATCTATATCTATTTAGTTCCATAATTCCCGTATTTTATATTTACATAAATCTGAGTTTGGCTATTTTAATTATTTCTAACTATTTATTTGTAATTTTTATTATGATATTTACACCAATTTAACATATCTTTAAATTAGCAGGCAAAAACTATCAACTGCCTTCCTTAAGTTTAATCAGTCTACTCTATAATTACTTCATAACTGGTGTTTTCTTTTTCCATTGTGAAATACTTCGTTAAAGCTTTATCAACTTTCTTATTGTCTAAACTTACAGCAAATATAAGATCTTTACTAAAAAAGTCACTTTCATGTTTTTCTACGGCTTTCTTTAACAATAGCTTTCCGAAACTGTACTCTTTGTACTCTTCATTAACGAAAAATGAACGATACAGTATACAGTTCCCCGGTGCATAAAATGATGTGAGCCAGGCCACTAATTTATCTTCTGCTCTATCCAATATAAACAAAGAATTTGCGTCCTCCAAATTGTTTTCATTAACAAATGGCGAAAGCACAGGCGGATACCCGGCAGTCGCATCTTTTATTGCGTTTTTTTTTGTTACATTCGGTATCTCCTTAAATCTAATTATTTTAAAATTTTCTGATAAATTTATTTTCCTGTGGCTAAGCATATACCTAACAAATTTGCTCTCTTCCCAAATTGAACTTGCACTTTTTTTATATATTTTACAAAGTACTTTAGATTTGAAAAAACCACGTTTTTTAAGAAACTCCAAGACATAATTTAAATTTTTTGATTTTATAACTAATTTAAAGTAAAACTTTGCATATTCTTTTTTCTTTAATTCAGACTTCATTTTATTAAGTAAAGCGCTACCTATTCCCATGTTCCTTACTTTATAAAAAACAATAAAATTATTTACACAATAACACTTTTCACATTCAAACTTAGCTAAAATAACGGCAAGCGGCAATTTGTTTTTAGAAATTGCTCCAAAGCAAATATCATTTTCGTTTAAATTAAAAAAATCAGGAATAAAATACTTAAATATAGAAAGACTCTCTTTCGTAACTTTTACTATCTTAACCAAAAACAAACTCCACTTGATAATTAGTACAAAACTAAATCTGTTAGGTCAAAAATAGAAAAATGTTTTAACAATGTATAAATCAGTTGTACTCAGTTTATTATCTGCTTATTATAATGTTAACATAAATATTTATTATAGTGAATAACTAAATTATAAATTATATATAAACTTTTTAAGTGGCAAGCAGATCACGAAAATAGTAAAAACTGTCATTGCCATGTTGTTTTCCTAAAATCTTGAGTTAAGAAAATTTTACTATTGAGATATTGTTTTAAAAATTGCTTTTATAAGTGTTATCACAGCAAAATATTAATAAACAGTTTTGCCTATATAATTAAAATAATTCACATCTTTGATCTCGACTAAAAATTAAGTCAGGTACCAGTCTTGTCAAAATCCAGTATAATGTATTAACAATAATCATCTAATTAATTTACTTTTAATTTAATCTATTTAAATAAGTATTTTTATATTCTTGTTATAATACAATTTTTACTCTTAAACTTTTTTTAGGTTTTATTTTTATAAAAAATTAACGATAAGCTAAATATACAAAAAAGCCTGTTGTTAAAGCGTTATTTCGCTTAGTTATCAAAAGTAGATTTTTCAAGATTTTTAATAAATTTTGATGTTTTTTATTATAAAAAATATTTATTCTGGTACAATCTCTAGATAAATTCTTTCAAATTACAAACGAAATTATCCGGTAGACCAAGTTTTAAATCTAAAGTTTGTCCGTAAGTTTGATTTATATAAAACAGAAAAATAAATTTTCACAAACGAAGAAAACCCAACTCTAAAAAATGTTAACACTGAAAAAACATATAAAATTCATAAAAACTCATTGAAATAGCGATACGACAAGTGAGGAATTTTTTGCGATAACCGAAGGGGGCAACGCCCTTGCTTTTTCCCTAAAAATGTATGGAAAAATGCGCGCGTTAACCCAAAAACTAGTTCTAAATTTCAATCGAGCTGGGTTATCAATCAGATTTATTCTCTACAAAATTATAACATCTTTAGTAGCCGACGTCAGGTTTTCGTGTCCATTTTCAGTAATTAAAATCATGTCTTCAATTCTTACACCGAGCTTTCCACTTAAATAAATCCCTGGTTCAACAGTTACAACCATACCTGGCTTCAAAACATCGCCACTTTTTTTCGACAAAAATGGCTTTTCATGTATTTCGAGTCCCACACCGTGACCTATAGAATGAAGAAAGCATCCCGCATATTTTGAATTATCAATAAAATCTCTTGCTATTTTATCAATTTCACAGCAATTTACACCCGGTTTAATGTTAGATATTGCTAATTCTTGAGCTTCTAGTACTGTATTGTAGACATCTTTTTGTTCGGCAGTGGGTTGCCCGATAAAAACAGTCCTAGACATATCACTCATATAACCATCAAAATTTACTCCCATGTCTATTAGAATAATGTCGTTTTTTCCTATTTTTCTATTACCAGTAAAATGATGCGGAACAGAACTATTAATTCCACTTGCCACAATTAAATCAAAAGCAACACTTTTCGCACCTAATTTTTTTACAAACGACTCAATCTCATTGGCTAACTCTAACTCTGTCCTTCCTGGTTTAATGTATTTTAAAACATGCTCGAAACCTTTTTCCGTTATTCTCTGGGATTCTTTAATTTTATCCAGTTCAGCTAAACTTTTTATGCTGCGCAGATTACATAAAATTGAGCTTAAATTTATGTTTTTATCTAAATAACAATTATCTTTTAAACAAATATCTTCCAATTTTTCAGCAAAGCTCAAATTAACATAGTCTTTTTCTATCACCACACTCTTCGATCCGGTCTCTTCAATCAGCTCTTCCAGCGATTCATTAAGATTTTTAAAACAAACAATTTTGAATCCTTTTACTGATTTTTTAGCGGCATCAAAATACCTAGGATCTAAGAAAAGATAATTACCCCTCTTGGTAAACGCCACCAGTCCGTTGGAAGAAGAAAAACCCGTAAAATAAAATCTGTTGGTTGGAGAAAAAATTAAAGCCACACTATTTCTAGGGCCACCAAAACGAAACAATTCTTCTCTTAACAATGCAGAAAGCCCACATTTGGATAGACATTTACTCATTTATACAACATCGTAACCCTTAAAAATTCCTGTTCTTAATAGAGTACAACTTCTAAATCAAAAAGCACAAATAAAAGGTACGCTGATAATACAAAGCTAAAAAAAACAAAGGAGAATATGATCCAATTTTTCTTAATAAATACAGCTAAACCCATATAAATAGTAAACGTATTTTAAAAAAATGCAAGCAAAAAGATGAAAAGCTTTGGTTTACTTTATTAAATAGCAGTTAAAGAATAAAGTTTAATAAAAAATAATTAAAAGAATACAAACTCATACGCGAAGTTCACAAAAAATATTTCCTTGTGAACCCAAACATATAAAAACAAAAAAACCTCCCCCGGATGCGCTTTCATCCTCTCCGACAAAGGCAAACATCTAAAAATAAGAGCTTTTATAAAAACAAAAATCAAACCCACAAACAAGCCAAAAAACTTACGAGAAACAGCTACAAAGCAGAATCTTAGCTCTCATTTTCTTAAAAAACAAACCAAACTCTTATCAAAAATACAAACTTTCAACAAAAACAAAGCCTTAAAACTAAAGTCTGCACGGTAAAGATTAAACCTGACTTCACGACCTCCCAGAAAATAACTTTTTTAGTAAAAAGTGTATCCACACTTTAGAATCCTAGTAACACAAGGACGGGAACCGAACTCCCCAGTGAGTGGCCACGCGTCAACAATTATAACATCCGGAGCTTATCTGCCTATTCCGTTAATAAGAAAATAGAACTCCAAACAGAAGAGCCACCCGCATGAGGTGACTAAAACTAAAACAGGACCTTGCATAAACACAAGCTCATATAACCATAGCAAAGAGAAAACTTACCCACAAAGCACAACACATAAAGGTTAACGCTTTTTCTTTTTCCTTGCCGCTTCAGCTTTTTTCTTCCTCTTTACAGAAGGCTTTTCATAGGCCTCACGCCTGCGCACCTCAGAAATGAGGCCATCGCGCGAACACTGCTTTTTGAACCTTCTTAATGCGCTTTCTAAAGATTCATTATCCTTAACTATAACTTCAGCCATTTGTACTCCCCTCCCATCTACTGCCATTAAAGGCCAGGAGCGCAAACCACAAACCTTTACGCTAAATTATACATCAAAAACTGTGTAAATGTCAAGATGAAATATAAAAAAACATAATTTTCAGGTTTCACCAAGAAAATAGGACGTAAAAAATTAAATTTGATCCAAAAAACATCAAGAACAAGGAAATAATTTCTTAATTCTGTTTTAGCATTATAAAAATCAGTCCTATTTTCAATATTTTCGTTTTCTTAACACAATATTTTTGCAAATAAATAACCTTTCCAAAATAAACTCAAACATTCTTTTTTCGAGCGGTATAAAAGCTTTCACAAGCAGTATTATTATGAAAAAATTATAAACTAAAACGAATAAAAGACTTTCAAAGCTAATAAGAATACCCAATTTTGCCAACAAGTACGGTAACAAACTTTTAATTATGTACTCATTTCCGCACAAATAAAGCGTTTCCCTACCAATTTTAGCTAAAAAATTTGCATTTTCCAAAAGTTTTGCTAGAACTAAATTGAATAGAATCAGTATGAAAGTCTTAAAAATCAAAATTACATCACCAAGAATTAAGATACTATCAAGTATTTTAAGAGGTTCATTCTTATCCAAGAATACCGCTACTGTATAAGTTGAAGAAATGACTAACAAAATACAAAACACTAACTTTTTAGTATTTGCATCTAAAGAAAAAAGCTTTAGTAAATACGGATAGATAACATAACCTAAAGAAAAGAAAACCAGGTAGTAAAACATACTATCAATGTTGTAAATCCAGCTTGGAGATACAACAGGTGAGGGTTTCATCAAATTTTTAGCTACGAAATGAAAGACAAAAGATGTAAAAACTATAAAACTTTTCCTATTTGGTAATTTTATACTTTTAATAATCTTAAAAGCAATTTCTGTAACAAATAGGCAAGTTAAAAACCATAAAGCATCCGCAAAAAAACTGTTCCGTACACAACCCCTCAGAACTAGGACTAAATTAACTGGCAAATTTTCCCTCGTACGAACAAAGTTAAGAACTATAGAGGAGAAAGCAAAGAAGAAAAAGGGTAAAACTATCGTTTTCACCTTTTTTACGGTGTAATTTTTTAAATCTTCAATTCTGTTGTAATTTTCCATGCACCCAGAAATAAAGAAAAACAGAGCAACATGACAGGAAAATACAAAATGGCAAAATATGCCGGTTTTGTAACCAAAATGTACTTAGTATACAGCACATATTCCAAAAAATTTCGCCACTTCTACCCAATTTACTCTTTTTTTAGAACGATTAGTAAAGTAACGACCTCCCCGCTACTACGATATGATCCAACGCAAATCGTATGGTAACTAAATAAAACAAAAAAGCATCCTGCGAAAACAAAGACTTAGATAAAAAAATAAACCACTAGAAAAACACACTGGTTACCAACGTGCAAGACCTAAAACCTAAGGACCTATAAATTAACCCAAATGAAATAAATTATAACCAACGAAATAATAGCCCACAAAAATAAGAACTTAAAAGTAACTACCCATAAAATTCAACATTCAAAAGTGACCAAACGACACCGCCGCAGTACTACCCCCACACAATACCATTCAAGAGAGATCACAACAAAATTTTACATCTAAATGGAACCCACAAACTAATGGTGTGTTCCAAATTTAGAATAAACACACCACACGCCCAGAAAAGTAACACAAAAGGATCAGACAAAAAACCAAGCACCAGTTAATCTACACAAAAGTGAGCAAAGCACCCCATCTAAGCTAAAGAAGTAAATCAAGAGTTCTCTCTTATCTTTGAATAACATTCACTGCAATAAACTGGCCTGTCTTCCCGCGGCTTAAAAGGGATTCGAGCCTCCCCGCCACAAGATGCACAAGTCGCTACAAACATCTCACGATCGTTCTTTCCCTGCATCTTCCTTGCGTCACGGCAAGATTTACACCTTTGAGGTTCATTTGTAAAACCTTTCGACTCGTAAAATTCCTGCTCACCAGCTGTAAAAACAAACTCATTTCCACAATCTCTGCACACAAGGGTCTTATCTTGATACATCCAAACTACCTCTTAAAAAGTAAAAATAACTGCCTTCGAACGGAATTGCACCGATACCTTTGAAAAACAACGCTCTAAACTACTTAAGCTACTCAGGCGCACAAACCACATCATCACACTGCTATTCTGATACAAATCTTTCTTAAAGTCAACAATTTTTTCAAGAATATAAAAACGATCTTTATTGCACTGTTGATTTTTAGCAAAAAATATTGTATAATAGATATTATTTTGTTATAGCTGCCAAAAACAAATATAGTTAGGGGGAGCAGAGTATGAATTTTTTTGTTAGAAAGTTTTACAAAGAAATGGAAAACGATCCCACTTTTCGAAAGAAAATTTTAGACGCAAAGGAAAAATATGATTATTTGAAAGAACCGAAAGATAAACTTTGCACAATCATCGAAAAAGTGATACTTCCTTTGTCAGAAAAAAAGGGCTACAACTTTGACATTTATGATCTTCTGATATTTGAAGAAGAATCTAGTGTATCGGGTGCACAGCTAATGGAGGAGCCTATGTTAGAGCGTGTGAGTGGAGGTATCAAAGGTATTGATGCAAAAGGTATCTTTTGTGCTTCTAGCGTGTTAAATATGTCTGATATTTGCAAAGATATTTCAACCTACTGGTACGAAAAGAAAAACTATATTTAGATTTTTAAGCAGTAGACGGCCTTCACAATAAAGTTTTAGCAGATGCTTTAAATGATAAATGACAAGTGTTTCTGATAAAAAAACAAGTAAATATAAAACTGTTCTGCTTCTCGGTGCGCCGAAATGGCCTTAATTTTCGAACAGAAAAACCGAAAGTATTCGTCACGATGCGAAAAAAAGGAGCATTGAGCTATTGGGCGTATTATTTACCATCTGCCAGCTGGAGTTAAAATGGTCCTAAAAAACAAGTACTTTTGATAAAAAACAAGTAAATATAAAACTGCTCTGCTTTCTCGGCGCGTCGACATGCCCTTAAATTTCAAACGGAGAAACCGTAGGTACTCGTCATGGTGCGAAAAAAAGAACATTGAGCTAATGGGCGTATTATTTACCATCTGCCAGCTGGAGTTAAAATGGTCCTAAAAAAAGAGCAAGTACTTTTGATAAAAAACAAATAAATATAAAACTTTTCTGCTTCTCGGTGCATCGACATGGCCTTAAATTTAAAACAGAAAAACCGTGGATATTCGTCATGATGCGAAAAAAAGGAACATTGAGCTATTGGACGTATTATTTACCATCTGCCAGCCGGAGTTAAAATGGTCCTAAAAAAAGAGCAAGTACTTTTGATAAAAAACAAGTAAATATAAAACTGCTCTGCTTTCTCGGCGCGTCGACATGGCCTTAAATTTAAAACAGAAAAACCGTGGATATTCGTCACGATGCGAAAAAAAGGAGCATTGAGCTATTGGGCGTATTATTTACCATCTGCCAGCTGGAGTTAAAATGGTCCTAAAAAAAGGAGCTAATTAGCGAACTTTGCACATGAAATTCAATTAACAGAACTTAACTTGTTTTTGTAAACACACCGTTTTTTTGTCAAACTTTAGGAATCACCTTACTTACCGCTTTTAACTATTTCCTAATTCGTGCAGTATTAAAAACAAAGGGGTTGACATACGTGTATGACATAAACTAAACTACCTTTGCTACATAATCTAATTTATTTTTAAGGAGTTTTTGTTTATGTTCAATATTCGTAGCAAAGGTTTTACTATGTCTGGTGGCGCGTTAACAACTGTTTTTTTGAGTAGTCCCATGCAATGCTCGGCTAACCCGTCTCCCTCGTTCTGTGAATACTTGAAGAAGTGTTGTTGCTGTTGCCCGGGTCTATTTGAGAAGCTCTACCGCCTGTGTTTCGGAGATAATGGTGGTTACAACGAGGTTAGCAAAAATAGCTACAGAAGTCGCTACGAGAATGAATCTTACTCAAGGAACATTATTGAAAATCAGGAAACTACTAGTTTAAGAAAGTCAAAAGACAGCGACGAAAATAGCAGTGAAGAAAATAATAACATCAGTAATAACAAGTACAGCGATAACGAAAGTGAAAAAAATAATAACATTAGTAATAACAAGCACAGCGATTCCGAAAGTGAAGAAAATAATAACATTAACAACAAGTACAGTGGCGGAGAAGGTGAAGAAGAGGAGGAAGAGGTAGAGAAAGAAGAGGGAGAGACAAAAGGATATGGCAATAGAGTGTCCTTTGCTGAAAGAATTACAAAGTTGGAAAAAGACAAAGCTGAGAGATGGAAAGTATTTTTTGGAAAAATGAGCGAAATATACCATAAAAAGACTGGGAATAGCCTTATGAACGATAGTGAAATGTATAGTGAAGCGGAGAAAATTTTTTCGTCATTTAAGTCTGGCGATAATTTTGACGAGTTTTGCAAGCAGTCGTGTGAGCAGTTTATGGTAATATTAAAAGATTCTAAGGAAAACATTAAGTTTGCACAAGAGGGAAAGTTTTTTACAAACGATGTGTCGTACTATGGATGAGTTGCTTTGTGAATTTTAGTATTTTTTAATTGTGGGTGGCCGTAATGTTTGCGTTGAGGGGTAAAACTTTTTGTTCAACCGCCGCTTTCCTTTTGCTGTCGTGCTTAAGCAGTAGTACCACTGCTTCCGCAGGTTTTTTTAGTAGTTTTTGTAAGTATATAACTTACTGTTGTCCGGGTTGTTACGATTGGCTCTTACGTTGTGTCTTTCGTTCCAATAGTACCGAAAATTTATACTTAAATAAAAATCTGCCTAGACTGGTTTTAGAGTTTCGTAATGGTTGGATATACGCCAGACTCGATGGTATTGTCGACGATGATGCAGAGGCTAAGTTGGAGGAACACAGCGAAGAAGATGAAGAGGGATTTTCTTTGCTTAAAAGGTCTTCTAGTTCTGTTGAAGGTTTGGAGTTAAGTCGTGAGATTATCAGAAATGATGACAAAATTAACAACAATGCTTCTACGCCTTCGTCTGAAGTAAAACCCGGAAGTAATAAGAAGTTGTTTATCAATTCTCCTGAAACAGATCTTTTGGTTCCTGACATTGGCAATAATGCGCCGACACCCAATGTCATTAATGGTGATAATGAAGAAAAGGTGTTTACTAATTCTCCTGGAGTAGGTTTTGTAACCCCTTGTGTTAATAATAGTGCGCCAACAGCTGACATAATTAGTAATAGCCATGTTGCCAATAATTCTGTACTATCACAAAAAGTGGAACAAAACACTGGAGAAAATACGTTTATTGGCTCTTTTAAAGATAAAATTAAATCATCGGTCGTTGGTAGTAATAAGATAAATTCAAAACTACCGCTCACAGTTGGTGTCAACGATACTGAGTTCACACTTTCCATGTATTATAGATTGCTTAAGAATGAGATGTTGAAATGGTTGAACGGGCGGAAGCGATTTTTTGAAACCCTTGACGAAGAAAAACTAGATAAATTGCTTATGCGTGATATTGTAAGTGCTATATCGGTTGGAGATCCAGAAAAAGAGCAGAAGGTTGAGTTAACTAGGGAAGCTAGGGCACAAGGCAAGGATTTTAATGAGGTTTTTGAATATGTGAGGAAAATTTTAAGAAATGGTAATCACAGTGAATTGAAAATTTTGGATAACTTAAAGATTAAAAGTTTAAAAGTGTTCGAAAGGACATTAATAGGTAAATCGGCGTCTTACATTGGGGAAGCTTTAGTGCAAAGTAAGTCCTTTACGTTCTTAAAGGACTTTATTAATAAACAACATGTTAATTAGGTAGTTGTTTTCTCTAAAAATGAGTGGGAATGTGATTCTTAGTTTTTGCGGATTAGCTTTTATATTTTCAGTTTCATTTTTAGAAATTTCCAGTAAGTGCCTGCTTCGATAGCGCGAAAACGACCCTGTTTTTGGGTCGGTTATTTTTTTATTTGAATAAACTATCTCTCCAGGGTCATTTTTTGTTCGGCTGTTCCTTTAGATTGCCTAGAGGTATGGTGTATGTTTATGTTATGGATTTTAAACCGAGTTATGTATATAATCTCTTGATTTTGAATCTATTTTTATATAAATACGTTACTTCCGCGTTATTGTTTTTGCATAAATCTAATTTGTGGGATTTAATTACTTACTTTGTTATAATTTTCAACTAATTAAGACTATTTTTGTTAGCATTTTCATACTGTTATGCATTCACTACAAGATGTTGTTTTCTTTGTTTTTTGAGCAACAACGTGCTAAATACCGCTTTTATTTGGCTTATTTATTTGTTTATCGTTTTTATTGCGGTAGTTATAAAAAATCTGTCAATTCCTAAAAGATTCACTAGAAAATTGCAAATCTAAATTATAATACAGTAGATCTCACCTTTTTTCTTTAGTTTTGGGTTGATCTTTGAAACATGTAAATATACCTAAATTCTACACATAAATCAACATTTATGTGTAGATTTGTTTAAAACGATACTACTGCTAGTTATACAAACTTAATATGTTTTAAAAAGTGAAAAATGAATAATTTTTTAGAAGTAGAATTCTATTTGAAGTTAATTGTTTGATTAAAAAAAATATTTCGAAATTCTGTTATAACTTTTTTAAAAGCAGGGACTCCGAGCTCTTGGCTGTAAGAAACGATGACTTCCACAAAGTTGTTAAATGCGCTTTGAGATTGCACAAGGCTTGGAGTTAAACTACTTAGTTTCGATTCTTCTATTAACATATAGTCAATTTATAACCAAAACGTTCTCATCCGGAAGTTTTTTTAAATTAAGAATATCTTCCACAATGTATTGTGCAGAGTCCGGTTTTATAGAATTTTCATACAAGTAATGTAGAATATCTAAAACTAGTTGCTTAGAACAAGATAATCTATTTAAACTAATTCTTCCTAAATAACTTTTTTCTTCACATGTACTTACAAGCTCTACACCATATACAATAAAGCCCTCTTCCTCAGTTGAACACAAATTATAATATACGAGATCTTTCATTTGCAACCGAGATATTTCAGAAAATTGGCGGGTATATATGTTAGTTTTTGTTGTCAACTTTAGATGTCTCCTTTTTGTTTTCAGTTATTTAAAGAAAAGGGAACTTGCTTAAGGGTAAATCTTTTGTGAAAATTTTTCAACAAAATATTTTTTTGTGCTTATTTTTATTTATTCTTTCTATCTATTTGAAAAATTTTCTGGTTTACTTTCTTCAAAAAAAAGACTAGAATGGCTGTCCGGAATGTGGTGAATTTACATTTTTAAAAAGAAAGGATGAATTTAATTTGGTGTATTCGTACAAAACAAAAGGAACTTGTGCAAGGGAAATCATAATCGATGTTGACAAAGATGTTGTCAAAGACGTTAAGTTTGTTGGTGGATGCCACGGAAATACACAGGGGGTGTCGATCCTTGTAAAGGGGATGAAAGTAGATGACGTTATTTCAAAATTAAAAGGTATAAATTGCAATGGCCGTGGGACTTCTTGCCCAGATCAGTTAGCAATTGCCCTAGAAAAAGTTAAGGAACATAACTTGGCAACAGCCTAGCAAGTTCTTACTTTTTGAACTAATACTATTTGCTGTATTGCAACAACAGCAAGGCGACTTTCTGCGTAAATAAAATGATTGACATGTTCGTTTGGCTAGATTAGTTCGGCCTTGTTTGGGGATTGTGGGCATAGTGTGATGTGTCTTTACTTTTGTATGGACAGCGCACTTTGGGTTTCTTAGTAACTTTGTTCATTACTATTCTCTTATGTATAAATTTAAGTTCATGTATGAATTTTGTAAAATGGATAGCGTAAGGCAAAGTGCGCTTTTATATCGAAAGAGCTCGTCAAGGACCTTCCAGTTTTTTGGAAAAAATGTCTTTTGTCACTTCATTAATGTATCAAAAAATGTATTTTAAAAGAACATTCTGATATCTTGTTTTTATAAAAGATTTTAAATTACCATGAAATGTGTTAAGGGTAAGTTTCGTTTCGTAAAGCTACAAATCCTGTTTCTTCTTTCTTACTCGCATTTTTCCTCGCCTTTTCTGTTTCCTTTCTTATTTCTTAACTTTCTTAATAGCTATTTTCTCAGCTAAATCATTAATCTTGCTGATAATACCTTTAATTTGGTTTAATTTATTTTCTAATGGGTCAAATTCTTTTTCACTCACATTTATTCCAAACTTTTTCATAAGACTTTTGGTTGGCCCTTTGATAAAGTTTGTCATGTTTTCTGCTTCTTTTTTTATTATAGACGGTGTATTTTCTGATAAGGTCTCTATAATATTATTAGTACCCGTTGTTTGACCGATGTAATTTATAATTGCGTTGTTTGCCGTTTTCCGCAATGTTTCTAGCCCGGTTGCCCTTGTAGCCGTCTTTATTATAGATTTATTGACTTCTTTGTTTTCTACCCAATTGCTGTATTCTGGTACGTTTTCGTCTTTGTCTCCAAGCACGTATTTCCCAACCGATGTACCTTTTATCTTATCGCTGATTTTTGATAATCCGCCTTTTATTAAAGGGATAGCAGCGGTTTTCATTAGTTTTCCACCAGGAATCACATAGTGGGTAACTCCTTCCGCAATTAAACCGCCAAATCCCTTCTTTATATTATTGCTTAACAGTTCGATGTTCGAGGAGTAGTAGCCTAGTTCGTTTAAAACTAATTTTCTTCCCCTACCGCTTTTTTCATAATAATTCTTTACTTCGGGTCCTTCTTCAGCAACTGCCACATCATCTTTATCAATATAAAAAACTTCTTTGTCTATCTTGTAATTTTTCCTCGCTTTCCCAATGGAATCTTCATAAATTTTCCTATAATTTTCTTCGCTCGGTTCATACGAAAATAATTCATAATATGCTGGAGTTTTGCTGAAAATAGTGGTACCTTTTCCTGTAGTTATCTCTGTTTCTAAAAGACAATTTATTACATATTCATACGGAACGCCGGCACTTTTAGCAAGTTCTATTAGGCCACTCAAAGTATTTTCTTTCGCAAACATGCTATTCAAGTAGTTATTATACTCGTTTAATATTTTGTCTACATTTTCTGGGGTCAGCTCGTATCCATATTTAAATAGCAGGGACAACAGATTTGACTCTAAAATGTCTTTTTTGCTCTCAGTACTTAACTCTGCGTCTACCATGGCATCCATTAGTTGCTTAGCTTCTGCTCTCAATTTAATGTACTCATCTTCCTGTTCTTCGGGTACCAAAGCATTTGGTTTTAGGATATCCTGTACGTTTAGTTTGTTTTTTACGAACTCTTCAATCTCTTCTGATGATATGAGTTTTTTAAAAACCCCATCCATTACTTCTTCAGCCATTTGTAAAACCTTGGGTCTTAGCGAGTCTAGAACTATATTACTTATTTCAATAACCTGAGTATTATCGTCAGATTTTTCTGTAATGAGGTCATGAATCTTGTTTGCTATATTTAAAGCTGCTGCATAACCTCTTATTTGTTTAATTCTATAAGTATACTTCTGCTGCTCTTCCTTATTTAACAAATCTGAAAGGTTTGCTGAGGTCATCTGGCTGCCTATAGCGCCTGTCATAGTTGCACCCAAACCGATTAATCCTGCTGCTTTTTTGCTTATCATACAAATACACCTTCTTTCCACATAGTTTTAAACAAAATTCTTCAACAGTGAAAATATTATATATTAAATAAACAAAAAAGTCAATATATTTAATTCTTTATTTATAGAGTATTGTTAGATTATTCTGTAATTTTACCTTTCTAATAAGCAAGCATTAAGTACTCTGCGTAGTATATTTTGATAAGATATTTATCTTCAGGATCAATTGTTTAACTACTGCTTTACATTAATTTTTTTGATTGATAAAATCGAACTGTTTTAGTTTTGCATCTGTCTTTCACGCGAATTGCGCTTTATAACCCTACAACCTTTTTTATTGGGGATTTCGTTCTTTTTTTGAATTGCAGACCTCCTGGCTTTGCCGGATGAAGGGAGCATGATGATCTGAGGCGGGTCTACCCACATATGAATGGTCGAGTAACCGTTTGGCTTTTTTTAGTAGGCAGGTTATCAATTGCGCACTACGGTTAGGTGGATGTTTTTATTTTATATAATAAACTTGAGCTAATACGGAATTTGATTTGTTTTAAATTAGAATAGACTAAATATTGTTCCGATCTTAAAAATGTGTTTCTTTTTTAAACAGTTTTATGATACAATTTTATTAATACAGTTATGTATTGATAATTCTTTATTTTTTCGGAGGTTTTTTTATGTCAAACAGTTTTAAAAAAAAGGGGAGTGCCTTTTTGGTGGCACCAGCGTTGGTAGGTAGTGCGTTGCCTGGTGGTAGTGTACAAGCAGGGGGGGAGTATACATCACCTGAGTACTTGGAAGCAAAGAAGAACTATGAGGAGGCTTTGTCTAAAATTATAAAATGTAGAAATAAAATTAATGAGTTAGAAAGAAAAGTGTGGGCACTGCAGGATAATACTGAATTCGATGAGGAAAAAATCCGCGATCAAGCTTATCTCAATGATTTTCTGGGAAAAGTCACAGCAGCCAAAGAGTCGATACGACCAATTTTAAAAAATGCAAAGCAACTGTATAAAGACGCCATTTCTTTTACCAAGGAGTTTTTGAAACTCAGAGATGCCTATTCCAAGAAATTTCCCGAAGAATTTATGAATCAGCTTTATGAAGCAAATGAGGATAGTTGTAAGAGGTTTGATTCTCTTTTATTCCAGTATGGTAAACAGGGAAAAAATTCCGAATATGATGGGATATATTCGTTGGAATTTGAGTCTTCTATTAGCTTTCTCGAGCGCTACGCCAAAGAGTTAAACGATTGGGAATATAGTACCAAAAAAAATCTCGAAGTGGTCTTATCTGGATTTCCGCTGACTGTGACACTTTGTGTTGAGGATGAGGTTTAACATTCACTTGAAATGTTTTACAAGGCCAGTAGGCCTTGTTTTTTTTAATTATATTCCTTTAATTTTTTCTGGGAGCTTGTTTTGTTTTAAAAAAAGAAACACCTCGTAGTAGCACTAACTTTGGTAATGATGTGTTGCCTGTCGGTAGTGGGGAGAGAGTGTACACCACCTGAGTAATTAGCAAAAGATAAGCACTATAAAGATGCTTCGGTAGAGGCAGAAAAATAAAAAAGTGTTTTGATACATTATCAGAATAGCAGATAGCTTACTTGGTAAAGCTACTATGGACGAAGGAGAGCAATATGATCTAAATTATCTTTGTCAATTTCAGAAAAAATGGAGGCGAGAAGGTTTTATGTAAAGGTAGTGCTTAGACGGGTGAGTTAACTCCGTGAAATGGTTGTTTGCTAAATTAAAGTATATTTTAATTCATATTTTATATAATTGGAGCGAGATGATATCCACTTCGCCTTTGGTTTTTTGTTTGCGTCACTTTTTATTTAGTAACTTCTAGTTTTTCAACAATCCAGTCTTCAAACTGATTCAAATTTAATAATCTGCCTAACGTCTCGCCCCACAGTGTACGCTTCACTATCATGGCAGCTTCATCACTTATATAGCTTTCTGCATTAGGGAGAACCCCTTTAAAGAAATTTGCTATATTCTTTAACTCAAGAAAATTATCCTTCTCGTAATAATCGTCAACTATTTTTTGTTTTATCGTATCAAATATTGTGTCATCTACGTATTCAATACCCGATGCTGTTAAGAAAACCTTTTCCTTAACCTTTTTTAGGATTTTTTCCTTTAAAGATTTTTTGATTGGCATGTGTTTATCATGAACATTTTCGTCTAAATTTTTTTTGATATAGTTTTCTGCTTCACTTAACAATACTTTAAATGTAGCTGATAGCGCCTTTCTCACTAGTACTGACCCTCCAGGGATCGATAAAGAAAAATGTGCATGTAAATACTCGGATAAATAGCTGACTAGTCCTTTAGCCAGTGCTTTCGATACTTCCTTTTTCGCAATCCTGCTTACGAAATCAGTTATTTTCTCTTTTGCGCTATTGGCTAAGTAATAATACCTGAGTTTATTTAGAAAAATTCTGTTTCGAAATCTTCTTTGCTGATAGCCTGTTTCGAACGGCCTTATTTCTTGAAGGCGCACGGGTACAATAAGATGATTTATATCTATCTCAGGTTGTGCTAAGTAAATTTTACTAAAGTGTATAAGAAGTGTTACCATAAAAACAGTTAAAACCACATTTATACCGCCAGCAGAGACGAGAAAATTGATTTTATTTGCATTATTGAAAGCATTTGTCTCAACTTTTGTTTTACCAATTTCATGATTGTAATTTCCCATTGCTTTACCAGCTGAAAAATCAGAAAAGTTAGCAAAAGCTATTTGGCCTACCGTAATACCTGCCATTATAGCACTGGCACTCACTTGAGAAATTTTCTTACTGAATAGCATAATTTTTCTCCTTTTATGTGTACATTCAAATAATAAATATTATATATGAAGAGTTTAGCATATAAAAAGGTATAAATACAATAATGTATTTATAAATTTGTATGTTTCAACAAATTTATAAATACGTATCACCTTTATTTGTTAAGTGTAAAAATTAGCTTAAAAAACCTGTTTTAAAGTAGAAAATATCCACCCAAGCAGAAATCAAATTTTTAAAAATGTTTAAGAAAAATACTGATTTATTAATTATTGTTTTGACCTCAAAATAACTTTTATGTACAGAACATGAAAAGTCTATTGTATAATAAGTAGCATCATTAGTAACAATATTTACCTGCTTGGGCGGTTTGTTTATGCAAAAAGTAGATTATAACAGTACTTTGAATTTGCCAAATACCAATTTCCCGATGAGGGCGAATCTACCGGAAAAAGAGAAAGAAATATTAAAAAAATGGGAAGATGATAACACTTATGAAAGGTTGAAAGAAAAGAAAAAAGATTTTCCCAACTACACTCTCCACGATGGCCCCCCTTATGCTAACGGAGCGATCCATATGGGCCATGCTTTGAATAAAATTTTAAAAGATTTCGTGGTTCGTTATAAGAATATGTCTGGCTATAAAGCGTTGCTTATTCCAGGTTGGGATACTCATGGACTTCCAACCGAACTTAAAGCCATGAAGAAAGTGAAATCTGGCAAAGAAGTTTCAGCAGCTGAGATAAGAAGGATATGTAAAGAGTTTGTTAAAAAATACATAGATGAGCAAAAAGAGGGCTTTAAAAGGTTAGGAGTAATAGCTGATTTTAAAAAGCCTTACATAACTTTAGAAAAAGACTATGAAGCCGCTCAGTTAGAAGTATTTGCAAAGATGGTCAGTAAGGGTTGCATATACAGGGGACTTAAGCCTGTTTATTGGTGTGGCAGCTGCAGAACAGCTTTGGCTGAAGCTGAGATTGAGTACCAGAAAGATATTTGCAAGTCAATTTATGTTAAGTTTAAAGTAGAAGATGATCGAGGTATTTTTAAAGACCTAGGAATAGACCCTGAAAAAGTCAATTTCTTAATATGGACTACGACCACTTGGACCCTCCCTGCAAATGTAGCGATATGTCTTAACAAATATTTTGTATATTCTCTTGTAAAATGTGAAGATAAGTATTACGTAGTTGCTAAAAATTTAGTGGAGACTGTTATGCAACAGGGTGGCGTGGAAAATTATGAAAAAATAAAAGACTTTAAAGGGCAAAGTTTAGAAAAAATTAAGACGAAACACCCATTTTTGGATAAAACCTCTCTTGTCGTTTTAGGGGATCACGTCACTTTAGAATCTGGTACAGGCTGCGTTCACACCGCTCCAGGCCACGGCCTTGAAGATTTTTCGGTTTGCCAAAATTACGAAGAACTTAGAGAAATTCCAGTTGCAGTCGACTACAAGGGGAAGATGACGGAAATTTGTGGAGAATTTTCTGGGCTTACAGTGGAAGAGGCTAACGAGAAAATATATGAAAGTTTAGAAAAAAATGGTCGATTATTTGCTACCAAGACCTATGAGCACTCTTACCCGCACTGCTGGCGGTGCAAAAAGCCCGTAATATTTAGGGCAACTAAGCAATGGTTTTGTAGTGTAGATTCCTTCAAAGAAGATGCTGTAAAAGAATCTCGGAAAGTTAACTGGATTCCTTCTTGGGGTAAAGACCGAATAAAGAGTATGATAACCGAAAGAAAAGACTGGTGCATATCCAGGCAAAGGCGTTGGGGCGTACCCATACCTGTTTTTTACTGTGAAAACTGTGAGGAGCCTCTGCTTCGCGAAGATGTGATTTTACATGTTTCGGAGCTTTTTAGAAAGAACGGTGCCGATGTTTGGTACGAGAAAGATGAAAAAGATCTTTTACCTGACGACGTTTGTTGCAATAAATGTGGCTATGAAAGCTTTGTTAAAGAAACTGATATTTTAGATGTCTGGTTTGATTCAGGTGTTAGTCATACATCAGTTTGTAAGCAAAGGGAGGAATTAAATTTTCCTGCGGATCTCTACCTTGAGGGTGCTGACCAGTATAGAGGTTGGTTTCAGTCTTCGCTTTTAACGAGTGTAGCTGCAAATGGGGTGGCACCTTATAAAACGGTAGTTACACATGGTTGGGTTGTAGATGGTGAAGGTAGAAAGCAGTCTAAATCTTTGGGCAACGGGATTAGTCCGGAAGACATAGTAAAGATTTACGGTGCTGATGTTTTAAGGCTCTGGGTGGCATCTTCGGATTATCACGCTGATGTAAAGATATCAGAGAAAATTTTGAAACAAATAGCAGAGAGTTATAGAAAAATTCGTAATACGGCAAGGTATATTTTAGGTAATATTTTTGATTTAGACATAAGTAAAGAGTTAATAGAATTAGAGAACTTGTTGCCTTTGGACAAATGGATTTTGTATAAACTAAATTATGTTATAAGAGAGTCTATTGAAGGGTATGAAACTTTTGAATTTAGTAAAGTTTATAGAAATATATATACTTTCTGTGTTGTAGAACTATCTAACTACTACTTAGATGTTATAAAGGATCGACTTTATGTTAGAGCGAAAAAGTGCTATGAAAGAAAAAGTGCACAGACTACAATCTATTTAGTTTTAAACACTTTAATAAAATTGCTAGCTCCTATTTTGCCGTTTACGTCAAACGAGGTTTGGGAGTACATACCACATCAGAAAGTAGAAGACAATGAAAATATATTGTTCAATAATATGCCCGCTGTGTTAGTCTTAAACCTTGATAATAAATTTATAAATTTGTGGACTAAAATAGATTCAATACGTGAAAAAGTAGTAAAAAAGCTAGAAGTTTCTAGAGCAGGGAAATCAATTGGATCGTCGCTAGAAGCGGAAGTTACTATCGACTTTGTAAAAAAAGAAGATTACGAACTATTTAAGCATTTAGAGAAAACTTTCGCGGAGATCTTTATTGTTTCCAAAGTTAATTTAAGGTTAGCTGGTAAATCAAATTCTAGTTTGGAAGATCCAAAAAGTGATTTTGTAATAAATATTGGTAAGGCAAAAGGGGAAAAGTGCCCTAGATGTTGGTGTTTTAGTGAATATATCGATGAAAAAGATGGGAAATTTGTTTGCGAAAAGTGCGAAAAAGTATTAAGTAGTAGTTAGCAAAAAGTATAGAGCTTTTTGTTGAGCGAGGTGTCGTTACTTTGTTTTGTTAGTGCTAAGGTTGCTACTCGGCGGGTTTTTGTGTAAAGTTCTGTGTGGGCTTTTTCATGTTGTCGAATTTAGTCTGAGTGTGGCTAGTTGTACAGTTTGGTGTTTATAGCGTACCGCCAGTTCCTTGTTGGTAAAGCAAGTATAAAGAAGAGCCGAGGGTATAGATGTTTGGTTGATGCATAAGCGATCAAGGTTTAGAGCTTGTTTAGAGAAGTTCGAAAAAAATTTTTCGAGTGAAGAGCAGTATTAATCATGTGCTAGGAGAGTTAAACATAAAAGTGGTTAAAAATTAAACAATCAGATTTAACTTTGAAATTTAAATAAACAAGAACAGCAAGTTCGGATTTTTTACTCACGTTTCACAAAACGAGAAAGGCCCTTTGCTTTTGATCGCTTAAACTCCAGGCCTTTGCTTATAATTTTGAAATCTTAATTTTAATGTATTGACTTTTTATATAAAAAATGTTAAAATCTAAGTTAGTATTAAATAGGAGGTTTTTTGTAGTGAAAAGATGGAACAGAACGATTTCAAGTGCTTTACTTGGTGCCCTCTCAACAAGTTCAGGTGGCTTTTTGGATGTTAGTGCATTTAATGAGGTTGGTAATGACACGAATGAAGCGAAGAAAGTTTTTAGGGATTCATTTGATAAAGGTGGTAAAAATATAAATGGTGGAAGTAGCTCTTTTTTTCGTCGTGAAAATGGAAGCGTACTATCTAATTTTTGGAATTCGCTAACTGCTCAAGATTTGTTTGCTATCTTTGCGCTTGCAGCCGCAGTGGGTGTTTACGGGTTTGATAAATTTAGAGGTAGGGGTAACGTAGTTCAGGATAATGTCGAAAAGAATGACGAAAAGAATGTCGAAAAGAATGTCGAAAAGAATGACGAAAAGAATGTCGAAAAGAATGTCGAAAAGAATGTCGAAAAGAATGTCGAAAAGAATGATGAAAAGAATGACAAAAAGAATGTCGAAAAGGATGACAAAAAGGATGACAA
>DFGJ01000036.1 GCA_002372375.1 Ruminococcaceae bacterium UBA3753
AAAAAGTTTTCTAAAATAGAAAATTTCAAACCATTTTTATGCCACTTTTAAATATCCTGTGTAAGCACTCAATGCATAAATTATTACTTTTTTTATGTCTTTTTTGCTTTCTTTTTCTACCAACTCTTTATACATCTCCATAAGTTTTGCTACACATTCTTCTTCTGTAATGTTTTTGCTAAATCCGTACGCTTTAAGCACAGCTTCGTCATTTAGTTTATGGGCTTTTCTAAGTTCTGGTGGCATAGTAAGTGGGTCGTAAAGTTGAGCCAAGGTGCAGTTGGGGTAAAGTTTTCTAGCGTCTAAAATCATTTTTGCTGTTTTTTCTATGTTCTCTTTTTGCTTTTTTGTTGGGTTTGGCCAGGGGAAGGTGTTGTATACTATGTCTTTTGAGTATCTATAGCTGACGCCTAATCTTCCGCATACTGCACGCATCCAGTGCATATGGGCACTAGATGTTAGTATGCCGAATTGGTAAATATTGGCATTTTCGATATAATTAATGGCATTTGTACAAATGCATTTTTCTTTCATAAAGCCTATAGGAACATATTCTCTTTTGCAGGATGAAGCTATTGGAAAGAAAAGGCTTTTTCCATTCGGAATATTTGTTATAAAAAATTCGCACGGCCTATCTTTTAACTTGTTAGTAGATATTGCTTTGCTATTTAATCTGTATCTGTAAACTTTTTCTATGACTTTACGTATTCCAGGGCATCTTGTTATTAAATCCTGGGAACAATTTTTTAAGCAAAGACAGTAAAGATGTTCTTTTCCATTCAAAAAAGTTTTGGCATTTATATATTTATAAAAATATGGCTCACTTTTAGGATATTTTTTTAAAAAATCATTTTTTCTTTTTTTGTTAAATAGAAAATTTCCACCGTCTATTAATTGGGATCCTTTTTGCATATAGTTATCATTATGTAATGGATATAGTCTTTTCTTTACAAATATATTTGCAGTGTCCAAAAGGTAACCATTTATATTTTTAGCTTTTTTCTTAGCACCCGCAAAATTGTATATGATTTTTTCTTTACAGTTTATGTAAGAAAATCCGACTATTACACATAAAACGTTAGCTATATCACTTGACTCACTGTTCCATTTAAACGGTTGGTATGCAAAATTTATATTTACTCCCTTTTTAAACAACGGTTCCCATAGTAAGGGTACTTGCTCACCTTGGACTATTGAACTGGTAGAAACTAAGGCAGCTTTTATTTTTGTGTTTAACATATAATTTATGGATTTTTTGTACCAACATGATACATAGTCCAGCTTCTTAAATTTGTTTGAATTAAAGACTATTTTTCGATCTAATCTTTGGGAATTCGTCATTAATTTAACACCACAAAACGGCGGATTACTAATAATATAGCTGCATTTTTTGTTAGGCAAAAGTTCATTCCAGTCCATTCTTAAGGCGTTGGCGGTGATTATGTTTTTATTGGTTTCAAGTGGTAGAAAGTCTTTTATTTGTGAACTGTATGGTAATAATTTTTCAGTTTCGGAGAACATCTGCGACTCCGCGATCCAAAGCGCAGTTTTTGCAACCTGAGTAGCAAAATCGTTTATTTCAATTCCGTAAAATTGGTTTATGCTCACCTTTATTTCTACCTGGTTGACAGGCATGTTCTCATGCGCTAAAATATTTAGTATCTGGTTTTCAATTTTTCTTAGCGATGTATAGGTCTCTGTTAAGAAATTGCCACAGCCACATGCAGGGTCGAAAAAAGTCAAAGTGCTAATATAATCTTGGAACTTTAGAAGTTTTTTGATTTTGAGCCTTACGTCCTTTATCTGTTTTAGGTCTGTTAATTTTTGCGTGAGGTCATTTAAAAATAAGGGGTCTATGACTTTGTGGATGTTTTCGACGCTCGTATAGTGCATGCCACCGATTTTTCTGGTTTCTGGGTTCAAAGTGGATTCAAATATGGCACCGAATATAGTAGGGTTGATTTTAGACCAGTCGAGGCTTTTAGAGGCTTTGTTGATTAGTGCGTCTTTTATCTCTTCTGTGAAACTCGGGATTTCTATGTTTTCATTGGAAAAGAGTCCGCCGTTAACGTAAGGGAAGTTTAGAAGCTCTTCACCGAGGTAGGGGTCTCTTTCCTTTGGTTTTGTGTTTAAAACTTTGAACGCAGTGATAAGGTTTTGTCGCATTTGAAAAAGGTCAACACTTTTATCTAAGTAGTTGCAGAAAGAATCTTTTTTGTAAAAAAGACCAGAGTCTTCGGCGTAAAGACAAAATACTAGTCGAGTGCACAACTCATTTAGGTCATCTTTGGATTTTTCACTTTCTATGTTTTTGTACTCTTTAAAAAAAGCATCATAGATCTTTTTTACCAAATTGCCTGCTTTAAAAGATACAGTTTCCTCTTTGATTGCGCTCGGCGTGTCTTTATCTACTAAAAAGCTTAGTCTGTAGTACTCGGTTTCTAGATCTTTTAGTAAAATTTTTTCCGGTTCCTTGTTTGGGAAGTCCATGTTGTAAATAAAAAATGACTTAAAATTGCAGACAATTATCCATTTTGGCTTTTTACTGTAAGGTAGGTCATCTGAGTATTTTTTTGCTTGACTGAATACTAATTCCAAAGTTGACGGTTTTTCTAAATTTACGTTTGAAGACTTTTGTTCTATTAAAACTTTAGTTTTTTCTATGTAAGCGTCTATGAAACCACCATTTATTCTAGGTTCAAACTCAATGTAATCGGAGATGTTTTTTACTTCAAATACGTAGTACAGGAGGTCTCTCCAAAAATTTTGAGCTTGACCTTTTTCGTAGCCTTTGTTTTTCCACCTTAATGAAAAATTTTTGGCAGCAGATGAGCCTCTTTTTTGTTCCATTTTATTTTACCTTTTATATGTATAAAAAAACAAATATATTATAACATAAAATTAAATATTATGCACTATTTTACAATTAAGTTACATCTGCTGGGCTTTTAATTAATAGAACCCGGTCTAACAAGAAAAAATCAAATTTTAAATACCTGCCCCGGATAAATCAAACTCACGTTTTTGATGTTGTTTTCAGCTGCTATTTTGC